>NZ_AP017372.2:1652500-2252500 GCF_002356555.2 Halorhodospira halochloris
AAAACCGTCAAATGCCGCATTGTCACCGCTAACCTTATGCAGCCGCTCCAGCATGGCCTGGGCTTGGGCGTATACCGCCGCCCCCCCTTCTAAATCGAGCACGACACCACCGACTTGTGATTTTAATTCCACCTCCGGAGACATCAGCTTGAGCACTACCGGTTGATCAAACTCCTCGGCAACCTCCGCTGCCTGCTCTGGATCAGAAGCTCGCCGAGTCTCCACAGACGGTATGCCATAAGCACTCAGCAGACGCTGGGTCTGATATTCATTGAGTTGATCGCGTCCTGCGGTCAGAGCCGCGGAGAGGATAAGCCGGGCCTGTTCATAATCGGGAGTAAAATCTTCCGGCACTGAAGGTGGGGTCTGCATCAACAAAGTCTGGCTACGCCGGTATTGCAGCAGCCGGCTGAAGGCACGCACTGCCTCCTCAGGATACTCAAAAGCCGGCACCTTATCCTCTAGGAAGGCTTTGCCACTCTCTCCCGCCGAATTCCCCCATGCCGCCAGCAGCGGTTTGCGCAACCGCTTAGCGTGCTTAACAATGACCTCGGCAACCTCTTGGCCATCGTCGCTAGCGCCTGGCGACTTGATTGCCAAGATGCCGCTCACCTGACGATCTCCACCGAGGATATCCAGTGCCTTATCATATTCTGACGCCCCAGCATCGCCGCCAAGGTCGAGAGGATTATCACTAGCCTCAGGGTCGCGTGCTAAGCCGGCGAGCTTGTCACTACTTTCAGCGCTGATCCTCTGCGGGGAATTGTCATAACGACGCAGAGCGTTGCCGGCCAGCAAGCCCAGACTGCGGCTGTTGCCTATGATGCCGAGTGTTCCATCACGCCCTGGAGGGCGACTCGTCTCCAGGATCTCAACCGCGCTGAATAACTCCTCAAGATCATCTACCCGCACCACACCGGCTCGGCGGAAGGCGGCATCATAAACAAAATCATCTATCTCATCTGCTCCAACCTCGACTGGTTTAAGCACTATTACTGGCTTCATGCGCGCCAACCGGCGAAGCGCCGACATAAACTTGCGGGTTCGGCGCACCCGCTCCAGATAAACTATTACAGCTCGGGCGCGGTGATCGGTGGCGAGGTAATCGAAGCTATCACCAAGATCGACATCTACGGCACCGCCAATATGAATCACGTGAGACAGCCCAGCGCCATGTTCAGCGCACCACTGCAGCGCAGCGCCGGCCATGGCCGACGACTTGGTCACCAGAGCCGCCCGGCCCGGCTCCAGGGTGACCGGCATAGTTGAGGCGTGCAGACCTAGATGGGGCACACTCAGGCAGCTGCTACCTGGCCCAACAACCCTTATCATGTACGGCCGAGCTGCCTCCAATAGGGCCTGCTCCAACTCCTTACTGCGTTCATAGCTACAATCGGGCGATACAGAGCGCGCTACCATAACACCGCGAGTGCCTAATTCACCCAACCGTCTTATCCAGTCCGGGGCGTGCCCAACCGGCTGGGTGATTACTGCCAGATCGGGAATAGCCGGCAGCTGTTCGAGGCTGGAGTAAACTGGCACGGCGGCAAGTGAGCTAACGCCCTGCATTAGCGGCATCACCGGCCCTTGGAAGGGCTCACTGAGCAGATTGCGCAAGATCCGCCGATCGAGATCGCCACCTTCGCCGATCAGCACTACAGAGCGTGGCTGAAACAGCGCCTCAAGATTGCGTACCGTCATAGTTTTAAGATTCCGTAGTCGGAGAAACTTTTATGAGCCTTTTTAGCAAGCAATACCAAGCTGACGTAGCACATATTGCCACTCTTTATCAGGTTGTGCGGTTATCCGGATCGGCTGCGCATCCTCAGGATGCGGCAAGCATATCTCCGTTGCCATCAGCATCAGCCTCCAGACACCAAAAAGCTCGCGGAAGAGTGAGTTGTGGGCACTATCACCGTGTGTAGTGTCGCCAATGATGGGGTGGCTAAGCGACTTCAGATGGCGGCGCAACTGATGCCGTCTGCCACTGCGAGGCCATAGATCGATACAGGTATAACGAGCCGTCGAGTAGCGGGAGACCGGCGTAGGCAATTCAGCCCAAGCCAGGGGTTTAAACTCAGTGACCGCCGGCTGAGGATCGCCCCCCTCACCACGCCGCCCCCTGCCAAGTGGCTTATCGACACGACCGCCCTGCTCTATCCAACCACGGACAACGGCGCGGTATCGTTTAACAACCCTCTGCTCGCGAAACGCCGCGGCGATTTTGCCCGCCGCGTCAGGATCGAGAGCGAAGAGCAAAACCCCGGCAGTCGCCCGGTCTAAACGGTGAACTGGGTAGACCCACTGCCCGGCTAGCTGATCACGCACCAGTTGAACAGCTGCAACCCGATCACGGTCAATACCAGTCCTATGGACTAACAAATTATTTGGCTTATAGACCGCCACCATACGCTCATCCTTATAGAGGACTTGGAGCCTATGGCTATCGGTGATCACTGACTGGCAACCCAAAACTTAGCCCTGTCTTTTATACTAGCGTACAGGATAGTATCAGCATAACAAAAACCGCTTTTGGCTATAACCACAAATTATGTCAACTAGTCCGGCTGCAGTGCCAGTACATAACCGCACCGCCATTTTTGCCTACGCCATGCTTGGCCTACCGCCGGCAATCTGCCTGCCGGCATTTTACCTATACTTGGCGCCCCCTTTAATCGACACACCGCAGGTTTCAATACTATTCGTAGGGATAATTATCGCCATCCTGCGCATCGTCGATACAGTTACACCACTATTCTTTGGTTACTGGAGTGATCGTAACTCAATCCCCGCAGGGAGGCGAAAGCTCGGCTGGTTTTGCGGAGCAACGCTGATGATTATAGGACTTGCGGTGCCACTATTGATTGACGATCAATGGGGCAAGGCTCAGCTATTAGTTAGTGGCTGCGCTCTCACTTTTGGCTTGTCAATAATGCGCGTCAGTCAATTAGCTTGGCCTGCGGAACTGTCAGGTTATTATCATCAGCGCAGCAGATTTTATTTCGCCGGACAGACAACACTTACGATAGGGCTAATAGTTGGCTTGGCATTGCCATTTTTGGCTACGCAATCCGGAGTCCTAACCCAAGGGGTAGACCAAGCAATCTTTTGGTCTATAGTTTTGCTCAGCCTAGTCGCTAGCTTAATGATGCTAATCTACCTACCCGATCCTGGCTCAGCACCTGCACCGGAAAGATTTATGCAATCTTTTCGTAGGATCCGCGTCAGCCCCTCATGGCGCCGTCTTCTGATCGCCCACTCACTTAACATCTTCGCCAATAGCTTGCCGGTAATTCTGATATTCCATATAAGCATGGAAGTTGTCGGAACCAGCAACATAATCCTGCCAGTTGTCTTTACATATCTTGCGGCGGCGCTTGTAGGCTTGCCGATAGGGCTGGCACTGGCGCGCCGTTGCGGCAAGCATCAGAGCTGGTCAGCAGCACTTATCTACACTGCCGCAGTGTTGATTTGGATCCCCCTGCTCGCCGAGGGGGATACCCTGGTCATGCTGATTCTGACTGCACTGATTGGCTTCACTGCGGGCATGGACTGGGCCCTATCGGCCGCTATCCAAGCTGATACGGTAGACTCTGAGTCATTGCGAAACGACACAGCGCGCGCTGGTTTTCAGTTCGGGCTATGGCTATTTGCTGGCCGGTGCGCATTGGCCGTTGCTATCCTGTTCGCCGTTGGGGTCCTTGCCATAACCGGTGGCAGTGCCGCCATAACACCCGGAGCAGATAAGGCCTCTAATGAGCTTATCCTGATAACGGCAGGGCTGGGATCTGCCTTTGCCAAGCTGATAGCGGTAACTCAGATCTGGAACCTGCCCCTGGATGCGACCAAGCACAAAGAGATCCAGGAAAAACTCCGCGAGCGTCGGCAAAGCGCAGCGGAATGAACCATCTACCGTTGCAGCGCACAACTCACGCCATAGCCTGAAAGGCTAGGCGGGAGTAGTTCATGCATCACCAACACCGAGCACTTGAGCCGAACGCTGAGCAGCAAAATCGAGCATTCGCCCGAGTGAATGTTGTGCTTTGGCCACCACTTGCGGGTCAACATGGACCTCTGGAGCCCCCTGCTCCAAAGCGCTAGCCAGATTAACCAGGCCGTTCATAGCCATCCATGGGCAATGGGCACAGGAGCGACAGCTGGCACTATGCCCGGCAGTAGGGGCCGCGATTAGCTCCTTGCCGGGGGCGAGCTGCTGCATCTTGTGGAAAATACCGGCATCCGTGGCAACGATCAGCTGCGGCGCACTGCTATTTTGAGCTGCCTTAAGGAGCTGGGTTGTCGAGCCGACGACATCGGCCTGCTCAATAACCGCACCAGGTGATTCAGGGTGCACCAACACCTCAGCTTGCGGGTAATATTTACGCAGTTCAGTCAGCTCAAGAGCCCGGAACTCTTCATGGACGATACAGCTGCCCTGCCAAAGCAACATATCAGCACCGGTCTCCCGCTGCACGTACTCACCAAGATAACGATCCGGAGCCCAGAGTATCTTTTCACCTGACTCATGCAGGTGGCGCACAACATCTACAGCGATACTAGAAGTGACCACCCAGTCTGCCCGCGCCTTAACCTGCGCTGAGGTATTGGCGTAGACAACCACCGTGCGCTCTGGATGCTGATCACAAAAGGCGGCGAACTGCTCAGCGGGACAGCCGATATCCAACGAACAGGTAGCCTCAAGAGTAGGCATCAAAACACGCTTATGCGGGGTTAGTATCTTAGCGGTCTCGCCCATAAACCTCACGCCCGCCACTACAACAGTAGAGGCGGTATGCTCGGCACCGAACCTAGCCATCTCTAGAGAGTCAGAGACACACCCCCCGGTCTGATCGGCCATGCGCTGTATCTCACCATCGGTATAATAGTGGGCCACCAGTACCGCATCCTTCTCTTGCAACAGCCTAGGAATACGCTCGCGCAGCTCAGCGCGCTGCTCCTCACTCAACTGCTCAGCGGCGGTATAAGCCTGGGACCGAAAATACCGCGGGACAAACGGTGTTTTAATAGGAGAATCTGACATTAGCGACCTGCCCAAATAAATCTACTATTCCCAATTGTAGCCGTTCTCCGCCAACATATCAGTAAGCTGAGCAAAGGCCTGAGCTACCAATGGATTGGGACCACTTACTCCGAGCTCTACCTCAAAGCCACAGCCCTGTGCAGATGCGCTGGGTAAACAGGATATGCGCAGCTGCGGATAGGCCCCTTGCAGTCTTTCCAGGAGGGGGATCAAATCCCCCTCACGCGCCCCGATAACGCGCATGGTCCGCTGTTCTACATGTCCCGGCTGCTGTATATGGACATAATAGGTATCCATAACCCACTCAATCATAGGCCAGGCCATGCTCGGAAAACCGGGCACAAAGTGGTGGTCTTTGATGCTGAATCCAGCAACCTTATTGACCGGATTGGGGATCATAGCCGCACCCTGGGGAAAATCAACCATGCGCAGACGTTGCTCATCGGCCCTATCGCCAAAATGGTGCTGCATAGCCTGCTGTGCATCTATATGGCGCTGCAGTGGCACTGCTAGTGCTTTAGCACAGCATTGACGGGTACGATCGTCGGGGGTAGCCCCAATTCCGCCAAAACTTAAGACAATATCATCAGTAGCGAAAGTCTGCTGCAGGGTTTGAGTGAGCAATGCCGGATCATCCCCGAGTATGCGCACCCAAGCCAACTCCAGGCCGCGCTTGGCAAGTATTTCTATCAGCGCCGGTAGATGTTGATCTTGCCGCCTGCCGGTCAACAACTCATCGCCGATAATCAATGCACCAATGCGCACGCCAGTAAGCCCCACCCTACTCCATAATCCTTGCTCTACCACGGCCCTGAGCAATCCGCTCGGCAGCACCTTCGTATATGCTCAGCAGCGCCGGCATAAGGAAGAGCACGATAGCGGTTGCCCCAGCCAAACCGAATGCTATTGCTACCGCCATTGGTATCAGGAATTGTGCTTGCACTGAAGTCTCCGCTAGCAGCGGCAACAACCCACCAATGGTAGTAAGTGAGGTGAGAATCATGGCCCGCAAGCGCTGACAAGACGCCTGCACTAGGGCCTCGTCGACGGCAACCCCACTGGCCCTGATCTGGCGATAGAAGATGGTCAGGATTATAGCATTATTGACAGTGATGCCAGTCAGACCAAACAACCCAAACAACGAGAGCAGGGTAAGATCTATCCCCATCAGCCAGTGCCCCGCTAAGGCCCCGACAATCCCGAATGGGATGACCGCCATTACCAATAATGGCCAGCCGTAGGAAGCAAACACCCAAGCTAACACCAAATAGATAAGCCCCAGGGCCAAAAAGAGACCACTTTGCATATCGCCCAGGGTCTCCTCCTGCATATCAGCCCGGCCACCAAAGGAACTTTCAACACCGTAATCGTGCTCGAGCTGCGGTAGCACATTAGCGCTCAGATCGCGCCGGATATCACCAGCATTACCCATCTGGTCATCGACATCTGCGGTAATGCTAACTACTAAATCGCCGTTAAAGTGGCGCACAACTTCAAAACCGCGCCTGGAATCAAGATCGACTACGCTCTCTAGGGGCACCAACCCACCATCAGGTAGCCTGATCTGGGTATCTAGCAGAGCAGCTAGATTATCGCGCTCGGTCTTCGGCCGGCGCAGCCGAACCTCAACCTCATCGCGGCCCTGATGATAAATCTGCGCCAGATTGCCGGCGAAGGCATCCCGGATCTGGCGGCTGAGGTCATCAGTACTCAACCCTAGGGCGCGGCCTTCGGCATTGAGGCTATAGAGCAACTGCTCCTGACCATAAGGCAGGTCATCATCGACCCCTCTAACCCCCGAAAAGGTACTCAAGACCTCGCGCAGATCATCCGCAGCACTACGCAGAACTTCTGGCTCTGCACCACTAAGCCGGACATTGATATCCTCTCCTGGAGGGCCTGCCACCCGCTCGCGCATAACCAAGCGCTCGACTCCAGGATGGCGCTCAATGCTCTGCTCCCAGGCGGCGAGGATAGTCGAGTTGCGAACTTCGCGTAGTTCCGGAGAAATAAGCTCAACGACCACTCCGGCATAATGATCCCCGCGGCTGACCCTTTCCCCGCCGGCACTGTACGTCTCGCCTTGACGAACCACCCGCGAACGAACCAGCTCCTGTTCAGCAAGCTGCTCATCAACCTCGGTTAACTTGCGCTCTATATCGTGGATAAAGGCATCCACCCGCTCCGGCGGTGTCCCCGGGGCAAAACCGACATTGGCGTAAATGACCGTCCCTTCGGGCTCGGGGAAAAAGGTGAAATCTATCCGCCCTCCAGCCACCAAGCCGATCGCTGCAACCAACAAGGCACATGCGCTAGCCAGAGTACTCCAGCGCCAGCGTACCGCGGTGCTGACCCAGCGTCGGTAAACACCGTAACGGAAGTTGTCAAAACCACTTTCAACCGCCCGGCGCAGACGTGTCGGTGAGCGCCCGCGTTGCTGTCCCTCAAAGGAGCGGCGCAAGTGCCCAGGCAGAACTATAAAGGCCTCAATAAGCGAGGCGATAATCACGCAGATAACTACTAGCGGGATATCAAACATGATATTGCCCATAGTCCCGCCAATAGCCATTAAGGGAATAAAGGCCGCCACTGTGGTCAGCGATGACGCCATAACCGGCGCCAACATATCCCGCGCACCCCCCGCTGCTGCCTCACCGGGCGACTCGCCGCGCTCAAAGCGGGCCACTCCACGCTCACCAACCACAATGGCATCATCAACAATGATCCCCAAAGTCATAATGAGTGCAAACAGACTCATCATGTTGATCGTACCGCCCACCGCCCAGAGCACAGTCAAAGCGGCCAGAAAGGCCGCTGGGATACCCACAGTGACCCAGAAGGCAACTCGCGCGGTCAAAAACGTGAAGAGAATGGCCACCACCAGCAAAAGACCGGCAAGACCATTAACCAGCAGCAGCCCTATCCGCTCACTGACCAGCTCCCAGAACTGATCATAGAGAGTGATCTCCATGCTATCAGGCAGGCGTTGCTCGACATCCGCATACCATTCATCGAGGATGCGTGCCGCCTCCAGCGAATCCTGATCTTCGGCACGCTGGAGCAGCATCTCAATCGCCGGGAACTCACCGCGACGGACACTGACCTGCTGCTCCCGGGCGCGCAGCTCGATCTGCGCCAGATCTCCCAAGAGCAGTGGCAACCCATCATCTCCCACACTCACTTGAAGGTCGCGCAGCCCTTCGACACTGCGCCGCTGCTCTAGGCTGCGTAACTGCCGAGCGATATCCGCTGCGCCGACTTCACCGCCGGGCATGTCTAGGCTCTCGCTGGCGAGAAGATTGCCCAGCTCTCCGAAGGTCAGACCGCTATCAAGCAACCACCTTTGCTCTATCTCGACCGCCGCCTCCAGCTCGGCCATGCCGCTGATCTGCACATCTGCTACACCGCGACGCAGCAGCTCATCCTCCATATCCTGCGCCCACGCCCGCAGCGTCTGTGCTGAGACATCACCACTTATGGCTACCCTGGCTATAGGATCGAACCGTGGTGGGCGACGAATAGTAGGCTCCTCGGCCTCCTCGGGCAAGTTACGGATACCCGCCACACGATCCTTGACCGACTCCACGGCATCGGTCATATCCGTGCCCTCAGCAAACTCCAGGGTGATGCTCGCCAAGCCATCGGTTGAACTCGACTCCATCTCCCGCAGTCCCTGGACGTCACGCACCGCGTCTTCCAGTGGGCGGGTCAAAGATGCGGCAACATCCTCAGCAGTGGCACCGGTCCACGGCACCTCAACGGTCACCACCTCGAGCTCAAAGTTGGGGAAGAACTGGGTATTGAGCTGGGTTACCGCGTAGAAGCCGGAGACGAACATCAGTGCTAACACCAGATTCGCAGCAACTGGATGCTCGGCCAGCCAACGCATGGCATCACGGCGCGGTGCGGGCATGGCTTAATGCTCTTCCCGGACGCGCACCCGCAACCCGTCAGTGGCTTGGGGTATTTGAGTAGTAACTATCTCTGCTCCGGGCTCGAGCTGCGGCACACGAACCAGAGCACCTCTTTGTCGGCCTTCAGGAGAGCCTGCCAGCTTTGCCTCACCTAAACGTTGAACCTCTACTTCACGCAGTCTGTCATCTTCCCCTACAACAAAGATCCGATCCATGTCGTAGAGTGCTTCATAGGGTAGGACCAAGCTCTGCGGCTCGACCGGTAATTCCAGCTCAATTGTCGCAAAGCGGTCCAAGGCGACATCATCATGCCGCCCCTCAAGGGCAAATAGGGCCTCCACCCCGCCCTGATCACGCGGGCTTCGCCCAGCGAAACGATCCAATTCAACCTGTTTGGTGACTCCGTCTATATATGCTCGACCAGCTACCTCAACCCCGCCAGCAAGGGCGCGCTGCAACGAACCAAGGCGCGGCGAAGGAATCCGCGCTTGCACTTCAAGGTCGCCGGTATCGTAAATCTCTACCAGGCTCGAGCCGGGTGTTACCCGATCGCCAGCAGCTACCTCCACGCCACTTATCCGACCGCGGAACGGCGACTTTATCGAACTGCGCTCAACATCACGTCGAGCCTGATCGCGCGCAGCTTCAGCTGCATCCCGGCGCGCTTCGGCAGCTTGAATCCGGGCCTCACCATCATCAACCGCCTGTTGTGCCCTGGTAACCGCCTGGCGCCGTCGCTCCTTGGCCTCCTGCGCATCATCAAGCTCAGACGGCGATGCCGCTTCATCATCGACCAAACGCTCTAACCGCGACACCCGCCGCTTATCTATCTCCAGCAGCTTCTTTTCGGCACGCAGATCATCACCATCGGCTGCTACTGCACGCCGCTCCTGACGTAAAGCGGCCTCCAGCTCATCTAGCTCAGCCTGACGCTGGCGCAGGACATCGCGCAACTCGCCATCATCAAGCTCAACCAGCAACCCATCGCGCTTAATCAGACTCCCATCCCGGGCCGGAACATCCTTAACATCCGCTTCGACCGCCGATTTCACAGTCACCGCGCTGGGCGAAACGACATAGCCGTAGATACGAAGCAGTGGCTTGTGGGCCGCAGGCTCAGCGGTTGTAGTGGTAACCACCCAGTGCGGCTCTGCCGGCTCGCGTTCTACAGGCTGCGGGCGAGTTGCAACAAGTAAGACAAAGATAATTACCCCACCGGCAAGGACTATAACGGGCAACCCCCAGCCCAACCAGTAGCGCCAGCGCAATCCTTTTATCACTACAGCTAACCCTTATATTAGACTAGATCAAAGCTCATTTTGTAGAGCAAGCTCTGGTGGACTCCAGTAAAGGTAGAGCTGACGCTCAACGTAGGGCACTCTTATGCGGCGGAAATGGTGCCTCAAAAGGGTTATGGGCACAATCAGGGGGATCATGCCGAGGCGATACTGATCAATAACATTTAGTACCTCGCGTTTGTCATCAGGCGCTAGGTCCCGCTTAAGGTAGCCGAGTAAGTGCTGCAGAACATTGACATGCCGCTTGCGCGTTGCCGGCTGGGCTAATGCCGCCATGAATTCCTTGATATACTCCTGAGCCGCGGCATCCAGATCCTCCTTACCAAGGCTCCCCACCAACTTCCCTAAGCGGCGCATACGCTGCTCGTCGTGGGCCATAATCAGCAATTTGTGCTCGGCGTGAAACTGCACTATGTCATCGCGCTTTAGTCCCGCGGCACAGAGCTGACGCCAGCGGTGATAGGCAAATACTCGACAAATAAATGAATCGCGCAAGGCCGGGTCATTCAAGCGCCCGTCCTCTTCCACAGGCAGCAGCGGATAGCGCTCCAGTAACCGGCGAGCATACATGCCAGGGGAAGAAAAACCGGCCAGGTTGCCGTCCGGTTTATAGACCTTGACCCGCTCCATACCACAACTCGGTGACTTACTCTTAAGGATATAGCCACTTAGGTTGTCAATGGCAGAGGAGATAGCGCTGGAGTATTCGCCGATCGGCTCAGTGACATCGACGCAGCTATCGCGCACCCCCCTTAATCTGACCTCGCCCTCAACCAGCTCAAGGCGAATCGGTGGGCGCGGAATACTCATTCCAATCGCCACCTCCGGACAGATCGGCACAAACTCGAGATAGCTGCTCAACTTATCGGTTATGAAGCGGTCACGCTTATGGCTGCCGTCGTAACGCACTTCTTCGCCGAGCAGACAACTGCTCACGCCGACCGGAATTAAGGAATCCTGCGGAAGCGAACTTTGCGCTTGCGACATAGGCTTTAAACTACCTGCGAGAGACAACTTTCAAGATTCTACCAAGGGGAACCTCTAAAACTTCGCCGGCGCCACCATCCACCCCGGTGTGGAGGACGCCGTAAATCCATCCCTGGAGGCTTCATGGCGCCATCCCTGGCGCCAAGACCTCCACACCGGGGCGGATGGTGGCGCCGGCGAAGTTTTTAGAGGCACCCCAAGGCTCGATCAATCAAACGATTAAGGGCATTGAGATCGGGCACAATGGCACAATCAGGCAAGGTTGCGCTACCCCCCGGCACTCCGTCACGACAAATTAAAGCTGCCTGCATACCTGCACTCAGCGCCCCGGCAGCATCTATCCACGGGTCGTCACCGACATGCAGTACATGCTCCGGGGCCAAACCCGCCTGGCGGCAGGCGTAATGGAATATCTCCGGCTCCGGCTTGGGTATATCTATATCAACACCACGCACAACGAAGTCAATGAAGGGCCCTAATTCGGTCCGATAAACATCCGCATTGCCGTTGGTTATCACCCCTATGGAGAGGTGCTGCGCGAGATACCTTATGGCTTCCGGGACCTCCTCATAAGGCTTTACTTGTTGCCGAGCCTCAATGAAGATAGCAAAGCATAGCTCGGTAAACTGCTCGGCTGCAGACTCATCCAGCCCGCAGTCTTGGGCGACATAATAGAGCATAGCCCGGCGCAGCTTAGTTGCGTTACGGGCCAGATCGGCGCGCTCAGCTGCTAGACGGCGACGCAATTCACGCATATCGGCAATGGCAAAGCGCTCGGCGATCAGCGGATACTCGCAGCGCAAATATTCATACAAGACCTGCTCAGCCCGGGCGAGCACATCATCCACCGACCAGAGGGTATCATCCAAATCAAAAGTAACCGCATGCAGTGGAGATTTAATCATGTCAGTGCCCGCTTTGTGACCGCCACAGGGCCTGTCCTGAGGAACAGCTTTTATCAATCCGCTGCAGCAGCTGCTCGTGTGCCGCACAATCGCTGTCACTTAGCTCCGGGACCGGCAAGCGGGGGCGATCACTCGGCAACGCCCTCACCTGCTCCACCCCA
The DNA here is from genome assembly GCF_002356555.2 of Halorhodospira halochloris. NCBI lineage: Bacteria > Pseudomonadati > Pseudomonadota > Gammaproteobacteria > Chromatiales > Ectothiorhodospiraceae > Halorhodospira > Halorhodospira halochloris. The sequence goes on from NZ_AP017372.2 coordinate 1,664,807, forward strand.
GATTCGTCAGTGTCGCCACCGCCTCCTAGGGCGAGGGTGGCTTGCCCCCCGGTCATAGCCAGATAGACACCGGCCAGTAACTCAGCGTCGAGCAATGCCCCATGCAGCTCCCGGCGTGAGGAGTCGATGCTGTAGCGTTTACATAGCGCATCAAGGCTACAGCGCTGTCGCGGGTGCTTCTTACGGGCCAGCTCCAGGGAATCAGTAACAGTGCAGTAATCCTCAAGCTTACCCCAGCGTCTACCGAGCAGGCTCAGCTCATGGTCGATAAACCCCACATCGAACGGAGCGTTGTGGATGATGACCTCAGCATCACGAATGTAATCGATAAAATCTGCGGCTATCTCAGCAAAACGCGGCTTATCGGCAAGAAAGGAGTTACTCAGACCGTGGACACTCTGCGCCCCTTCGTCGACACCACGGCCCGGATTGATATAGCGATGGAAGGTATTCCTTGTGACCCGGCGTTTTATCAGCTCGACACAGCCAATCTCAATGATCCGGTGCCCATCGCTGGGCTCAAAACCGGTGGTCTCAGTATCTAGCAGGATTTGCCGCATCAGCTATTGACCTCCAACTCTTGCCAGATAACTGGTAAATCATCCGGCAGTTGCGGGGCAGAGCCCAAATCCCTGGCGTTATACCCAGGGGCGTGAAAGTCGGAGCCTACCGAGGCTAGCAATTCGTAACGACGGCACCAACCGCCGAGCTGCGCAACCTGACGCGGCAGAGGCGAGGTCCCACAACCAACCTCAAGACCGCGACCTCCTGCTGCGGTGAAGGCGTCAAGGACTCGGCGCAACCAGGCACCAGTGAGATCGTAACCGAGTGGATGGGCCAGAACCGCTATCCCGCCAGCGTTATTAATCCACTCTATCCCCTCTTCGAGTTCCACCCAGTCACCATGCACATACCCTACTCTGCCGCGGCGCAGATAGCGCTTAAATGCATCTTCATAACCCCGCACCTGTCCTGTATCTACCAGCCAGCGGGCATAATGGGCACGGGTCAGTTGCGCTGCTCCTGCCACCTCCCGGGCCCCGTCGAGAGCACCGGTCAAGCCGGCCCGTTCGAGGCGCTCACCGATGGCGACCCCCCTGGCATGGCGCGCCTGCTGCATGCGCTCGAGCCCGCCAAGCAGCCTCTCTTCAGCAGTATCAACGCCCAAACCGACAATGTGAAAAGTACGCCTTTGCCAAATCACCGAGAGTTCAACCCCGGTAATTAACTCAATACCACGCGCTTGTGCCGCCTGACGTGCACTTGCCACCCCATCGATAGTATCGTGATCGGTAAGCGCGAGGGTGGTCACGCCACGCCGAGCGGCCCTAGCAACCACTTCATGCGGGGCAAGTAGCCCGTCGGAGATATTTGAGTGGCAGTGCAAATCGTAGATCAAGCTCATTTATTTATTAGCAAGCCTTTAGCAACCACCCATGCCCTGCTGATAGCGCCACAGCCGGGCATAGCCACCATCCCGGGCGAGAAGCTCGCTGTGGGTTCCAGCCTCTTTAATACGACCATCTTCAAGCAACAGTATCTTGTCCGCATCTTGAATTGTTGATAAGCGATGAGCTATGGCCAAAGTTGTGCGCGCCTGAGACACCTCATCCAGAGTGGCGAGGATCGCCTGCTCAGCAGCCGAGTCGAGAGAAGATGTCGCCTCGTCAAGGACCAACAGCGGCGGGTCCTTAAGCAGCACCCGGGCAATGGCTATCCGCTGCTTCTCACCGCCGGAGACCTTCAGGCCTCGCTCACCAACTAGCGTATCCAGCCCCTCGGGCAAGGAGTTGATGAACCCCTCCAGGTGAGCACGCCGCACTGCTTGCCAAATCTGACTATCGCTAGCGCCTCGGTTGGCGTAGGCAATATTGTAGCGGATTGTATCATTGAACAGCACCGTATCCTGCGGCACCACACCTATAGCCGCGCGCAGACTGTGCTGGGTAACCGCACGAATATCCTCGCCATTGATTGTTATACGACCCGAGTCGACATCGTAGAAGCGGAATAACAGACGCGCCACGGTAGACTTACCGGCCCCACTAGGACCGACAATCGCCACCTTGGCCCCGACCGGCACCGTGAAACTGACATCGCGCAGGATGGGGCGATCACCCTGATATGCAAAACTGACACCCTCGAAGCAGACCTCGCCGCCATTGGGTTCGAGTACACGCGCCTGAGGCATATCGGCGACCTGCGGCGGCTGATCGGTAAGACCAAACAGGCGCTCAATATTTACCAGGGCTTCGCGCATCTCACGGTAGACAAAGCCAAGATTGTTCAGCGGTATAAACAGCTGCAGTAGGTAGGCATTTATCATGGTCAAGTCGCCCAGACTCATACTACCGTCCGCGACTTGCAAGGTTGCCATACCCATCATGACCGTTACCGCGACAGCTACAATGAAGGCTTGTCCAGTATTCAGTGTAGCCAGGGAGACCCGGTGTTTGATCCTGGCCTGCTCCCAAGCCGCCAGATCACGGTCGTAGGCATCGGCCTCTTGCTGCTCTGCGTTGAAGTATTTAACCGTCTCGTAGTTGAGCAGACTGTCTAGAGCCCGAGTATTTGAGCGGTTATCCATCTCATTGGCTTCGCGCACAAAACGGGTTCGCCATTCTGTAACCAGCAGTGAATAGACAACATAGAACAGCACTGCCACAGCCACAGTAATGACAAATGAAATGTCAAAGGCGATAGCCAAAACCAGTGCCACCAGACTCAGTTCTACTAATGTGGGGCCGATATTGAACACCAGGGTCCGCAACAGAAAAGCCATGCCGCTGGTGCCCCGTTCAATATCCCGGGCCAATGCACCGGTGCGCCGCGCCAAGTGAAACCCCAGATCGAGACGGTGCAAGTGCTCAAAGGCCTGCAGCGCGGCGCGACGCATGGTACGCTCTGCGACCCGGGCGAAGATAGCGTCACGCAGCTCCTGGAAGGCGGTCGACATAAATCGCAACAGCCCGTAGGCAACCACTAGCACTAGGGGAATAAACAAGATCATCTCGCCATCCCTACCCTCATCTAGGTGGTCGACGAGGAATTTAAGGGCGACCGGCACCAGGACGGTAGCTATCTTGGCTAAGACCAGAAAGCCGAGGGCCAACAAGGCGCGCTGGCGGAACTCGCGCAAATAGGGCAAGACGCTGAGCACGATGCGCCAATTAGGCCGCTGGCCACTATAGTCGTTGCTGCGCTTAATGCCCAAATTAATCTATCCCGCCTTAAGATGATCCGCTATAAGATGATAAGATGCCGCGGCTATTGCAAGGGTTCTCACTAACCTTTAGGGAGGCGGAGCCAGAGGTGGCGAGCATGCGCGGGGTCTCCGCCGCAAGGATGCGACCGTCAAGCCTCCAGGGAAGGATATACGGCGTCCGTATGGGCGCCACCTCTGGCTCTGCCTCCCTAAAGGTTAGTAAAGGTCTCTTGACGGCTCCCATAGAGCAACAAGGAGGATAAAGCATGCAGTTCCTGCATACCATGGTAAGAGTCAGCGATTTAGATCAGTCGCTCGACTTTTACTGCAACAAACTCGGCCTCATAGAGGTTAAACGTCACGAGAGCGAGAAGGGCCGCTTTACGCTGGTCTTCCTCGCTGCCCCAGATGATGCCGAGCGCGCTAAGGCTGATCAGGCCCCACTACTCGAGTTAACCTACAACTGGGATCCCGAGACCTACTCCGGAGGCCGCAACTTCGGCCACATCGCCTATCGCGTCAAGGACATATACGCCACTTGCCAACGCTTGATGGATGCCGGCATAACCATCAATCGCCCCCCTCGTGACGGCAACATGGCCTTTATCCGCTCTCCCGACGGCATCTCCATTGAGCTGCTTCAAGCCGGAGATGCCAAGCCCCCTCAAGAACCGTGGTCATCCATGGAAAACACAGGAACCTGGTAACCCTAAATGGCTGAAAATCTTCGCAACATAGCAATAATTGCCCACGTCGATCACGGCAAGACAACCCTCGTCGACCGCCTCTTACAACAATCTGGAACCCTCGACAGCCGCGATGATTCCGAACGGGTTATGGATACCGACGACCTGGAAAAGGAGCGCGGCATAACAATCCTTTCCAAGAACACCGCTATCGACTGGCAGGGCTACCGGATCAATATAATCGACACGCCCGGGCACGCCGACTTCGGCGGCGAAGTTGAGCGCGTGCTCTCCATGGCCGACTCGGTGCTGTTGCTTGTCGACGCCCAAGATGGGCCTATGCCGCAGACGCGCTTCGTTACTGAGAAGGCCTTCAAGCTCGGACTTAAGCCGATTGTCGTGGTCAACAAGATCGACCGCCCTGGCGCCCGAGTTAACTGGGTGATTGACCGTACTTTCGACCTTTTCGCCGATCTCGGTGCCACTGAAGAGCAGCTTGACTTTCCGGTGATATATGCCTCGGCTCTAGGCGGATATGCCGGCCATGACGCTAGCATAACCAGCGGTGACATGACCCCACTGTTCACAACCATAGTTGAGCAGGTGGCAGCACCGAAGGTTGATAGCAGCGGCCCGCTGCAGATGCAGATAACTTCGCTCGACTACTCCAAGTATCTTGGTCAGATCGGCATCGGTCGAATCAAGCGCGGCCGCATCACGCCCGGCACCAACGTCAGCGTCATTGATCGCCAGGGCAACACCCGCAACGGCCGTATCCAGACCTTACTCGGGTTTCTCGGCCTCAACCGCGTCGAGTCAGCAAGTGCCGAGGCCGGCGATATCGTGGCAATCACCGGCATAGACCCGCTCGACATCTCCGATACCGTCTGCGACCCGCAGCAGGTAGAGGCCCTGCCCGCGCTAAGCGTCGACGAGCCGACCGTCAGCATGGGCTTTGAAGTCAATAAATCGCCGTTTGCCGGGCGCGAGGGCCGCTATGTCACCGGCCGGCAGATCCGCGAACGCCTCGAGCGCGAACTTAAATCCAACGTCGCCCTGCGGGTGGAGCAGACAGATGATCCGGATCGCTTTCATGTTTCGGGGCGCGGCCTGCTCCATCTCTCCGTGGTGCTTGAGAATATGCGCCGTGAGGGCTATGAAATCGCGGTATCTCGCCCGGCGGTTATCGTGCGTAAGAATGACCAGGGCCAGCCCGAGGAGCCTTATGAAAACCTCGTAGCCGATATCGACAGCGATCACCAAGGGGCAGTCATAGATGCCCTCAATGAGCGTGGCGGGCGCTTACAAGACATGCAGGTCGATAGTAATGGCAGGGTTAGGCTTGATTACATCATCCCCGCCCGTGGGCTGATCGGTTTTCAAACCGATTTCCTAAGCCTTACCTCAGGCACCGGTATACTAACCCACGTCTTCGACCACTACGGCCCGCGAAGCGATAAAGATGTTGGCCAACGGCGCGCCGGTGCTATGATCTCTGGTAACGACGGCAAAGCGGTCGCCTACGCCCTATTCAATCTGCAAGAGCGGGGCCGCATGCTAATCGGCCCGAATGAACCGGTCTACGAGGGCATGATTATCGGCCTGCACAGCCGCGATAACGATCTGACTGTAAACCCCCTCAAAGCCAAAGAGCTGACCAATGTGCGGGCCGCCGGTAGCGACGAGAATGTCATACTGACTCCGCCCATGCGACCAACTCTAGAGCAAGCCTTGGAGCTGATCAACGACGATGAACTAGTCGAGATTACCCCGGAAAACATCCGCCTGCGCAAAAGCTATCTCAAAGAGAGCGAGAGACGGCGGCAAAAGCGCATATAAAATTGACAACGTTTTGGCTATCAAGAGAGTATCTGCCGGGGAGGGTCTAAAAACTTCCCCGACGCCATTAGCCGCCCCGGTGTGGGGGTCTTGGCGCCAGCGATGACGCCATGAATCCTCCAAGGAGGGATTCACGGCGTCCTTCACAGCAGGACAGCTAATGGCCCGGGTAGTTTTTGAGGCTACCAGTAGGGAATTCTTATACGACACCCACTCGCAGTCAACAATTGAGCCCAGACTACACTTTTTCAGGACTATTTTATGCTTGCAAACTGGCCGATCCGTTTTAAGCTCATTGGCGCCTTCGCCATCGTCCTTCTCCTCATGCTGGTTATGGCCATAATCTCTTACTATGGCCAACAGCGAATTGCAGCTGACAACCGTGCTGCCCTTGAGTACATGGAGCAGTCAACCGAACTTGTCGAACGTGAGGTCGACCACCTTGCCTGGATGAACGAGCTCGCTAATAGCTTCCTGGATGAGCGTGTTTTTGATGGCATGCTCGACTATGAGCAGTGCTCGTTCGGGGAATGGTACTACGACTTCCGCGACACCGAGTACTACGAACAGGCCAGCAGCGAGTTCCGAGCGGCATTCGATTCTCTCGAACAGCCACATATTGACCTCCACCACGCTGGGGCAGAGGTAATTGAACTTCAGGAGCAAGGCGAATTTAGCGCTGCTGAAGAGATCTACCACAATGATGCTCAGGATGCGCGCCTAGAATTTCAGCAAAATCTGGCTGAATTTCGCAGCATACTTGAGCGACAGCGCGACCAGAGAATCGACGCCGCTGCTGTTGCTGAACAAAGTGCCGGCATGCTCAATATCGTCGGCTTTGTGCTCTCTCTGTTTGCCGCACTTGGTCTAGCGATAGCCGTATCAAGACACATAACCAACAGGCTAGCCGCTGCTGTTCAAGGCATGAAGGAGATAGCCGCCGGGGATGGTGATCTGACCCAGCGCCTCAATGCCCAGGGCAAGGATGAGATAGCGCAACTGACCACCGCTTATAACAATTTTGTTGATAAGATTCAGGGTATGGTCAAGGTAAGTCTCGAATCGATAAGCGAGATTGCCTCGGCAACCCAGCAGATGCGTGATAGCGCTGAAAATGATCGAGGCAACGTCGCCGAACAACAGAGCCGCTCCTCTGAAGTGGCTACGGCGATGAATGAGATGAGCGCATCTATTCAGGAAATAACCCGCAACACCCAGGAGACCGCAGATGCCGCTCGCTCAACTAGCGATCAGGCGCGCCAAGGACAGCGCGGAGTCAGCGCGACCATTGATGCCATCCACAGCCTGTCGGATAACGTCAATCAATCCTCCGCAAGCATCCACGCCCTTGAGGAGCAAAGCGGCAAGATTGGCCAAGTACTGGAGGTTATTAGGGGTATTGCCGATCAAACCAATCTGCTTGCCCTTAACGCCGCTATAGAAGCAGCCCGGGCCGGTGAGAGTGGACGCGGTTTTACAGTTGTTGCCGAAGAGGTACGTAAACTGGCCCAAAAGACCCAGGACTCGATAGGCGATATTCAGGAGATGGTTGAGGGTATCCAGGAGGGCACCCGCCAGGCAGTTGAATCAATGGAGAGTAACCGCGACAAGGCGGATAACACTGTTAGCGAGGCTACCAACGCCGGGGCTACTCTGGACGAGATCACACAAATGGTGGCGAAGATTGAGGATATGACCAACCAAGTAGCCAGCGCCGTCGAGCAACAATCACAAGTCGCCGAAGAGGTAAACCAAAACATCACCTACATCAGCGACTCAGCCACCAACACCAACCAATCGGTCAGCGAGACAGCGGAGATCGCCGATCGCCTGAGCCAGCTTGCTGGAGAGCTACAAAAACATGTTGGTCAGTTCCGGGTTTGATATACAGGCCTAAATCAAAACGCCCCGAGCCGTGTGACCACGGCCCGGGGCTTACCTGGTGCCCATGTGGCTAATCGACATTCAGATTAGCCACATAGGTGGCGTTTAAGCAGCTCCAGGCTGGGGCTGGCCTTGCTCGATCTCACCGTCGGTGGCGTCACGAACATCGACAACCTTGACATCAAAGTTCAGCGTCTCGCCAGCGAGCGGGTGATTCGCGTCTACTTCGACTTCTTGTTCGCCAACATTAGTCACCACTAGCGGGATAGGCGCCCCGTCAGGGCCTTGGGCCTGAAACTGGCTACCTACGGTGACCTCAGTCCCCTCCGGGAACATGTCCATGGGGACTGACTGGATTAAACGGTCATCCCGTTCACCATAGGCATCCGCCGGATCGAGAGTCACACTAAGCTCCTCACCAGCCTCCTTACCTTCCAGGGCCTTTTCTAGACCGGGGATGATATTGCCTGAGCCGTGAAGATAGGCGAACTCGCCGCCCTGTGACTGATCGAGAACCTCGCCCTTGCTCTCGGTAAGGGTGTAATCGAGGGTGACGACCTTTTGATTATCTACTTGCATCTTTATGCTCTCTGTCGCAAAAACTAAATCGGTTAGTCCATGCTAACAGATAAGGCCAAGACTTTCCCAAGGGGGAAGGCAAACTTTTCAAAAGGAAGATCTCACAGTTTAGTCACACCGAGGGCCAAATAGACAAAAGGTATGGTCATGAAAGCCAGGATTATGAGCATCAGCACGGTATAGAGGGCGGCCTTAAGTGGCTCCCGGGCAACCCTCTGCAAGAGGGTGTCAATCTCGCCGCGCTGGCGCATGGCCTCATATTCGGCTCGTACCCGTTCACTGCGTTTGCGCTGATACTCATCGAGCAGGCGCTTTGCCTGTGGGTAGCAATCGGCATCCTTTAGCCATATGCCACCGCTGGTGATCCCCCAACGATTGGGAGGAGTCTCGTAGAAATCGATGTTGTATTGGTTCAGCAATTCCCTGACCTCATCCGCCTCGTCGTCAGGAACTCCGCGTAAGTTCATGATCAGCTTGGCCATGACTGTCTCCTGGGTAGTATGAACTAAGGTTATACGGGAAGCTTCTCAAAACCAGTCGAACGACGCCAAGCCCGCTGTGGAGTTAACCGCCGCTCCTCCCCTGAGGGGTGGGGCATGGCGGCAGCCTTAAGAAATTCTCTACGGTGCCGGCAAGACCCGCGGCAACTCAGTCAAGGTTGATACCGTGGCATTCGGCTCAAGCCCCCACGGATCATAGACCACATTAGGCAAACGGCGCACCCAAATGGCCTGCCAGCCAACAGAGCGCGCCCCTATGATATCGAATTGATTGCCGGAGATAAGCCATGTCTGCTCAGCCGGTGTACTCACGCGCGAGAGAAAGGCTGCATAGACCTGGGGACTGGGCTTAAAAGCAGCGACCGATTCTGCGCTGACCACATCCTCAAAGTATTGGCGCAGACTATTATCACCGAGCAGCTTACTAACCGTCTCACGGCTAGCATTAGAGAAAGCAAAGGCCCGATAACCAGCCTGTTGTAAATCCTCCATACCCGGTTCAGCATCGAGAAACGCAGGAAGACGCTGATAGGCCTCCAGTAAACGCTCTCTCTCTGCTGCACTCAAGCTGACGCTGTAAACTCGCAGGGTAAAGTCGAGGGCATCGCTGATACAATCGGCAAAGTCGGCAAAGTCTCCCATCACCGTGCGCCGAAACGCGTACTCAAGCTGCTTATCCCGCCAGGCTTTAGCAACCGCCGGCGCCCTATCCCCTACTCGCTTACGGAGGGTGTCGGTAATACCATTGGTGTCAACCAGGGTGCCGTATACATCGAAGGCTAGAGTTATGGCCATCCTAGCTCCTCTACTCGTTTAGTGTGCAATAGGTTACAATCTCTATATGGAATGGATAGATATCGGTGCCAACCTAACCCATCATACATTCAAAAAAGACCTGCATGGGGTTCTCGAAAGGGCCCACGAGGCCGCGGTGGTGCAGATGTTCATCACCGGCACGGATGAGCGAGAGTCTATCAAGGCGCAAGCGCTAGCCAGCCAGCATCCGGGGACCCTATATTCTACAGCAGGTTTCCACCCCCACATGGCCAGTCAATTCAGTTCCGAGTCGGAATCGGTGCTGCGTGAGCTTGCAGCCCAACCCGAAGTGGTGGCAATCGGCGAGACCGGCCTGGATTTTTACCGCAACCACTCGCCGCCGGAAGTCCAGCAGCGGGTATTCGAGCGCCACCTTGAACTCGCTGCCGAGCTCAAGTTGCCGGTCTTCCTGCACCAACGCGACGCTCACAAGCGTTTTGTCGAGATAGTCCGCGCCTACCGCGACGAGTTGGTTGACGGCGTCGCTCACTGCTTCACCGAAGGCCCAGAAGAGGCGCGTGACTACCTTGAACTAGGCTTGCATATCGGAGTTACCGGGTGGATTTGCGATGAACGCCGTGGCCAATCACTCCGCCGAGCGGTTGCTGAGATACCGCGGCAATCTCTTATGGTAGAGACTGACTGCCCTTACCTTTTGCCTCGTGACGTCGACCCCCAGCAAGCAGGCCTACCGGTTAAAAACAGGCGCAATGAGCCCTCGCTACTTCCCCACATAGGCCGAGCGGTGGCACACTACAGTGGACGTGATGTGGAGGAATTGGCCCTTACCTCAGCTCAGGTGGCGCGGAGGTTTTTCCGTGTAGACTAAGATGCTAACCAGGCTCACCTCAGCGCGCCACATAAGCGTAGCAGCGTGTGCCCCACTGCTGCTGACAGTGGGGGTGTTTTGTTACCCCACAGCGGCATCGACAGCAACTAAAGGGCAAAACAACCTTCCCAACCTGCCTTATGTTTCATTTTACGCCGCACAGCACGTCGACAACCGACTAGTCCACATTTTCACTCGAGGCCGCACCGAGTTCCAAAACTCTTATCTGACTTCAGTAAATTTTGGCCACCCTCTCGGCCTTAACTTGTGGGGATTTGATTTTTTCACCGAGGCTCAAGCAGTCAAGCACAGCGGTAAGCAGTCGCACTATGAACTCAACGCCGTACTCATAGCACGCTGGAGCAAAACCCCCTGGGATGCCTACCTCGATACCAGTTTTGCCTTCGGCGAAGGGCTGTCCTGGGCCAGCGAGCCTCCTCCCCTAGAACCGCGCGGCACCAGAGACGATTCTGAAGAGTCAGTTCAGCTGTTAAATTACTTGCTCTTTGAGCTGGAGGCAGGGCCGCCGCAGAGCAACTGGCGGGCCTTTACTAGAATCCATCATCGCTCGGGAGTCTTCGGGCTATTTGGCGGAATCAGAGGTGGTTCTAACTTTCTCGGTCTTGGGCTGCGCTACTATTTCGAAGGGCACTGATTGGAACCTCTAAAACTCCGCCGGCGCCACCATCTGCCCCGGTGCGGAGGACGCCGTGAATCCATCCCTGGAGGCTTCATGGCGCCATCCCTGGCGCCAAGACCTCCACACCGGGGCAGATGGTGGCGCCGGCGGAGTTTTTTTGAGGCGCCCTGATCTGCAGCCGGTTACTCATCAACCAACCACCCCTGAGCACTGCGCATCCTTGCTGTCAGCTCATCTGCCGGTTGAGGCCTGCCGAACAGAAACCCTTGGCCTTCATGACAGCCTATCTGCTGCAGATATGCGAGCTGCTCACGCGTCTCCACACCCTCCGCGATAACGCGCAAATTCAGGCCCACCGCCATACTCACTATGGTTCTGGTAATCACCGCGTCCTCAACATCATCTGGCAGGCTGAGAACAAATGACTTATCTATTTTGAGCTTGGCCAAGGGCAAGCGTTTGAGGTAACCGAGATTAGAGTAGCCAGTGCCAAAATCATCTACAGCCAGGCGCAATCCCCTGCGATTAAATGATTCCAGTGTCTCGGATAGCGATCCACTTTCATGCAAAAACATGCTTTCAGTCATTTCCAGCTGCAGCATAGGCGCAGAGATGTTACTCCGAGCCAGGATATTATCAACCTTTTCCGCCATCCCGCCCCTGATCAGTTGAGCTGCCGAAACATTGACTGCTACTGGTCCAGCTAGCAGCCCCTCAGAGTGCCACTGAGCGGCCTGAGCACACGCTTCGGCAATGGCCCAATCGCCAAGCTCAACAATAAGACCGCTCTCTTCGGCTATCGGAATAAATTCGCCAGGAGAGACCCAGCCTCGCTCCGGGTGGCACCAGCGCATAAGCGCCTCTACCCCGACCAACCGCATATCTTTAATATCTAGTTGGGGCTGATACCAAAGTTCTATCTCACCTCGTTCCAGAGCACCGCGCAGATTAGCCTCAAGAGCAAGGCGGTGCTGCACAACACTTTGCATCTCGACAGTAAAGTTGCAGAACCTGCTCCTGCCACCCCTTTTGGCAGCCTGCATAGCTATCTCGGCATTATTTATCAAAGCTGCCGAATCTGTGGCATCCTGAGGATATATCGCCACGCCGATACTGGGCGATACCGTATGCTCCAAGTCCATATAACGCAGCGGAAGCGAAAAACTATCAATAATCTGGGTGGCTAATGCAGCGCCCTCCTCACGACCAGAAACCTCGTTGATTAGCACCAAAAACTCGTCTGCACCATGACGAGACAGCTCCATGCCGGGCCCGAGCAGCGAACGCAGGCGTTGCGCGGCCTTATGCAGCAGAATATCACCGGTATGGTAACCGAAGGCATCGTTGATAAACCGAAACCTATCCAGATTGATAAACAGTAAGGCTGCAGACTTGCCGTCCCCTCTGCGAGCCCCTATCGCTTCATCAATCTTTACCGTCATGGTACTGCGATTTAACAGGCCAGTGATCAGGTCGTGCTGCGCCAAATATTCAATCCGCTCATTCTGCCGGCGTCGCTCTGTCTCGCGCTCCATGGCCTCAACTGCAAATCCGACATCAGCAGCCAAGTCTTCAATCAAAGCTATTACCTCTGCAGAAAAATAGCCCTCATCGCTGGCGTATACAGCTAAGCTGCCTATCACTTGTCCCGAATGGGATAAGGGGAAGGCGGCTACTGCTGCAAACCCGGCCTGGCGAGCTGCATAGTGCCATGGGGCAGCATCAGGATCTTCCAGGAAATCCTGAAATAGTACTGTTTGCTGAGTGGCCAGTGACCTGCCAACCGGCCCCCTACCCTCAGGCAGCTCGGGGTCAGAACTAACCTTTATCTGCTTTAAATACCACTTACCAAGTTCATCACCATCCCACGCCACAGGCACCACCCAGTGGCCATCTGGCTCAACTAACCCTATCCAGGCCATCCTCACGCCGCAGTAATGGACCACGATCTGGCAGATTTGGGTGAATAGATTGTATTTATCACCTTCCTTCATCATTGCGTGATTAGCCGCGCTCAACGCTGCATACGTATCCCGCATTTGCTGGGCGTGGAGTTGCGATTTGCGCAACTGCTGACTTTCACTGGAATAACGCTCAATGCGCGAGAGTAACCAAAAGAGCAGCATTGCAGTTACCAAGACGAAGACAACGCCTTTGGCTAGCTGCAGCACTACTGACCATTCAGGGGGGAATAGGAAAACTACTGCGGCATCGCTGCCAAATATCCAAGCTAGGGCTAAAACCACATAGGCCAGACTAATGTAGAGTGCTCGCCGGCTTGGGTTAACTAACACATACCCTCCAAAATCCCCGTTGATGGGGATCCATCAACTGCAGGCGGCCATCAAACCCAGTAAGGTTTAGTATGCCGCCCTTGGGAAGGCTATCTAGGCTGGATAGCAGGACAATCAGTAATAGCTGTGCACCGGGGCTTCAACCGTCTTGCGGCTGCCATCTGCAAACTGCAGGGTCACCGATACCACCTCGCCGCGGCTCAATGGCCTGCGTAGATCCACCAACAGCAGCCGAGGTCCTCCCGGGCGCAGCTCAACCCGTTGCTCAGGAGGCAGATGCAACTCTTCGAGTCGTTGCACATGCCTTACCCCTGCAATCCAATGGGTAATATGCAGGATAGCCTCTTCGGCTGCATCTGTATAAACATAAACTAAACTATGGGAACTCTCTGACCGGTTAGCTAAATCAAGCTCGGCCTGAATGGTGCCCTCTCCTGGACGACTCTCGGCAACCCAGAAGCCCTCCACCTCAACCGCCTCCGCTGCTTGCTCCTCCGGCTCTTCTGTTGGCTCTTCTACGAAATCAAAGGCGTCAGTTGGAATATCGGGCAGCGGTTGCAATGCCCTCGCTAAGGTAGGAGGTCTTAGCTCCTGTTCGCGCCGCTGCAACTCCCTCTCAACCTCTTCCGGGCGCATCTTCAGCATATCTATTGGTTCTCGATCCTGGCCTAAAATAGGCAGGCGCACCCCTTCCCGCGGCTGTCCGCCGCGATCCTGGCCCACAGCACTTGGAGTAGCCAGTAACGCCGCCGTTGCTATAGCGACCCAGTTGCGCAGGGACATTGCAGCCTCTTAATTGGCAATTTCCTTTCAGGAGCAGTCAAAGAGACTGAGAGGTGGCCAGCACCTAGCCCAGCCTGCACAGCAAGACTCCTTTTGCACTGCTTATCGGCTACTCACCAGCTTTCTTTAGACAAGCAAAATTATACATGATGAGTGGTTCACATTTCATGTTTAGGCGTTTAGAATATGTTGCAGGACAGCATAAGCAATCTTTTGCTTTAGGAGAGCACAATGTTCACAGCGCTAGTCAGCCCAGAGTACGCGGAAAGGCACAACCAGGAAAAGATATTTGCCGAAGGAGGCTTTATCGCCCACGGCATAGTACCCGCCAATCGCGACACAGACGCCTACACCGGGTGGTTTTACGCGCTTTTGCCAGGATCACCAGAAGAGGCCAACCGTGAGCAAGTCCGTCCACTCCCCGCAGAGGATGTAGCATCAATCCTCCGCGCCGAGCGGGATCGCTACAACGAGATGGCCCTAAGTGACGGTGATAGTGTCTGGGCGGATGCTGCGCGAAGGATTGATGACATGCTCTATCGCCTTGAGTGCGCAGCCGAACTAAGCGCAGAGACTTAACGATTAATGTTGACCAGTGCCTTATTTGGCACCTCTATAAAGTTCGCCCCCTTAAGCCTCAGAGTCGGTCAATACGGGCGGACCCGGGGGGTGATTGTAGTCTCGCTCGAGGAATACATCACGGTACGAGGTGTACAGCAATGCCCCGAGCACAGGCAGCATGAAAGGAGCCAACCACCCCAAAGAGACAATCACCAGGGCCAACATAACCAACAAAATGCCCAACAGACCGGTCATTGGTACCGGGTTAAGAGAGTAGGCTCGCAAGCTCGTCACCATACTCATACCCACGGGCGAAGCATGTAAAACAACCATCGGCAGGAGAAACCACTGCCCAAACGCCAGCAATCCTAAACCGGCTGAGAATGCTGCAACGCCCCACACACCCCCGGCCATGAACACCACCTCGACAAACAGTTGCGAAGCAGGTGGCGGTGCCGGGGCGCCTGTTTCAAGGCGGGTCTCATAGAGGCCCAAACCAACCAGCATCTGTTGTAAAGATTCGGCCAAGGGCTCAAAAAACCCCGGCAGGAAGGCACCATAGCCGGCGAACAGAGCAGCCCCCACCGTTATCGCTAAGGCGACATCGAGATTGCCCGGGATTATGTAGAGATACTTCGGCTCCCGATTATAATCGGCAACCAGAGCCAGGCGGATAAAGAGCACCAAGGAAATCACAACTAGAAGCAAAACTAGAAGTATTCGGGCAGGAGCCCAGGCGACGCTGTATGCAGCAAGCATCGCCATAACAACTGCGACCGAGTAAATACCAAACAGGCCAATGCGGCGCCAAATAAGCTCCAGCGCCGCACCTAGCCACCCCTGCCAGGATTCCGGTTCACGCCGGCGTGGTCCTAGGGCCTTCACTTCCTTTGTCTCACCAAGTCATTCCAATGGGCGCCTCTAGAAACTTCCCCAGAGCCATTATCCTGGAAAAACCGCAAGAGAATCAGTGCGCCTGCTTAGGGGAATCGATCCGATCAATCAGCTCTTCGAGCACATGGAGCATATCTACCGCCGAGACCATCCCGACCAAGCGCTGCTCCTTGTTCAGCACCGGCAACGCACCAAAGCGATTCTCACGCATGATCTGTGCAGCGCGCTGCACAGAATCATAGGTATGCACCAGAAGGGGATTGCGAGTCATGACGTCCTTGAGTGACATATTATCATCGAGATAGTAGATGTGGGCCAAATCCGGGGCCTCATCCACCCAGTCAGGTCGGCGCAGATCACGGTCCGTGACCATGCCCAAGAGCTGCATATCGGCATCCACCACCGGCAAATGGCGGATGTTGTTGTGGCGCATCTTAAAAAAGGCCTCCCGCAGCCCCTCTTCTGGATCCCCGGTAACCAACTTGGCACTCATAATGTCAGGTAGTTTCATAGCAATCTCCGCAAAATCATCTAATCGCTTCAAGTACCGCCGCATCTCTTAATCAAACAGGTCGGCGTCTGTTACCGCTCCCCGACTGGCGGATGAAGCTAAACGTGCATACTTGCCCAGCACCCCGCGCCGATAGCGCGGCTGAGGGATCTGCCAAGCAGCGCGACGCCGCTCGAGTTCATGCTCATCGACCTCGAGCTGCAACAGATTGCTGTCGGCATCAATTGTAACTCTATCCCCCTCACAGACTAGGGCAATTGTACCGCCATCATAGGCCTCCGGAGCAACATGCCCAACCACCATGCCGTAGGTGCCACCAGAAAAACGCCCATCAGTGATCAAGCCGACGCTATCACCCAACCCCTTGCCGATTATCGCCGAGGTTGGAGCCAGCATTTCGCGCATTCCAGGGCCGCCTTTAGGGCCCTCATACCTGACTATGATCACATCTCCAGCCTGCACACGGTCAGCCAAAATGGCCTCCAGGCACTCCTCCTCAGAGTCGAATACCCGCGCGGGGCCACTAATCTTGCGCTGTTTTATCCCTGTCACCTTGGCAACAGCGCCCTCTTCGGCAAGATTGCCCCGCAGCACTGCCAAATGGCCCTGCGGATATAGGGGTTTGTCGAACGGCATTATTATCTCTTGATTCGCCGGCGGTTCAGCTGGCAGGTGACTGATCAGTTGCTCAACCGTTTGACCGGTGACGGTCATACAATCGCCGTGCAGTAAGCCGTGCTCAAGCAGAATGCGCATAACCTGAGGGGTGCCCCCTACCTCATGGAACTGGCTAGTAACAAACCGCCCAGAAGGTTTGAGGTCGCACAAAACCGGCACCTTGCGCCGAATAGCCTCAACATCATCAAGATCGAAGGGAACCTCAGCGGTATTGGCAATGGCTAGCAAATGGAGCACAGCGTTGGTCGACCCGCCGACGGCCATTACCACCGCAAAGGCGTTCTCAAAGGCCTTACGGGTGAGCATCTGCGACGGTCTGCGATCATGGTGGACCGCATCCATAAGGGCCTTTGCTGCAGCCTCAGCAACCTCGCCTGCCTCATCATCCTCCGCCGATACGGTGGATGAACCCATAAGGCTCATGCCCATGGCCTCAAATGCACTCGACATGGTATTGGCGGTGAACATACCGCCACACGAGCCGGCCCCAGGACAGGCGTTACGCTCCACCCCCTGCAGGTCCTCGTCACTAAGGTTGCCCGCGTTATATTTGCCCACCGCCTCGAAGGCGCTCACCACAGTCAGATCTTCGCCCTGGTAATGGCCAGGCTTGATGGTGCCGCCGTAGACAAATATTGAGGGCACATCCAAGCGGGCAAGGGCGATCATGGCCCCAGGCATGTTCTTATCGCAGCCACCGGTTGCGAGCACCCCATCAAGGCGTTGGCCACCACCGACGGTCTCTATTGAATCGGCAATAACCTCGCGGGAGACCAGCGAGTATTTCATCCCCTCAGTCCCCATAGAGATGCCATCCGAGACGGTTATAGTGCCAAACATTACCGGCATAGCCCCCGCCTCACGCAGCGCCTTATCGGCCTTCCCGGCCATAGCGCCAATGCCTATATTGCATGGGGTAATGGTGCTGTGAGCATTGCCAACACCGATTATGGGCTTGTCGAAATCATCATCAGTAAAGCCTACCGCCCGCAACATGGCACGATTGGGCGTACGAGCCACTCCCTGGGTAATAACACGGCTGCGTCGATTATCTGCCATCTAGCACTCCTCTAACTATATCCAACACATATTCTTTGTCTGTAGCCCTTGCACTCGAGGACCAATAGGGATCAGGATAACGGAATTATCCTTAATCAGCAGCATCGAGGCGCCCATGGGCGCGCAAGCACCAACAATTTCCTGGCTCGAAGTAGAAAAAAACTGGCTGGATGAGCAGCCCGACGGCGGCTTAAACCTGGCCTATCAATGCCTGGAGCGCAACCTGGCGGCCGGCCGTGCGCACCAACCGGCGCTGATTTGGCGCAGCTCCACCAACCAACGCACCGTTTACACCTACGCCGAGCTCAGTGCCGAGGCGCAGCGCTTCGCTGCCGCCCTCAAACACCGCGGCATCCGCCTAGCGGAGCGGGTCTGCACCATAGCCCCGCGCCGCCCTGAATTGTATATCGCCGCCCTAGGTACCCTGCATCACGGGGCGGTCTATGCGCCCTTATTCTCTGTCTACGGCCCCGATCCGATCCGCCGCCGCCTTGAGGTCGGCGAGGCGCGAGTGGTAATCACCACCAAGCAACTATATGAGCAGCGCATAGCCCCCATCCGTGGAGCTTTGCCGAGCCTCGAGCATATTGTCCTCATCGACGGTGAAGCACCCGGCGCCGAATCGTGGCAACAATTCTGCACCGCACCCGCGGCGAATACTCCCAACGAAGGCTTAGTCACCGCCGCTGAATTCCCCGCTTTGTTGCTCTTCACCAGCGGCACAACCGGCCCGCCTAAAGGCGTTCTCCATGTCCATCGTGCCGCAGCGGCCCTGCTCACCTCGGGACGACTAGTGCTAGGCCTGGAACCGGGAACACGCTACTGGTGCACTGCAGATCCAGGCTGGGTCACGGGAGTTGCTTATGGACTCCTTGCCCCCCTGCTCTGTGGCGCAACCCTAGTAGTCGACGAGGGCAAGCTCGAGGCGGCTCGATGGTACGACATACTGGCCGAAGAAGCCATTCAATGTTGGCTTACCACGCCCACAGCTTTGCGCCTTCTGCGGCGTAGTGCAGTCGATACTTACCACCACGAGTTGAGCAACCTGGAGCGCATCTTCAGCACCGGCGAGCCACTCGACCCTGCCCTTACCGAGTGGACTCAGCAGCACCTAAATCTGCCTACCCGCGACGCTTGGTGGCAATCAGAAACGGGCTCCATAATAACCGCCCAATACGCTGATGACCCGCTGACTCCTGCTAGAATGGGGCGCTCGGCGCCTGGGATAGAGATGATTATTGCCGAGATCGACCACCAGCAGGTAAAGCCGATAACCCGGCCCGGGCAAACCGGTGAGATACTCATCAAGCGCGGCTGGCCGTCCATGTTCAGGGCCTACTTGGGGGCACCGGAGAGCTACCGCCAAGCCTTCATTGACGACTGGTATCGGTCGGGTGATCTGGCACAATGGGATAGAAATGGCGAGCTGCGCTTCATTGGCAGGGCCGATGACGTTATCAAAACCGCCGGACATATGGTCGGCCCCGCTGAGGTTGAAGCCGTATTAAACCACCATCCCGAGGTTGTAGAGTGCGGCGTTAGCGCAGTCCCAGATGCCGTGGCCGGGCACCTAGTAGCGGCATGGGTGGTACCCCGTAACCCTGTGCAAGACGCCGAAAAACTCCGCCACGACCTTATTGCCTATGCCCGCCAGCGCCTCGGTACCGCGGTAGCCCCGCGCGAACTTCACTTTATCGACGAACTGCCGAAAACCCCGAGTGGCAAGATACTCAGACGTGAACTAAGGAAACCATGAACGTGGCACATTTGCACATCGCTTACCTAATGACGCGCATCGTCTTGGGCGCGCTAGCCTTATTCCCCCTCGCCGCCCTGGCGGAAGCAGGAGAAGATGCCGCTGAACCGGCACGCCGTGTTGCCGAAATGACCCAAACGTTTGCCCATAACCTAGCCGAACAGCTGCGCCAAATAGGTACCGCTCTGAATGAACTGGAAGGTGAACAGCTAGGCACGCAGCTATGGCTGGCCACCATAGAGCTAAGCGATCTGTTGATCATCATCGGTGTAACTGTCGCACTTCTATTCGCCCTGCGACCTGTTGCCCGGCCCTTTTTTATAAAGGCCGAGAAATGGGCTCAGCAAGGCGATGAGCGTCTCCACACCCTGCGTCGGGCAATTGGCGTCAGTAGCGCCGCACTAGCGGATCTGGCGACAGTACTAATTGCCTGGCTCGGCGGCTACGCCTTAGCGCTATTTCTGCTTGGCGAGACCGGCTCAATAGAGATGCGCCAATCACTTTTCCTTAACGCCTTCCTGATTACCGAAGGGGTCAAGGCAATCCTGCGCATCCTCTTTGCCGTGCGCAACAGCGGCCTGCGGCTGCTACCTATTGAGACGGACTACGCCTCTTACTGGAACAGCCGGCTAGCGCGAATGGCTGGCCTCATAGGTTACGGTTTGCTCTTCCTGGTGCCACTGTTCTCGCGCACCATATCCGATCTGGTTGGACAGCTGGCAACCTTAATCATCATGGCCACAGCCTTTTTCTACGCCATGACGGTTGCCCTGAGAAACCGCAATGATATGCGCAAAAGGCTTGAGGCAAGTGCTGCTAAAGCCAAGGTTATGTTTACTCGAGTAACTCTTTCTACTCTAGCCTGGACTTGGCACTGGCTGGTTATCGCCTATTTTGGCGCACTTGCTGTAGTTACCGTTACCCAGCCGGAGAGCGCCCTACCCTATATGGCTCAAGCAACCGCACAAAGCCTTATTGTTGTAGTGCTGGGCGCCCTTATCGCAGTAGCCTTAACTCAAGCAACCTCACGCCGAATCCATCTGAGTGCAGAGAAACGTCAACACTTCCCGCTGCTGGAAGGCCGTCTTAACTCATATATCCCGATCGCCCTGAAGGCGGTTAGGGCATTAATAATAGTAACGGTACTAGCCCTTCTCCTAGACGCCTGGGGGCTTCTCGACTTTTTTGCTTGGATAAGCTCTGAGGCGGGCTTAAACATAATTGGCATAGTTGTTTCGGTCGGGCTGGTTTTAATCGCCGCCATCGCTGCCTGGATAGTTGCTGCGAGCTGGATCGAACACCGCCTGAATCCAGAGGTCGGCAAAGGCAAGCCGACGGCTCGCGAACAGACCCTGCTAACACTGTTTCGTAACGCCCTAGCAGTAGTTCTGGTCACCCTCACGACAATGATAGTGCTGGCCGAGATAGGGATAAATATCGGCCCATTGATAGCTGGTGCAGGTGTCCTTGGTCTGGCAATCGGCTTCGGCGCTCAAAAGATGGTGCAGGATATTATCACCGGCGTCTTTATTCAGCTGGAACATTCCATCGATGTAGGAGATATAATAACTGCCGCAGGAGTCACCGGAACAGTGGAAAAACTTACGGTAAGATCGGTCAACATCCGCGATCTAGCCGGCACATTCCACTTTATCCCATTCTCTTCGGTAGACAGCATTGCCAACTTTACCCGCCATTTTGCCTACCATGTCGGCAACTACGGCGTTGCTTACCGAGAAGATCTTGATGAGGTCAAACCCCACTTTGAGGCCGCTTACCGGGAGTTGAAAAACCACCCTGACCAGGAAATAGCCGACGCCGTCTATGACGAATTCTGGCTCGACGGTGTCTCATCGCTAGGGGACAGCTCAGTCAATATTCGCATCCGAATTAAAACGGCACCCGGCATGCAATGGGCAGTGGGCAGGGCCTATAACGAGCTGGTCAAGAAAGAGTTTGACAAGGCCGGAATTGAAATACCCTTCCCTCACCGTACTCTCTACTTTGGCCAAGACAAATATGGCAGAGCACCAGCTGCCCGTATTGAGAATGTTGGTTAACAGGAACAGAGAATCCTCAGCCTGGAGGCTTCATGGCGCCATCCCTGGCGCCATGACCTCCACACACCAGGGCAGCTAGTGGCATCGAGGACGCTTTTAGAGCCTACCTTGAGGCGGATGTATACGGCGTAATAACCGACGTATAAATAGGGAAGTACGCGGCGCGCGCAAGCCTTCAGCTAGCCGTCAACCCGCAGCTGATCGCGGCTACCACCAGATGCCTCCCACTGCTCGACCCACTTCGGCGTTCTGCCACGACCACTCCACGCCTTAGCAGGGTCCTCCGGGTGACGAAACTTTATTGGCACCTTTCTACCCGAAGAGCCTGTCTTTTCTTTGCCACCTAATAGATCCTCGGGCCTCACCCCGTATTTTGCAGCAACCAGCCTTAGCTCGCGCTGCGCTTCCTTAATACGGTCACGCTCACGCCGTGATTGCTCACGTTCTATACAACGTTCAAGCTCTTTGAGTTCGCTATCGGTAAACGCTTCTAAATTAATCGCATCCAGCTGACTACCCATTATCAATCTCCTAATCTTTATGCATCGGGGGGAAATGCACCGCAAGTTTAATGCTAAAACGCAATTCACTCAAGTACAAATATTGTTACAATCCGAATTACTGTTAAAATCTACGACAACGATCACACCAAGGTTTATATGCCTTATCTCCAACAGCCTTATGAGGGGCACCATGCGTATACTAATCACAGGTGGCAGCGGTTTTGTCGGCAGCCTGCTTTGCCAGCGTCTGCATGAAAAAGGCCACGAGTTGCTGGTTGTTTCCCGAAACCCCGGACGCGCTCAAGCAAAGCTACCCCCGCGCACTGAAATTCGCCCCGAGATCCATAATTTTGCGGAAAACCAGCCTGAGGCTATTGTAAATCTCGCCGGCGACTCAATCGCCGAGGGGCGCTGGAGCGAAGCCAAAAAACAGCGCCTTATTGACTCTCGGATAGAGACTACCAATGCTTTAGTAGAGCTATGCGGGCAACTTAAGCAACCGCCGCGTTGCTTAATCTCCGGCTCAGCCATGGGCTATTATGGTGACCGCGGTGATGAAGAAATCACCGAGCAAAGCCCTGCTGGCAATGAGTTCATTGCCGAACTTTGCCAACAGTGGGAATCAGCTGCCCAACAGGCTGAGGATTACGGCGTACGCGTCGCCCTCGTGCGCATAGGGCTAGTACTAGACCGCGACGGGGGATCCTTAGCCAAGATGCTACCGGCCTTCAAAATGGGACTGGGCGGCACCCTAGGCAGCGGCAAGCAATACATGCCGTGGATTCACCGCGAGGATCTCATTAGGC
The DNA here is from genome assembly GCF_002356555.2 of Halorhodospira halochloris. NCBI lineage: Bacteria > Pseudomonadati > Pseudomonadota > Gammaproteobacteria > Chromatiales > Ectothiorhodospiraceae > Halorhodospira > Halorhodospira halochloris. The sequence goes on from NZ_AP017372.2 coordinate 1,687,690, forward strand.
TTATAGTGTTCTTGCTTGAGAATGAAAAGCTCGGTGGGGCATTCAACGCCTCAGCCCCTAACCCGGTGACTAACGCCGAGTTTACCCGGGCCTTGGCTGCCAAACTCAGCCGACCAGCTATATTGCCGGTTCCAGAACTGGCACTGAAGCTTATCTTCGGTGAAATGTCGCGAGTACTGCTCACCGGGGCAAAAATGAAACCACAGCGCCTACAGGAGAGCGGCTTCGAATTCAAATACCCTGAATTGGAGCAAGCGCTGAGCGAAATTTTCGATAAACAGACTGCTTAGGAGAGACTCTAACCTCGCGGAGGTCTTGGCACCAGGGATGGCGCCAGTGATGGCGCCATGAAGCCTCCAGGGATGGATTCACGGCGTCCTACACACCAGGGCAGATGGTGGCGCCGGCGAAGTTTTAGAGGTCCTCTCCTAGGCCAAATCCGGGAGGCTCGGATTCAGCGGCAAAACGGCCAAAACTGATACCAGCGCCAGCACCTGAAATCGTCTTCGCACCCTTCGAGCTGCTCAGCATACTCCCGCGCACGCCTTTCAACATTACGCGAGACACGTTGCAAGAAAGGCTTCTGCTGATAGGAACCACGCTGATAGCCACCATGGCCTTCATGGTAGGCCAAATAGAGACGCCGCGCGTCATCTTTGGCTATACCGAGGCGTTGATGAGTCCTGTGGTTGTACCAGCCTATAAAATCGAGTGCGTCGATCATCTGGGTACGATGGGCGTCTCGACGTGCAGCATCTTCGCGATATTCACCCCAAACAGGATTCTGCGCCTGCGCGTAACCGAAGGCAGAAGACGAACGAAACCAGGGAATAAACCCTAATACGCGCGGTCGCGGTGGCCTGGCATCGGCGACAAAAGATGACTCTTGATGGACAAACGCCATCTGTATCTCGATCGGCGTTTGCCAACGCTCCTCACTGCGTTTGGCATAATCGTACCATTGCGGGTACTGGTCGAAGATATCACAGATATCATCAATATTGTCTGGCTGGGGCTTGTGCGCACATCCCGCAGCAAAAAGCAGCAACAGTACCAACAACCAGATGGGTGCCCCTAAAAACTTCCCCGACGCTCTTAGCTGCCCCGGTGTGGAGGTCTTGGCGCCAGGGATGGCGCCATGAAGCCTCCAGGGAAGGATTGACGACGTCCTCCACACCGGGGCAGCTAAGAGCGTCGGGGAAGTTTTTAGAGGCAGCCAGGTAGAACGAGGCGCCTTCCTTACAGCCGCTGATTGACGCACTGGCAAAACTCCTCCACTGCGCTGCGCACCCCCTCCACAGCACAAAGCAAATCATCATCCTCCCGCTCATCTGACTTGGCGAGCCTTTCGATCTGCGCTGCATTGTCTCTGACCTTATAGGCAGCCATATTATCGGCAAGGCCTTTCAGAGTGTGGGCATGCAAGGCCACTTGGCCAATATCCCTTTGCTGTAGGGCACTACCCAAATCCTTGCAGAGATCGACAAGGCTTTGCCGGGCCTGATCCAACAGGCTGGCCATAAGCCGCCTATCCCCTCCCACCCGCTCTAGCAACTCACTTTCACCGAATACTGAAAAATCCTCGGTTAAACCAGAGTTATTTGAATTTGTAGAATCCCCGGCTTGTTGCCGCTCAAATGCTTTGTCGCTGGGCAGATAGCGCTTCAAAACACGTTGCAGGACCTCCGGCTGGATCGGCTTGGAGAGGTATTCATCCATACCAACCTGCAAGCAGCGATCCTGATCGCCCTTCATAGCCCGGGCAGTCATTGCGATTATGGGGATTTTGCGGTTTTTCTGCCCTGCTCCACCAATACGAATAGCCAATGTCGCCTCAAAACCATCCATGTTGGGCATTTCACAGTCCATCAAAACTAGCTCATAGACCTGGTGGCGCAGCCTCTGTAAAGCAACAACTCCATCCGCAGCCACATCAACCTCAAGCCCCATCTTCTCCAACAGCGCGCTAGCCACTTGCTGATTTACCTGATTATCCTCAACCACCAATACCCGGCCGGCAAGGTTTTCTCCGCCGTGGGAGTTACGCAAACGTTCCCGCGCAACGTGGCGGGTAATGATAGAGCGAGTTGCATGATCATCCGTCTTATCTTCACTTAGCACGGCGCAAAGCGTCTCATAAAGCTCGGTTTTGCGGATCGGCTTATTCATATAAGCGGCAAAACCGAGCTCTTCCATGCGCCTAACATCGCCTGGCTGCCCCACAGAGGTCAGCATAACCAACGGCGTTTTTTGCAGGGATGGCTCTTTTGCCACCTCCATACCCATCTGCATGCCGTCCATCTCTGGCATCTGCATGTCGACAATCGCTAAATCGAACGGCCTGCCCTCTTGGCTCGCCCTGGACATGGCGGCCAAGCCCTCTTTGCCATCGACTACAGCCTGCGGATGCGCCCCCCATTGGGCGAGCTGGCGAGAGAGAATCTCGCGATTGGTAGCGTTATCATCTACTATGAGTACGTTAGACCTCTGCAGATCCGGGGGCAACTGGCCGGCGCGCTGCTCGTGAGCGACTACTTGGCGCACCAATTTGGCGGTAAACCAGAACTCCGCCCCCTGCCCGGGCGAGCTATTAACCCCGATCTCGCCACCCATCATCTCGGCAAGCTGTTTAGAGATGGCCAACCCCAGACCAGTACCACCAAACTTACGGCTTATTGATTTATCGATCTGAGTAAATTTCTTAAATAATAGTTGCTGTTTGTCGCTGGCAATCCCAGGGCCTGTATCTTGCACTGAAAAGCGAACTAATGCCCCATCATTGTCCTCGCTGACCAGACTGGTGCGGACAACAACCTCGCCCTGCTCAGTAAACTTTATGGCGTTACCAACCAGATTACTCAGGATTTGACGCAGCCTGCCCGGATCACCCTGCACCAAGCCGGGCAAATCACCCTCCGGGAAACAGATTAGCTCAAGCCCCTTTTCTTGAGCACGCAACGCCATGGGCAGCGAAAAATCCTCAAGGAGATAATCTAAATCGAAATCGATCTGTTCTAACTCTAGCCGGCCAGCCTCTATCTTGGAGAAATCGAGGATATCGTTAATGAGAGCCAATAATGTCTCGCCGCTGCTATGGATAGAGTTGACAAAACTACGCTGTTCATCGCTCAAGTCAGTATCCAGGAGCAAACCGGCCATGCCAATCACCCCGTTCATCGGGGTGCGTATCTCGTGGCTCATATTGGCAAGAAAATCACTCTTAGCAGCATTAGCTTGCTCAGCCTCCTTACGGGCTTCGAGCAGCTGCTCTTCCGAGCGGTTGCGGTGGATAGCAATCGCCAACAGGTCGGCTAGTGCCAAAACACCTTTCAAATCATCATAGGTGTAATCACGATCAGCGTTGGCAACGGCAACCTGACCGTAAAGCCGCCCATCATATAAGGCCGGGGCGGAGAGAAAACGGCGCAGCGGGACATGAGCCTTGGGCAGAGTATCCCCCCAAGCCGGGTGAGTAGTTGGGTCATTGGTATAAAAAGCCTGTAATGTATTAAGGCAGTAACCCCATAGGTGCTCATAGCCATCATCACCGCGCGGAAAAACTACATTGGCCTGCGCTATACCACACTCGCCACTTTCACTCATCGATGAAAAGGTGTGTATCACATTCTCCCAGCTGACAGGATCAATGGAGGAGACAAAACCGTGCGGGCTATCGGTTATCTGCAGTAAATGCTCATAGACAACATTGGCGATCTTTGGCACGGTGCAATCGATCCGCGTCAACTCCGTAGCTATCTCGCCCACGGCTCGATTCACCCTGGCATCATAGCTCATGCGCCGCTGTTTTTCGGCCAGTTCAAGGCGCGCCTGAGCTAGCTGCCGGGAGGCATCGACTACAGATAAAACCACGGATTTAGGTGACGGGCGAACCAGCCAAGAGCAAGCGCTATGCCCTACCTTACCGGCGCGGCTTGCCAAAAAGGTCGTCTGCGCGCTTTGATCATTTACAACCAGAACAAGCGACTGCGAAAAACTGCTAGCGAAAAAGTTAAGAAAGTGTGCCAACTGCCCATCATCGCCAAGCACCTCTCTCTCAGCGAGCACCAGAGTTACAACCGGTTCCTCGCCCAGGCGGGTAAACAAGCCGTGCTGGCTGTCGGCGTATTCAATCTCATATCCGTGACTGGCGAGAATTCCCTCCTCGGGGATTGGAGATCGACCAGTATAGGCTAAAAGCAAAGGCACGGTCATACTCCCATCGTTGGCCAAGACCCTACCCAACCACTATAGAACTTATGGTATCCGAATAATACTACCTTAGAAAAAACTGAAATTCTCAAATGGGGGCTCAAAATACTGCGCCTGAGCCAATTGCTTCACCCTGTGGAGGTCTTGGCGCCAGGGATGGCGCCATGAAGCCTCCAGGGATGGATTCACGGCGTCCTCCACAGGGTGAAGCAATTGGCTCAGGCGCAGTATTTAGGGGTCGGGTGAAAGCCAGGAAGTCTACATATTCGGATAATTGGGCCCGTTGCCGCCCTGCGGCACCCGCCACTCAATATTCTGACAGGGGTCCTTGATAGCACACGCCTTACAGTGCAGGCAGTTGATCGACTCAATATGCAAGCTCATCTCGCCAGTATGCTTATCCGGCTGATAGTCATAGACCCCGGCCGGACAGTAGCGCATCTCCGGGCCGGCGTAGCGGGGCCAGTTCACTTGCGCGGGCAAATCACTATCGGCGAGCACCAAGTGGCAAGGCTGGCCCTCGTCGTGATATGTGTTGCTCAAAAAGACCGAATCGAGCCGCGTGAAGGTTAACTTACCATCCGCTGCTGGGTAATCTCGGGGATTACGCAAATGTGCCGGCTTAAGCTGGGCATGGTCAGGGTGGTGCCGCAAAGTCCATGGCGTACGCCCACGCAGCAGATAGCTTTCCAGAGCCGAATATAACAAACCGGCACTAGCTCCCCAGCGAAAGGCCGGGCGAACATTACGCACCGCCTTAAGTTCGCTAGCAAGCCAGCTCGACTCGACCCGCTGCTGCAGATCGGCCGCCTCACTAGCAGAGCTGCCTAAGGCAGCATGCACCGCTTCGGCGGCCACCATTGCCGATTTCATGGCCAGGTGGATGCCCTTGACCTTAGGCACATTGATGAATCCGGCGCTATCACCGCACAGTACGCCGCCGGCGAAACTCAGCCGTGGCAGGCTCTGCCAACCCCCTTCGGGTAACGCCTTAGCCCCATAAGCTATGCGCTTGCCGCCCTCTAATATTGGCCTGACCGCGGCATGGGTCTTCCAGCGCTGAATCTCTTCAAAAGGAGACAGATAGGGATCGTCGTAATCCAGCCCGACAACCAGGCCTACTGCGACCTTCCCTTTCTCTTGCTGATAGACAAAACCACCTCCGTAGGTAAACTCATCCAGCGGCCAACCGAGTGTGTGCAGCAAACTGCCCGGCCGATGCTTATCATCAGCGACTTGCCAGAGTTCCTTGATGCCTAGGCCGTAGGTCTGCGGCTGCGCTCCCCGGCGCAGTTCAAAGCGTTCGATGACTTGCTCGCTGAGTGTGCCATGGACCCCCTCAGCGAATATGGTCTGCCGGGCAACGACCTCTACCCCTGGCTCGAAAGCCGGACCCGGACTACCGTCGGCATTACGCCCCATATCAACCGTAGCCACGCCGCGCACCGCACCGGTGCTAGAATCGTAAAGCACTTCGGCAGCGGGGAAGCCAGGGTAGATCTCAACCCCCAACTCCTCTGCCCGTTCGGCCAGCCAACGACACATATTTCCCAAACTGCCCAGGTAGCAGCCGGTATTATGCATGTGCTCGGGGGCAGGCAATTCGAAGGCGTGCCCGCTGGTGAGGTAGCAGAGGCTCTCAGCACCAGGCGCCGAGTCCACGGGCACGCCCAGCGGGGCTTGCTTCGCGCGCCAATCGGGAACTAGCTCATCTAGGGCGCGAGGATCAATAGCTGCTCCAGAAAGGGAGTGAGCACCTATCTCGGCCCCCTTTTCAAGGACACAGACATTGAGCTGATCCGGATCAGCTGACTGCGCCGCCAGCTGCTTTAAGCGGATCGCCGCCGCCAGCCCGGCGGGGCCACCACCAACTACTACTACGTCGTACTCAAGCTGCTCACGCTCGTATCCATCACTCACCAGTGCCGCTCCTCAATCGCCTCGAGCTCATCACTACCCCCGCAAACAGCCGGGGTATAGGCGTGGACCCTAGGCAGTATATGGCGCATGTAAAAGCGGGCGGTATGCAATTTGGCGGTATAGAAACCATCACCGTCACCCCCCCTTTCAATCACTGCTCTGGCCACTAAAGCGGCGCGGCCTAGTTGCCATGCGCCGAACAAACAGCCAGCTTGCATCATGTAGGGGGTTGCCGCACTCAATGAAACAAATGGATCTTCCTGGTTCTCGAGCAAATACCGGGTCGACTCGCGTACCGTCCCGACACCCTCCTTAAGACGAGCGCCTAAATCACTCACTACCGAGTCCGCACGCAACTCAGCAACGACTTGCTCGATCTCGCCGAGGACAGCCTCAAGGGTCTCCCCGGAGTCCTTTAGCACCTTGCGCAAGGTAAAATCCTGGGCTTGGATGCCGTTAGTGCCCTCATAAATCGGTGCGATGCGCACATCGCGCCACAGCTGCGCGGCCTCTAGTTCCTCGACAAACCCCATGCCGCCATGTACCTGAATCCCCAGGGAGGCACTATCAACCGCCCAATCACTGGCAACCGCTTTGACTACTGGCGTGAACAGATCCACCCGGCGCTGTGCCGCTGCACGCTCCTCACTGTCGCTAGCATGGAGCGCCTTATCCTGGTAGGCGGCACTGACCAATGCTAGGGCACGCATCGCCTCAGTCTGCGCACGGATAGTCATCAGCATCCGCCGCACATCGGGATGACCGAGGATGGGCACCGACTCCTTGCCACCGGGGCGGCGCCCCTGCACCCGTTCCCGAGCAAAGGCCAAAGCGCCCTGATAGACCCGCTCACCGATACCGATGCCTTGCACACCGACCTTATGGCGGGCCTCATTCATCATGGTAAACATGTGATTGAGGCCGCGGTTGAGCTCACCGACCAAGTACCCAACCGCCCCATTACCCTGATTATCGCCATACCGAATGGTACAAGTTGGCGAGGCGTGAATGCCGACCTTATGCTCTAAAGAGTCGCAGAAAACGGCATTGCGCTCTCCTAGAGAGCCGTCCGCATTAACCAAAAACTTGGGCACCAGAAAGAGCGAGATACCACGATGGCCGGCCGGGGCATCAGGGGTACGGGCGAGAACCAGATGGATAATATTCTCGGCGGCCTGGTGATCACCCCAGGTAATGAAGATTTTTTGGCCAAACAAGCGATAGCTATCGCCCGTCTCATCCGGCAGCGCCCGCGCAGCGACCTGACCAAGGTCGGAGCCAGCCTGGGGTTCACTCAGATCCATGGTGCCAGTCCACTCACCACTGACCAGCTTGTCGAGATAGCGCTGCTGCAGCTCGGTGTCGCCGTGCTGAGCGAGCAATTCGGTAGCTCCTGCGGAGAGCATTGGGGCTAACGCCAGGGCCATATTGGCCCCATGCCAAATCTCCTGGGTAGCGCTGGCAATGACCTCGGGCAACCCCTGTCCGCCATGCTCCACCGGGGCATTTATGCCGTTCCAACCAGCCTCTGTGAAGGACTTATAGGCCTCAATAAACCCATCGGGGAGCTTGACTTGACCATTTTCAAGGACACACCCCTGGCGATCACCACTGCTGTTAAGAGGCGCCCACTCCTCGCTGGCTAGGCGTCCTGCCTCCTCCAGAATGGCACTTACCAACTCGGCGTCGAGTTCCTCGACCCCCTCCATCCCGACATAATCCTGCAGACCTATGAGTTCCTCTATAACAAAACATAGATCACGCACCGGTGCCTTATAGTAAATTGACATATATTATGCCTCCACCAGTTGGCGCAGCTCGGCAAGCGCCTCGCGGGCATCCGCTACCCAAATGTAATCTGCTATCTCGAATATGGGCGCCTCAGGGTCGGAGTTGATCGCCACAATCACACTACTCTCTTTCATCCCAGATATATGATATATGGCCCCGGATATGCCAACAGCGATATACAGCTGCGGTGCAACTACTTTAGCGGTAAGCCCAACCTGAGCACCGCTCGGCAATAACCCAGCGTCTACCGCCCCGCGCGAGGCACCTATTGCTGCTCCGAGGCTATCTGCAACAGCCTCCAATTCCGCAACACCCTGCTCATCGATCAGGCCTCGCCCCCCTGCCACAACTATTTGCGCAGAAGCCAAATCGGGGCGCCCTGAGTCGCTACGTAGCTGCTCAATGAGCCTTACCAGGCCCGAGTCGGCGCCCGGCTCGATCTCCTCCACCGGTGCCGGATCCTGCTCTGCTGGACGCTTAAACGAGGTCGCCCGCACCGTCATGATCTTGACCGGCTCGGCGCAATGCAGCCGGGCCAAGACACTGCCGCCATACATCGGCCGGACAAATGTCTCGCTGTCCTCTATCTCCAGAACGTCGGAGAGCATCGCCACATCCAACTGTGCAGCCAATCGCGGCAGACTATCCCGGGACATGCTGCAGGCCGGGGCAACAACCGCGCTATACCCGCGTACCTCGACCAGTGCTGCCAGTCGCTGTGCCAGCGGCTCGGCCAGCTGATCGGCGTGCGCCGTCCCCGAGCAGAGCAGGACACTGCTCAGGCCACCGATGCGGGCAGCCTCGGCAGCCACCGCAGCCGCCTCATCACCGCCGGCCACCACTAGATCAACCTTATCGGCGAGCTGCTGAGCAGCACCGACTGCCCGCCAGGTCCCTTCACTAACCACCTGACCATTATGGTCGGCTACTACCAATATACTCATAACTGACCCTCATCTCTGAGCTTGGCGACCAATTCCTCAGCACTTTCGACCCTGATCCCCGCGCCTTGCCGCGGCTGCGGCTCAGCAAGCCCAAGCTGTTCGAGACGAGGGCTAACATCGACACCTAAATCATCGAGCTCAAGGCGCTCAATGGGCTTCTTCTTAGCCTTCATCAAGTTCGGCAATTTAATATAGCGCGGCTCATTAAGACCCAAATCGGCAGTAACCACCGCCGGCGGCTTAACCGCCAAGGTCTTCTTGCCACCATCAACTTCGCGGGTAACATGCAACTCGCCATCAACCAGACTCAGCCCACAGGCAAATGTCGCTTGACCCCAGCCAAGCCGCTGAGCAAGCATCTGCCCGGCCTGATTGCTATCATCATCACTGGCCTGCTTACCCATTAAGACCCAATCAGGCTCCTCGCGCTCGATTAACTCGGCTAGTACCCGGCTCACAGCCAGCGGTTCAAGATCATGCTCTGCGCCGATCAGCAGCGCCCGATCAACACCAAAGGCCAGCGCTGTACGCAGCACCTCCTCAGCACCTGCTGTGCCAATAGTTACGGCAATTATCTCACTGACATGGCCGGCCTCTTTCATGCGGACAGCCTGTTCAATGGCGACCTCATCGAATGGATTGAGCGTCTTCTTGGCATGATCCGCGGCTATAGCCGAACCATCGGGAAGAACCTGTACCCGGATGTTAGGGTCAATAACCCGTTTTGCTGTAACTAGAATTTTCATCTGTTTCAATCCTGCAGCGCACAAATTATATGACGCCAACTATGCGCTATTTCGGCCTGCTCAGTCAAAACCCAAAGGGCGTACCCAGAGCGCCTGTAAAAACTTCGCTGGCGCCATCATCTGCCCCGGTGTGGAGGACGGCGTGAATCCATCCCTGGAGGCTTCATGGCGCCATCCCTGGCACCAAGACCTCCACACCGGGGCAGATGATGGCGCCAGCGAAGTTTCTGAGGTCCCCCCAGGGATCTTCAGCTTTCCCAGACTGAAGCCGATATATATCATAGAGAACGGGTTGAGTACTCCCTTGGAGCTAGCCCTTGGCAAATCCTTTTGGGCCACACACCGGCAATCACCCCCTATGAAGCTGCGGCAATTAAAAAGAGTTTTAATCCTGGCTTCGCTGCCGACCCTCGGGCTTGGCTCAGCCCTTATCGGCGCCGCAGAGCTGCCCGAATCGGGCAGCGCCCGCTACTGGATTCAGGATGGCGGCGAGTGGCGCGGCTACGAAACACTAATTTGGGATTACCCAGAGGCCGACACCTTCCGCCTTGAGCGCGTCCGTGAGCTGCGTCAGCGTCCGGCTGTAGGTCGCGATTACGAGGGCGACCGGCGCATCATCATGACCCGTGAGATCAGTGAAGGCACCCTGGAAGGGGCAGTTGCCCAACCCCAAACCTATGAGATACGCCGCGCCACCGTTTTCCAGTCAGCTGATGAATACGACCCGGATACGGCCTTCGATGACGCCGAAGAGGAGGTTATACTCCAGGTTCGCTTCACTGCTGATGAAGGTGAGCTAGAGGAGAACGAGATAGCCGCTCCTCCCGATGCCCTCGACCCGATTTCACATCGCTGGCAGGTTATGCAGCAAGCCCTGGAAGGCTCCCGCCACGAACGAATAGCCCACGAGGTTGTCAACGAGGAAGGCGAGACTGAAGAGATAGTTTTTCATATCGAGGGCCGTCAAACCGTGCGCACCCACGCCGGAACCTTTCGTACCATCCGCTTGACGCGCAAAATGCCCGGACAGCAGCGGGCTGTGCGCTGGTATATGGCGGAAGGCTGGGCCGGCTTGCCGGTGCGCACTGTCGATGCCCGCACTGAACGTCGTGCTGAGCGAACTCGCCTAGAAAAGATCAACTCGGGCACTCCAGAACAGGAAGGGTAGCCCACTTTGCGCTCCGGAATAAGGGCCTTTTACCGGCGCATTAAATCATCGCCGCGCGCCGCAGAGACTCCCCACACGGAACATTCAGCCGGAGTTTCTTTAGGTCAAGACACTACTGATAGGCGCCTGCGTCAATGGCAGCGCTCCCTGCGCCGGGTCCGCATCTCGCGCAATCTGCTCGGCATCGCCTGGACTGCCGGGCCGGTAACCGGCCTCGGCCTTACCGGCGGCTATATAGTGGCATATGGGCATCTGCCCAGCACCCAGCTATTGATCTACTTTGGCACATTCACCCTGCTCTCCGGGGTCATCGGCCTGTTAGCCAAGATCTTCTACGACAGCACGTTAGGCTCAAACAAGGAGATGGCGCAAGCCAAAGTAGTTCAGGTTATCGATCAACTCGGTGAGCTCATACTGGCAACCCGTGATCTTGATGTCGATAGCCTCGAAGGCAATGCCCGCGGTTATGAGGCCGCCAGGCAACTGCTACTGCGCATCGACCTCTCCCCGCAGGGGGTCGCCCTAGCCTGCGAAGAGCTTACCAAGGACCGTCAGCTGGGCCGGATCTTAGCGCAGATCGACAACTACCGCCGCGCCGGTCTCTATTCGCGGATTCGCGATCTCAATAAATTGCACGGCGAATACTTCGAGGCGACCTTTCAACAAGTCCGCTCCGAGGCGCCGCTTGCTGCAAGCGCCCTGCGCGAGCGCTTCACCGGCAAAGTACCGCGTCTGCGAGCCGGCATTCCCCGCCATGAGGCCTTTGTTGAGAGGATACTCGCCGCTTTCGAAGAACAAAACGCCGCATTGCTCACAATGCAAGACGTCGAACAGATGTTCGGACTCGCCTTTGAGTTGCTTAACGGTAGAGAGATCACCACCCTCTGCTTTAGTTACTCTGGAAATTGGCGCTTAGCCAAGCACCTCGACCGTATAGAGGCAGCCCGCAGCCGTTTTCGCCTGAACCTGGCGGCGGTAGAGAATCGCCTCAGAGCACTAGCCTCCCACTTGATTGAAGCTGGCCTTCTTGCCCCTGCCAACGCACCTGAAGAACTCCCTAGCTCCACCCTGCTTGAACGGATAAATACCGCACTCGACGGCATGCAGGCTGAGCTTGACATCTTATACAAGCAACATAAGCGCTTCCCGCGCACCATCAGCCGTACACAGCGAGCCAGAGCCGACCATCTGAGCAGAACCTTGGCCACATCAATCGGCCTCTATCGGGCTGCGTACCAGGCCGTACAGTCAATAGGCTCCACTCATGCCGAGCTTATTAAGGCGACCCAGGATTGGGAGCAGCTAGTGTCAGAGATATCCACCGGCCGCGAGCAACAGCTTATGATAGGCCCGGGCAGCAAGGGGCTACGCATTGTTGAGCGCTCCATAGGACTGGACGAAGAGGCCCGTGAAAAGGTCTGTGCCAGTCTTAGTAAGCACCTCTTCGCCAGTGGGGACACGGACCCTGGCCGAGGCTACCACCAGTCTATAGCTGCTCACGAAGATCTCACCCCTGATAAGGCCAGGCGCTTAGCTATTGAAATAGCTGTAGCCCTGGAGCCCCATATAGGCATTACCCGCTCTGAAGTGCAGCGTGGCCTAGCGGCCACTAATGCGTGTTATCTCGGCGACCTTGAACCGGGCATGAGTGCGCTGGAGAAATGCCGCATCGGTGAGGCCATGGTCAGGGAGGTCAGTAATGATCTCAGTCGTGCTGCCGAAAAGCTCGCCCTAGCTCTAGTTCGTCACTACCGCGTCGACCTGACGGAGGAGGCGCAAAGCTTTCTGATAGAGGTCTACGGCGCTAGAGAAAATGTCCTTAACTCGATACTGCGCACTCAGATGGTAGATAAAGGGACTCAGGTCACCCTGCTCAGCCACCGACCACCGCCGGTGCCGCAACCTAAGCGGGAGTGGTACCGTAGCTTGGTTTATGCGCGGCGAATACTCGGGCAGTGAGCGGAGGACGCCGTGAATCCATCCCTGGAGGCTTCACGGCGACAATCCTGTCCTCAACCCTCCACACAGCGGCACCTCTTACCCCTCCCTGAGCCACTTGCTGCCCCGGTGTGGAGGACGCTGTGAATCCCTCCCTGGAGACTTCATGGCGCCTTCCATGGCGCCAAGACCTCCACACCGGGGCAGCAAGTGGCTCAGGGGGAATCTGAAAAGGCACGCAAGCCGTATCAAATCTGAACATGCGGCACGGCGCCCAGTTTTAAAAAATTGAGTCGATTAGGCATTATAATGATTTGGGTGAGGCATAAGATGTTATACGGACAGCTGCAGTATCATGAATTTGGCTACGATATATGGTGTAATTGAAGCCACGGAAACTGACCGCAAACAAACAAAGATCAAAAGGATAAACAGTTGAAGTTAGCTTTAATAATTAACAGTTCATCTTTTTATTGCCGCAGGCTGCAGATCGGCATGACCGATGGAGTACCAGCTGATGTGGATAGAGAAAAAACTAGCCGAGAAGATTCGCACGGGGACCCTGGAATTACACTTTGATGATGGCAAGAGGCGCATCTACGGCGACGGTCGGGAACCCCGCGCCACGATGCAAGTCCATCGGCGGCGTGTTTTTCGCCGTATCGCAATGGATCCAGAGTTCATGCTCGGGCAGACTTACATGGACGGTGACTGGAGCCCAGGTGAAGGCGGCCTGATAAGGCTGCTGGGAGTGCTACTAATAAATAATCCACCGCGCTACCGGTCTGGCTTGAAAAAGTGGTTATCGCTGGCCTGGCGCCCTATTCAACAGTGGAACCGCGCCCACAGTGCGCGGCGCAATGCATCTTCACATTACGATCTCGATGACTGGCTGTTTCAGGGGTTCTTGGACGAAGACCTGAATTATTCATGTGCCTATTTCGCCACCCCTGATATGACACTGGAGCAAGCCCAACAGGCTAAGCTTAACCATATCCGCCGCAAACTTTTGGTCCGAGATGGGGAACGGGTTCTCGATATAGGCTGCGGCTGGGGATCAATGGCCATCAATCTGGCCCATAATCACGACGTCGAAGTGGTCGGCCTGACTCTCTCCGAGGAGCAACAAGAACTGGCACGCGAGCGGGTGCGCCAGGCCGGCCTGGAGAACAGGGTCGATATCCGCCTGCAGGATTACCGGGATGTAACAGGCCGATTCAACCGGGTTGTCAGTATCGGCATGTTTGAGCATGTCGGCACCCCCTTCTATGACCAATATTTCGACCGCGTCTACGACCTGCTCACCGATGACGGTGTAGCGCTGATTCACACTATTGGTCGCTTCACCCCCCCCGGTGTGACTAACCCCTGGATCCGGCGCTATATATTCCCCGGAGGCTATATTCCTGCCACTTCCGAGGTTATGGCAGCAATAGAGAGGGTCGGCATCAGGGTCACGGACATAGAGGTGTTGCGACTGCACTATGCCAAGACCTTGTCATCCTGGCAGCAACGCTTCCAGGCCATGCGCGAGAGAGTAGCGGCCAATAAAAGCGAGTCGTTTTGTCGCATGTGGGAGTTTTATCTTGCCGTCAGTGAGGCCGCATTCCGCTGGCGCGGCATGATGGTGCTTCAGTTACAGATGGCGCGGCAGCAAGACGCAGTGCCTTTAACCCGTGATTACCTTTACAGTATGCAGGGTGCCGAACGGCCAGCAGAGTATCCAAGTGAGCAGTATGTACAGAGACAGGCAAGTTAATCCGGCAGGGAAAGCGATTGCACAGGCCGTAATGTTCGGTAGCGCATGCAGCCACGGTCCGGCCTACAGAGATGCGCAATATGACCGCGACTATAGCCAACTACCTGTCTGATCAGGACTTTTTCAAGGAACTCCCGCGCGAGTATATCGAGTTCCTGGCCAGCAAATCGGCATGGCAGCAGTTCGCAAAGGATACGGTTCTGTTTCGCATCGCAGATCCGGCGAGTAGCTTCTATGTTGTAGGCAGCGGGACCGTACACTTGGAGATACCGGCTATCAGCGGGCCAACACTTGAAGTGCAACACTTGGGCGCAGACCAAATCCTCGGTTGGTCGTGGCTAATCCCGCCTTACCGTTGGAATTTCAACGCCCGTGCCGAGACAGATTGTGAACTGCTGGTGATCGATGGCAGCTCGGTTCTAGAGCGCTGCGAGCAGGATGCCGAGTTTGGCTATCAGTTACTCAAGCGCTTCTCTGCGTTGATGTCAGAGCGGCTTAATGTCGCTCGCCAGAAAATGATTGACCAGTGGGACCCCCCCGGATTCGCTTAACTGGCGGGGGTGTTGGCTGAGCGGTTAAGCTAGCCGTATTGAAAAATTGCTACACCTAGATGTGCTACTACATGACTCAAAACCAGCGATTTGCGCAGGATAAGGCGAATCGGTATTGTACACCACGGACGGGGATAGAATGATTCGCCCTATTTGGGCTTTTTCACGGAGGTGTCCATAATGAGCGAGGACGTAAACGATAAATCCACCAAGAAGGCTGCGGAGTCGAGCTCCAGCTCCACTTCCAGCAGCTCAAGCAGCAAGTCGACCGGTACCAAATCAGCTGCAGCCAAGAGCAGCAGCACTGAGGGCAAGGCGAGCAGCACTCGCAGTGCTGCGGCATCTAGCAGCAAGAGTTCCAGCAGCTCTTCATCCAGCACCGGATCGTCGGCACAAAAATCGGCCGACAGCGGTGCCAGTAAAGGCAGCAGTGCCGGCGGCTCCGGGCAGCCGCAGCATGTAGCTTCCGGTCTGGCCTATGTGCTTGGGCCTATCACCGGGGCTATCTTCCTGTTTTTAGATCGCAATGATTCGGTAGTGCGCAAGCATGCCTGCCAAGCCCTGTTGCTATCCGCGGTAATCGCTGTAGCCTGGCTGGCAGTAGCGATCCTGAGCGTTAGCTTCATCGGCGTTCCGCTGGTGTTCTGGGCCGGTTTTGCCTTTCTGCTGTACATGGCATATCTGGCCAATCAGAAGAAGTCGTTCGAGATACCCTTCCTCAACGACTACGCTCAGCGTTTGGCTGATAAGATGGCACCCACAGACAGCCAGGGTAAATAATACGCTGGTCGGTGTGCCTATAAAAACTGTAGCTGTGCGATGCGGCAGGCCCGTGCTGGAGCATGGTGTTCTGCACATCTGACCATGGCTAGCAGGCGTGTGGCACGCGGTAAGACCGTAGGTCGGGCAATGCTTGAAGCAAACCCGGCTTGCGGTCTTTTTACTCTGAGACAGTATTATTAACAGGCCACTGCCGATGCGCACCCTGATCTGCGCTAGCGGAAGCCATGGCGACGTGCTCCCCTTCATCGCCCTGGGAAAGGCGCTGCAAGAGCGCAACTGCGAAGTATTCATTTACACCCATCGCTACTTTAAGCAGCGCATAGAGAGTGAGGGACTGAACTGCATAGGGGTTGGCGACTCTACAGATGAATACCAGCAGCTACTCAGCGACCCTAAGTTAACCGACTCTCACCAAGGCACAAAAATACTGGCCAAGGTCTTAACTGCAAACCTGGCACAAGACTGGCAAGCCCTCCGCAGATACATACTGCCAGGGCAGACTGTGGCAATAGGCTCGACACTCTCTTTGCTGCCGCGACTGCTCAAGGAGACTGACGGAGTCTTCTGCGTAACTACTCACCTAGCCCCCGTATTGCTCCGCTGTCGGCGCCGGTTGCCACGATTTGGTACCAGTCCAATATGGCCGCTCTTGCCCCGACCAGCCCCGCAAGTGCTCTGGTACATGCTTGATAGGCTAGTCTTTGACCCTGCCTTTGCGCCGAAGCTCAATGACCTGCTCTCTGATTTAGGATTACCCCCTGCCAAAAGGGTTCTCGGCGACTGGCTCCACAATGTCGACATGATCCTGGCGATGTTTCCGGACTGGCTGGCAAACCCGCAACCGCCTTGGGATACCCCGCTAAGCTTGGCCGGTTTTCCTAACGGCAGCTTGCAGCAAGGAACATACAACAACTTGCCCAGAGATATCCGCCTGTTCTTGGAACAAGGTACTGCACCAGTTGTTTTTACCCCGGGTACCGCAACCCGCTGTAGCGGCGATTTTTTCCTTGCTTCGATTCAGGCCTGCCAATCAAACGGCTACCGCGGCATACTGGTTGACGCCCACGGCGAGGCCCCGACTGATCTTCCCTCAGGCATGATAAGCAGCGGTTATGTGCCATTTCCCAACCTATTGCCTCACGCCGCGGCGCTTGTCCATCACGGCGGCATCGGCACCTTCAGCACTGCACTGACGGCAGGCATACCTCAACTAATTAGACCTATGGCCTATGATCAGTTCGATAACAGCGCCCACGCCCAGCGTCTCGGGGTAGGACTAGAGCTTTTGCCCCGCCACTACTCTGGCAAAAGCGCCGCTGAGGCCATTGATGCCCTACTCGGCTCAACGAGTCGCGTTGAGCGATGCCGCGAAATCGCGCAGTGGGCCAGAGAGGATGACGGGGCTGTGAATGCGGCGGAAAGGATTATTGCTGCGGTAGGAGGTGGTTGATGTTGACATTTGATCGGGGGCGCGCGAGCTATTTTTTCAGATGCTCCCGCTCTTCTAGGCATATATTGGAACCTCCACCTCCCCCCCTGGAGCCACTCAACCGCCCCGGCGTGGAGGACGCCGTAAATCCATCCCTGGAGGCTTCATGGCGCCATCCCTGGCGCCAAGACCTCCACACCGGGGCAGTTGACTGGCCCCCGAGGAGTTTTGGAGGTTCCTAGAGATAATAGGTACTTAACGGCAGGCTTTAGAGATACTAATCACCACCATTCTGATCTTCATCAGTCTCTTGTCGCTTCTTCAGTAGCAATTTTGGCAGATTACCGTCTTTTAGTGCGGTTGGACGGCCATTTTCATGGTTTCTCCAAGTGCTGCGCGAATCGCGTATTCCCAACACAACTTTGAGTTTCTCCTCTGGGCCAGAGGCATAGAGGTTAAGATCGTCGTGCGGGCGCCACTCCCACTCACAGCGGCCCTTTTCTGAGAAGCAGGTTTTATCACCAACCAACTCACCCTTATCCGCACCCTCTTCAACGTCAATGGCGATGCGCAAATCCTCTACACGAAATCTATCACCATTTTTATCTTCATAGTCGATATTAAGGCGGATCGGCACTTTAGCATCATCAATGAGTTCTCCGTCCTGATTAAAGATAAAGCGCTCAATTGCTTTGTCATCACTGTTTTCGCGGCCCACAGCATCCACAAAATCGAACTTTAGTTGGCCAGCACCACTGCCTTCTGCTAATTTATTAAACTTTAACGGGATCAGCGTAAAGTCATCATTCTTATCGCTGGAAGTAACATCCCAGGGATGCTGAATGTTCCCTACAACATTAAATTCTTTACCATGTATATCGTCAGAGATATCGCTATTTTTGGCAGAACGCCTTACCCTCGTTCTAACCTCAGCACCATCGATTATCTTGGGTGAATCTACTCTAAAGTATTCTTTCGGTAAACAATCATCGTCATCACCATTTGAACACTTCAGCTCGAAACTTACCGGTACTTTTTCTAATGCCTGCTCAAACTGAGTGATTACATTAAAAACCACTTCCAGGCCGGGGCGCGGCCCATCCGGATGCCACTCATCGATAATGGCCGCACGCCTTGGGTAGTATTGCAAAAGCTCTGCATAATGGGGTGGCTCGACTGTTACAGTCTTCTTCGCTGACCCTCTACCCCCTCTTTCCAAGCGAGCAGTTATTGTATCCTTGTCATTCTCTGGAAGGCAGCCAAGAAGATCATACGCTGCTGCAAATTTTATCTTGCCGTTATCTTCTTCTGTACGGTTTACCGAGGAGAAACGAGCTTTTGGGTCACTATCACCATTCTCATCATCACTCTCCTCCGCCGAACTCTGGCAATCGGAACTGAATGAGACTTGGTAAACACTTAAACCGTGGCCAGCCCCTGCATCTGTCAGGTCTTCACCGGGCTTGCGCAGATAGGCACTGACCCAGATGCTATCTTTAGGTCCGAGAACCTGCTCATCAACACAAACTTCACCAGAGATAAACACACCCTCATCAAAGCAGCCTAAATCGAGCGTCTCTTGCTCTTCGTCATTATCATGCTCATCATCGTCCGTGTCCCAGATGTCATCACATCCTGACAGTACTGCCACCACGAAAAGGACGATAAAAAAAATCCCGAGTACCTCTAAAAAAACTACTGGTAAGCCGCGAGTTAGCTTCACTGATAACACCTTTGCGCTTTGCGCAACACCAAGCCAGTCCTGCTACATGATCAGACTAGTTATTTTTAGGCCAATCCGTCGAAAAATAAAGAATGACGGAATTTTGTGTTATTCTTTAATCATACTCCATCAACCTGCACCGTCAAGTGCTACACGTTCATAAGTATCAGGAGTCCTTCTAAATGCGTTGCACCCGTCTTAAATTCATTGTCATTGGTAGCGCTTTAGCTATGAGCACTCCGGTCAGCAGCTTTCAAATTGTTCATGAAGTCTATATAGGTGTCGGAGCAATGCCTTGGAATTATGAAGGGGAACGTGACGAAACCTCGGCAACAGGGGGCCGCTTGATAGCCGGAACGTTACTTACCGATAGATTTGGTATAGAGGCCCATTTCGGTATGTATGGTGAAGATAAGGTAAGCTTACCTGCAAAAGTGAGGATAGAGCTTGATTCTCTGGATGGCGTTTTCTTGAGGCTTAACCAGCCCTTATTTGAATATTTTAATGTTTATACTCTAGCTGGGTTCTCGAGTGTGCAGATGATCGTCTCTCCCGAGGAGGCTGGCGCCGAAGAAGACGCCCCGACCGCTTCTGGATTTAGTTTAGGCGCAGGAGCAGAAATAAATCTCGGCGATCACTATGCGGTGGGTATTGATTATGTCCGCTATCTAGATGAGCCGGACTTCATGTTTCAGGCGGTAACTTCATCACTAAAATGGCGCTTCTGACTTTTGTGTTAAAATTAGACGAATATCCTCAACGAATTATGCCTGACAAACCATAAGCCATATTAATTAAATTCTTGCCTAACTGAGATATATGAACCTACTGCACCGTTCTGCCGAACATTTATCTGATTGCCATCGCCAATCTGATCTATTTCAACATTATGTGCAACTGCACCTACCTGTTCTAAGCTCGCCTTGTTATCATTGCCATACTGATTGACCGTAGCTCTATGCCCGCCGTTACCTGATTGAATTATCTCGCTCCAATTGTTGTTACCTTGCTGCACTAATGCTGCGTAATGCCCCTCGCCGCTTTGCTGAATGTAGGCGATATTATCCCGACCGTACTGCTCAATAGATACCCAGTGCTTTTCGCCAGTCTGTATTACACTTGCCCAGTTACCATCCATACTGCCGGGGGCTGGAGCATTGCTTGTACTATGATCAATATTACTGCCGATATACAACTCAGGGGCAGCTAGATCTCCTTCACCTATGCCCGAGAGTTCATAAGCCCAAACGGCTGCCGGGGCCAATAAGATCACCACTAACAACAGCACCAGGGTAATAGCGCCTGCCGATACACAAGGGCGCCTCGAAAAACTCCGCAGGCGCGGTTGGTTACCCCGCTGTTGAGGTCGGCACCCACAAGCTTGCTCAGAAAAGCCCAACAATAGGGCAATATTGTTGTCTTCATGCCAGGCACGCCTCACCTAACTTGCACCTCTTGCTGATAAGTCTCGCTAAGACGTAGCTCTTCCCCCTCCGGGGTAACTAATGTCAATTTAGCCTCGAAGCGCGCCTCCCCCTGTTGTCTCATGCTTACCGTTGAAAGAACGCGGTACGTAGAATCAAGTTGCTTCGATCCTCCCTGGCTAGTGCTGGACTCACCAGAAACACCGCTAGCAGATACCTTGATCCTGTACCTCACCTCAATCGGATCCTTCGCTCTGGCCTTAGGCTGAATGAGTAGGCCATAATCCTCGCTGCTTAGGAATTCTATTTTAGCCTCTATGGGATCGATATGGCTCATCTCCGCCGCAACCGTATTAGACAGTGCCTTACCAATTAAGGATGCGAATAGCATGATAGCTAGGGCGATTCTCTTATGAGCCTTGTTTTTAAGTAACGCGAAGGCTCTGATCCTGCTCATCTACGGTTAATCCCCATTTATGATCACAAAAACCCAGCTCCCCTAGCAGCTGTCTGAATGTAACAACCTTTACTACATATCTTCTACACTCCACCATCTTTATCCCTGACACCATGAAACCTGCCTCCTTGCAAGTTTCATGGCAAATACACAAACATTTATAAACTAGCTCTTGACTTGCTTCCCAAACCTGCTATCACTGCCGCTGCGTGAGGCTAGCTAGGTTTCCAGCACCATGCTGGGCTACTGTCATAAAACCATAGGAAGAATCGACAGTGGTCAAATGATCCGTATAACTGGCATCGTTGGAGGTTATTATAGCTGACATGCCATGGCTAGGATTACCGAGATCACCGGCATGAAACACTCCGTGAGAACCGTTGCCACCCTGAGTAATACTTATCATATCTCCTTCATAACCATCCAGATGGACCTCTGCATGCTTGTTAGCACCTAACTGCAAGATTTCCATGCCGCCATGTTCAGACCCTATAGTGGTAGTGTGATCAGTTTCTACACCGGCATTGGACTGAACTGAGCCCGTGACCATTTCTCCGTCGGCGAACAGATCAGCAAATGAACCCTTGCCTACCTGCTTCAGGAGATCAATACCAGCGCCATTGATCGTCGTAATATTAGCAACATGGCTGGAATTGCCATCTGCTGCCCTATCATCAGCAAGCTGCATTACAACAACTCTGCCTTTATCCGAGCTAACATGAGAGACGTTTTCATTCCCGTGCTGCTCTACGTAGATGTCTGCCCCTCTCCACGAGCCGCCGGTTCCAATTAAATCAACTAGATTATCATTGCCCAGCTGGAGAACATTCCCTTTAAATGAGAAGAGCTCCTCCGCAGTGCCTACATTAGCCTCATTGTTATTGCCAACCTGTTTGACATCTGCAGGATTGGCACTGTTTATATATAGGCGAGATATGTTGTCATCTCCCTCTTGAAAAATATTCACGATGTCATTGAAAGACCAGTGGGCACCAAGGAATGTTTGGTTTCCCGATCCAATCTGCTCTACTGTCACGTCGGCGTACTCCACGCCTGTGCTAGAGCCAACATCCAAATTCAGTTCTGCGCTATTATCTTGGCCATCCTGTCGAATTTCTCCACTGCCACCACGGCTAGCTATGATATCGGCGAAGTTACCAGAGCCGCTCTGCATGACATCCCAGGTGCTGTTTGAGTCGACTTCGATAGTGTTACCTTCACCGTGGGCGATGGTTGCTTGACCTCTAACTTCGGCCACTGCATCCCAACTCGAATCGTAGCCATCCTGGATAAGTTTGACAGTGCCACGCCATTGTTCAATGGTTGCTGTGGCGCCAGAGATATCTTTTTGGAGGATTGTGGCTACTGCGTTATTTGCACCCACTTGCTGAGTAATAGTTGCCTTAGAACCGTGTGCGTTTAACTGATCAACCGTAGCTGTCTGATCTTCCCCGTACTGATTGATAGTGGCTTCTTGAAGATCGCTATTCGCAAGAATCGATCCAGCTCCAAAGAGCAGAGCCGCGGTAACTGTTGAGATATATGTCTTCTTCATGCGCATGTCTATTTCTCCTTGCTGAGGTAGAGTCTTACCGCCTTACCAGCGAAAACCCGAGTTAACTCGCTCTGCCCTGTCTTGATCTGCACACCTTTGCCATGGAGGCCACGATTATGCGGCCCCCATGGCCATACGCAGCCTTAAATCAGTTTTGGGTCACGTTAGCTATGTGGCCGCTGCCCTGCCTGATTGACAGAAATATTGCCGAATGCACCACCATTTTGGTCGATGTTTACCTCATGCGCACTGCCATCCTGGTGAACGTTAATAAAGCCGTATCCAGTCTCAAATGTGGTTGTGTGGAAAGTATCTTCACCTTTGTTGGATGAAATAGTACCCGCCACCCCATCTGACACGGTCAAATCGGCACTGGAACCAACACCATCTTGTAGAAGATGGACTTCTGCATCAGCGTCATGGACAGCGAGTACCGCACTATGATTGTTCCAAAAACCTTGAACTGCACTTGCGTCAGTAGAATCGGTCTGAGTAATGCTAACTATGCTGTTATCTCCAATCTGATGGAGTTCTGCAAAGGAAGCACTTACCCCACGCTGATCAATATTAGCTTCAGCGTTATTCGCATGTTGAGTGATAGAGGCATCGTTTTCACCACGCATCTGGGATATGGCTGCCGTATTACCATTCCCCACTTGGTCTATATCGGCTGTGCTGATACCGGTGCCGCCTTGTTGTCTGATATCGGCTGAGTTTTCAGTCCCATCTTGAGCAATTGATGCGTTATTATTATTACCCCAGTACGCATCTCCAGCCTCATTGGCCCCATCAAAACCTTGTTGGGGGGCACCAATGCTTGCTGTATTTTGACTTCCTTCTTGGATAATAGTCGCAAACTGTCCACCTTGCTGAACAATGCTAGCTGTGTGTCCCTCTCCGGTTTGGTCGATGGTGGCTTCACCACCAAATGTGCCGTGGTCATTATCCAGTGTTCTCTGTTCAATAGTGGCGACCAGTCCGCTTCCTGCTTGATCTACCGTGGCCTCGTGGCCACCATCCCCTCTTGGGTAACATCGATTTGATTAGCTACGCCACTATCAGCCATGATCGCGCCGGCACCGAACAGCAGAGCCGCGGTAACTGTTGAAATATAAGTCGTTTTCATGCGCATGTCTGTTAACCTCTAGTGTCAGTTCATGAATTGAGGCACTCATCAAGCTAGGCCCCACCAACGAGCCGCCATCAACACCCCCTTTTGCGTGATTTCCCACGGGTAGCGTGCAGTTACAAGTTATGCGCTTCGGGGGAAAAACTAAATCAGGAAGAGTTCGTAAATTGCAGTAAGATTTTAGGTTAGAGCCCATGTACAAGTTCTGAGGCAACACATAACAGCACTAATACTAAGGCGTGAGGCAGCATGCCGCACACATTTGCATAAAAAAACTCCCCAGGATCCATTTAGCTAACTCGGTGTAGAGGCCTGCCACCAGGGATGGCACCAGAAGCCTCCAGAGATAGATTCACAGCGCCCTGCAAAACTTGGTAGCTAAATGGCTTTGAGGAGTTTTGGAGACTCCGTTTTTGCTCAAGCTATCCGCAGCACCTCGAAAAACTGCTGCCAGCTCTCTGAGCCATCATCGACGAACAGTCCGCCAATCGCCCAATAGCCATCAGTGGCACGGCTGTAGTGGGCAACTCGCAAGGGCAGGATATGCTCTTTTAACGGCTCATCAGTGATTCGTCGATCCTCTATCAGCATGCGTACCTTAAAGCACTGCTCATTTTCCGGCGGCACCGGACTCTTCAGGCGTACCCCCAGACGGCTAATATCCTCGACAATACACTGTCGCCAATCACCGTTGAGGGCTAAGATCTCTAACCCCAGCACCCGCCGTGGGGCATTAGTAGTGCTCAGCGTTACCGCATAGCGCGGGGCACGACGCCGGGTCGCCTCCACGCTCTCCTGCCATCCCCCATCAACCACGGAATTCCGTCCCGACAGCTTGCCAAGATAGAGGCGTCTATCAGCGATCTCGAGCAATTGGCCAATATCCTGGGCATCGTGCGGCACAGCTGCTACACCGACGGTTATAGTCACCATTAGCCTCTGCTCTTCGGGACCTGCCAAGATCGGCTCATCAGCCACAGCCCGGCGCACCTTATCGGCCGCAATAGCGGCATCAGTCGATGAAGTGTTGGGCAGCAGGACTATAAACTCCTCACCGCCATAGCGGCCAACCGTATCACTATCACGCAATGCGCTGCGGATACGTGTTGCGACTATGCGCAGAACCTCATCACCGATACAGTGGCCGTAGGAGTCGTTTACCTCTTTAAAATGATCAACATCAAGGATCAGGGTCGAGAACTCAGTGCCGTAGCGCTGCTGCGTGCGTAAATGCTCTTCAATCTGTTCTTTGACATAGATCCTATTGTAGAGCCCCGTTAAGCCATCACACAGCGACCCATAACGATACCCCTCGAGCACCTGCGCGCGGCTCAGAGCATGCCCCATATCCCTGGCCATCTCGGCAAAGAATGGCAACTCATGGTTGGCGAAACCGAGGCCCTGTGTCCGATGAAAGATGACGACGCCGATCACCTCGCCATCCAGTCCGAGCATGCGCTCAGCCAGGACCGTAGTCTGCGGCGGGATAGACTCAGCGGCCACATCATCCGGCCAGTCTTGGTCATGCTCAATGATCCACTGCCTTTCACTGAGTACCGCCCGGCCAGCGATACCCTGGCCCCAGGCAAGGCTATGACTGGGTGGATACCAGCTCGTAAGATCAGGATCAACATGCAGCAGTTCGACGCTCTGTTGCGGCCGATCTATAGCATATATTGCCAGACCGTCTAGCTCGAGCAGGTCGCTGATCAATCTGTTGCCAGCCCTGACCACATCAGAGGTGTCGAGCGTGGTATTGAGCTGGCGGTTAAGAATAAATAGAACATAAACTTGGCTTAACTGATAACGCAAGTTCCCAGGAACATGGGCAATAGCTGCTGCATATCCATCTTCTTTTAGGGCATTAAGTGTCATCGTTCCCCCCTCATCAGCCCCCTACCTCCCGATGGTAAATTCGGTCTCTCTGCCTGTCATTGGATCACGAGTTATGATCTGCAACTGACCATCCTCGCGCTCTTGAATATCTATCTCAAAGTCGCCAGCCTGGATAGGCTCATCGAGCGGCTGCAAGCGCCCATCCTCATCAAGGATACCGATATTTCGTCGAACCCCAGTGGTTATCTGGTGCATAATGGAGCGCTGCAACTGGTCCTCAAAGCGTTCCTGCTGCGAGCGAATCTGGCGCCGGGCAGCCTCTTGTGGGCTGCGCGTTGTGTCCTGGGCCTGCGCTTGATTTAGATGCTGCATTTGAACGCTGGCGTTTGCGCTATTAGGCCGGTAACGCAACTCTGCCACCAGGCTACTACTCCATGCTGTAAACAGCACCGAGATTCCGGTTAAATATAGCCCACCCCAAACTAATCGCATCCTGTTCCCCCCCAGTTTTGCTTAGCCACCCTGCCCAAGCCGCTGTCTATGTTGCACAAGGTAGGCTTCAATTATCGGATGATCAAGATCTTCAGAATTAGCCAACCGCCAGTGGTTATCCACCAGGCCGCGCACGATCAGATGTATTACCGCAGCACTTATTGCATCGCTGGTAGCCAGCAATCGCGGTTCATTGAGGGTATAGCCACCTTCAGCATCGAGCAGGCGCTGGTGCCGAACGAATCTGAACAGCCCACCGGATACCTTATAAGAGTAGATGGTCTTGGTGGTTGTAACGCTAACTAGCACCATACCATTCTCAACATTCACCGCTCGCAGATTAACCGTTACCTGGTCAATCTGATACTCCTCACTTGCCCCCAGACCGAAGTAGCGCGCCGCTACCCCGCCAGTTGTTAAAGCTCGGTCGTAACCAACTATACCGCCCTCGAACAGAACCCGCGCTTCCTGCAATGCAGCCACATTATCACGCAGTTGCCGAGCCACCCGACGCTCAGTCAACAGATCTTGCAAACCCTCGCGCTCTATTGGTTGAAACCACCCCGACTCCAACAGGGCCTCGGTCAGGATAGCCCCGCCTCCCTGAGTAACCGCGGTAGACAGGTTGCTATGCGGCTGTTCACGGTACTGTCCTGTCATATCGCGAAACCCATATACTGCCGCAGGAATACGTCCTGCTGGCGATGGCAACTCAAGCAAATCGCCAAAGGTTTGGGTGTTCATACCTAGTTGTGGACCTTCAACATCATCCCACTCCGGGGTTGCGTCAAAGCCCAAATAAGTACAACCAGACAACGCCACAAGCACCCATCCCACAATAAACACTATAACGAGCGACTGCCTTTTCGCCTCTACTTTTAAAGCACCCTGAGACGCTCTACTTAGCGGCATCATCGGGAAAGCGCGTAAAATGGTGCTGCTTATCTCGGTCTAATTGCTGCATGTGTCTATTCGGATCCTGCTGACTAAGCTGATAGGAAAACCAGGCGTTAGCTACGCCGCCCCCGCCCAAGACAAGTAATGCTCCAAAAAAAGCACCGCACCGTCAGATCTTTTAACTTTTATGGCGGATTTCATAGCTCCTCCCCAGCTAAATCAGGATCATAGCCGCCCATAAATCTTTGAGCTACGCGCTGAGCAACTCGATCCGTCACTGGTGATATAGCTGCCTCAGCTACTTTTTCGGGTGATGGCTTATGTGGGCGTACATGCGCTGAAAACATCACTTGGCGTTCGTATACTACTCTGATCAGAGTGCCTTGATTAAAGGCCGGTTGCTCCTCAATTGTCAGCACTCCGCGGATGTCATACACCCCATGAGCACTCCACAACGAGCTGAACTCCCTGTAGAAACGATCACCAAGATGGGTAGTAGTCCGCCGTATCACAACATTACTTAGAGCATCTGCAAGGCCCTCTTGGACTCGCTCCAAGGGAGCCAAGCTCTCTAATGGCTTCTGCTCTGACTCAAACCCCTGAGCAGGCGTGATTACGACGGCTACGCATAAACCTAGCCCTGTGGTTATACACCTGCGCCAAACTACAACGGATGCCGTCCGGAGCGCATTTAAAAACTTCCCCCAGGGTCTCTCTAAAAACTCCGCCGTTGAGCCTAGCTGCCTTGGTATGGAGGGCTCTGTAAATCCATCACCGGAGGCTTCATGGCGCCATCCTTGACGCCAACACCTCCACGCCAAGGCAGCTAGGCTCAACGGCGGAGTTTTTAGAGAAGTCCTCCAAGACGGCCTAACTGATGCGTCATACAAGACAACATTAGTAGTCTTTGAAGACATTTTGGCGAGCCCACATAGCCGCTTCGACCCGATTGCTTACTCCGAGTTTGCGGTAAAGATTATAGATATGCGTTTTAACCGTATGCTTGCTTACGTAAAGCTTAGTAGCGATAGCTTCATTACTTGCGCCTTCACCGAGAGCCTTGAGCACAGCAAGTTCTTTCTCGGTAAGTAAATCAACTTGTTGACTTTCAAAAGGCCTGCTGTACTGCTTGCGGGTTCTATCGAGATAGCGATGCAGTGCTACGCGAGGGAACCAGTACTCGCCACTCAGCATCGCATCTATCCCTCGTATAAGTTGCTCTGGGGAAGCATCTTCGCGAAATATCCCAACTAAACCATCTATGCGCAGATAGGGCTCTACATTCATGCCTAGTGGAATGTTGATCAATGCCGAAAAAACTTTTTGCTGTGCCAGCGCAGACAGGCCCTGCACAAAATATAAGCTTTCTAACTCAAATCCAGTAGAGCATGTATCGACAAGCAACAGAGCTGGCGCATTTTTGCGCACGTATGCCTCTAATTTTTCAATAGTAATAGAATTGCAGTTACAGGCCAGCGACGAATTGATATGCTCAGCAAGTAACAGATTGTGTAGGCCTTCCTGACCAACTAGGTAGACTAAGGGCTTTTGACTCACATCACTTTCTCCAACCCCACCAAAAACGTAACCATGATGTTTGCTGCCTCTCTCCTGGTCCAGTAGCGCAAAAACTGCCCCCCCCGCTTCTACCCGCATGGCTTCATCCTCCAGGATCAACAGTTTAGATCGAAATTTGCCGTCTACACAGGTCAAACTAACCACCTGGTAAGTATAGTTCAAATGCCACACAAAAAACACAACATATTAGTTTCAAAAAAATGCCTTACACCACCCCCAAAAGAGGCGCCTAATAATTTTAGGTGAGACTATTAGCCGCGCCTCTCATACTTTTTTCTAAGTTTTTTGGTCTCTCTTCTTTGGAGTGCACGCCCACCACCTGAGTGCCTCCTAAGGTACTGCTAAACCCCGTTTGAGGTTACCTGTTGCAATCCTTGCATATCTATGCAATAGTTATTATATTAGCACATATGCATACACCATTGCTCGCACTAGTTACGGAGGCAACTATGGCTACTGAGAACACAGCTAGCAGACCCGAAGGCTTCACCACAAACTGGGAATACTCGCCCAGCGTATCCAGCTTATTCGGCACGTTTATGGGGGTAGCCGTATTCGGCTGGCTGGTAAGCGTATTCCTGAGCGTAATCCACTTCTGGGCCCTGCCTCAGATACCAGAAGGAGCCGAGGTGGCGGGTAGCCTCAAGGTTATCATGAGTGACTGGGGATATGTGCTGGGAGTTCCCTTGGCCACCCTCGGTGCGCTCTACTACTTGGCTACAATAGCCTTAGCGGCTTGGTGGTTCGATACGCGCCACCCGCTGATAATCAAGATACTCACCCCGATAACTGCTACCGGGGTAATCGCCTCAGCCTACTTCGTCTGGCTGCAGTTAGTACCGATCGGCGAGATCTGCCCATTCTGCATGATTTCCGCTGCTGCGACTGTTGTGCTCTTTGCGCTGGAGCTGATGATCCTCCGCGCCAGCGATGCACCCAGCGCCAAGGAGCTATGGCAAGATGCGGGCAACCTCTGGCAACAAAGTGCCATGAAGTGGCCGATGCTGCTGCTCAGCGTCGGGGGATTAACCCTGTTGGTGGTATGGGCGGCGACTTTCGCACCTGTACCTGGCACCTGAGATGGCCGCCACCCTGCCGCGTGAGCAGTTCCCTGCTCTCGCGGTTGTTTTTTCAACGCCAGGGATGGAAACTTCTATAAACTTCCCCGGCGCCATCTTCTGTCCCGGCGTGGAGGACGCCGTGAATCCAACTCTGGAGGCTTCATGGCGCCATCCCCAGGCGCCATGAGCTCCACAGAAGATGGCGCCGGGGAAGCTTTAGAGGCGCCCTAAAGAGCTACAACGGCGCCTGCGATAAAAAGCAGCGGAGCTTAAAAGTTTTTTACAATCTTCTATTAAGCCAGGTTAGTAAAGGGAACCGCTAAAGGCTGCTTAGACCGAATATTAAGCTCCCAAAACAATAGATTTTGATTGACAGCTCACGCTCTGACCAAGTATATTTTAGGTCGGGGTATGCGGATTATCAAATAGACTAGCCAGCTCTATTTTTAAAGGCACTGCCGTTGTGCCAAATTGTATTCCCGGTTAGGTTATTGGCACCACGGAGAGCGACTAAAACATATTGCAGCATTCCATGGGGAACTCCTAAAACTCCCCACTGAGCCTAGAACTGCCCCGGTGTGTAAATCTTTTGACGCCAGAGATGCTGCCACGAAGCCTCCAGGGATGGGCTCACGGCGTCCTCCACACCGGAGCAGCCAGTCTTAGTGGGGAGTTTTTAGAAGCTCCTCATGGCAGCGGGGGGAGATAGCATGGAGCTCCATTACTCGACATTGGGGCTCGTCCTCTGGACAGTCAGCATAATTGCCACCGCCGTACTGGTAATTGTCTGGCGTATTAATCGCAATGAGCGGGGACCGGCACTGTGGGCCGCCAGCTGCTTATTTATGGCGTTTAGCTTCATTCCGCTATGGTTCAAAGAGGACCTAGTAAGTGGACTGCTGCTAGTCAACAACATCGCGAGTGCCTTGGCAGTATTGCTGCTTCTCGAAGGCGTTTTACGCTTTAAGGGACTAGGAAACGAACATCGCAGGCTACCCTGGCATGGGGCGTACATGGCAGTTCTGGCTAGCCTTATCTATCTTGCTATCGCCATTGAAAACCACCAACTGCGCTACCTAATATTAGATGCCAATATAGCCGCTATACTCATCCTCACCGCCTTCTTTCTAGCCTGGCGCAGCACGGGGCTAGAACGACTACTGTACAGTTGCACAGCCGCGGCATTTGTATTCCTGGCAGCTGCGGTATTATACCGCTGGGGGCAAGCAGCTACCGGCGTCATCACACCGGATGATCGGGTCAACGAGGCTAGCCAATTAATCATCTTCGCCAGCATACCCTGGATGCTGGCCTGGACGTACGGCCTGACCATAGCTGCCAACCTGCGCGCACAACGCACCATAGAACATATGGCGCAGCACGACCCGCTGACTGGGCTAGCAAACCGGCGTTTTTTGAGCGCAACCATGGAACGGATGACGCTGCGTTGTAAACGCAGCGCCGAGGCACAGCAACATGGCTTTGGGGTGGTCGCCCTCGATGTGAATGGCTTCAAAGAGATTAACGATAAATACGGTCACGCATTTGGTGACACGGCCCTGACCACGCTGGCACAGTTGCTAGTCAACGCCCTGCGCCCCGAGGATGAGGTCGTGCGCCTAGGTGGAGATGAGTTTATTCTCCTGCTCCGCGGGGTATCCGACCGGGCGGATCTGGATAGGCTCTGTGGACGAGTTCTGGAGGTATTGGCAACACCGACACCCATCAAGGGCTGTATGGCCAGATTTTCGGTCAGCATGGGCAGTTCACTCTGCCCGCATGACGGCACCAATGCCGAGCAACTAATAGCGCTAGCCGACCAGCGCATGTACGCCAGCAAGACGGATAAACAAGCCGACTCTGCAGTTTGGTCGGCGGTACCCACAGAGTGCTGACTGCAGCATGTCCTGTTGGAAGGCTGTCATAGCAGGAGTATGACGGAAGTTCCGCATGACGGCGCCAAGCTCTACTCAGTTAAAGCGCCGCAGCACTTCGACTAGCTCCTTAATCTCGAGCGGCTTGTGCAAGTAGTCATCTACATCAAGACTCTCTTCTGCGTTTGGCCTATCCCCAGGGGCATACCCAGAGAGGATGATTAGTGGTGTACGGGTCAAGCAGTTTGCCTGCTCATGTTCGCGCACGGCAGACACTAGATCTTTGCCGCTTAGCCTGGGCAGTGCCAGGTCGGTAAACACAATATCGAATTCGGCATCCTGCCAGACGCTCAGCGCCTGCTCGCCGTTAAATGCCCCAGTCACCTCGGCACCTAGCTGCTCGAGCAATGTTCTGAATAGCATAGCGCTAACTGGTTCATCTTCAACTATAAGAACTTTGAGTCCCGCGCCCGGGTACACTACGCTGTACTCATTAGCTGCTATCTGAGCAGAGCCGCAATCACTAAAGACCGGTTCATTGGCCTTTTGTCGACTTACATTAGCGACACTATCTGCATCCTCACCATGATATGCCGTATAACCGGATGAGTATGTAAAAGGCACCTTAAAGTAGAAAGTCGACCCCTCTCCGGGGAGACTATTCAGCCACAGACTACCTCCCATCTGTTTGAGCAGCTCACGGCTTATTGAAAGACCGAGACCAAACCCACGATTTCCTGCGCCAGCGCTAGCCGCAAGATCACCGGGTTTTTCTTGCTCAAAGGCATCGAGAATTGCCTGTTGGCGTTGCGGAGCTATCCCAGCGCCGGTATCCCTAACCGCAAAGCGCAAAACCTGCGGCTCAGACTGGGTTACTTCTACCTGCACTGAGCCTTGATCAGTAAATTTAATAGCGTTAATGACTAAATTGGCTAGAACCTGACCTAAGCGCAGGCGATCTACCTCTACCCTCTCAGGAACACCGGCATCAATATGATGGCTCAACTCCAAGTCTTTCTCTTTCGCTTGCACACCGAAAAGCTGCATCTGCTCGTCCAAAAAGTAGTGCAAACTTAACGATTCGTAGTTGAGTTCGACGTAGCCGGCCTCTGAGCGGGCCATGAGCAGCAAGGTGTCAAGCAGGCCAAGGGATTGCATTGCGGCACTGCGACAGAGTTGTAGCTGATGCACTTGCCATGGAGTGAGGGGCGTCGCCAATAGCGACTCCATAACGCCAAGCATCGCACTTAGCGGTGTACGCATATCGTGGCTAATGGCATGCAGATAAAAGGTCTTCGACTTAAGGGCTTGCTGCAACTGCTGTTGCAGGGCCATAAAGGGTGAGACATCTCGAGCAGTTCCGACGCTACGAGCTACTTCGCCTTGCTCGTTGTAGATAGGCATGCACCGCGCATGAAGCCAGCACTGCTCATTGGTATCAGGTCTTATGAAGCGAAAAACCTCATCAAAGTACGCCCCGCCCCCAGCGCTATCATTGACCTTGGCCGCTATTGCCTCCCGGTCATCTGGGTGAATATGATCTATGAAGCCGTCAGGGTTGGCATAAGCGCTTTCCCGCGTCAGGCCGGTTTGACGTTCAAACGCCGGATTGAGATAGAGCATCTTATCCGCGGTTCGAACCCAAAATATCTCATCGATATTCTCGGCCATTTCCCGAAACCGTTTCTCGCTATCACGCAAAGCTTGCTCGGCCTGGCGACGCTCGGTCGTATCAATCCCAACCGCCTGGAAATAGATTAGCTCTGCGTTCTCATCGAAGTAGGCCTTATTGGTCCAGTGGATCCAGCGCATCTCACCGTCAGCACGCTGCTGAGCAAGCTCTACTGAGTGGACTGGCTCCTGAGGCGTGAACCGAGCAAGGTAGCAACGGGCGACTTCGCGCTCCTGAGCCGGAATCATTGCCATCCAGCGCCGCCCTATCATCTGCTCAGGGGCGCAGCCAAAGAAGTCGGCTTGCGCCTGGTTAACGAATAGAATCGTGGTGTCAGGTCGATACCGGCCTATTAAGTGAGGGTGATTCTCCACCAACTCACGATGCTCGCGCTCAAGACGTTTACGCTCTGAGATATCGTGAAAGGATACCACTGCACCGCTGATGCGACGGTGTTCATCAAACAGCGCTGCGGCATGTATCGTCACCTCCAAAATGCCGCCATCTCGGCGCACAAAGTAATCTTCCTCAGCCTGAGAGGGCTCTCCGGTACGCAAGGCATGCAAGGTTGGGCATGTTTTAGGGCCACTAGTAAAATTCGCATGACACGCCCTGCCATGAATAAGGTCGTGGCTATACTTGCCTAACAGGTCATCTGGTCGCTCATAGCCCATCAGATTACAAGCGGCTGGATTGAGGTAAGTGAAGTTGCCCTGCACATCCACGCAAAATACACCTTCAGGCAAACTATCGATAACCTGACTGGATAAGCAGGCTGTACCACATAGCCCCCCATAGCTGTCCGAATGCGCCATCTTGCCCCCCTGCAGATGCTAATCAAGATTTTTTAGTAGTGCCTTTTCGATGATACTTGTACCCACTGGTGCTATTATCGAAAACATATCGGCTGGGCCATATAGTCTTTGGCTCTACTCCGATCGCCGACGCGATCAGACGCTCGCCCTTCGGCCAGGGCCGGGTCAGTGCCGTAGCGAGTGTGGTAGGTGAAGAGTAACCGTGGTGGGTAGCTAGGCTGCGCAGACTCCACCCGGATTTACGCAGTGCCGCGACTATGTCAGCACGATGCCAGTCCTGCGGTAGTTTTTGGTTTTTCTTTTCATACATGTGATACTGCTCTTACTTAACAAGCTATCATATTGGGAACAATAAGGATGTATCTGCTCTTCTCCCCTACATCATATATGAGATAAGACAGGAGTGCCAAAATAACATCAACTAAACCATAAATGTATATGGACAAAAATCAAAGCAGCGCACCCAAAACCCTCAAAACCGCTACCGCTAACGGTTATATCAGGTGCGGCATAGGAGCGCGGACAGATAAGGTAGATGAAGGTGTTATACCGTCACTTTGCCGCGCGTCTGGAATTACACTGCAGGGAGGAATTCAATAACTTTATCGATTTGGTTATATAATGAAACAGAGCCCCTGCCCCCACCCTGAGCCGCTTAGTTGCCTCGGCGTGGAGGTCTTGGTGCCCCATGGGATGGCACCATAAAACCTTCAGGTATGGACTCGCGGCGCCCTCTAAACCGTTACAACGAAGCGACTCAGGTGGGAGGCGAGAGACACCCCCCCCTGCCCTCAATTCTCTCTTTGCCGGCGCCCCCCCTATAGCTGGTCAATCTTCGCGGCCAAGATAAAGTCGTTCTCGTGAAGCCCACCTATTTTGTGAGTGTGAACCCAGATCTCGGCGTATCCATAGCCAAGGACTATATCAGGATGATGGTCTTGCCCTTCGGCGGTTTCAGCAACTCGGTTCACAAAGGATACGGCAGCCATAAAATCGCGAAATTTGAAGTTGCGGAAAATACGCTTACCTGCTTCATCAATGGACCAGCCGGGCAACTCCTGGAGCATTTCATTAGCCTGGGAATAATCCATGGGTAAATCGCCACCCTGACATGGAACGCAGTTCCTCGTGGCAAGATTCATAGGCACCTCCACTGCAAAAAGGCCCCTTCTAACAGCTTTCTTCTAGCGCATCAAAGTGTGATCGGAATACAGCTGTGACTCACAGCTTGCGGGAAATAGCGGTGAAGGTAACGGCATGCTATTGACCATAATGGTGGGCGGCGCTGGGATCGAACCAGCGACCCCTGCCGTGTGAAGGCAGTGCTCTCCCGCTGAGCTAGCCGCCCCTAGAAGTCGAGTTTCCTCGATAGTAAACCTACATATTGGCCACAGTCAACGGCAACCTCTATCTAACTGTAACCCCCCCCCTAGAAACCACTAAACTCCCCTGAGCCATGTGGTTGCCCCAGGGTGCCGCTAAAAACTTCGCCGGTTACGCCACCATCCCCCCCGGAGCCGATGCCAAAGATTAATCAGCGCCAAGCCCTGCTGAAAAATCAAGCTTTTCCACAGGACACGGACGGGAAAAAAGGTAGCCCTGTCCCTGCCTGCAGCCTTCTTCGATAAGTGTTTTGCGCTGCCGCTCAGTCTCAACACCCTCAGCTATAACCTCAAAGCCGAGACTATCACCAAGCCCGATGATAGCCCGTGTTATAGCTGTCACACGGCTCTCCTCAGGCAAACCATCAACAAATGAACGGTCTATCTTGAGCCGATCTATGGGCAAATCACGCAGATAGCTAAGCGCCGAATAACCGGTGCCAAAATCATCTATGGCCACCGACAACCCCTGCCTACGCAGCTCTTGCAGGCTATCAATTGTTTCAGCATGAGGATCGACGAATAGGCTTTCGGTTATCTCCATCTCTACGTACCGTGGTGGCAACCCAGTTCGCTCAAGGACATCCAAGACTTTAGGAACCAAATCTGGACTTGCCAACTCAGGGGCAGCAAAGTTCACCCCCAGCTTACCGAAGTCATAGCCGGCATCCAGCCACTTACGAGCGTCACTGCAAGCCCGTTCAAAGACCCAGTCGCCAATACGCACAACCAGGCCGACCCGCTCGGCAACTGGAATAAACCTGCCGGGGGATACCCACCCGCGCTCCGCGTGAGGCCATCGCGCCAGGGCTTCGAGGCCGATCCAGCGGCCACTGATCAAATCGACCTGGGGCTGATAATGTACTGTCAAGCCGTCCTCTTCCAAGGCATGGCGCAACTCCGAGCCAAGCTGGACACGCTCACGGGCCATTTCGGTAAGTTCTTGACTATAAAAGCGGTAAGTTACCGCCTCGCTCTTCGCCTGTGCCATAGCTGCGCTGGCCTGCTCTAGCAGCTCTCCTGCATTTACATTTTGATCAGGATAGGTGCTCAAGCCAATACTGAGGTAGACGTGGAGCTCTTCTCCAGAGACAAAGAACGGCTGCCGCACGGCTTCGGAGATACGCTCTGCGGTCGCCGCAGCTTCATCGACATCCACCAACCCCGGGCACAGGATGCCGAACTCATCACCCCCAAGCCGAGCGATAGTATCCTCTGGGCGCAGAACTTCCTGCAAACGCTGACTCAGCGACTGCAGCAGTGAGTCCCCCATCACATGCCCCATACTGAAGTTGATCGACTTCAGATCATTAATATCAATCGAGATAACCGCCAACACCCCACTACTACGCTGCATACCTACCACCGCCTGCTCGAGCCTATCGCGGAACAGCAGACGATTCGGCAGCCCAGTAAGCGGATCAGCATGCATCAACCGTTCTAGCTGGCTTTGATATTCCTTAATCCGGGATATATCAGAGAAAACCGCTAAGTAGTGAGTCCTGCGGTCGAGCTCATCGCGGATATCGCGGATGGTGACTAGACCGGCAAAGGAACTGCCATCACGGCATTCACCCCAAAGCTCTCCGGTCCAGTAGCCGTATCTGTCGACAGAATCGCAGACAGCAGCATAGGTGGCCTCATCATGAAACCCTGAGAAGACAAAATTCCAAGGCTTGCCTTCGACCTCTTGCCGGGAATAACCGGTAATGTCTGAATAGGCACGATTTACCGCTATAACATTTTTGTCGGCATCAGCGATTACTATTCCTTCATGCGCCTCGTCGAAGACGATTGCTGCCTGGCGCAAGTCATCTTCAACCCGCTTGCGTTCAGTTACATCACGCAAATTAAGCAGATGTGCCGGGCTCGCGTGCCACTGCACATCGCGGATGCGCATCTCAACCGTGCGCGCCTCGCCACTAGCGGTACGCAAATCAATTTCTTGAGCATCCGGACCGCCAACCGGCAAACCGAGGACCTCACCAATAACCTCTTCCGAACTGCGCGCAAATAAATGCGCCGCTGCCGGATTGGCATAGGCTACACGACCCTCATCATCGACAACCAGTACTCCCTCGGTCATGTTAGCGAACAACTGATTGAGCTGAGACTCACGTTCACGGAGCGTCGCGGCGATACGCGCATTCTCACGACTCAACCACCGGCTCTCGGTGACATCTTCGAGTAAATGCACGGAATGGATATAATTGCCGTCGCCGTCTCTTACTACAAAAGACCTAGAGACAATCACTTCACCGCTATCAAGCTTCAGCTCCTCAACCGATTCACTCTTACAGCCATCGGCATCGGCAGACTCAAGCGCCCTCTCCAAGCCTTCCCGGCAGCTCGGCAGAGGCCCCTCCAAGCGGGGATAGGCTTGCCAATAGGGTAAGCCAACCAGCTCTTCGCGCGAGAGGCCGGAGCGCTCAATATATGCCTGATTGGCATCAATAATTCGGTAGTTTTCATCATGGATAAAAACTAAAGGATCTATGGCATCAATAGCCGCGCGCCAGTCACATTCACCTGAAGCGCAATTAATCGAATCCTGGAATGCTGAATAGTGCATTAGCTCTCCCTGGGTAAGGGGATCGTGTGTAGCATAGCAGAGCGCCAGCCAAAAAACTTACTCCGAAACGTTGTTTCTGCCCTTTTCCTTGGCTCGGTAGAGGGCCTGATCGGCTGCCTGCACCACTTCTGAGGGTTCAGCAGACTGGCCGCTGGGTTCGGCTACACCTATGCTGATAGTTATCTGCACCTGTTTACCCTTATCCTTCCGCACACCCCGATGTTTTTGGCCTCGCTCAGGATCGTCGGGACGATCAGGCTCACGCACCATAAAGGGAGTATCTGCAATCTGCTCACGCAGCTCGTCGAGCTCTTCGCTAACCGCCTCGATATTCCGACCGGGGAAAATGACCGAAAACTCCTCGCCCCCGTAACGAAACGGCCTACCGCCCTCACCAACTTGTTCTATCACTCTAGCTACCCGACACAGCACCTGATCTCCAACCTCGTGTCCGTAAGTGTCGTTAAACTTCTTAAAGTGATCGACATCCATCATGGCAATGGCATAGCGACTACCAAGGCGCTGTAACATAGAGTCCATGGCTCGACGATTAGGCAGCCCAGTCAAGCCATCGCGGAAAGCCAGGCTATGAACCTCCTGTAAGATAGCGATCAAAAACACCAACAAGGCTATAGTAAAAAGTGCCGCCGCAGTTGCGCTAGCA
Source organism: Halorhodospira halochloris (assembly GCF_002356555.2). NCBI lineage: Bacteria > Pseudomonadati > Pseudomonadota > Gammaproteobacteria > Chromatiales > Ectothiorhodospiraceae > Halorhodospira > Halorhodospira halochloris. The sequence goes on from NZ_AP017372.2 coordinate 1,726,059, forward strand.
GGATCCTGGGCTAGCTGATTGATGGCCAGGGCACTTATCAGCATTGCTGTCAGGGTTCCTATTACCATTGGCACCCTTTCATAGCAAGCAAGAAAAACTAGCATTCCTGACGATACTGCCAATAGCGCCAAACCCTGATCAGGTAAAGCCAGCCAAGCGGTCAAAAACTCCGGGAATATCTTGTTTTGAGTTAGTAGGGATAAAATATCGGGTTGCCTGTCGAATAAGGCAACGACTAATACGGCCTGGGCACAGACAATCGCAAGCCTTATAAGACCCGGAGGGCCCAAGAGCCCCCTCTCCTCCATTAAGGCAAAGATAAGAAGATTGAGGGGGACTACAATAGCTATAGCGGCAACCGCAAGCTGACTATTTGCATTTACCACCCACAGGTAGGAGACCATCAGAACGGCCGCCTTAAATGCCGTATTGGCACTTTGGTAAAGCAGCGCCAGAATTACTACCAACCCACCAGCCGTTAGCACCAACTCTGAGTTGTGATCGACCAACACGCCACTGATCTCTTGAGGCAGCGGAGTGCCCAGTTTTAGCCACAATACCACCGCCGCGAAGACTATCAGATGAAGTAGCCAAGTGGAGCTAAGCAGGCGATTGAGAAATAGCATCACGCCTCACGGTTTAAAAGCAGTCCGCCAAAACTACGCATCATAACCCCATAACGAGGCCAACTGATACCTTTTTGCAACGCTCGGTGTAGGCTCGAGGGAGACAACGCCTGGAACATCATCAATACTAGTGTCACGCAGCAAAGGGCGCGTGGTAGGTTGACCATTGGCTTTGATAATTGCCGCCACCACCGGACTGGCACCTTTAGATCCTCTGTGGATGACCACGCCCTTTTCGCCATTTTCCAACGAAACAAAGCTCCCCGCCGGATATATCCCTATAGTGTTGATAAATCCTGAAAGGATGTCGCGATCGTACTTGACGCCGCTTTGATCAAGCAGCTCAAGCAAGGCCTCGCGCACTGCAGTAGCCCCCTTATAGCCCCGGTTAGTTATCATGGCCATATAGGTATCGGAGATCATCAGCAGCCTGGCTCCGCGGCAAATATCCCGGCTGCGTAGCCCCTCCGGATAACCACTGCCATCCAGACGCTCGTGATGTTCGGAGACGACCCGCAGGCAGAGCCTATCCTCCATACCCTCTGCCAGCAGTCTTTCTACAGAGCGGCGGGGATGATTACGAACTACCTCCCACTGATACTCATCAAGGGGGGCTCGCTGCTGATCGAACTCTTCTTGATACTCGATCATGCCTATATTGGCCGTCAGGGCCGCAGTTACTATGGAGCGCCGTTCTTGATCGGGTATTTCCATCCGCGCGGCTACGGTATCACTTAGCAACGCCTTGCGCAGCGGGTGGCGGATAAAATAGGGAAACTCCTCATCGAGATGAGCTGCACCGATAGAAGCATCGGGATCATGTTCAATGATATTGCCTATGCGGCTGACTAGGATATCCAAGCGGCGCATAAACTTGCCCCGACCGAGCCACTTGAATGTCTCCTGGAGCGCTAATGAGATGCGGTAGAGTTCATCAAAGGGGTTAAGAAACTGCGCAGCGGGGTCGTTTCTACGTTTGGTTACACCACCACTCTGGCTGCGGCGGGAGGCTACATTATATGGCTTTCTGCCAATATGTATTAATCTTTGGCGCTGTTCTTCACTCTCCAGCCTCGCCCCACGACTTAACAGCAAATGCCCGTATGCATCTTCAATATCGTAAGGCACCGGCCTGCCAACTTGGACATCCTGGGGCTGAACTCGCGCTCTCTTTGTCTGAATAGTGACCTGGTTCATTCTTTCTATTATTCCAGCGTAAAGCAATCAGTCTGGGAGCGGCTTTCTAGGGACAGGCCTAAAAGTTGCTATAGGTGCACCTCTAAAGATTTTCCCGGAGCCATTATCTGCCCCGGGGTGGAAGTCTTGGCAACAGGGATGGCGTCCTGAAGCCTCCAGGGATGGATTCACGGCGTCCCCGACATCGGGGCAGATAATGGCTCCGGAAAAATCTTTAGAGGTTCCCATAGGTTTCACGGATAGCGTTTATCTGCTGTTCAGCAACTAGAAACGCATCGACGCAATCTGGACATAACTTGCCGGCATTCGCTTCGCTCCTGAGTAGATCTGCTGCTTCTTGAAAACTCCACATGGGCTTATAAACTCTCTTCGAGGTTAACGCATCAAAGACATCAGCCACTGCTACGATACGGCCCTCCAAAGGTATCTGATCGCCGACCATACCGGCCGGATAACCGGAGCCGTCCATCCTCTCATGATGGTAGGCGACTATGCTGCGCATCATATCAGCCCGCCTATCTCCCTCAAGATCAAGCTGCTCTGCAATAGATATAATCATTGCCACCCCTCGGGTCACATGCTCGCGCATCTGAGCAAATTCATCCGGGTCCAGGCGACCGGGCTTAAGCAGTATCGAATCCGGCACTGCTACCTTCCCGACATCATGAACCGGGGCAAACTGATAGAGCATTTCAACGTACTCATCTGAAAGCTCGTATTTATCAGCAAGATTGCGCGCTATGAGGCGAGAATAAGATGCCATCCGCTGTAAATGATCACCCGTCTCATCGTCCCGGGCCCGGCCGAACATTATCGCCGTTTGCGCCGCCCCCCTTAGAACTCGCGTCTTACGTATGGAGGTAACCGCAAGCAGGCGGCAGATATCGGCATATGGAGCGAATTGCTCCATCAGTGGCCGATTAAAATAACCGGGGGCGAAGGAATTAAAGAACACGAAACCATAAAACTGATGTTCAAAGTTCAGTGGCATGATCAGCGCTGAACGAAACCCCGCTTGGCGTATCTTGCGAGTGTGTTCCTGGGTGCTAGGATGCTGCTGATATTCGTCTATCACCCGAGGCTTACCGGTACGAGCAACCTCGCTCAAGCTGGGGACCTTAGCAATCTCAATCTCATATAGCCCTAAAGGCTGCTGCCCCTGGCCAGCCGCGGCGTATGTCTTCAGCCGCCCACCCTCGGGCTCGTAGATGGCAACTGCAATACGATGCAAGCCGTCTTCACCGAGTTGTGAATTGATATGCTCCAGCAACCTGCTCAGCCGCTCCTTGAGATTCATATCAGAATTCTGCGTCTGCAGAGGGAGGGCAGAGAGCAAGGTTTGCCCATCCCTATCGACATCGGCACCCCGAAGGGCATACACAGACAGTTCCTGAGAGTTACGCTTTTTCATGTAAAACCAGTCAACTCCAAGCCAACAAGGAACCCCAAAAACTCCCCCGGCGCAGATTGGCTCCGCGGGGGAAACCTCTAAACTTCCCCGGCGCCATCTTCTGCCCCGGTGTGGAGGACGCCGTGAATCCATCCCTGGAGGCTTCACGGCGCCATCCCTGGCGCCAAGCTCTCCAAAACGGGGCAGAAGATGGCACCGGGGAAGTTTTTAAAGGCACCCCGGGGAAGTTTTTCGAGGCGCCCAACGGCTCTATTTTACCCGTATTGAATCCAAAGGGAACTTGCACTATGTTCAATCTTCGCTGCGAGGCGGATCCGCTTGCTTGATGGCGCGCTGGCGAACCTGCACTACCCTCTCGCTCACGCTATAGAACAGGCGCTTGGCATCGGCAAACAGGCCCAGGCTGCTCTCTATCTCACTACGATCAGCCTGCCCGGCGCGGATAAGCAAGGCCCCGGCGAGTATCAAGGCTAGGCTCATAAGCAGCCCGACCAAAGATATCACTATGGTCAGTGCCCCGACGCCGTAGGCCGCCAGATGCAGATATCCCTCCAGACCATCGTCGCGGTGGGCTTCTTGAGGATTGCTAGCCGAACAAGCAATTCGCACCGGACTGCCCTTCGCCGGAGGCCGGATAGTCCGGATTGAGGCCGGCTGAGTATAGCGCTTGCCGTTAACTTCGTAAGCGTATATGGGGCGAAAGCGCGGCCCGCTGCGCGCGCGCTGCAACTCGACAAAATCTGCTACTTCACCCTTTACTATGAGCTCATCTTCATAATCAGGCGGCTCTAACTGACTGCCTATGTAAAGCAGTAGGCCGCCCACCAGAGCCCCTACCGCTAGCCCCGAGACCTCACCTAAGGCACTAAACACACCAGCGACAATCAACAGCACGCCAACCAACACCTTAGCAGCACCACGGCCGGCAGCATCATCCGCCCAGTGGACACGCAGTGCAGTAAGAAAATGTCTGATCCGTTTCATCGGACCCTCCGCTGCCGGTAGAATGCTCAACATCGAGTCTCAACAGACCTGTGGGAGCACTAAATGAGGCGGGTAATATTCAATCAAAAAGGCGGTGTCGGCAAATCGACCATAACATGCAACTTAGCCGCAATAAGCGCCAATCAAGGCTTACGAACCCTTGTTGTCGACCTCGACCCACAGGGCAACGCTACTCGCTACCTGCTTGGCGAGGCTGCAGATGACTGCGATCACACCATGGCCGAATTCTTCGCCTCGACTTTAGGGTTTCGCATAGGGCCGCGCAAACCCCCTGAGTTGAGTCTCTATGTTGGCGAGACTGATTTCGCCAATCTCTCTGTCTTGCCAGCCAACCGCGAGCTTGAAAGCCTACAGACCAAACTTGAATCGCGCTACAAGATTTACAAACTGCGTGATGCCCTGGAGACCTTGCAGGATCAATTCGATGCGATATACATCGACACACCGCCGGCACTAAACTTTTTCAGCCGTTCGGCACTAATCGCTGCCAATCGCTGCCTGATACCCTTTGATTGTGACGACTTTTCGCGCCGGGCCCTATATGAACTACTCGAGCACATTCATGAGATCCAGGAGGATCACAATGAGTCACTGCAGATTGAAGGAGTAGTAGTAAATCACTATCAATCAGCAGCCAAGCTACCGCGCAACGTCGTCCAAGAACTAATCGATGAGGGGCTACCGATACTCGACGCCTATCTCTCCGCTTCAGTCAAGGTGCGCGAATCACATCAAAACGCCAAGCCCCTTATCCACCATGCCCCACGTCATAAGCTTACCGAAGAGTACCGGGCACTTTTCGCTGCCCTAGGGGGATAGTATCGATGAGTCTTGAGCGCGAAAGCATACTTGAGTGCCTTAGTAATTTTACCGAGCCACATCTGCTTTGCGACCTACCGAGCGCTGGCTGTATAAAGCAACTCGAGATCAGTGACGAGCTGATCGATATTGTGATTGAACTCGGCTTTCCCACCCATCAAGCCTATCGCGACTACCTTAGATCTGAGTTGGCTGAGCATTTGACGAGCTTAACAGATCACGATCATATCAATATTACCATCGACTCTAAGATTAATTCTCACGCCGTCCAAGCTGGTGTAAAGCCCCTTAACGAGATCAAGAACATAATCGCAGTAGCCTCCGGCAAAGGAGGCGTCGGCAAGTCGACTGTGGCCGCTAATATTGCCCTTGCCTTGCAGCTCGAAGGCGCTCGCGTCGGAGTTCTCGATGCCGACATCTACGGCCCTAGCCAAACCCGCATGCTCGGTATCCGCACTGCACCCGAGGCCAAGGACGAAAAGCACATGCTGCCGCTGGATGGTCACGGCCTTCAGGTCATGTCTGCCGGGGCGCTGATAGATGAAGATACGCCGATGATATGGCGCGGCCCCATGGTCACACGGGCCCTGGAGCAATTGGTAAGCGAAACCGCATGGCAGGGTCTCGACTACTTGATAGTGGACATGCCTCCGGGCACGGGCGACATTCAGCTCACTCTGGCCCAGAGAGTACCGGTTAGTGGCGCCGTGATAGTAACTACTCCGCAAGATATAGCCTTACTTGATGCCCGCAAAGGGCTAAAGATGTTTGAGAAGGTCGGCGTCGAGGTGCTGGGCATAATCGAAAATATGGGCCTACATATATGCTCTAACTGCGGCCATGAGGAGCCGATCTTTGGTAGCGGCGGGGGGCAACAGATGGCCGCTCAATACGGTGTTCAACTGCTCGGATCGCTGCCGCTGGATATAACTATCCGCGAGCAAACCGACAGCGGTAAACCGACGGTAATTGCCACGCCTGAGAGCCGAATTGCCGAGGACTACCGGCGCACAGCTCGCCAAGTAGCTGCTCAACTGTCGCTGCGCAAACTTAGCAGCGGCAGCGCCTTCCCGGACATTCAGCCAGGCAAATAGCTACAGGCTAGGCAAGCTGGTGAGTACATGCGACAATCACACGCAGTTTGGCATCCCACTGCAACAGGATGGAGAAGCAAATAACCTATGAGCCCCCCGCTCGGCACAGTGCTCGCAGCAATCCCTGCAGCCCCCTCTTCTCTTTCTCAGTCGGATAATGTCACTGCCGATCCCGCTAGCGCTAACCGTCGCTTGCAAGCTGAGGCCTTAGCCTGTCGCCGCGGCGACCAAAACCTGTTCAGGAATGTCGATATCGACATCACAACCGGGGATCTTTTGTTCGTGCGTGGCCGCAACGGTAGCGGCAAGACCACGCTGCTGCGCGCCTTATGCGGTCTCACCGAACCGGCAGCCGGAGCGGTTTATTGGCATGGCCAGAACATCCGCCATCTTGATGAGAACCTGCGCCGTGACATCCTCTACCTGGGGCACCGTGATGCGGTCAAGGACGAGCTAAGCCCGCTGGAGAACCTTGCCATACATTTAGGCATCCGTGGCGAGCACGCCGATCTCGATACCCAGCTCGACGCCCTAGAGCAGGCGGGGTTGGGCGGTCGGGAGGATATCCCGGTACGCTATCTTTCCCAGGGCCAAAGGCGGCGCAGCGCCCTAGCGCGATTACTAATATCACCTTGCTGGTTATGGATACTAGATGAGCCCCTAACCGCTCTGGATAAGCGCGCAGTTGCCTGGCTTTTCGAGCGCATTGCTGATCACCTAAACCGGGGTGGCATGGTCATAACTACAAGTCATCAATCCATCGACGGCTTACCTGAGCCGCTCACCCTCGACCTGGACTAAGAATCGACTATGGGAAGGTCACTCTGGACCCTAATGCAACGCGACGTATCCTTAATAGTGATGCGGCGCCAAGATGTACTGACAGTTGTTGCGTTTTTCATAATAGTCATCACCTTGTTCCCGCTCACTATCGGCCCGGAACCGGAAAAACTGCGCACTATCGCTCCGGGGGCGGTTTGGGTGGCAGCGGCCCTGGCAAGCCTGATATCCCTTGATAGGCTATTTGCTGATGACTGGCGCGACGGCACTCTAGAGCAGCTCGCCCTATCACCACAGCCTCTCGCCCTGGTTGCCCTGGCCAAGGTCGCAGCCCATTGGTGTTCACTGAGTCTACCTTTAGTGGCACTCTCCCCTGCGCTAGGCTACTCATTGGGCATGCAGGGACTGGAATTGGCTGTATTAGCGCTATCGCTTCTTATCGGCACCCCTGTGCTGAGCCTCATCGGCGCCATTGGCGCGGCGCTGACGTTAGGGGTCAGGGCTGGAGGGGCGCTGATGGCACTTCTCATCCTGCCGCTCTACGTGCCGGTTCTAGTCCTCGGCGCCGGAGCAGTCACCGAAGCAATGTATGACAGTATCTTCCACGCCCACCTCTCATTGCTCGGCGCCGGACTGGCCTTGGCCCTACCGCTAGCCCCCCTGGCAATAGCCGGGGCACTGCGCATAGCATTGGACTGAAAGACAAGATCAGGATTACAGGAGTATAAAGCCATGAGTTCGCGTTCCATCCCCTGGCTCAAATATGCAGCACCGCCGAACTTCTACGCCCTAGCCGATCGCCTCACCCCGTGGCTATGGGGTTTGGCAGGCATCACGGTAGTGATAGGCCTCTACATAGGCTTCTTCGTTGCCCCAGTGGACTACCAGCAAGGCAACAGCTATAGGATTATGTTCATCCACGTGCCCACCGCCTGGATGGGTATGTTCCTTTACCTGCTAATGGCTGTTTACGGCGCCATATTCATCATCTGGCGTATCCGCATGGCTGATGTCATGGCCCGAGCAATCGCCCCGACGGGCGCCTTGATGACGTTCCTCGCCCTGTGGACCGGTGCCCTCTGGGGGGCTCCTACCTGGGGAACATTTTGGGTCTGGGATGCCCGGTTAACTTCGACCCTTATTCTGTTCTTCCTCTTTCTAGGCTATATTGCTCTGCATGCAGCATCCGACGATCGCGATAAGGGCGGGCGTTCCGCTTCGCTGCTGGCTATCATTGGAGCGGTAAACGTGCCCATCATCTACTTCTCGGTCAACTGGTGGTACACCCTCCACCAAGGCGCCTCAGTAATGCGCGCCGACGGGCCGAGTATGGCACCGGAGATGCTAGCTGCCTTACTGGTAATGACTGCAGCATTCTGGATCTACTGTGCGGCCATCGTTCTGCGCCGCGCCCAGGCCGAAGCCCTGGAACGGGAGCCGGGGGCAGAATGGGCACAGGCTGCTGCAGCTGGCAGACTGACTCGCGAGCAACGGGAACGCGCCGCAGCGGCTGCGGATATCGGCGACATTGGCGAACAGCAAGCGGACGATAGCACTACAACTGCGCAGCAGGAGGGCAGAAGCTGATGTGGGACGGAGTTGGGGATTTTCTCGCCATGGGCGGACATGCCCCCTACGTTTGGGGCTCTTTCGGCATGGTTGCGGCAGTAATAATTGCTGAGTGGCTGTTGCTGCGTCGCCGCCGCAACCGTATTTTTTCACGCCTGGGACGACGCTCACGCTAAGCCAGTGCGTCTTCTTCTAAGGAGGAGGCCAGTATGAAACCTCGCCACAAAAGACTATTTCTGGTTCTAGGCATAGTTGCCGGGGTCAGTATCTCTACTGCGCTGGTGCTAAATGCCTTTCGCGATAACATGACCTTCTTTATCACCCCCTCGGAGGTGATGGCTAAATCGGAGATGCCCGAGCGCCGCTTTCGTATCGGCGGCATAGTAGAAGAGGGAACTGTGCAAAGGGATAGCGAGTCTACCCGGGTGGAGTTTGGGGTAACCGACACCAAGAGCAGTGTCAAGGTAACCTACTACGGCATATTGCCGGACCTGTTTCGTGAGGGCCAGGGCGTTGTTGTCGAAGGCCGCATAACCGATGAGGGCACATTCGACGCAGATAACGTGATGGCCCGTCACGACGAGAACTACATGCCCGCCGAGGCAGAGGAAGCTATCAAGCGTGCCGGCGGTGACCCAAGCGAATTCGTGGATTACTAGGGATTATGCTTCTAGGACAAATAGGCAACTTTGCACTTGTATTAGCTTTTTGCTTGGCAGTAATACAATCTGTCTTACCTTTAGTGGGCACCTACCTAGCAGATGAGCGGCTGATGCGATCAGGCCGCTCACTTGCTGTTGGTCAGTTCGCCTTTCTCCTGATCGCCTACTTAGCCTTGACCTGGGCGTTCATCAGCGATGACTTCTCCCTCGCCTACGTCTACAGTAACTCGGCCCAGGATTTGCCGCTTGTCTATAAGATCACGGCAGTCTGGGGCGGTCACGAGGGATCGATGCTCTTCTGGGTGCTCACCCTCGGCATCTGGGGCGTTGCTGTAGCTACCTTTAGTCGCGCCCTACCGCGGGAGATGCTGGCCCGGGTCCTAGCAGTAATGGGTATGGTGGGGGTCGGCTTCATCGGCTTTACCGTCTTTACCTCCAATCCGTTCGACACCCTCTTCCCGATTCCACCCGAGGGGACTGACCTGAATCCTCTGCTCCAGGATCCAGGCATGATCATCCACCCACCGCTGCTCTTTATCGGCTACACCGGCTTGGCAGTAGCCTTCGCCTTCGCCATGGCGGCACTGATCGGCGGCCGGCTCGACGCTGCCTGGGCACGCTGGTCGCGGCCCTGGACGACCGCCGCATGGGGATTTCTTACCTTAGGTATCGGCCTGGGCTCATGGTGGGCCTACTATGAACTCGGTTGGGGCGGCTGGTGGTTCTGGGATCCAGTCGAAAACGCCTCGCTGCTACCCTGGTTGACCGCTACCGCGCTGATCCACTCTCTAGCAGTAACCGAGAAGCGTGGCGGCTTTAAGGTCTGGACGGTAATGCTCGCCATCGTCAGTTTTGCCCTGACCATCTTCGGCGGCTTCCTGGTGCGCTCCGGCGTGATTACCTCGGTCCACGCCTTCGCCACAGACCCTGATCGCGGCGTCTTCATCCTCGGCCTTCTTGCCGTTACCCTACTCGGTTCCTTGGCTCTCTACGCCTGGCGAGCACCTAAGGTTGGGTTAGGCGGCGCCTTCAGCTGGTACTCCCGCGAATCGCTCTTGCTGGCCAATAACGTACTGTTAACGGTTGCATGTGCTGCGGTTCTGGTCGGCACACTTTACCCGGTAGCCGTCGATGCGCTGGGACTGGGCAAGATTTCGGTAGGTCCGCCCTATTTCGATGCCGTATTCATGCCGCTCATGCTACCGCTGCTGTTCCTGATCGGGATTGGCCCCTTAGTTTCATGGAAGCACTCTTCTCCCTATGAAACATATCGGCAACTGCGTTGGATATTTCTCGTCTGCGTGGTAATCGGCGGTCTGTGGCCGTTGACCATGGGGGCCTGGAATCCGCTCACCGCGATCGGTCTGATGATTGTGGTATGGATTCTTACCACCGCCGGCATGGACTTTTACAAGCGGGTAAACAGGCGCCTCGACATGGGCTGGGGACCGGCAATCCGCGGTGCCTTGCGACCCAATTTCTTTGGTATGCACGCCGCGCATGCTGGACTCGCCCTGATCGTCATGGCCATAGCGATGGTCAACACCTATGAGGTAGAGCGCGACGTCCGCCTGGAACCAGGGCAGAGCGAGATGGTACGCGATTATGAGTTCACTATGACCGGTACCTCAGAGGTGCGCGGCGCCAACTTTACCGCCCAGCAAGCAGAGATTGAGGTACGCCGTAATGGCCGGGTAATTAATACTCTCTATCCACAGCTCAGGTACTACGACAAAAGCCCACAGCAACCAATGCACCAGGCTTCCCTGGACCGCGGCTTGATACGCGACGTCTATGTCGCCCTTGGCGACCATCTTGGTGGCGAGGCGTGGACCATGCGCCTATACTACAAGCCTTATATGACTTGGATGTGGGCAGGCTGCCTGCTGATGGCGTTTGGCGGGTTCCTCGCTGCAGGTGACCGACGGTATCGCATGCAAGGAGATCGTCGCTCTGTCTCTGAGAAAAACATTGACAGTTCAGATAACACAGTCAAAAAACCGGCTCGCTCGGAGGTGGGCAATTCATGACCAAGCGCATCGTCATTCCGACAGTAATAGCTCTAAGTGTGCTCGGACTGTTGTACGTTGGCTTGCAGATGGAAGATCGCGGTTTACCTTCGCCACTGGTGGGCAAGCCCGCTCCGGCGTTTGAGCTTGAATCGCTGCGCGATCCCGATAAGATAATCACCGAGGAAGATTTCCTCGGTGAGGTCGCCATCGTCAATGTCTGGGCCTCTTGGTGCGATGTCTGTCGTACCGAGCATGAGCACTGGCGCAGACTGTCTGAGCGCGGCACGCCTATCCACGCCATCAACTATCGCGATACAAGGGCCAATGCCCAGCGCTACCTGGATCAGTTCGGCGATCCTTTTGAGAAGATAGCCTTCGACCCAGAGGCTCGAGCAGGGATGGACTGGGGAGTCTACGCCACCCCTGAGACGTATATACTCGACGCCGATGGCACCATTGAGTACAAACACATCGGCCCCGTTAATGATGAGATAGTAAGAGAGGAAATTCTGCCATTAATCGAAGAGTTGGAGGCAGGGCAGTCATGATGCGCATAACCTCTTCCAGTTTCTGGCGTTGGCGCGTTGCCAACCCAGGGTGGATGGCTTTGCAGATGGTAGGGGTAGCATTTGCCCTGATGCTCGGTTTGGCTCTGGCTGCTCCGGCAAACGCGATATCCATTGGTGAGCCCCTGGAATTCGAGACAGAAGAGCAGCGAGAACAATACTACACCCTGGTGCGCGAACTGCGCTGTACCGTTTGTCAGACTGAGACAATATACGAGTCGCCGGCCGATCTCGCTGCTGATATGCGTCGGCGCGTCTATGAAATGACTGTAGACGGCTACAGCAAGGAAGAGATAATCGAATTTATGACTCACCGCTACGGCGACTATGTGCGCTACCGGCCACCGATGCAACTAAACACCGCCCTACTCTGGGTCAGCCCCTTCCTGTTGCTGGTTATCGGGGTTATAACCTGGCTGCAGGTCGTAAGGCGGCGTAAGCAGCTAGCTGCACGCGGCGAGCTTACCGAATCGGAGCGCCGTGCCTTAGAGCGTTTTCGGCGTGGCTATTGAACATGGGATTGAGTACTGAATACTCATCTTCCCGGAGGGTATATGTACACAAGCTTCGTATTGATTTTGCTCGGATTCTGCCTGTTAGCGCTAGGTTTCATCCTCTTCCCGCTAATCCGCGATGCAGCGAGCCGTGCTAAGCAACAGTCGCGCCGCGAGGTAAACACACAGATCCACTACGATCGGGTGCGCGAGCTGGAGCAGGATCTGGAAAACGGCACCCTCAGCCGTGAACAGTTCGATCAGGCGATGTATGACCTGGAACGCGATCTAGTACAGAGCGGAGCCATCGATCCGGACGACGAGGAAGGTACGCAGATGGCCCGCGGCAATCGAACAGCGGTGGTCACAGCTGCGCTAGTAAGCTGCATTGCCCTGCCCGCCATGGCCTTCTCAGTCTATGGCATGGTTGGCGATCCTGATGCGGCTACACCAAGCAGCGAACGTGCTTCACAGCAGGTAAACCTCGCGCAGCGAGTCGCTTGGCAAGGCTTTACAGCTCAGGATCGGGAAAAGATCGCAGAGGCAGAACGCCTTTATGAGATCGCCATGCGCATCGGCGCACGTAAAGATGCAGACTTGCTGACCTACTATGCCGATTTTCTTGCCACTTTGCAGAATGCCGATTTTCTTGCCACTTTGCAGAATGGCGATTTCCGCGGGCGCCTCGATGAGCTGATCGACGAAATCCTTGACATGGATCCAAACCACGTCATGGGGCTGCGTCTGGCCGCTAATTCGGCATATAACAAGGGCGATTTCGAGACTGCGCGTAGTTATTTACAGCAGGCCTTAGATAACGCCCGCGAAGGCTCTCAGGTGGCCCGACAGATCGAGAACGAGCTACAACGGTTACCGGATTAAAGGGTTAAGAACAACAGAAAAATTAGCAAAAACCACTTTGCGGATAACTCAAAACAGCCCTTGGGCAATTTAACTGTTCCGGTATAGGGGGGTTGCGCCAGGGATGGCGCCCTGAAGCCTCCAGGAATGGATCCACGGCTTCCTTCACACCTAGGCAGCAAATTGCTCAGAGGGAGCCCTAGAGGTGCCCATCCCCCTCCGCGGCACTCTAGTCACATCTACCAAAGACCCACAACAAAAACGCAAACCGCAGCGCCACCTCGTGCAGATAATCAAACCGTCCCCCAGGCCCAGAGTGGCCAGAGCTCATATGCGTCCAGAGTAACAACGGATTATCATCAGTCTTAAGTGCACGCAGCCGGGCCACCCATTTGGCTGGCTCCCAGTAAGTTACACGCGGATCGGAGACCCCAGCGGTTACCAGTAACGGTGGGTATTCCTGCGCACAGACATTCTCATAAGGCGAGTAGCTAGATATATTCCGATAGGCCTGCTCATCCTCAATCGGGTTGCCCCACTCCGGCCATTCAGGCGGCGTCAGGGGCAGCGTTGGATCGCTCATGGTATTAAGGACATCGACAAAAGGCACATCAGCGACAGCAGCACCGAACAACTCCGGGCGTTGATTTAGCACCGCTCCTACTAGCATCCCGCCAGCCGATCCACCATGGACGATAAGCTTGCCAGCACTGGTGTAACCGGATTCAATTAAGTGCTCGGCGCAGGCAACATAGTCGCTAAAAGTATTCTGTTTGGCGAGCAGTTTCCCTTCCCGGTACCATCTGAAGCCGCGCTCTTTGCCGCCACGCACATGGGCAATGGCAAAAACAAAGCCACGATCCACAAGAGAGAAACGGTGCGGGGAAAAGCCGGCTGGCTGACTGATGCCATAAGCTCCATAACCGCTCAGTAGCACAGGAGTATCAGGTCCGGGCGTTAAGTCAGCTCGATATAGTAGAGAAACTGGCACCATTTCACCGTCGGGAGAATAAGCGTTAACTCGCTTGGCAACATAATCCGACGGGTCATGGCCACTAGGTATTTGCTGCTCCTTGCGCAGCTCCCGTTCCCCGGTGTCCATATCGTAATCAAAGACTTGGGTTGGTGTAGTCAATGACGAGTATTTGAAGCGCAGTATAGAGGTATCGAATTCGAGCCCGGGATCTAGGGCCAAGGCATAGGCCTGCTCGCTGAATTCCACCGTATGCTCTAGCCCATCCTCTAGGCCCCTGATGACAATCCGCGGTAGGGCATCTTCGCTCTCTAGACGCACTAGATAATCACTAAACAAAAGCATGTCATGAATCAAAACCCCCGAGCGGTGGGCAACCAACTCGTCCCATTCAGTCGCGGCCTCACCTCCCAGTTCCGCGCTGACAATACGAAAATCCTCAGCATTATGGTTGGTCAGAATCAGCCAGTGCTCACCGCAATCAGTGACGCTGTACTCCACGTCTTTTTGACGTGGAATAAGGCATCTAAAACCTGCCTCCGGCACCTCGGCAGGAGCTACATGGACCTCTGAGGTCGTATGATCATGAGTCTCTATGAGCAGAAAACGGCGACTTTCGGTACGCCCTAAATTGACAAAAAAACCGGCGTCGCGCTCTTCATAGACTAGGGTATCGTGGCGGGAGTTATCCCCAATCCGGTGACGATAGACCCATCGCGGGCGATGTGAGTCATCGAGAACGGTATACAGTATAGTATCTGATCGGCTCGACCAGACAATATCGCCGCGCGCCTGCTCGATGCTGTCGCTCAGTAGTTCACCGCTGAAGAGATCCTTGATACGGATGGTATATGATTCTGCTCCGGTAGTATCTATGGCAAAGGCAAGATAACGGTGATCATCACTATGTACACACTCACCAATATCGAAGTAGTCATATCCAGAAGCCTCAGCATCACCATCAAGCAGAATCTCTTCAAACTGCTCACCCATGCCTGCTTTACGCCGACAAATTAATGGATGCTGCCCTCCCTCGCGGTAGCGAGTATAATATTCATAGTACCCATCGGGCTCAGGAACCGAAGAGTCTGCCTCTTTTATCCGTCCTCGCAGTTCGCTGAATAGTCTTTCGCGGAGATCTTTTTGGCCGCGGAGAACAGCTTCGGTATAGCTATTTTCAGCCTCCAGGTAGCTACGAATATCCTCCTGCAGACGGCTCGGATCGAGCATGGCGGCTCGCCAGTCGGGATCTCGTAGCCAAGCGTAAGGGTCACTGCGCTGCTCGCCGAACTGCTCAATAGTGTGCTGCTGCTGTGCCGCTCGCGGCGGCCGGGAAGGTGGTAAGTGTTGACTCATGTTGTTCTTGTTCCTCCTGTGAGACTAGGGAGTTTTGAGATGCCCCTTAGGGAACCTCTAACCCCCCCCCTGAGCCACTCATCTGCCCCGGTGTGGAGATCTTGGCGCCAGGGATGGCACCATGAAACCTCCAGGGATGGAGTGAAGGCGAGCTCCACACCGGGGCGATAGGTGGCTCCGGGTAGTTCGAGGTTCATCTTAGGAAAAACATTATTCCGGTGGAGTGAGCAGAAAATGACCGCGAGCAGCCGCGATCGGTCGCTGCCTGTTGCCTTGCCACGCTAGCGCATGAACATTAGCAACTCGCCTCCCCTGTCGGCGGATCTCTACACCAGCAAAGGTCTTCTCCTGCGCCCCGCGACGTAAGTAATCAATGTGAAAGTTGACTATCCGAGGCAAATACCGGCTCTCCCCGTTCCATAGGATCTGCACAATCGAGGCGTGCTCGAGGAAGGCACCCAGCAAACCACCGTGTAGAGAGCCGCTCCCAGGCCGGCCGATAAGATCATCCCGATAGGGCATGCTCATCAGCAGCTGCCCCGGATCCGCACCCGAGCATTCATCTGGCTCTACCTCAATACCAATCAGACTAGCGTAAGGGAACATTCGAGATAGCGCCGAGTAATCTTCCTCAGCGCGGGCAGCACGCACCTGTTCAAGCAACTCAACCATTCTGTGCTACCTCATCTCTCAGGCGCATGAAGGCACTCATGCTAGTCGCAAATGGATATGCCGGGTCTTCTTGGTAAGCCGAACAACGGGCAAAGGCAACTTCACGGCCAACCCGGTAACACTCAGCACGGGCATAAACGTCACGCCCCGGAGCTGCCGGGCGCAGATGATCAATCCGCAAATCAAGGGTTACTATTCCCTCTTGGCCGCCTGTAGCGAGCATGACCGAGGCCCCGCTGCTCTGATCTATAATGGTAGTTATAACCCCACCGTGGAGGTATCCTGTTTGCGGATTGCCCACTAACTCGGGGCGGTATGCCACTTTTGAGACCACAAAATCGCTGCCCAAATCGACTAGCTCTAGACCTATCAGTGAGCCGTGGGGTGAGTCCTGAAACAGTCTACGGGCTATCTCAAACTCTACCGGGGGGTCTTCAGTAGGATAACCGCAATCCTGTGTGGGTTGGTGATTACCTCGCTCTCTCAAAATTGGTTCCCTTTTTGCTAATGGGGTAGTAACAAGTAGTCTTGTCCTACTCTGAAGTATCTTCGGGGGCCTCGGTAAGAACAACTTCTACACGGCGATTCTTGGCCCTATTCTCATCACTAGTGTTTGGCACCAGCGGTCGCGTATCGGCATGCCCCTGAGCCACCATTCGTCGCGACGGCAGTCCACTTTCTTGAAAGACGTGAACTACCGATACCGCCCTGGCCGAAGATAGTTCAAAGTTAGAGCGAAAACGATCTGTCTGAATGGGAAGATCGTCTGTGTGTCCTGCAACTCTTATAATACCGGGAGTCTCTGCCAATACACCGGCGATCCTCTCGAGCACCGGTAAGAAATCATCCTGCAGTTCCTTTCTGCCTAACTCAAATGCCGCATGGTCCTCGAAACGCAACAACACTCCCTCATCATCTTCCCCTAATTGAATTACCCCATCTTCGATGTCATCTGCCAAGGCTTCGCGTAAGGCGTCCCGAATCTCATCGAGCTGGGTATATTCTGGCTGATCAATGTCATTTATTTGGGGTCTTTCAATAGATGCAAAATCACCATCAAAATCTACCAATGAGGGGGCCGGACGAGGGGTATCATCCCCTACCGCGGACGGACCAAGCACTTCACGCAAAGAGTCAGCCATCTGCTGATAGCGCAAATTATCTATGGTTGACATCGAGTAAAGCATAACAAAAAACACTACCAGCACCGCCATTAAGTCGGCAAAAGTCGTCATCCACCGCGGCGCCCCTGCGTCTTTTCTGCCCCATATCTTCATAAGGGAACCCCTAAAACTCCCCTGGTAGCCTCCCAACTGCCCCGGTGTGGAGGCCTTATCGCCAGGGATGGCACCATGAGGGAACCTCTAAAAACTTCGCCGGCGCCATCATCTGCCCCGGAGTGGAGGTCTTGGCACCATGGACGGCGCCATGAAGCCTCCAGGGATGGATTCACGGCGTCCTCCACTCCGGGGCAGATGATGGCGCCGGCGAAGTTTTTAGAGGCACCTATGAAGCGTCCAGATTAACGAAAGTCAGCATGCCACTCATCTTCCACCCTGATTCGGATCAAATGCCTGATTACCTTCGGCTCCCTGCCCAGGGACATCTAAACCGCGATGATTGCGGGGCAGGTAATTGGACAGCAACTCGTCAACCAAGCGTGAATTATAGCGGTTGTGGATGCAATCTACTGCTTCAATAATAAGAGATTGATTAACATACTCATTCTGAGCACGCATCTCCAGATTGTCAGCTATAGGAATGGCGATTAGTTGGGCAAAGACCGCCCCGTACAGGGTTGTCAGCAGCGCTACAGCCATTCCTGGACCAATCGCTTCAGGGTCTTCCAGATTGCCGAGCATTTGCACCAAGCCAACCAGGGTACCAATCATACCGAAAGCAGGTGCCTGCTCACCGATACTGCGAAATATTCTCTGCCCTACCTCATGACGCTGAGTCGAAAGCTCCTGCTCTTCGCGCAGTATCTTTTGGATAAGCTGCAGATCGACTCCATCTACTAGTAGGTCAATGGCCTTGCGGAAAAAAGGGTTGCGGATGTCAACATCTTCCAGGGCCAATATGCCATGCTTGCGCGCTACTGCTGTTAACTCTTTGGTCTGCTCAATCAACTCACGAGGCTCTTCCTTCTGAGTAGTAAAGGCTAAAGATGCCAGTTTTACCGAGTTGATTACTTGCCAAAAGGAAAACTTTATCAAGGTTGCCGAGAAGGTACCCCCGAAGACGATCAGCACTGCCGGCAAATATAAAAACTGAGCACCCTCACCGCTGGCGGCAATGGCCGTAAATATAACCGTTATGCCAACCAACAACCCGGTAAAGGACGCTTTATCCAAATCATACCCCCTAGATCAAATATATGATCTGTTTTCCATTCCAATCATAATCAGGAGTCTAGAACCTTAATAGCAGCTCGCAGATAGGCGAAGGCAGAGTAGAGAGTAAGGATTGCTGCCAACCAGATCAGCACCACTCCAAATTCCGGTATGGGCACCCCGGCGATAGGCTCGCCATAGAGCAACATCATTATTGCCGCCATCTGTGCAGCTGTCTTTACCTTACCTAGCTGACTCACAGCGACACTGGCCCTCTTGCCGAGTTCGGCCATCCACTCGCGCAGCGCCGATACCGCTATCTCACGTCCTATGATAACGGCTGCAGGAATCGCCATCCACAGACCGGGATAGAGGGCTACCAAAGCAACCAGCGCCACAGCAACCATCAGCTTATCCGCAACCGGATCAAGAAAGGCGCCAAATTCAGATGACTGTTCAAGGCGTCGTGCAAGGTAGCCATCCAACCAATCAGTAATTGCTGCTAAAGCAAATACCGCTACCGTCAAGATATTGGTCCATGGTGCGGGCAACAGAAAGCACAGCCCAAAGACGGGTATCAGTGCTATCCGCATTAGTGTTAAGGCGGTAGGCAATGTTATCTGCATTGTCAAATCCTAGCCATGTAACGCATCGTAGATTCGCTGTGCAAGCGAGCGGCTTATGCCGGGCACCGCTGTTAAATCATCGACTCCGGCCTGACGCACACCCTGAACCCCGCCAAAACGCTTAAGCAGATTTTGGCGGCGTTTCGGCCCAAGCCCCGGAATCTCTTCCAACATCGACTCGCGCCGACTCTTCGCCCGCCGCTGGCGATGCCCACCGAGAGCGAAGCGGTGCGCCTCGTCACGAATTTGCTGTAACAGGTGCAGTGCCGGAGAATCCGAGGACAACTCCACTTCTATACTGCCATTAGCAAGCAACAAGGTCTCCTCGCCTGGGCGGCGTTCCGGCCCTTTAGCAATCCCCATCGTCGCTACCCCCTCTACGCCTAGCTCGTCGAGCACACCCTGCGCGCGAGCCAATTGACCCTTGCCACCATCAATTAAGAGCAGATCGGGTAGTGCCACATCACCGCTCTTTACCCTCTGATAGCGCCGCCGCAAAGCCTGTTCCATGGCTGCATAGTCATCTCCTGGCTCAATCCCCCGAATATTGAAGCGCCGGTAATCACTTTTCAACGGCCCGTCCTGATTGAAAACCACACATGAGGCTACTGTTGCCTCACCGCCGGTATGGCTGATATCGAAACACTCGATTCGCTGCGGCGGGCTATCCACATCCAGCACCTCGGCCAGGGCATTATAGCGCTTTCGCTGATTAGCTGCCGAAGCACTCCGTGAAGCGAGTGCATAGCGGGCGTTCTCCTCTGCCATCTCGACCCACCGCCGCCGCTGGCCGCGCACCCGATATCGAATTGCCACCTGTGCTCCGCTCGACGTTCGCAGCACCTCGCTGAGTAGCTTTCGATGCGGGACTGGGCTATTGAGCACCAGTTCTGTCGGTACTTCGCGATCTAAGTAGTATTGCGCCAAAAAACCGGCCAGCACCTCCGCTTCACGCGCCCCGGGCGGAACCCGCGGGAAGAAACTTTGATTACCCAAACCACTGCCCGAACGCACGAAAAAAACCTGGATGCAGGCACTATCCCCCTCCATTACGCAGGCTACAACATCCATATCATCGTCGCGATCACGGGCCACATACTGCTGCTGCTGAATCTGCTGCAGAGTAGCGATGCGATCACGCAGTCGGGCTGCATCCTCGAAGCGTAACTGCTCGGCAGCCTCGTCCATTCGTGCCGCCAACTCATCAATAACTTGTGCCGAGCGCCCCTCTAGAAAACCAATAACGTGTCTTACCTCTTGAGCATAGTCTTGCTCATTAATATAACCCACACAAGGTGCAGTACAACGTCTTATTTGATACTGCAAGCAGGGTCGCGACCGATTATTGAAAAAACTGTCCCGACACTGACGAATCGGAAACACTTTCTGGAGATAGGCGAGTGTCTGGCGAACCGCATTAGAGCTTGGATACGGACCAAAATAACGCCCCTTAGTGCCACGCGCACCACGGTGGAAAGCCAGTCGCGGGAAGGGATGATTGGTAGAAAGGTATATATAGGGGTATGACTTATCGTCTCTTAGTAAGACATTGTAGCGGGGATGGTGCTCCTTAATCAGATGGCTCTCGAGTATAAGCGCTTCAGCTTCAGTATGGGTTACAGTGACCTCGAGATCGGCAATGCGCTCAACCATTCGGGCTGTCTTGATCGGCTTATTGGCAGTATTGAAATAACTAGCAACGCGGCGACGCAGACTCCGTGCTTTACCAACGTATATAACCTCGCCATCCTGGGCCAGCATCCTGTACACCCCGGGCCGCTCAGGCAGATTGCGCACCTTTTCTCTAAGCTCAGGACTGTACACTTAGCCCGATCCTCCCGACACTTATGACTCCTTGAAGGAACCTCTAAAATCGCCGGCGTCACCATCTGCCCCGGTGTGGAGGTCTTGGCGCCAGGGATGGCGCCATGAAGCCTCCAGGGATGGATTCACGGCATCCTCCACACCGGGGCAGATGGTGACGCCGGCGAAGTTTTTAGAGGTTCCCTTAAGGACAAATTCTATTTATCAACAGCTAGTTATTATTCCTAAGCAGAGCAGCGCCAGGCGAAACGTCCATGCCGTATTCAATTGCTAGGCGCACTAACTCAGCCTGATTTTTTACCTTGAGCCTTTCAAAGAGCTTTGCCTTATGGTTGCTGACAGTCTTTGGGCTCAGACACAGGTCAGCAGCAATATGGGCATTTTTATAGCCACTTATTATCCCCATAAGCACTTCACACTGGCGTTTTGATAAGCCATCAAAAGGGTTGCTTACCTCACCAGCCAGGCTTCTAATAGAGAACCATTGAGTAATACGCGGATCTATGTGCGGCTGCCCCATAGATAGATCTCGAATTGCTGCCCAAAGGTCTTCTTGTCGGCAGTTCTTTGTCAAACATCCAATCGCTCCTGCCCGAAGGGCCAGGGTTGCAAACGAATTCTGCACATTATTTATAATCACTAGTATGGCAGCATCTGGGGCATGACGAATAATGGCTTGCGTCGCTTCTAAGCCCCTCTGTGGATCACTCCAATCTATCACAACCACATTTGGTTGGCTCTCTCTTACCCTAGCAGTAGCTTCGTTGATGCTGCTCGACATCGCCGTTACTTCAATATCTGCTTGTGAACAGATAAGATTTCCTAGTGCATCACAGTTGAGCTGATGCCAATCAACGACTACTACTCTGATCATCCAAGCACTCCTTACTTACTCAAGGCTTGCTGTGAAGAAACCTGCAACCACCGCTTGCAGGAAGTGTCGCGCTCATGGGATTTCCCCATAAAAAAAGAGCGCACATTCTCCAAATTTTGCCTAGGAGACGCAATAATGGCCTACACGCCTATAAACACAGGCGATGTTATCGAGCTAGATCAAGCAAAGTGCACTAGTCATCCACTGAAAGACCTGTACATAGACAAAATCCCCCCTCCAGCAGTGGACCAACAAATCTGGTGTTATATGAGCTTCATCACCAGTCTGGATGGCCGGATCAGCCTCGATTTCGGCAAGGGCGCCTGTAGAGTTCCGCCACATCTCGCCAACCCCCGCGATTGGCGACTGTTTCAAGAATTGGCAGCACACAGCGACTGCCTGGTCACAACGAGTCGCTATCTGCGCGATCTACAAGCCGGCACGGCGCAAGCCCCACTACCTGTGGACGTGGCTTATCAGGATCTTATCTATTGGCGACTCGACAACGGGCTCAACAAACAACCTGATGTGGCCGTAATCGGCAGCTCAAGCGACTTTACACTACCCGCAGAATGGTTTGATCAAGGCAGACTGGTTTGGCTCTTTGCTCCCTCTAACACTGAAGCAGACAACCTCAGGCGACACCACAGCCTAGGCGCTCAAGTGGCTGCTTACTTCACAGGCAACCGCGCAGGAGGTAAGACCATAACCAGTACCCTATCGAGGCTAGGTTATCGGCGGGTGTTTTTTATCGGCGGCCCCCAACTATCACACTCACTGCTCGCAGATGACGCCCTCGATACGCTTTTTTTGACGATACGCCAGCGCATAATCGGCGGCCAACAAGGCAGCTACGAGAGCATTGTCGAAGGTCCAGCTTTAGAGCTGGGGTTAGATTTCGAGTTACGCTGGATATTTCTTGACACCGCAGCGGGCAATGAAGCCGGGCAGCTATTTACCCGTTACGACCGAATTCGCCATTCGGTATAAAGCGGTTTGCCGGTGCCACTCATCTGCCCCGGTGAGGAGGTCTCGGCGCCAGGGATGGCGCCATGAATCCTCCAAGGATGGATTGACGGCGTCCTCCACGCCGGGGCAGATGAGTGGCACCTGGGGAACCTGCTTAGCTCAGGCCGGCATCACTCGGCGCGGCCGCCGTGCGCTAGGACCCGCGGATTAAGCAGGCGCTGCAGCTCATCCTCAGAGAGCTCGGTCATCTCCCGCGCCACCTCAATCACCGGCCTGCCCTGCTGGTAAGCCTGCTTAGCAATCTGAGCTCCTTTCTCATAGCCAATAACCGAATTCAAGGCAGTAACCAAAATAGGATTACGATCAAGGGCATCGCGCAGATTAGCCTCGTTAACTGTAAAGCCGGCTATAGCGTCATGGCCAAGAACTCGTGCGGCATTAGCCAATAATTTAATACTTTTGAGCAGGTTTGCCGCTATCACAGGGAGCATGACATTAAGCTGGAAATTACCTGATTGACCGGCAACTGATATCGCAGTGTCATTACCCATTACCTGAGCACTAACCATCGACACTGATTCCGGGATAACTGGATTCACTTTACCAGGCATAATGCTCGAACCAGGCTGCAGTGCCGGTAAAGATATTTCGGCCAATCCAGCAAGGGGACCGCTGTTCATCCAGCGTAGATCATTGGCTATCTTCATCATAGAGACTGCAACGGTACGCAACTGACCCGATAGCTCAACCGCTGTATCCTGACTGGAAAGGGCCTCAAAACGATTAGCGGCCACCTGGAACGGGATACCACTTGATTCGGCCAGGATTGTACTTACCCTCTCGCCCAAATTAGGGTGGGCATTGATTCCTGTGCCTACCGCGGTACCGCCAATTGCCAGTGAGTGCAGCCGCGGCAAGGCACTTTCAACTCTAGCCACTCCAGATCGTATCTGCCGCGACCATCCGGACAACTCCTGACCGAGTGTAACCGGCATCGCATCCATGAGATGAGTTCTTCCGGTAGTAGTAACTTCAGCAAGCTCCTCGCTGCGCTCGTCTATGATGTCGGCCAAAGTGGTTAGCGCCGGCAATAGCTGATCGTGAACCTCAAGCGCGGCACTGACGTGAATTGCTGTCGGAATAACGTCGTTAGAGCTTTGCCCCATGTTGACGTGGTCATTAGGGTGCACCGAAACCCCGGATCGCTGCGCGGCCAGTTTGGCAATCACCTCGTTGGCATTCATATTACTTGAGGTACCAGAACCGGTCTGAAAGATATCGACCGGGAACTGATCGTCATGCTCATTACGCGCTACAGCATCGGCAGCTGCAGTTATGGCATCAGCAATCTCCGGATCAAGTCCGTCCAGTTCACGGTTGGCCCGAGCACACGCTGCCTTGACCATCCCCAACGCGCGTATAAAGGGAGCCGGCATAGGCTCGCCACTAACGGGGAAGTTGTTTACAGCACGCTGGGTCTGAGCACCGTAGAGGGCATCCTCAGGCACCCTTAGCTCACCCATGCTATCTCTTTCTATACGGTAACCTTGCACACTCATTAGTTCCTCTCTCCTCTCTTTTAATTGGGTTCTATGCCCGCAGCCAAGCGCATTGTAGAATATCGCTACCAATTTGGCATGGAGCAAAACCTGTGGAGCTCGATACACTGACCGCCATCTCGCCAAGCGATGGCCGCTATGCAGATAAAACCGCCCCGTTGCGCCCTTGGGTTAGCGAGTACGGGCTGATATACAACCGCGTCCTGGTCGAGGTACGCTGGTTTGAGGCGCTGGCCGCCGAGCCGGCCATAGGTGAAGTACCCCAGCTTTCTAGTGCAGCAGAGGATTTTCTCAACTCCCTGATCAACGAGTTCGATGCTTGTCAGGCACGCCGGGTAAAAGAGATAGAAGCAACAACTAACCACGACGTCAAAGCGGTAGAGTACTTTCTTAAGGAGCGTTTTGCGCAGAACCCTGAGCTAGCTCCCTACCATGAGTTTATCCACTTCTCTTGCACCTCTGAGGATATCAATAATCTATCCTGGGCCTGCATGCTGCGCGGCGCCCGCGATGAAGTAATGCTGCCCGCGATTGACCGGGTGATTGAGCAATTGCGCGCGCTAGCTCACGAGCATGCTGAAGTCGCCATGCTCTCCCGCACCCACGGCCAAAGCGCCTCACCCACGACCCTTGGCAAGGAACTCGCCAATGTAGTTTATCGCCTTCGTGAACAGCGCCACCGCTTAGCCACAATCGCGGCACAGGGTAAAATCAACGGCGCCGTAGGCAACTTCAACGCCCACTTAGTAACCTACCCGGAAGTAGATTGGCCAGCGTTAGGCAAGCGTTACGTGGAGACCCTAGGGCTGCGCTGGAACCCCTATACTACCCAGATTGAACCGCACGATTGGATTGCCGAAATGTTCGATGCCTATGGCCGAATCAATACGGTATTGCTCGATCTGAGCCGGGACCTGTGGGGGTATATATCGCTGGGCTATTTCGGTCAACGGTTAGTTGCGGGCGAAGTTGGCTCTTCAACCATGCCCCATAAGGTCAACCCGATAGATTTCGAGAATGCCGAGGGCAACTTAGGCGTTGCGACCGCGCTGCTCGATCACCTCGCCCGCAAACTCCCGGTATCTAGGTGGCAGCGCGACCTGAGTGACTCTACGGCACTGCGCAGTACAGGCTTAGGCCTCGCCCACACCCTAATAGCGCTACGATCTCTCGAGAAAGGCCTGGGCAAGCTTGAGGCCAACGAGCAGCGTATTGCTGCCGACCTAGAACCAGCCTGGGAGGTGCTTGCCGAAGCGATACAGACCGTGATGCGCCGCTATGGCGCCGATCAGCCATACGAGCAGCTCAAGGGTCTTACACGTGGTCAGGCGATTGATGAGGGCGCGGTAAAAGAATTCATCGAGGGGCTTGAACTACCGGAGGAGGCCAAAACCAAGCTGCGCGAACTCACGCCGAGCAACTACACCGGCAACGCCGCAGCACAGGCACGGAATTGTTAAGTGCCTATTGCGCAATGAAGTTGTCATAAAAAAACCTGACCTTACCCTCTGAGACGTGGTCAGCTATCGACTGGGCATAAGGGTGGCCATAACCGAAGCGCCGCGAACCGCGTAAGCCCTCATTGTAAGCTATGAGGGTTTCGCGCCAGCTGAGTCCCTGGTTTTGCAGATGGGCTAGATAGCAGGCTGCCACCTGCATGTTCCAGTGGTGGTCATATAGCAACTTAGCTATTATCTCTTCGTCCGTTGATAGCCCCTCATCCAGCTCAGGGCAGATAAAACTGATGACATCCTTGGCCGTGTGGAGTTTAAGCTGCATTACACCGTAGCTGCGCTTGCCGAAGCCGTGACGCCGATCACCTACCGGGCCAAAGCGGCCCATCCGCGTCTCTTGCACCAGAACACCCATCATTGCCATCCCTAGATCGTGGGGTTTACCCAACTCATAGGCTTGGCGCATAAGCTGTTCTTCATGATCGTTGAACCGAAAGTGCTGCGCGGTGACTGAACTAGATCCAAGCATTACACCGCTTACGAAGAAGAAGATTGCATACAACTTCAGGGTATCCGAGCATATAAATCTATTTTTATATATCATTCCAGGCCTCTTCACTGATCCTCTTCAGTCCACAAGCTCTCGGACCAACTCCCCCCGGTCCACTCTTTGCGCAGTCGCTGCCGATTGAGGGCCAACCACTGCAAAGCGATGATCGGCATTGCTGACCGCATACCACCCGAGAGTGCCTGCTCAATCGCCTCGTCAGCGCCTAGTACATGACTGAGGATATCCTCATTCTCGCCTGCAAGGCCGTGCACCCCGCCAGCTTGGCTACTATCACAGCGCCCGCAATAGATCATAACCCGCTCCGTGCTCCCGCCAGGACTAGGCAGGTAGTCCGCTATCAACTCCAGGTCACTAATCTCTAACCCGGCCTCTTCTTGTGCCTCACGATAAGCCACGCTGCGCGGCTCCTCGCCCGCCTCAGCTATACCGGCCACGGTCTCAATAAGCCAGGCACCGCGCGGATCATCAATGCATCCAACCCGAAACTGCTCAACCAATACGACCTCATCGCGCTCAGGATCGTATGGCAAAACGGCTACCGCTAGATCGCGAACCAAACACTCTCGAGTCAGCTCCGGGGTCATACCACCAGCAAACAAAGCATGGCGCAAACGGATACGCTCCATGCTCATGATGGCACCCTTAAAGAAGCACTCACGCTGCAAGATCTCATAACGATGGGCCATACTCTCCCCCGCAGTTACTCTTTATCAGTTGTGCCGATCCAGCACGGCAAAGCTTTCTACATGGGCAGTGTGCGGGAACATATCCATTATCCCTGCCGCACTAAGCTTAAACCCGTATTTATTAACTAGCGTACCGACATCACGAGCCAATGTGGCAGGGGCACAGGAGCAATAGACAACTCGCTCGGCACCGGTAGCAGCAACCGCACTTATCATCTGCGCCGCTCCCGAGCGCGGCGGATCGAGCAGCACCGCATCATATTGACCACGAAACTGCTCAATCGCGGCTTGCTCAGTCAGATCGGCGACAGCAAAGCTGGCGCTAACACTATTGGCAGCAGCATTCTGCTCGGCCCGTGCAACTAGAGCAGCATCTCCCTCAATTCCCGTCACTGCGCAGCCGGACTTGGCTAGCGGCAAGGTAAAGTTACCGAGCCCGCAAAACAGATCGAGTATCCGTCGTCCTGAGGCGGGTTGCAGCCACTCCAGAGCGCGCCCCACCATGGCAGCGTTGATCTGGGCATTTATCTGAGTGAAATCGGTCGGCTCAAAACTCAACTCGATACCGATCTGGTCTATGGCGTAGGACAATCTTGGCTGCTCCGGAAAGACCGGGGTAACTGTGCTCTCATCGCCGGGTTGACGCAGCACAGCCAAACCAGTTGTGGCGGCAAATTCACTAAGCCGCTGCAGATCAGCCTCACTCAGCGACTCTAAATGACGAAAGACCAGAGCTGCCTGCTCATCACCACAAGCTACCTCTATCTGCGGTATCTTATCTGGTATAGAAAGCGATTCAATAAGTCGAGCTAGCTCGCCTATTCGCTCGCCTACCCGGGGATCGAGGACTGGGCATGACTGTAGCGGGGCAACCAGAGGGCTGTGCTTTTCGCGAAAGCCAACCAAGACGCCACCTTTTTTGGGCACTAATCGCACCGCCAGCCTAGCCTTACGCCGATACCCCCAACTAGGCCCTGTCAACGCTGGCAGCCATTGCTCCGGACTGACGCCGCCAATCCTCTCGAGCTGCTCGCTTAGCACCCGCTCCTTATGCTCTATCTGCGCCTGGGCAGGGATATGCTGCAAGGCGCAGCCGCCACATACTCCAAAATGTGGGCAGCCTGGCTCTATGCGCTCTGCTGCAGGCTCAATAATCTCAACTGCGCATGCTTCGGCCAGCGAGCGGCGCAGCTTGGTATAACGATAGCGCACCAATTCATCTTCAAGGGCAAAGTCAACAAAGACCGGCCTGCCTTTATCATCATGAGTTATACCGCGACCCTCATGACTGAATCCGCTTATCCGCGCCTCAACAAGCTCTTTAGGTAAGCGCCTCTTACGTCCCACACCAAGCCTCCAGAAAGGCCTGCAGGTGGGGCTTGTCGGTGGACTCGCCCAGAGCTGTAGCCACTCGCTCCGTCTCCAACTTATATTCAGCAGCATCGAGTGCGCCGCGAAAATGCTGAAAGCGTAGATATAGCAGGTAAGTATTCAACACATCGGTCTCACAATAATCACGCACTTGCCCAAGCTCACCGCGGGCTACGGCATCTGCCACATCTGCCCCGCTCATCCCCATCTTGCCCGGCAGCCCACACATGGTTGCTATTTGATCAAGCGGCGCGGCACCGCGTAACTGATAGCAAGAGAGGACATCCATAAGATCGGTATGGCGCTCGTGATAGCGGTTTATGTAATTGTTAAAGCGAAAGCTACTATCGCCTTGACCATTCTCCCAGTAACGCGGGGCAGTTACTGCATGGATAAGAGCGCGGTGGTGGATCACGGGGATATCGAAACCGCTACCATTCCAAGAGACCAGATCAGGGACAAAACGCTCAAGACCATCGAAAAAGCGCTCAATGAGCTGTTTTTCCCCATCTTCTAGGTCGCCCAATGACCAGACCCTAAACCGACCATTAATCACCCCGGCGAGAGATATGGCCACTATCTTGTGAAGATGCAAACGGTGGAACTCGCTGCCAATCTCCTGACGGCGCCGGGCAGCCATGGCGCGCGCCACATCTTCGTCCTGCAAATCGTCGAGACCAAAGACCAACCGTCCCCCTTCAAGGTCGGGAACAGTCTCGATATCAAAGGCTAGAACATTTCCCACGCGTTTCTGCTCCTACCAGGTTAATTTTGCCCCGCAACTATAATCACGAACGCCACAGCGTAATCGCGTTCATCGCTAAGGCTCAAATGAATTTCACTTACCTTGAGAGCCTCGCCGCGTTTAGCCGCACCATCAAGCAGCCGCAACCCAGGCTTACCAAGTCTGTCATGCCCTACCTCCAAGCTGCGCAGCCCGACCCCATCGCGAAAACCGGTACCCAACGCCTTGGCTGCGGCCTCTTTCGCCGCAAAGCGGCGGGCTAAAAAGGCGACCTCATTGGCAACGCAGGAATCGAACAGATCAAACTCATGGGGAGTAAGAATGCGCTGAGCCAGCCTTTCGCCATGACGCTGCCAGGCCTTGCGCATGCGCTCAATTGCCACAATATCTGTGCCAATGCCTGCAATCATGCGAATCTCATCAGCCGTTTCATCTCTGCGACTGCTGGCGCTAGGCCGGTGAAGATAGCCCGGGCAACTATGGCATGACCGATATTAAGCTCAGCCACTTGAGGCCAAGCCGCTATGGCTTCGACATTGTGGTAATGCAAACCGTGTCCGGCGTTAACCTGTAGACCAAGTTGCCCTGCATACTCAACTGCTCGCTGCAAACGCGCTAGTTCCTTACCTCGCGCTTGCAGGTCCGGGGCATCTGCATATGCACCAGTGTGCAGTTCTATCACCGGAGCCCCGACATTCAGCGCAGCATCAATTTGCTCGCTTTCCGGATCGATGAACAGAGACACCCGTATGCCAGCCTCTGCAAGTTGCTGACAAGCGCGGCGCACCCTTTCCGGATCGGCTGCCACATCCAGCCCGCCCTCAGTGGTAAGCTCCTCACGCCGCTCCGGAACAAGGCAGCAGTCGGTGGGCTGCAGAGACCTGGCAATACCGACCATCTCCTCAGTGACTGCCATTTCGAGATTAACGCGGGTCTGGACGTGGCGCAGTAGCTCCTCGACATCACGATCTTGGATATGCCGTCGGTCTTCGCGCAGGTGAACGGTAATGGCATCGGCCCCACCGCGCTCAGCCTCGGCAGCAGCGTATAGTATATTTGGATAACGGGTACCCCTAGCCTGGCGAAGAGTGGCGACGTGATCTATATTTACACCGAGTTGGATTGGAGTCGTACGCATTTGAGCTAGTCTTTGCTCCGCTGGTTGAATTCTAGCTTGTTATCGATGTATCAATTGGGATTAACCTGACAGGCCCCGCCTAGAGGCAACGCCCCTAAACATCTCCCGGCTATGTAGTCGCTTGCCATTAAGGTGCTTATCGATAACCGCGCGCAGCAGTTGGCGCGACTCTAGGCGCCCCGGATCCTGCCCTAAATAATCTTTATCCCCCTCAGCTAGGGCCAGCAGAGTGGCCCCGCCAACCATCACGGCAACATCACCAGCACGGGAGTGGCCTTGAGCTGCCGCGGCCGCAACCGGCACCGGGCCGCGTTGAGGGTAGTATAAGTAACTCGCTGATCTTTGTATCTGGGCACCGTGGACATCTTCATGCACGGCCAATCCGTAGCCACACTCCTCCAGCAAGGCAACCTCAAAACAGCGCAAAAGTGGTTCTCGCCGCTGATCCATAATACCATCCAGGGCTATACCATAAGCTTGCCAGGTCCGGGGATGAGGATCCTCACGACGAGTAAGAGCCATAATCAGCTCTGCCATATAGAAGCCACAGGCAAGAGCAACCCCGCTGAGCCGATACGATCTTCCTGCCTGTTCCAGATCGTTGATACTTTTCAACTCACTACGGCCACCCCAACTCACCCGAAGCGGCACAAAAGGCTCGATAAGAGCGCTCCAGCCGCGATTTTTGACTCCCCGCGCTACCGCTCCCAAACGGCCATGCTCATAGGTAAAAAGCTCCAGCAGGGCGCTGGTCTCACGGTAAGGCCGCCTATGCAGAATCCATGCTGGTTGCTGCTCAATCCGTGTAGCCAAATTCATGCAAAGCGCGCCGATCGTCGGTCCAATGCTCTTTGACCTTGACCCACAATTCTAGATGTGCCTGCTGTTCGAGCAGTTCTTCGATCTGTTGGCGTGCCAAACTGCCGACTTTTTTTAGGCGTTTTCCTCCTTGGCCAATAACTATAGGTTTCTGTGCTGAGCGCTCCACCCAAACCACTGCACCGATCCGAGTCAAACTCTCTCCAATCTGCAGCTCTTCTATCTGCACCGTGGTCGAATAGGGTAGCTCATCACCAAGGGCAACTATCAACTGTTCCCTGATCAGCTCACCGATTCGAAAGGCCGTGTCTCTATCGGTGATCTGCTCAGCAGGAAAGAGTGCCGGCCCCTGCGGCAAACGCTTCACCACCTCTAGCTGTAATTCTTCCAGATTGGTCCCGCGAGTTGCTGAAACCGGGACCACGGCTGCGAAATCACGCAATTTCGTGAGCCGCTCTAAATGGGGCAAAAGCTTGCGCTTGTCTTTTACCCGATCAACTTGATTGACCGCGAGTATGACCGGAACGTCAACGCCTTCTAGCGCCCCCAGAGCGCTATCATCCGCATCCCGCCACTCCAAGCCACAGCAGACAAAGAGAGCTAGATCGATATCTTCCAGTGCCCCCAAGGCAGCGCGATTGAGCTGACGATTGAGTGCTCGTTTTTCATGTTGATGCAAGCCTGGGGTGTCGACAAATACGACTTGCGTACCGCCACCATTGAGCACTCCGAGAATACGGTGTCGGGTAGTCTGCGGCTTGCGCGTCGCTATGCTGACCTTCTCACCTAGCAGGGCATTGAGCAGGGTCGACTTGCCGACATTGGGCCGGCCCAGAATAGCGCACATTCCGCTATGCTCTAGCATTAATTTTGCCCTCTTGAGTTCTCCATGGACTACTACGCCTCTTCACCACCCAAAACCCCCAACATCGTCGCTGCAGCCTGCTGCTCTGCCTGCCTTCTGCTCCCCGCCTCGCCAACACTCCTCTGCTCAGAGTCGACCAGCCGACACTCAACGCGAAACATTTGGTGATGGGCACGGCCACTGACATCGAGGACCTGGTACTCCGGCAAGGGCCGACGGGTTGACTGCAGCTTTTCCTGCAGGCGTGTTTTTGGGTCCTTGAGCAGACCTTCATCAGGCAGAGAATCGAGCCGCTCTCTATAAAGGGCAACTACCATCGCTGCCACCGAGTAAAAATCACTATCTAAGTACGCGGCACCTATAACGGCCTCGAGGGTATCGGCCAGGATTGAATCGCGACGATGGCCACCGCTCTTCAATTCGCCCCCGCCCAAGCGCAGATGAGAGCCTAAATTCAGCCCCCGAGCAATCTCAGCCAATGTCGAACGATTTACCAAACTCGCCCTCAGCCGCGACAAAGAACCTTCGCTATCCTGCGGCCGGCGGCGAAATATCTCCTGAGCAATCACGAAGTTAAGAACAGAATCACCCAGAAACTCCAAACGCTCATTGTGCCTAGCCGCGGCACTGCGATGGGTTAGAGCCTCCTGCAGTAGACCGATCTCATTAAAACGGTATCCTAGCTGGTGCTGCAGCTCTTGAAGATCTGACATACTTGGCTACTCAATGCGCTGACCGATGCGATCCCAGGCTAATCCGCCCTCCTCACTATCCCAACTCATCCATATCATCATTGCCCGACCCGCCAAATAGTCATCCGACACAGGCCCCCATACCCGGCTATCAGCACTCCGATCCCGATTATCGCCGACGGTAAAGTAGTGGCCTTCAGGAACCGTATATGTAAAGCTACCAGTCGCCGGCTCCTCATGATGGATTATACGGTACTCGTTATCATCAGCCTGCTCTCTGTAGACGCGAGCCGAGCCCCCTGCGTCGGAGCGCTGATAAGGGCCGACATGGCTCTGCTCGAGAGGCTCGCCGTTAACATAGAATACCCGGTTCTGATAGCTGATTTCATCACCAGGCAGGCCAATCACGCGCTTTATATAATCCTGGCTAGGATCGCGCGGATACCGAAAGACCGCCACCTCACCACGCTCAGGCTCACCTTCACCAAACAGCCGAGTGCGCAGCAACGGCAAGCGGATTCCGTATGCCGACTTATTCACCAGGATAAAATCACCCGCCTGCAGGGTCGGCAACATCGACCCAGAGGGGATGCGAAACGGCTCAGCAATAAACGAGCGCAACAGCAAAACAATAAGGATAATAGGGAACAGCGAGCGAGGCAGATCGATATACCACGGATCTTGAGAACGATCTACGCCCTCACGCTCGCGCAACCACTTATCCCACCCCCACACCAGAGCGGTCAATATAGTCAGGACTACCAGCAACAACTCAAAGTTCATGGCGTTTCCAGTTATTCTAAGGTTATTGGGGATTGGCTAATCCGGCTCACTCTTTAGCACTGTCAACTCGCAACACCGCAAGGAAGGCATCCTGAGGTATCTCCACCTTGCCAACTTGCTTCATGCGTTTTTTACCCTCTTTTTGTTTCTCCAGCAGCTTGCGTTTGCGGGTCACGTCACCGCCGTAGCATTTAGCCGTAACGTTTTTACGCATCGCCTTAACCGTGCTGCGGGCAATTATCTGGTTACCTATAGCCGCTTGAATAGCCACCTCAAACATCTGTCGCGGGATTATCTCCTTGAGCTTTTCAACCAAAGAGCGTCCCCTGTGGTATGAATGCTCGCGATGGACTATGTTCGACAGTGCATCTACCTTGTCGCCATTTATTAATACGTCCAGCTTGACTAGGTCATCGCCTTGGAAGCGCTTCAGCTCATAGTCAAAAGAGGCGAACCCCCGGGTAGCCGATTTCAAGCGGTCGAAGAAGTCCAGCACCACTTCACTTAGCGGCATCTCATAGATCAAGGAGATCTGCTGCCCGACATACTGCATCTCTTTCTGAACCCCGCGCTTCTCCTCACACAGGGCCAAGACATTACCAACCAACTCCTGTGGCACCAGGATACTGGCTTCGATGATTGGTTCACGGATCTCCTCAATCTCCCCTATCGGCGGTAGATTGGCCGGATTATCAATCTCTAGCTGCTGACCATCTTTGGTTATTACGTGGTGAACAACGGTCGGCGCGGTAGTCACTAAATCGAGGCCGTACTCTCGCTCCAAGCGCTCCTGGATAATTTCCATATGGAGCATACCGAGAAAACCGACCCGGAAGCCAAAGCCGAGTGCCTGCGAGCTCTCCGGCTCGTAGTTTAAGGCTGAATCGTTTAGGCGCAGTTTTCCTAGGGCGTTGCGCAAGGCCTCAAAGTCATCAGAAGAACTTGGGAAGAGCCCAGCAAAGACTCGTGGCTGGACCTGTTTAAAACCGGGGACCGGATCGGCAGCCGGACGGGACTGATGGGTAAGGGTAGCGCCCACCGGAGCGCCATCAATATCCTTAATGCCAGCCACAACATAGCCGACCTGACCGGGTAAAAGCCGCTCACAAGGCGTTCTCTTGGGAGTAAAGATGCCGATCTCGTCGACCTGAAACTCCCGACCCGTAGCCATTACCTGAATCTTATCGCCTTTGCGCAGCTCGCCGTCAAAGACCCGCGCCAAGGTAACCACACCCAGATAATTATCGAACCAGGAGTCCATTATTAGCGCCTTAAGCGGCTCCTGCGGCTGCCCTTTGGGCGGGGGAATCCTAGCTACCAAGGCCTCAAGCAGGTCATCGACACCCTCGCCGGTCTTAGCACTAACCATAAGCGCTTCACTGGCATCTAGGCCGATTATCTCCTCAATTTGCTCTAGCACCCGCTCTGGCTCGGCCGAGGGCAAGTCGATCTTATTGAGTACCGGAATCACCTCAAGATCTTGCTCAATTGCGGTATAACAATTGGCCACGCTCTGCGCCTCCACTCCTTGTGACGCATCGACTACGAGCAGGGCACCCTCACAGGCAGCCAAGGAGCGTGACACCTCATAGGAGAAGTCGACGTGGCCGGGGGTATCGATAAAATTCAATTCGTAGGTCTGACCATCCCGCGCTTTATACTGGAGCGAGACACTCTGCGCTTTAATGGTAATACCCCTTTCGCGCTCCAGATCCATGGAATCCAGAACCTGTTCGTTCATCTCACGGTCGGTAAGGGTTCCAGCCATTTGGATGAACCGATCAGATAAGGTGGATTTACCATGGTCGATGTGGGCAATAATCGAGAAGTTGCGGATGTTCTCCATACCTGGCGCGTCCTATTTGTCGCCGTCACAAAAACAAAAAAACGCCCCGCACTTGAGCAAAGGCGCTCATATTCTACCTTTTTAAGGTCCCTATGGGAGACTATCAGGGCACTTGCAGAGCGAGGAAACTCGGCTGCCCGTCGCGGATAACTAGCACCGGTACCGAACTGCCGCTCTCTAAGTCCTCGGCCAGGGTGGCAAATTCTTCTGCGGATGAGACCGGCTGATGATCTAGAGTAACCAAGATATCGCCAGGCTGGAACCCGGCATCTATCGCCTCCTGACCGCTAACCTCTGTTACAAGCACACCCCCGTCACTCTTTTCGAGATCTAATCTAGAGCGCTCCTCTTCCCGCAAAGGCTCAACTCTAATCCCAACAGCACTTGCCTCTCCTTGCTCTACATTACCCTGCTCGTCATCCGCAGCGGGCTCAGCGATTCGGCTATCATCGGGCAGAGGCTTTATATCTACCTCAACACTCTTCTTTTCACCATCGCGCAAAACTACGACTTCAACAGTAGAACCGACCTCCGCCCTACCTACTATTGGCGGCAATGCTGCAGAGCTATCCACTGAACGGCCTGCAAACTCAAGTATAACATCACCGCTCTTGATTCCAGCGTCCGCGGCTGGGCCATCTTCTAGCAATTCTGCGACTAGTGCCCCATACGGCCTATCAAGGCCGAACCCCGCCGCCAGTTCGCGGGTAACATCTTGAATCATTACTCCTAACCAACCGCGCTGCACCTGGCCAGTCTCTTGCAGCTGCTCTGCAACCTCCATTGCCAATTCAATGGGTATGGCGAACGAGAGCCCCATGAAACCGCCTGTGCGGCTATAGATCTGCGAGTTGATTCCTACCACCTCGCCGTCGAGATTAAACAGAGGGCCGCCGGAATTGCCGGGATTTATAGCAACATCTGTCTGGATGTAAGGTACGTAGTTACCATGAGGCAAGGAGCGACCCTTGGCCGATACTATCCCTGATGTAACTGAATGCTCAAAGCCGAATGGCGACCCGATGGCAAGCACCCATTCGCCAACCGCCAAGTCTTCGCCACTGCCGATACTGACGGTCGGCAGAGACTCGGCGTCGATCTG
Source organism: Halorhodospira halochloris (assembly GCF_002356555.2). Taxonomy (NCBI): domain Bacteria; kingdom Pseudomonadati; phylum Pseudomonadota; class Gammaproteobacteria; order Chromatiales; family Ectothiorhodospiraceae; genus Halorhodospira; species Halorhodospira halochloris. Next base: position 1,762,413 of record NZ_AP017372.2, read on the forward strand.
CAACACTGCCAAATCGGTACGCTCATCGGCCCCTATGACCTCGGCCTCAAGCTCACGACCATCGGAGAGGCGTACAATGATCTCTTGCGCACGGGCAGTTACGTGGTCATTGGTGAGGATGATACCGTCGCTGCCGATGATAAAACCTGACCCCAGCGACTCGCCATCCTTCCCAAACGGATCCGGCATTGGCTGCCCGTGAGGATGGCCCGGAGTGCCTTCGGGCATACCTTGACGTGGGGCTTGATGCGGGTCAGGCAATGACTCCTGTCCAGGATCTAATCCCTCTGGAAGAAAATCGTACTGCTGAAACTGTTGACGGGTACTTATATTAACGACAGCGGCGCGATTCTCGCGCACCAGATCGACGAAATCAGGCAATTGAGCGAGACAGGACGGGCTGAAAAAGAACATAGCCAGCAGGGCGAAGGCTGTCCAACCCTGCCAAAACCCGTGCCTAATTCCATTCATGCGCTTGCAGACCTCCAATAAGCGAAGGTCAACTCACTCTCACTCCGTCTATCCAGGTGTCAGCTAATTTTGCCAACAAAAAGCACAACTAGACGGCTCAAGGCGCAGCTGCACGTTGACCTTCAAATGACTCGTACGACTCTATAGGGTCATCGCTACCAGGCACAACCTCTGGCACACCAGGATACCCATGATATTTACTTCTATCCCCGCTCTGCTCGGCTTGTGGCGGTTGGCGACGCTCTAGCTCTGCCCCACTGACACGCTCGACATTGTGCCAAGGTTCAGCAAAACCGACGTCAGCACCTACTGGCATAGTCGCGCCGCCACTGCTCACAGCCTGACTTTCAGCAGGCTGTTGCTGCTCAGCTGCAGGACGGCCAGATTGACTCTCCGTACCTATATCAGCCTGCTGCTGAGCAGGGGGTGGCTGCGGCACCTCACCTGCCTGATCACCCGCATACTGCATATTTCCCTGCCACCATAACACGGATACGAGCGCAACGCTCGCTGCTATGGATCCGCCTAAAGCAGGGCGACGCCAATTGAAGGCGGAACTACCACTGTGCCCAGGCTTCGCCTCGTGCTCCAATGCGGCATGTACCCGCTCGGCCAAACCTGCTCGTGGATATTCTGGGAGGTTGCGCTGCAATGCATCGCGCATCACGAAATAACGAGCCAGGCGCTCACGGACCGACCTGTCGTGACCTATACGGCGAAGAACAAAAGCCTGCTCCTCTTTGCTCAACTCACCGTCGACCAGGGCCGATAGCTGCTCGTCGAGACGATCCTGTTCATCTTTTGTGGACATAACCAACCCCTCCCGTTACACCTCAGCGTTGCTCGGCAAGCGGCCGCAAACGCTTATCTATGGCCTCGCGGGCTCGAAATATCCGCGACCGAACAGTACCGACAGGGCAATCCATTACCTGCGATATCTCCTGATAGCTCAAGCCTTCAAGCTCGCGCAGAGTGATTGCTGTTTGCAGCTCTTCAGGCAAGGCCTCAATGGCCCCCACTACCGCACGCTCTATCTCCTCTCGAGCAACTTCTGCCTCCGGCGTATCTTGATCCCGTAAAACGGTATCTATATCAAATCGCTCTGCATCCTCTGCATCGACGTCAGAATCCGGAGGCCGGCGATTCTGCGCCACAAGATGATTCTTCGCCGTGTTAACGCCTATCCTGTACAACCAGGTATAAAAACTACTGTCGCCTCTGAAGCTGTCCAAGGCACGATAGGCCTTTATAAAGGCCTCTTGACCGACATCCTGAGCCTCTTGCGGATCCCGCACGTAGCGCCCTATCAGCTTGACAAGCTTCTGCTGATAGCGCAGCACCAAAACGTCATAGGCTTGTTTATCGCCAGCCTGGGCTCGCTTAACAAGCTCTCTGTCCGCTTCCCTGGATATGGTCACTACCGGTCCCCTCCTGTGCTCGCGCAACATGCCCCACACGTACGCTGCACATTAAGGGAGAGCGGAGCCGACAGCAACTGGGCCCAAAGCCGCTCAATCCTAGATCTGCTATGCTTGTAGACACTCTGGCAAGGCGTGAGTTCGCACACTATCAAAAATTATCGGTGATTTGAGGATGGGTGATTTGCCGCGGTCAACCCGACCATGCGAAGCTTGGCAGACTATCCGATGCATGTACAGTAGCGCAAGTAAATGGCAAAACAACGCAAAGCATACGATGTCTTAATCATTGGCACCGGTTTGGCGGGGCTAACCGTCGCCCTCCAACTGCCGGAGAGATTGCGTATAGGGATCCTGTCCAAGGGCGCTATGACCGACGGGGCAACGCCTTATGCCCAGGGCGGGGTCTCTGCGGCCATTGATGCCACTGACTCGGTCGATGCCCATGTCGAGGACACCCTTGAGGCAGGTGCCGGACTGAGTGACCACTATATCAGCCGATTAGTCGCGACACAGGCGCGTGAGGCTATCGAGTGGCTGATCGACAAGCAGGTTCCTTTCTCGCGTATTCACCCCGGCGCCGGAACAACCGGACTGCACCTCCACCAGGAAGGTGGCCACAGCCATCGCCGCGTTGTCCACGCTGAAGACGCTACGGGCTTGGCAATATCGCATACCCTGACATCGATCATCGAGCGGCGGGCAAACATAGAGCTGCTCGAGGGACGCTACGCGATAGACTTAATAACTGGTTCACGCCTAGGACTGGCTCAAGATCGTTGCTACGGGGCATACGTCTATAACTCTGCAACGGAATTGGTCGAATTGATCCACTCCCCCTGCGCGGTCCTGGCTTGTGGAGGAGCAAGCAAGGTCTACCTTTACTCGACCAGCCCCTATGCCGCAACCGGTGATGGCATTGCCATGGCCTGGCGCGCCGGCTGCCGTGTTGCCAACCTGGAATTCAACCAGTTTCACCCCACCTGCCTTTATCACCCCCAGGAGCGCTCGTTCCTGATTAGCGAAGCGGTAAGAGGTGAGGGAGGAAAACTCCTTTTGCCTGATGGCCAAAGGTTTATGGACCGCTTCGATGAGCGCGGCGAACTGGCACCTCGCGACGTGGTGGCCCGCGCCATTGACCATGAGATGAAGCGACTAGGGGCGGATTGCCTATACCTAGATATCAGCCACCGCCCTGCAGAATTAATCCGCGAGCGCTTTCCGAACATCCACAAGCGCTGCCTCGAACTCGGTCTGGATATGACCCGGGATCCACTGCCAGTTGTGCCTGCAGCCCACTATACCTGCGGCGGGGTGGTCACCGATGAGGCTGGGCGCACCGGCGTCCCCGGGCTATATGCAGTTGGGGAGACCGCCTGTACCGGCCTGCACGGGGCCAATCGACTGGCTAGCAATTCGCTGCTTGAGTGCCTGATATTCGGTTCAGCTGCAGCGCGGGATATAGCCGCTAGCGGAGCGCGCCATGAGTCTCTTCCGCAACTACCCGCCTGGGATGAAAGCCGAGTAACAGATTCTGATGAGCAGGTCGTTGTCAGCCACAACTGGGCAGAAATCCGGCGCGCGATGTGGAATTATGTTGGTATTGTCCGAACCGACCGGCGATTAGAGAGAGCGAGCCGCAGGATCGATCTACTAATGCGGGAAGTTCATGAATTTTATACCCACTTCCGGGTCAGCGGCGATCTGATCGAACTGCGCAACCTCATCCTGGTAGCTCAACTAACCGTCCGCTGTGCCGCGCGCCGTCGCGAAAGCCGGGGACTGCACTACACCCTGGATTTTCCATCCCCCGATGAGGCACAGAAGTCGAGTACCTTGCTTGTGCCGGCACGGCCGCGACCTTTTGCACATTTGCGCAGCCGGGGCAGATAAAGGCCCTTTGGCATCACCGACGGATGGCGCAAACCCTCTCGCGGAGCGCCCTATGGCAGTTCTCAGCAAACAGAAAACGCGGTAGTGTAAGGCAGTAGAGCTGCTTATCACTCGCTCGCAAGCAGATGACAACTAAGTATGGATGGACAAAAGAGGCCCTCAGGGTTGCTACCATGCGCCTGCCGGACTTGGTGCGCAAATAGATCATGCCATTAGGAGCGAAATGGCAGGTATCAACCCGCTCTGCCCTCCGCCATAACCTGTAATCCGGGAAAAGGGCAGCTGTGACAGCGAGTATGAAGAGCACAACCAGCCAGCCGTTGGCCGCACCCAGCAATGGGAATGTCAGGGCTGTTAGCAGTGCAACAGACAGCGCAGCCAACAAGACTACCCCATTACCTTTAGGACTTATACATAGATTGCCTGATCCGCTCGACAATTCTGGCTAACTCCCCTTCCGTGGGATCGCTACCGAAGATCAACCACTCCTGGAGCAGGTGATCTTCCTGCTCAAGCAGGTCATAAAAGGCAGCTTGACCTGAGGCGTCAAGCTGCTCAAATCCACCTTCTTCGACGAACCTACCTAGGACCAAATCCAGCTCTTTGGTCCCGCGCCGGCATCGCCAGCGCAACTGCTGCAGTGTCAACAGATCAAACCTCGCGCTCGGCGAGCAAACGCTTCACCTTTGCTATGGCCTTGCCCGGATTCAAGCCCTTAGGACAAGTAGCCGTACAGTTCATGATGGTATGGCAGCGGAACAGCCGGTAGGCATCGTTAGCCAAGTCGAGCCGCTCCTCTGTTGCCTCATCCCGACTATCGGCAATCCACCGATAAAGCTGCAGCAGTGCCGCGGGGCCCAGATAACGATCACTGTTCCACCAATAGCTTGGGCAAGATGCCGAGCAGCAGGCACAAAGGATGCATTCGTAAAGCCCGTCCAGGGCTTCACGCTCCTCTTTGGACTGATACCGTTCATGATCTGGTGGGGTGGCAGTCTGCGTCTTGATCCACGGCTCAAGGGCTGCGTACTGGCCGTAGAAGTGGGTCATATCCGGCACCAAATCCTTGATTACATGCAGATGAGGCAATGGATAGACCTTTACATCCCCCTTTATCTCCTCAAGCTCCTTAGTACAAGCTAGCGTATTGACACCATCGATATTCATCGCGCAGGAGCCACAGATGCCTTCACGGCAGGAGCGCCGGAAGGTCAAAGTCGGATCAATCTCATCCTTTATCTTAAGCAAAACGTCCAGAACCTTGGCGCCGGTGCGATTGGCATCAAGGATGAAGGTGTCCATCCGCGGATTATCGCCACTCTCCGGATCATAGCGGTAGATACGCACCCGCCGCGTCTCGCCACCGCCCTCCGCGGCATCGTAGACCTTGCCCTTGCGAACCCGGGAGTTGGCCGGAAGTATGAACTGTGCCATTGCTCTCTTCCCTTAGCTGATCAGTATACCCGCGCCTGCAGCGGGACGCTCTCTACTTCGTCGGTCAGAGTGTTGAGATGGACCGGACGCTCATCAAGGCTAACCTTGCCGTTTTGCTGCAGGCTAGCGAGGGAGTGTTTCAACCAATTCTGGTCATCGCGCTCGGGGAAGTCCTCACGCGCATGGGCCCCTCTACTCTCCTGGCGATTACGTGCCGAGTGGATAGTGGTAACTGCGCAACCGAGGAGATTTTCCAGCTCCAGAGTCTCGATCAAATCCGAGTTCCAGATCAATGAGCGGTCGCGAACCGCAACATCCTCAAAAGACTTCAGTACTTTGTCCATGCGCTTGCAGCCCTCGTCCAGGACTTCACCGGTGCGGAAGACCGCAGCGTATTGCTGCATGGTATGTTGCATATCATCCCGTATCTGCGCCGTAGACTTGCTGCCATCGGCGTAGAGCAGGCGTTCCAAACGCTCTAGCGCCGGGTCTGCGCTGCCCTCAGGCAGACGCTGGTGCGGTTTGCCGCGACCACCAATGACCTCAGCGGCCCGATGCGCTGCAGCGCGGCCAAAGACGACCAGATCAAGCAGGGAGTTGGAACCCAAGCGGTTTGCACCGTGCACAGAGACACAAGCAGCTTCACCAATCGCCATTAGCCCTGGCACCACCGCATCAGGGTTATCGCCGTCACGGCGCACTACCTCGCCGTAGTGGTTGGTAGGAATACCGCCCATATTGTAGTGGACAGTAGGGATAACCGGTATGGGCTCCTTGGTAACATCAACCCCGGCAAATATGCGGGCCAGATCTGAGATACCAGGTAGGCGTTCGTGGATAACATCCTCGTCAAGGTGCTCAACATGCAGATATATGTGGTCCCCTTTAGCTCCCACGCCCCGGCCTTCGCGGATCTCCATGGTCATTGACCGTGATACCACGTCACGCGAAGCGAGATCTTGGGCATTCGGCGCATACCGCGGCATGAACCTCTCACCCTTGGAGTTGGTCAAGTAACCACCCTCGCCGCGGACCCCCTCACTAATCAAGCAGCCGGCACCATAGATTCCGGTGGGGTGAAACTGGACAAACTCCATGTCCTGCAATGGCAGCCCGGCGCGCAGCACCATACCGTTACCATCTCCAGTGCAGGTGTGCGCTGAGGTGCAGGAGAAGTAAGCACGCCCGTAACCGCCGGTGGCGAGGACCACCTGATGGGCACGGAAGATGTGCACTGTCCCGGTCTCCATATCCAGCGTTACAACGCCGCGGCAGACGCCATCATCCATGATCAAGTCGATGGCAAAGTGCTCAATATAGAACTCGGCCCTGTGCTTGAGGGCCTGCTGATAAAGGGTGTGAAGGATTGCGTGACCTGTCCTATCCGCGGCTGCACAGGTGCGCTGCGCAGTGCCCTGGCCAAAATGGGTTGTCATGCCGCCGAACGGGCGCTGGTAAATCTTACCATCATCAGTGCGCGAAAAAGGCACGCCATAATGCTCAAGCTCAATTATCGCGGGGGCTGCCTCGCGACACATGTACTCAATGGCGTCCTGATCCCCGAGCCAATCGGAGCCTTTCACCGTGTCATACATATGCCAGCGCCAGTCGTCCTCGCCCATGTTCCCCAGCGCAGCGGAAACCCCGCCCTGAGCTGCGACAGTGTGGCTACGAGTGGGAAAGACCTTGGTCACACAGGCAGTATTTAGGCCTTGCTCGGCCATACCGAAGGTGGCGCGGAGACCGGCCCCGCCAGCCCCGACAACGACTACATCGTAGGCGTGCTCAACCGTGTTTATCGCGTGAGTCATGTGCGCTTTAGCTCCCCAGTGCTATTCGAACTACCGCCAGGCTACCGGCTATGGTCAGCAAGAAACAGCCAAAGTGAACCAGGAGTATGCTGGCGGCCTTCAGTCCCTCGGTTTCGACGTAGTCTTCAATAATCACCTGGACACCTACCGCGGTATGGAAGAGCAACACCGCTAGGGTAGCGATCATGAGTACGCTGTTGATCGGATTTGCGATCCAGGCATGGGCTGTGGCGTGATCCGCGCCGGCCAAAAGCGCGACAAAGACGCCCAACCAGAGCAATAACGGGATCAGCAGTACTGCGCTAACGCGCTGGCGCCACCAAGCGATAAAGCCGTTCTTGGCAGAACCGAGACCAAGCGCCCGGTTTACTGCAGTTTGATAGCTACGCATGCTCAACCGACCTCCATTCCAGCGTAGGCTATGCCCCAAATCACTCCGGTCAGGACAAAGCTCATGACTATTACTAGCCAGCCACCCCGATATACCGAAGAGATTTCCAGGCAGCGCCCGGTGTCCCATACCAGGTGACGAATGCCATTACAAAAATGGTAAGCGCTCATCCAGGTGATACCCAGCAGGATCAGCTGGCCCAACCAACTACCCAACAGCTCCTTAGCCAGGGCGTAGGCCTCGGGACCCGCGGCAATGGTCATCAGCCACACCACAAGCAGTACCGCTCCAATACCCAGCGCCGCACCTGTACCGCGGTGAACGATAGAGAGCAACGAGGTGAGTTGGGGGCGGTAGATGAACAGGTGAGGTGAGAGCGGCCGGTCTTTGTTGTTCATGTCTCCTCCGCTTAATGCCCAGCCCCGGGCCGGGCCGGTTTACGGTTGTCTGGCTGTACCGCGTGGCTGTTTCTGAGTCTTTAGTTGCGCTGCACGATAATAATGTTTGTTTGACTCTATAAGCAATAGGCGGAATGGGTTTTCCCATAGTAGCCTCGAAAAACTCCCCACTTAGCCTAGCTGCCTCGGTGTGGAGGACGCCGTGAACCCATCCCTAGAGGCCTCATGGCGCCATCCCTGGCGCCAAGACCTCCACACCGAGGCAGCTAGGCTAAGTGGGGAGTTTTTCGAGGCACCACCACCAGAACCGCCTAGCAATCTCCAGCTGAACGCCCCTCCGGGCGCATCGCCGGAAACATGATTACATCACGTATCGACTCACAGCCGCAGAGCAGCATCGCCAATCTATCAATGCCGATCCCTTCCCCAGCAGTTGGCGGCATGCCATATTCTAATGCTCTTATGTAATCAGCATCGTAATGCATTGCCTCATGGTCACCCGCCGCCAATTCTGCAGCTTGCGCCTTAAAGCGCTCGGCTTGATCCTCGGGGTCATTGAGCTCTGCAAAGCCGTTGGCTATCTCCCGACCCGCCACAATCAACTCAAAGCGTTCGGTAAAGAACGGATCATCATCGCGGGGTCGCGCCAGCGGCGAAACCTCCTTAGGGTAATCGGTAACAAAGGCCGGGCCGACAAGGTTTCCCTCAGCCGTCTCCTCAAAGAGATTGGTTATAATGCGGCCCAACCCATCGGTCGGCTTCACCTCAATCCCGCAGGCCTGGGCGGCAGCAGCAGCACGCTCCCGGTCTTTCAAGTCCTCTACACCCAGCTGCGGGTTATAACGCAGGATTGCTTCACTGAGAGTCAGCCGCTCGAAACTGGCAGCAAAGTCGATCTCTTGCCCCTGCCAACTGATAGTTGAGCTGCCCACAACTTCGAGCGCTAAATGGCGCAGCAACCTCTCGGTCAGGGCCATCAAGTCACGATGATCGGCATAGGCCTGGTAAAGCTCAAGCATGGTAAATTCGGGGTTGTGTCGAGTAGAGACCCCCTCATTACGGAAGTTGCGATTTATCTCATAGACGCTCTCAAAACCACCAACTATCAGCCGTTTTAAGTAGAGCTCTGGAGCTATGCGCAGGTAAAGGTCCCGCCCCAAGGCGTTGTGGTGGGTAATGAAGGGACGCGCCGCAGCACCACCGGGGATGGGGTGCATCATCGGTGTCTCCACCTCCATAAAGCCCTGCCCGTCTAGGTAACGCCGCAAAGCCGCAACGATGCGAGTCCGCAAGATAAAGACCTGGCGGCTGGTGTCATTGACCATTAGATCGACATAGCGCTGCCGATAGCGGGTCTCGGCATCGGTAAGCCCGTGCCATTTCTCCGGCAATGGCCGCAGTGACTTGGTCAGCAAACGGATCTCATCGCAGTGGATCGACAACTCACCCTTTTGGGTCCGGAACAGGACCCCGCTAGCCCCAACAATATCGCCTAAATCCCAGCCTTTAAATTCCTTGTACAGCCCCTCAGGCAGATCATCCCGGCGGACATAGAGTTGGATTTGACCGCTCATATCCTTGATGTGGGCAAAACTTGCCTTGCCCATCACCCGCTGAGTCATCATCCTCCCAGCGACCGTCACCCTTACACCGGCCTGCTTAAGGCACTCGGCGTCATAATCGCCATAAGCCTCATGCAGATCTCCGGCTAGGCTGTCCCGGCGAAAGTCGTTAGGAAAGGCAATGCCTCTTTCCCGGAGTTCACCCAACTTGCTACGGCGTTGAGCGATAAGCTTATTTTCATCAGCGCTAGGGTTCTGTTGAGAATCTGTCATATATCAGCTCAAAGCTCCATTTAAAAACCGGTTAGACACCGGCCTTGAGGCTGGCTTGGATGAAGGGATCCAAATGGCCGTCCAACACTGCCTGCGTATTGCCTATTTCTACCCCAGTGCGCAGGTCTTTAATCCTAGACTGGTCCAGGACGTAGGAACGAATCTGGCTCCCCCAACCAATATCCGCTTTACTATCTTCCTGCTCCTCGGCCTTGGCACGGCGTCTCTGCATCTCAAGCTCATAGAGCTTAGCGCGCAGCTGACTCATTGCAGTTGCACGGTTTTTGTGTTGCGAGCGGTCATTCTGCGACTGGACAACAATACCGGTTGGCTGGTGGGTTATACGTACCGCTGACTCGGTAGTATTGACGTGCTGACCACCGGCTCCTGAGGCACGAAAGACATCAACACGCAGATCAGATGGATCAATCTCGATGTCGACATCATCATCGATCTCGGGCGATACGAACACCGACGCAAACGAGGTGTGGCGCCGATTACCGGAGTCAAAAGGCGATTTGCGAACCAGCCGATGCACACCGGTCTCGGTCCTCAGCCAGCCAAAGGCGTACTCGCCACTGAACTTGATGGTCGCGCTTTTAATCCCCGCTTCCTGACCCGCAGTTACCTCGATTATCTCAGTGTCAAAGCCACGACTCTCGCCCCAGCGCAGGTACATGCGCAGGAGCATCTCTGCCCAATCCTGCGCTTCGGTGCCGCCCGAACCGGCCTGAATATCAAGGAAGGCGTTGCAGTTATCCATCTCACCGGAGAACATCCGCTCCAGCTCCATGGTCTCAACCCGGGTGGTGACGCGCTCTACATCGGCGGCTATGGCCTCAAAGGTCTCAGCATCGCCCTCATCATGCGCCATTGCCAGCATCTCTGCGGCATCATCGAGTACCGCGGCCACCTCATCAATATTCTTTATGACCTTCTGTAGTTGAGACCTCTCCTGACTTAACTTCTGAGCCCGCTCCGGCTCCGCCCATACCTCGGGCATCTCCAACTCGCGGTTGACTTCCTCTAACCGCTCACGCTTTTGAGTTTCGTCAAAGATACCCCCTCAGGGCTTGAAAACGCCCTTGGAGGTCATTGATCTTTTCTAAAAGCGGATTGATCTCCATGATTGCTTACCTCTTGCCTCGACAACAGCACTCCTCGCGTGGAGCGCCGCGCATACTACAATATTTGCACACCTAATTGTGAGGTTCTCGCCCTGGGGCAGTTACTAAAGGCCCTCTCGGCGACCAACCAGCCCCGCTGCAGAGAAACTGCAAACCCTTACGCAGGAGTCCTTAATAGCGGCTTCCCTGAAGCCATTCAGCTGCCCCGGTGAGGAGGTCTTGGCGCCATGGATGGCGCCTTGAAGCCTCCAGGGATGGATTCACGGAGTCCTCCTCACCGGGGCAGCTGAATGGCTTCAGGGAAGCTTTCAAGGCACCCTAACCTTGCAGAGAGATTTTTTCTATGCACTTATCGGTATAGAATAAAAGGCATAGGATCCCGCAATGAGGCGCTTCTAACATTGCCAACAAGACAGATCAGCCCAGACTGGGAAGCCGTTGTAAACGCCATTGAGGACCCCGTATTCGTCCATGACGTCGAATACCGTCTAGTAGGTGCCAACAGCGCCTACCTCGAACAGGCCAACCTTAGCAGAGAGCAGGCCTTAGGGCGCCCCTACTGGGAAGTTTTCCCACAGCGCAACGGCCCCCTGCCCTCATGCCAAGAGGCTATGGCAGAACAGGATTCTCTGGCAACCAAGCAAGAACGCCTCGACTGCGGCCTTCACTCTACCGATAGGATAAAAAATCACCAAAATGGCCGAGTTTTCCTCTCGCGGGCATACCCACTAGCGGACCAACAAGGCAATTACAACTATTCAGTCCATGTACTGGATGACATCACCGAACGCGAAAACGCTCGCCACTCCCTGCAAGAACGAGACTGGCAATTCCAGCAGCTACTTGCCAACACTAGTGAAGGGATAATTATCACCGACAGCGAGGGCATTATTATATACGCCAACGCCGCTGCGGGCGAATTTTTCGGCAACTCGGCAAGCGCCCTTATCGGTGAAACATTCGCCAGCGAGACCGGCAAGGTCCAACCGCAACAGATCGAGCTGCAAACCCCTGGCTCTGGCACCAGAACGGTTGAGATCCGCGGTCGAGCAATTGAGTGGGAAGGCAAAAAGGCGTGGATGACCAACCTCCACGACGTAACCAACCGCGAATCGCTGCGCCTGTTATTCCAAGATCGCATCTCCCAAGCACTGCGCGCACTCCCCAGCGAGCAAAACAAGCTGGCGGTACTATTGATCGATATCAATGATTTTAAGAGCATCAATGACAGTTTCGGCCAGCTCGTTGGCGATCTCGCCCTCAGACAGGTTGCAGACCGCTTAACTAGGGTGAAAAGTCCCCTTGGATTGGCGCCAATCGACTATATTGCCTCGCGCTTAGGCGGCGATGAGTTCGGCGTACTAATTCCCCACATCCAGGACGTTGGTGACCTGTCAGCAATAACCGAGCAGTTTGCACGCGCAGTAGAAACGCCAATAACAGTTGACGATAACGAGTTGCATGTCTCTGTCCGCATTGGCGTTAGCGTCTACCCGAATACGGCCAGCAGCGCCGCGGAGCTCATGCAACAGGCCGATACAGCGATGTATCAAGCCAAACGCGAGCAGTCCCGCCACCGCACCTTCAGCGAAGACCTGACAGTGGAGGCGCGCGAACGCTTGGAGCTTGGTGGCCACTTGCGTCAAGCCCTAGCCAACTCCGAACTGCACCTCGAATACCAGTTACAAGTAGACATGCAAAGCGGCTGCTGGGTAGGTAGTGAAGCCCTGTTGCGCTGGAATCATCCGCAGCGTGGCAGGATATCTCCAGGCCACTTCATCCCCATTGCCGAGCGCATCGGACTGATCGACCAACTCGGCCAGTGGGTGCTGGAACAGGCCTGTCAGCAGGCCCACGCATGGCGCTGCGCCGGTTTGGACATGGCGAGCATATCGGTGAACATATCAGCACCACAGATGACCCGCGGTGACCTGCCTGAGCAGGTAGAGAGGGCCCTTGAAAAAAGCGGCTTACCTGCGAGTGCGCTTAAACTTGAGATAACCGAGAGCATCTTAATGGAGCAGGACTCTTGGGTAGTTGACCAATTACAGAGGCTTCGGGCCCAGGGGGTAAAGGTATCGCTCGACGACTTTGGCACCGGCTACTCCTCGCTGAGCTATCTAAAAGACCTGCCTGTAGATCAACTCAAAATCGACCGTTCGTTCATAAATGGCTTAGACACTGATCAGCAACTACTGAAGATAAACCGCGTTATCATAAATCTCGCAAGTAGTCTTGGCTTCTCATTGATCGCCGAAGGCATAGAGACCGAGGAGCAGGCCAGGATACTATTGGCTGAAGGCTGCCGTTATGGGCAGGGTTTTTTCTACGCCCGCCCCTGCCCCACTCATGATATAGAGAAAATGCTCAAGGAACTGCTGCATGCAACGCATTCCCGAACCTGAGTTAATGGACGAGGAAAAACAGGCCCTAGCTTATGCCCAGGCCGATTTCGAAGAACCCAACAACCAGTTTGTTGAGACCTTCTTGAGCCTCTTTGGCCAGCCCAGCGGAACAATGCTCGACTTAGGCTGCGGGCCGGCCGATATCCCGCTGCGCTTTGCCCGCCAAGCGACCGAACTGCATATCATCGCGGTAGATGGCGCACCAGCCATGATTAAGTTAGCTAACCATACGCTGAGCCAAGATGCGGATGCCAAGGCTCGCATAGAGACGGTGTGCGCCAGCATTCAAGAACTACGATTACCGCCCCAGTCTTGCGACGCGGTAATCAGCAACAGTCTCTTACACCACCTGCATGAACCCTTAGCGTTCTGGGATACCATTCGCCATTGTGGTCGTACCGGGGCTGCGGTCTTGGTTATGGATCTCAGCCGCCCACAAGGCCGAGCCGAGGCGCAGGATATAGTAGACACTTACGCTGTTGACGAGCCCGCGGTACTGCGTAAAGATTTCTTCAATTCGCTGTTGGCGGCCTTTACCCCCGAAGAGGTGGAGCAGCAACTTACTGCGACTGGGCTTTGCGAACTGAGCGTAAAGCAGGCCAGTGATAGGCACTGGATAGCTTATGGAGTACTGCAATAAATGCCCCTAAAACTTCCCCTGAGTCAATCAGCTGCCCCGGTATGGAGGACGCCGTGAATCCATCCCTGGAGGCTTCATGGCGCCATCCCTGGCGCCAAGACCTCCATACCGGGGCAGCTGATTGACTCAGGGGAAGTTTTAGAGGCATCTCAAGGCAGGCGCCTTAAAATAGGTTTAGACTCATTGTCTTCCGAACAACAGCATTGTATGAGGAGTATAGATAATGCCGACATACGATTACCGCTGCCCTAGTAACGGTGAGGTTATAGAGGTGCGTCACTCAATGGATGAGCAGTTGACCACTTGGGGGGAGCTCTGCCAAGCCGCTGAACGCGACCTAGGCGACACCCCGGCGGATGCCCCGGTAGAGCGGCTTTTGTCCGCAGCATCGGTACTTAGCAGCGGCGCCCGCACCGAAACTGAACAGCCAGCGTGCTGCAGCCCCGAGGGAATGTGTGGCTGTCGCTAATGAGCCGCCCAGGGATGAGCAGGATTAGAGCGCTAATCATCGCACTAGGGGTTTGGCTGCTCGGCGGGCTGAGCACAACAAGCGCTCACCCGCACTCCTGGATTGATCTACGGGTCATCGTGAAATTCAATGAAAATGGCGAAATAACGGCCCTAGAACAGCGCTGGCTGATGGATCCTTTTGCCAGCGCACTCTGGCTTGATGGCATGGACAGAGACATGCCTGAGGCGGCGCGCGAGGAGAAGCTCGATCAAGCTGCCGCAGAGGCTCTGGAGAGGGTATCCAGGCACGACTATTTCACTAAAGTTAAGCACGGCGACGAAGAGATCCCTCACGCCAAAGCCAGGAACCCTAAACTTGAATCCGACCAGCGGCAACGTTTGCAGCTCCAATTCGAACTCGTCCTAGAAGAGCCAGTAGACCCCGGTAAGGCACCGTTACGTTACGCCGTATATGACCCGACCTATTACATCGAGATTCTTCATGCCGAGTCCGATTCGATTAGGCTGCAAGGCGGTGGACTGCACTGCGATCTGCATATCGACTCGCCCTCCCCCGATCCCCAGAAGGTAGCCTACGCTGCATCTTTAGGAGTTGATGTGCAGCCTGATAGAGACCTCGGCCAACACTTCGCAGAGTGGGCAGAGATATCATGCGCGCAGTGATACTTGCCATCCTGCTCCTGCCGGCACTTGCTTGGGCCTCGCCCTTGTTTGAAGAGAGGCCAACCCAATCACCTGATGATGATGCTGCTAGCGAGCAGCGGGAGCAGGACGCTGCGCCACGCCCTGACCAATCATCAGGCCAGCAACTGATCTCCTGGATAATTGTTCAGCAGCGCAAGCTCCACCGCCAGCTGGCTGAGGGGATTGAGCAGTTGCGCGACGCACCGACTGCAGCTGCGGCCGCCACACTTATCCTGACCAGTTTCCTGTATGGCGTTTTCCATGCCGTCGGACCTGGGCACGGCAAAGCGGTGATAACCACTTACCTGTTAACTCACCGTCAGCACCTGCGCCGCGGGATTGCGATGTCTTTCTTGGCCGCCCTGTTTCAAGGGTTAACCGCTATAGTTGCGGTAGGCCTAGTCCTATTCGTAGCCGGCCGAGCTGCAGGGGACGCCCTTGGCCAGACAGCCACGCTGGAGCAGGTGAGCTTTGCCCTCTTAACCTTGCTGGGGCTATGGCTAAGCGGCCGGGCGCTGCGCTCGCTCTGGCACCTGCGCGGGAAATCGACCGCAGATAAATCCCGTTCCACACCGGCCTGCTGTTCGGGCCATAACCACCACATTGACCCGCACTCAGCCGCTGTAACCGGCAACCGAGCAACTATGGCAGCAACCGTGCTTGCAGTAGGTGCAAGGCCGTGTGCTGGAGCTATATTAGTGCTGGTGGTGGGCCAATTAATGGGCATCTGGGCCGCCGGGGTGGCTGCTGTGATTGCTATGTCGGTGGGTACCGGTCTTACTGTCGCGGTGCTCGCCTCATTGGCCGTATTGGCCAGACAGTGGGTTAGTAGCTACGCTAAAGAGAGCAGCGCGAAGGTTGCAGTTATCGCCCACGGATTTGCTCTGGCAGGAGGACTGCTTATCCTCGGTCTAGGTCTAATCCTGCTAACCGGTAGTTTCACTATACCCGCGCCACAGCATCCGCTAGGGAATTTCTAAAACTGCCTCAGTCACAACTATCCAACAGCCCGTTGAAGTCGCATATACAAAACAAGGGAGGAACGATGTCTGCTGACCTCGCCACCGGCCGGCAAAAACTCGCCTGGGCCCGTGCTCACATGCCCGTCCACAACGCCTTACGCGAGCGCCTCAGCAAAGAGCGCCCCCTAGCTGGCGAGTGCATTGCCGTCTGCTCGCACATCGAAGCTAAGACCGGGGTGCTTCTAGAGACCTTGGCCAGGGCAGGGGCAAGTGTTGTATTTACCGGCAGTGAGCCTGGCTCCAGTCAAGATGATGTGGTTGCCGCCTTGAACGAGCAGGATGGCATAACTGGTTACGCCGAGCGCGGCATTAGTGAGGAGCGCCTCGCCGAACTGCATAGCCAAGCCCTTGTCCACGCCCCGACAATGATCCTCGATGACGCCGCGGAATTGACCGCCCGCATGGTCAACGAACGGCCCGATCTGCTCAGTGGTGTAAAAGGGGTCTGTGAGCAGACTACAACCGGGGTACAGCGAATTCAGGCAATGCTCGGCGACGGCGCCCTCTCCTTCCCAGCTTACGCGGTCAACCACACACCGATGAAGCACGAATTCGATAACATCCACGGCACCGGCGAATCGGCACTGACCAATCTACTGCTTACCACTAACCTGCTGTTAGCCGGCAAGCAGGTGGTGGTAGCCGGCTATGGCGACTGCGGAGTGGGGGTTGCGCACAAGGCGCGCGCGCTCGGCGCTCAAGTCACCATCACCGAGATTGAACCCCGTGCCGCTCTGCGCGCCCACATGAACGGCTTTGCCGTACTCCCGATGCTCGAGGCTGCAGCGATAGGTGATTTTTTTATCACTGTTACCGGCAACCGCGACGTCATCCGCCGCGAACACATTGAAAGGATGCAAGATGGCGCCATTCTAGCCAACGCCGGTCACTTTAATGTCGAGATCAATTCCGCCGATTTGGCCGATCTAGCCGTGGCAAGGCGTCAAGCGCGCCCCGGCATAGAGGCGTTTGAGCTGGCCGATGGGCGGCAGATCAACCTGGTTTGTGAGGGCCGTCTGGTCAACCTTGCCGCCCCAACAGCGATGGGCCACCCCGCAGAGGTAATGGATCAGACCTTTGCCATGCAACTGATGGCAGCACTCCACCTGTTTACCAACCACTCCAGCCTGAAGCCGGGGGTGCATCCGGTACCTGATGACGTCGATCGACAGGTCGCTGAGATCAAGCTCGAAACGCTCGGCATCCAGACCGATCAGCTAACCACTGAACAGCAGCGTTTCCTCGACTCATGGCGTGCCAGTGACCTGCTCGACCCCGACTGACAGGGGGGAGCGGGGGCTCACTCACCGCGGTAATCAGCGATCAGCCGGTTAACCATCTCGCGGGTTTCACTCGGCTGATCAACTTGCTCAAGCGGAGTCCACGAGTAGTCCGGTTCTAAGCGGTATGAGCCCTTATAGGCGTGCGGCGGACCATCGCGCCAGTCTTCCGGCGCCAGCATAGAAAAGTAGAGCTCGCCGTCATCGCGCTCATAGAGATGATAGACGCTACCCGGGCGACGCTGAAAGTTGCACTTCGCCCGGTGCAGATCCATGTCGCGCTGGCTCTCCTCTAGGACCTCGCGGGCCTGCTCCTGCAAGGCGCGGATCTGATCGGCTATAACCGATAGCTTGGCGCTGGTGCGATTATTAACCGCCTGGTCAGCCTCCTGGATCTCGCGCGCAGTATCGACTAGATCAATCGGCGCAGACAGGCGGCTGACCGGATAGGGTGAACTTCTATCTGGACCTTGGTGGCGGTCGGGATTGTCGTCGCGTTTATATTCTGCCATAGACCGGGATTCTACGAATTATGGCCGAGCGTGGCAACATTCACTCGCAATATGTACGGCGCGTATCGCGTCTCGATAAATTCCCCCTGGGGCATCCCTGGGGCATTAGTGGACCTGGAGTTGAGGACGCCGTAAATCCATCCTTGGGGGCTTCATGGCGCCATCCCTGGCGCCAAGACCTCAACTCCAGGCCCGCTAATGCCCCAGGGTAATTTTGCCAGGTCTCCTGCAGCCTTAATCAATCCTAATCGCCGCTCGAGCTCCCCTCGCCAAGCTCTAAAACCCTCTCCCGCAAGGCGTTGGCAATCCGCTGTTCGCGAGTATCGCCCTCACCCTCCTCCTCCAAGGTGTGCGGCATCACCGGTGCCCCAAAGCGAATACGTAATTTACCGGGTCGCGGCCAGCGCCGTCCGATGGGCATGGCTTGCTCCGTGCCCTCTATCCAGACCGGTACCACCGGCACTGGGTGGGCCTGGAGAAGCAACCCAACACCAGGTTGGAATTGCAGCACCTCATTGCTCGGAGCACGCCGCCCCTCAGGGAACCAGACCAGGCCATAGCCGCGCTGCAGCGCTGCAGCGCCCAAAGCCAAACTGGTCCGCGCACCAGCTCGCGGGTCAACCGGCAGAACCTGGGTACTGCGGCTAAAGTAACGCACCCCAGCATTCTTAAATAAAATGCCGGTAAAACCACCCCAGTAGATTCGCTCTAGGCGGGCATACGGCAAAGTCGAACCCAAAGCCGGGGAATCCATGATGCTACGGTGGTTAGGCGCCAACAGCACCGGATCAAAGAGCGGTATCTGATCAACGCCCTCAACCTCCAATGGGCAGTACCAGCGGAAGAACAGCCGATCGACACCCAAAATGACACGACCAACCAGACGCTCGGAGAGTGTGCGTGAACTCAACCAGCGCTTATGTTCATCGGTAAGCGCATCATCCGGATTAGCCAACTGCTCGACAAGTGGTAACGCCCCATCATCTTCGTCACTACCGGCCTCGGCGGCATCCGCGGCTTCGCGCAGCAGATCACGCACCGTCTGCACCCGGGAGATTACCTCCTCGCCAATAATTACCCCGCCCTGCTCACGCAACTCCAGAGTCAAGTCAACCCAACCTAGCGAATCTATCCCCAAGTCGAGTCGCAAATCGGTATCAGGGGTTAAGCGCACCGCGCTAAAGCGCTTCGCTAACACATCCCAAACCCGCCGAGCAGGGGTGATCTGCAGCAGCTGCTGATCCTCAACTGCCATGCTTTCGATAGCTACCGGTTGCTGCTCCTGCTTGACCTCGCCACTTTCTATCCGTTCGTAAAGCTCGCGCAGCTTGTGGCGGCGCATCTTACCCAAGCGTGTGCGCGGCAACGGATCGGGGCTAATCCGATAATCGCTGATTTGATGGTGGCTCGGCAACTGCTCCTTTCGCTCCTGCAACGCCTCATTGACCTGCTGACGCGCAGTGCCACTATCCATACCGCGCAAGGCCTCGGGGTCAGCAAAGAGCACAGCCACCAATCTGCCATTTTGCTCCAGGACACCGGCATCACGAATCGCCTGCGCTGAACAGAGGACCTTCTCAACCCGCTCCGGATCGATATTCTCCCCGCCGCCGAGGACGATCATCTCCGAGGCCCGCCCCTCCAGATGCAAGTAGCCCTCATCATCGAACCAGCCCAGATCGCCAGTGCGGTAGAAACCGTCCTTAGTGAAGGCCTTATCCGTCTTCTCCGGTAAGTTGTGATAGCCGATAAAGACGTTCGGACCGCGCGCCTGGACCTCCCCTAGCCCGGGTCGAGCATCTTCCGCTTGCTCATCCTGACCCTCGAGCTCGCCGATCCGCAACTCAACCCCGGGTAGCGGCAAACCGGCACTGTCGAGCTTGGCTTGCCCAGGGGGATTGTAGGCCAATATCGGCGAGGTCTCGGTCAAGCCGTAACCGGTCGCCACCTCCCAGCCCAAGCTGCGCAAGCTCTCACCCAGCTCAGGGTCAAGCGGGGCGCCACCCGATACCACCATCCTCACCGACGGTGCCATACGCTTTTGCAAGCCCCGGAATAAGTATTTCCCAATCCGCCAACCGAAACGCTCGCGGGCGTAGCGCGAAGTGCTCTGCATCGCAGCAAAAATCTTCTGCGCCCGCGCCCCGCGCTCAGCAACACGAGTCTGGATCGCGCTATTGAGCGCCTCGTAGAGCCGTGGCACGCCGAGGATGATACTCGCATCCCCCTCTTTTAAGGCGCGCACTATCTGCGGCCCGAGAACGGAATATGGCAGCACGATAGTCGCCCCCAGGGTTAAGGGTGTGAACAGACCTATCGAGAAGGGGTAGACGTGATGGTAGGGCAACGGCACAAAGACCCGATCATCGCGAAAGGCGATTTGCTGCGAGATCAGCGCCGTTAAATTAGCGGCTATATTGCCGTGGGTCAGCAAAACCCCCTTCGGTGCCCCAGTGGTGCCAGAGGTGTAGAAAAGAGTTGCCAAGTCATCGGCGTGGACTTGCGCCGGGGCCGGCTTATTGGCGCGCCGCCAGGCATGCCAACTGTTACTTCCTTGCGGCTCAGCGTCCAACCGAATAGCCTTAGGCGGATTCTGCAAGTCGAGTTGCGCTAAGCGCTGCGCCGGCTCCCCGGCGGTAAAGACATAGCGCACGCCGCTATCGCTGATAGCATGGGCAAGCTCGGCACTCGGCATCTGGGTGTCATAAGGCGTTACTATGGCGCCCGCCTCAATTATGCCTAAACAGGCTACTATCCACTCGGCGGTGTTGGGTGCTAACAACCCTACCGGGTCGCCCTTTTCCACCCCATTCGCTGCCAGCCCGGCGCCTAGCTCACGGGCCGCCTGGGCTAGCTCAGCGTAATTCCAAGTAACCAAGCTCTCGCGAGTGAGCATGCGCACCGCATCGCGATCGCCTTCCTGTTCAAGCCGGCGGACCAGATCTTGCAGTGTATTTAGCTGTGCCACCACATCAACCTCCACTGCTGAGCTGACGGTCGAGTCAGCGTCGCTTTCCTGTTAGTATGTAGCGATTCCTTAAGCAACCACTCATAGAGCATGGCTGATAGCGTAGACACTCCACGTATACGAGAAATTCCATATAACTATACCTCTTTCTCTGATCGCGAGATCGTCTCCCGGTTTCTCGGCGCTGAGACCTGGGAGCTCCTCAATGAGCTGCGCGGCGAGCGGCGCACCGGCATATCTGCGCGCATGCTCTTCGAGGTGCTCGGCGATCTCTGGGTCGTCTCGCGTAACCCCTACATCCAAGACGACCTGATCACTACGCCGAAGCGTCTTCGCGCTTTGGCCAGCTCTATGCACCATCGCATCGACGAGATTATCGCCCGTGCCGATGGGAACGAAAAGGCATTGCGCCTGGCCGAAAAGGCCCGTACTGCTGTTAACGAGTTCACCGCACACTACCAGCAAGTAAAACGCCGACGCCAGCGTATACGCAGCCGTCTAGGCAGATATGCCCGCCGCGACAATATATGCTTCGACGGCTTATCGCGCGTCTCCCACGCCACAGATGCTACCGACTGGCGGGTGGAGATACCCTTTGTCGTTCTCACCCCGGACAGTGAGGAAGAGATAGCCCCGCTGGTCGCCACTTGTATTGAGGAGGGGTTGACAGTCATCCCGCGCGGCGGCGGCACCGGCTATACCGGGGGAGCGGTACCGCTCGACTCAAACTCAGCGGTCCTTAACACCGAGAAGCTCGATCATATCTCGGCGGTGGAGCGAGTGGAACTACCCGGCGTAGAGCAGCCGGTAACTACGGTCCAGGTCGGGGCTGGGGCAGTTACCCGCCGGGTCAGCGAACGTGCTGAAGAGTCAGGCTTGGTCTTTGCAGTCGACCCTACTTCGCAAGAGGCGTCGACTATCGGCGGCAACATATCCATGAACGCCGGCGGCAAAAAGGCCGTGCTGTGGGGGACCACGCTCGATAACGTCGCCTCCTACCGCATGGTAACTGCTGAGGCGAAGTGGATTGAGGTCGAGCGCATCAATCACAACCTGGGCAAGCTCGACGAGCAAGATCAGGTTGAGTTCCGTATCACCCACTACGACACCGATGGCAAGACTCAGCTAGGCGAGCCCGAAACCCTGACTTTCGCGGGCTCATCTTTTCGCAAGACCGGGCTCGGCAAGGACGTAACCGACAAGCACTTAGGCGGTCTGCCTGGAGTGCAAAAAGAAGGCTGCGATGGGTTAATAACCTCGGCACGCTTCGTCCTCCACCGTATGCCGAGCCATATGCGCACCGTCTGTCTGGAGTTTTACGGCACCGATCTACACCAAGCAGTGCCAGCGATTACCGAGATCCGCGATGACCTTATCGCTGATCAGCAAGTCGCCCTAGCCGGCTTGGAACACCTCGACGAGCGCTACATTCAGGCCGTCGATTACAGCCCCAAGGCCAACCGCCGCGAACAGCCGAAGATGCTGCTGCTCGCCGATCTCGCTGGTGACGATCCAGATGCCGTGGCCGCCGCCGCCGACCGGGCCGTCGAGATGGCCCGCAAGCGTGACGGCGAAGGCTTCATAGCCGTCTCTCCGGAAGCGCGCCGGCGCTTCTGGTCGGAGCGCTCGCGTACTGCAGCGATCGCCGCCCATACCAACGCCTTCAAGATCAATGAGGACGTGGTAATCCCCCTGGAGAGGCTAGCTGAGTACACCGAGGGGATTGAGCGGATCAACATAGAGCACTCGATCCGCAACAAACTGGCCATGATCGATAAGATCATCGACTATCTTGACGGTCCCATGCCGGAGATCCGTGAGGCCCCCGACTTCGAAGAGAGCGAGGAAGGCGAACGGATTATAGCTGACAAGAAA
The DNA here is from genome assembly GCF_002356555.2 of Halorhodospira halochloris. Taxonomy (NCBI): domain Bacteria; kingdom Pseudomonadati; phylum Pseudomonadota; class Gammaproteobacteria; order Chromatiales; family Ectothiorhodospiraceae; genus Halorhodospira; species Halorhodospira halochloris. Next base: position 1,785,048 of record NZ_AP017372.2, read on the forward strand.
GAATCGGCTAACGCTCATTTGCGCAAGGTTCGTGAGCGGTGGCAAAACCTGCTCGACGCCATGGATGAACCGGCGACGGAGCGCGAAGATCTGCTCGACGATAAGGCACGCGCTGACCTGCGTGATGGCGACAGGATTCTCGATCTGCTGTTGCGCCGTAGCCTGCGCGTCTCCTTCCGCGAGGAAGCGGAGCGCCCCATCGATGAAACCTTTAACGGCCGTGACCTGCAGCCAGTCCGGGCACGTTTTGCCAAGATCCATGATCGGGTACTGCGTAGCCGCCTGTTCGTGGCCCTGCACATGCACGCCGGTGACGGCAACGTCCATACCAACATCCCGGTCAACTCCAACGACTACGCGATGATGCGCGAGGCAGAGGGGATCGTCGACCGGATAATGGATCTGGCTGTCTCGTTAGGCGGGGCCATCACCGGCGAACACGGCGTCGGTCTGACCAAGATCCAGTACCTTGACCCGCAGCAGGTCGAGCGTTTTGCTGAGTACAACGAGCGAGTAGACCCCGAGGGTCGTTTTAACCGTGGCAAGTTGCTGCCTGGCTCCGGTTTGGATAGAGCCTATACGCCGTCGCTTCGCCTAGTAGAGCAGGAAGCTCTGATCCTTGAGGAGAGCGAGCTCGGTGACCTCAACTTCCAGATCAAGGACTGCCTGCGCTGTGGCAAGTGCAAGCCTAAGTGCAATACCCATGTGCCCGGAGCCAACCTGCTCTATTCGCCGCGTAACAAGATACTCGCCGCCGGCCTATTGATTGAGGCCTTCCTCTATGAGGAGCAGACGCGACGTGGGCTATCGCTGCGCCATTTCGAGTCGATGAACGACATCGCAGACCATTGCACCATCTGTCATAAGTGTCTTCAGCCCTGCCCGGTAAACATCGACTTTGGTGACGTTACCATTCGTCTGCGTCAGATCCTTGAAGAGCGCGGTAAACGGCGCAAACGTCTAGCCGCAAAGTTGTCGCTGAAGTTCCTTAACACCCAAGACCCGCGGCTAGTCAAGGCTATGCGGCTGGGCCTAGCCCGCTTTGGCTTCGCTGCCCAAGCCAAGGTCTCCCATTGGCTGCGGCGCCTGGGGGTATTACCGATAACTCGCCGCCCCAGCGCAACTACCGGCACCTCAAATACGGTTACCCAGGCCATAAACTTCGTTGACAAGCCGATGCCCGAGAACCTTCCCCCGCAGACAATGCGCGGGCTTATCGGCGCCGAAGAGAGTGATCAGATCCCCATAATCCGCGACCCGGAACTATCCCAGGCCGATGCCGAAACGGTCTTCTACTTCCCGGGTTGTGGCTCGGAGCGCCTGTTTAGCGACGTCGCCCTTGCCACCCTGGCCATGCTCCATCACTCCGGAGCGGAAGCAGTATTGCCCCCCGGCTATTTATGCTGTGGCTTTCCGCAGAACGCTGGCGGATCGGTCTCCCGCAGTCAGGCGATCAGCACCGCCAACCGAGTCCTGATGCACCGGGTAGCTACTACCCTTAACTACCTCGATATTGAGAAAGTGGTGGTCTCCTGCGGCACCTGCATGGACCAGCTGCAGAAGTACGAACTACAAAAGATATTCCCCGGGAGTCGTCTGCTTGACATCCATGAGTATCTCGCCGAGAAGGGGTACGCGCTTGACGGCAGTCAACAGGTCGAATACCTCTACCACGATCCCTGCCATACCCCCATGCGCACCTATAAGCCTACAGCGACGGCAGCAAAACTCATGGGTCGGCAGGTCACGCTCTCGGATCGCTGTTGCGGCGAGGCTGGCTCATTTGCCACGGCCAGGCCGGACATAGCTGCGCAGGTACGCTTCCGCAAGGAGGCCGAGATTCGCCAGGCCGTAAGGCAAAACCAAGGTCAAGACAAGGCCGAGCCGGGCAGCATGCGCATGCTGACATCCTGTCCGGCGTGCGTGCAGGGACTGTCAAGATACCGTGATGAAACGGGAATCGAGACGGATTATATTTTGATCGAACTCATCGAAAACCTGCTCGGCGATAACTGGCAACAGGAGTTCTTGACCAGACTCCAGCAGGGCAGCTTGCATAAGGTTATTCTGTGACTTTGCAGTCAACCCTATGAGTCCTGCGGAGATTCTATGATTGACATAGTAAATACCATCACAAATCTACTTGATGATCTGCTCTGGCGCACAGGGGCCTGGGTGAACGGCTACGCTAGCGAAGTCGCCCTGGCCCTTGTTGCAACACTGCTAGTCCTTTATGGCGATGATATTAACCGCACCTTCGCCCGCTCAGTGCGCCCCTACCCGTGGATAGTGCGCGTCATATCTTTCGTACTTATGTGTGCATTAGGCTATGGCGCCATTACCGTACTCGTAACCCCCCTAATCGCCGAGGCTATTGTATCTATTGAGGCGCGTTGGGTCGGTCTACTGACCATTATCGCTTTCATCGCTATCGGCACCCTCGCCGAGCGCAAGCGGTATATCTAAGGGCGAGCCTCTGCAAGGGCGCCTTGAATCTATCCGCGGAGTCATCAAACGGTGCGGCGAAAGCGCGCCTCCTGTTGTACTAGAAGGGGTTACCGTCACATCCTATATGTGACGCCACGGAAGGGATCCGGCAACCAAAATGGCAGCCGGGTTACGGGAACAATAAGGAGTCCGCGACAGGGGTGATCCCGGGTCGCGGAAGGTAGCAAAGAAGGTTGTAGCGAAATCCCAGCCGCGCGTCTTGCAAAGCACGGCACAGGATGGTCCAAGTAAAAAAACGGAGGTAAGAGGCTATGACTGATATCCGCACTGGTCTCACTGACGAAGAGTGCCAAGAGATCCATGAGATGAACATGCTCGGCATGCACGCGTACTGGTCGATCGGCCTGATCGCCAACGCGCTGGCCTATGCCTGGCGTCCGTTCCACCAAGGCCGTGCCGGTAACCGCCTTGAGGACCATGCGCCGGATTACGTCCGCTCTGCTCTGACCTCGGTCCAAGAGCAAGCGAGCAGCGTAACGGCCGCTGTTCAACAAACTCCGGTAATCGGCTAACCCCGGTAACGGTAAAGGCAAAACGGCTAAGGAGACTGAACCATGTGGAAACTGTGGAAATTTGTTGACTTTCGCATGACTGCGGTGGGCTTCCACCTGTTCTTTGCGCTGCTGGCGTTTGCAGTGCATTTCGCCTGCATCAGCTCAGAGCGCTTTAACTGGCTTGAAGGTGCACCAGCAGCCGAGTATTACATGGATGAAGATCCCGGCATCTGGAAGCGTACTTCTTACGACGGCTAAGTGACGTCGGAGAGAAGTACATGGACGGGAGGTTTGTGCAATCTTGCTGAGTAAACGGGAGACAGACAGACTGATCTCGTTGAAGGGTTCGCACAAACGGGCCCGCCGGTCCAGGGGGGATCGTTTCGGCTGCAGAAGAGCATCCGGGGCGGTCCCCCTTTTTTGGGTCGGAGCCCCGAAAATGGGAAGCCATGTCAAGATGAGGGGATTCAGCCATGGCAATGCTTGACTTTGAACGAAAGTACCGCGTAAGGGGAGGAACACTCCTCGGCGGCGACCTATTCGATTTTTGGGTAGGTCCGTTTTACGTCGGTTTCTTCGGTGTAACAGCGATCTTCTGTGCCGTATTCGGCTTTTTGATGATCGGGCTGAAGGCGGCGATATCAGAGACGTGGAGTATCTTCCAGCTAGTGTTAGCGCCACCGAACCTAGAGAACGGTTTTGCGCTAGCGCCGCTGGATGAAGGCGGTTTATGGCAGATAGTCACCGCCTGTGCAATAGGTGCGTTTGTGAGCTGGGCGCTACGCGAGGTGGAGATCAGCCGTAAGCTAGGTATCGGCTACCACATTCCGTTTGCGTTCGGTGTAGCGATCAGCTTCTTCGTGCTGGCGCAGTTGGGCCGTCCGCTGCTGCTTGGCGGTTGGGGCCATGCGTTCCCGTACGGGATCATTGCGCACCTGGACTGGGTCAATAACGTCGGTTATCAGAACCTGCACTACCACTATCACTGGGCGCACATGCTCGGTTGCAGTCTGTTCTTTGCGACGTCGTTCGCATTGGCGCTGCACGGTGGTTTGATCCTGTCGGTAACGAACCCGAAGAAGGGCGAGGTGGTGAAGACGGCCGAGCACGAGAACACATTCTTCCGTGATTTTGTCGGCTATTCGATTGGTAGCTTGGGCATTCACCGTTTGGGTCTTGCTCTGGCGCTGAGCACCTCGATCTCGTGTATCTTCGGGATTCTGACGACTGGCCCGTTCTGGTCGCGCGGATGGCCTGAGTGGTGGTACACGTGGTGGCCACAAATCCCAATCTGGAACTGGGGGGTAAGTTAAAATGGCCGAGTACCAAAACGTATTCACCCGTGTACAGGTTCGTGGTCCAGCTGAGCAGGGTCTAGAGGTACCGGGCGGTAGCTGGAATCGGGTCGGACGTCCCCGTTTCTCGTACTTGCTGGGTAAGATTGGTGATGCTCAGGTTGGGCCGATTTACCTGGGAGCGACAGGTGTCGTAGCTAGCTTAGGTTTTTTGATCTTCTGCCTGATGGTGGGTTTCAACTGGCTAGCTGCGGTTGACTGGTCGGTTCGCGAGGTATTTCGCCAATTCTGGTGGTTGGCGGTAGAGGTACCGCCGCCGGAGTATGGACTGCGCATTCCGCCGTTTAACGATGGTGGCTGGTTCCTTTGGGGGCTAGCGATTTGTTCGCTGTCGTTGCTGATGTGGTGGGCTCGCACGTACATTCGTGCCCGTGCCCTTGGGCTTGGCACGCATGTGGCGTGGGCCTTTGCGGCGGCGCTGTGGTTCTACTTCATCATCACCATCATCCGTCCGGTTGCGATCGGCTCTTGGGATGAGTCGCTGCCGATCGGCATGTTTGCTCACCTTGATTGGTTGGTAGCGATTTCGGAGCGTTACGGCAACTTCTACTACAACCCGTTCCACATGCTGTCGATAGCGTTCTGCTTTGGCTCGGCGCTGCTGTTTGCTGCGCACGGTGCGACCATATTGGCGACCGGGCGTTATAACAGTGAGCGTGAGATAGAGCAGATCACTGACCGTGGTACGGGCTCTGAGCGTGCTGCGCTGTTCTGGCGCTGGACGATGGGCTTTAACGCGACCATGGAGTCGATCCACCGCTGGGGCTACTGGATGGCGATTCTTGTCCCGCTTGTGGCCTCGATTGGTCTATTCCTTTCCGGTACGGTGATAGAGAGCTGGTACGAGTGGGGGCTGAAGCATAACTTGGTCCCGATTTATGAAGAGCTCTCCGATCCGGCACGGAATCCGGCTGCACAATAGGGGGTAGGAATTATGGATGGACGTTACCTGACGCGATCGCTAGCGGTAGGGGCGTTGGCAGCCGGCTTCCTGGTAGTTGCTGGTTGTGAGCGTCCGCCGTTTGAGCAAGAGCAGACGGGACCGCGTGGTACAGGCATGTACGTGCTTGATAACCCGCGGATTCTGGAGTCACGGTTGGATCTGCACACGGCGCCGGAGGCGCGGCCGATGGCATCAGAGGACGGTGAGCGAGCTGGGGATGTTCATGAGAACGTCCAGGTGCTTGCCGACCTGAGTGATGAGCAATTCTGGCGCATCAAGGAAGAGATGACGGACTGGGTAGCCGGAGATGAGGGCTGCACCTATTGTCATACGGATGATCTGGCCAGTGATGAGAAGTACCAGTACCGTGTCTCCCGTGACATGATCGAGATGACGCGGTACTTGAACGCCAACTGGGCGGATACCCACCTGACTCACTCGAATGAAGCCGGTGTAACCTGTTACACCTGCCACCGTGGTGAGCCGATACCGCCGGCCTCGTGGCACTCCGAGGAGGAGTCTGGTGAGACGCGGTTCATGACCGGTATGGGTGATCTGCAGCTGCAGAACAAGATCAGCTCCAAGACCGCCTATACGGCATTCCCGCGTGATGCCCTGGACACCTTCTTGGTTGGCCATGAGGGTGAGCTGGCGATCGTCGGTGAGGGTGAAGGTGGCTTGCGCACTGCGACTACGGAGGGTGTAAGCCTGCGTGAGGCCTACGAGGCGGTAGGTCTGATGATGCACCTGAGCTACTCACTCGACGCTGGCTGTACGCTTTGCCACAACGTCAGCCGTTGGGCGAGCTGGGAGGATAGTCCGAAGGAGCGGGAGACCGCTTGGCACGGTATCCGCATGGCTCGTGATATCAACGTCAACTGGATCAACCCGTTGATTGACGAGTATCCTGAGGACGCGGATGTTCTCGGCCCGACCGGTGACGTAGGCAAGGTCAGCTGCCAGACTTGCCACAACAAGGAGCGTCGTCCGCTCTACGGCGAGGAGTTCCTGGAGCTCTATCCGGAGCTCGTCGGCGAGCCGGACCCTGACTTCGACTACCTGCAGTTTGGTGACCTTGGCACCGATCTGCTCAAGGGTGTGAATGACTAAAGGCTAGCTGAGAATCGGTCCTATTGAGGGGGCACCCAGCCCCCTCGGATCCAACATAACGCGAAGCCGATAGACTCTTCATTACCCGAAGAGGTCAGGATATAAAACAACGGCGCCATGCTTGAAAGCATGGCGCCGTTTTTTGTGCGGGGGGGAAGAGGGGGGGGTTAAAACTGCACCGCGAGTTATTCGCTGATCATCTTTTTGGCAACGTCCTGCCACTCAGGATGACCATATTCACTAGCCACCTCGAAAAACTTCTGCCGCTCAGAGTCACTCATTTCCTGAATCATGGCAACGAGAATACCTTCCGCAGGGCGGCTTACACTTGTGTCATCGTTTAACTCAGCTTTTAATAGCCATTTATAACCCGACTCTAGGTCCTGCTCTACAGCCTCGTACCAATCATCCCTAATTTGAATCATCTCTTCTAAATCACGGCCACGGTTAATTTGTAAGTAGGCTTCAGATAACATCAGCTGCGCTCTACCATGGCCCTCCTCCGCTGCTGATTTGAGGTACTCTAGAGCCTTATCAATATCCTGATCGGTACCCAAACCTCTGGAGTAGGCATAGGCGAGATCGAAAATGCTGTCCCTATCGCCCTCCTCCGCCATCTCTAAGCTTTGCTGATAGGCCTCGCTGGGAGAAAGGCGTTCGTCCTCAAAATCACAACCGCTTACGATTACGGCAGATACTGCGCAGAATGCGCAAGCTGCAATTACTCTGGGGCCGCGCTGCTCAATCATTAGTAACTACCTCCCTAACGCTGATTTAAGGTATTATAGCACGGCACTTAATCTTGTTCCTGTCAACTCTATACCCCGTAAAAAGGGTATATCCCAAGGATGCATCCAAAAACTCCCGGCCCCATCTTAGCTACCCCGTTATGGAGGACGCCGTAAATCCATCCCTGAAGGCTTGATGGCCCCTACCTGAAGCCAAGACCTCCATACCGGGGCAGATGGTGGCGCCGGCAAAGTTTTAGAGGCACCCCCTAGCGCCAAGATCACAATACGAAGCAGCTAGTCGGCGGCGGTGGAGTTTTGGAGGTTCATTCGAGGAACGAGAAATAGCATTAGGCGTCTACAATCCGTAAAATCTACCGTAATAATATCGTGACAAGTTGGGATCAATTATGACATCACCTTCACAAGCGCCTAAAAATAAAATTGTCTCCAAGTTTTTCAAGGCCATTACTGCCGGGTTGACGAAACGTTACTCTGCCCCGCCTCAGGGGGTTGAACCGGTGTCCGGTTTCGAGCCGGAGCGCTATCTGGGCAGATGGTACGAGATCAAACGCCTTGATCATAGCTTTGAGAGGAACGCAACGAGGGTCTATGCAGAGTATTCACTACGCGATGACGGTAAGATTAAAGTCGTTAACACTGCTTACAGCACGGCTAAGCAAGATTGGGTCTCCATAGAAGGATATGCACGGTTCCAAGGTGATCCGAACATTGCGAGCCTATCCGTGACCTTTTTCTGGCCGATAACGGCTGGATATCACGTGATAGACCTTGATCACGACAACTATCAATGGGCTTTAGTGACCGGTCCTAGTCGCGATTACTTGTGGATTCTTGCACGTAAAACCACGCTTCCAACTGAAATCACTGAACGTTTGACTAATTATGCAAAAGAGTTAGGCTATGATATCAGCACCCTGATTGATGTGGATCACTCCTAAGCTATATGTTTATCGGCATCAAATAACATGAAAGTACTCATATACAATGAGCTAGAACCGGAATACATTGATGGCTTTGACAAGGTATATAACGCACTCCAATCTGGCAATTTCGCTCAGGCTGATGTTCGCAAGATAGGCGACAATTTATACAGGGCTAGACTCAACCGCAGCGATCGCTTACTCTTCACCCTAAGAAAAGCTGCCGGTGAAAAATGCTGCTTAATCCTCGAACACATCCCCAACCATAACTATGACAAGTCTAGATTTCTTCGGGGCGGGGCTGTAATAGACGAAGATAAAATCCCGCCGGTAAAAAGTCCCGCAGAGACATCGCCTGAGAGTTCGGAACATTTAAACCCGAATAAAGATAGATTTAACCTTCTAGATAAGGTAATAACATTTGATGACCAACAAGAAGATATTTATTACCTTCAACCACCGATCATAATGATCGGCTCAGCCGGCAGCGGTAAAACCGCCCTGGCGATTGAAAAACTAAAAGAAATGCAGGGCGCTATACTTTATATCAGTCAGTCGCCTTTCTTAGTTGAACATTCTCGAAACCTCTACTATTCACATGGATATTACAACCCTAACCAAACGCCCAAGTTCTTATCCTATAAAGAGTTTATAGAATCAATACGTGTACCCGAAGGCACAGAGCTATCTGCAGAAGAGTTTTGTGACTGGTTTTATCGCCAACCTGAGTCAAAAGACCTTAAAAGCCCCCATAAGGTTTTTGAGGAAATACGCGGCGTGATTGCTGGACAAGCCTACTCCTCCCCTTACCTAGATCGGGCTTCGTATAACGGCTTAGGAGTAAGGCAGTCGATATTCAATCACAATGTTAGAGATAAAGTTTATGATGTCTTTGAAAAATACCTCAACTATTTAAAAAAAGAGGGGCGCTATGATCCGATCATTCTAAGTCATCAGTACTTACCAAAAATTAATAAGCAATACGACTTTGTAGTAGTAGATGAGCTGCAGGACCTCACAAACATTCAGATTTTGCTAATCCTTAAATCGCTGAATCGGCCCCATAATTTCTTGTTTTGCGGCGATGCCAACCAGATCGTACACCCTAATCACTTTTCTTGGGCTAACATTAAAAGCCTTATAAGAAGTTTACAGTACCCCATAAGTAGTGGTCGGTTGGTTAACGTTTTGCATAACAACTACCGCAATTCATCAAACATAACAGAAATCGCCAATCGCGTGCTTAAAATCAAACAAAAACGCTTTGGCTCTATAGACAAAGAGAGCAATGTCTTTGTCACCAACGCCAAAAGAGACAGCGGTAAAATACAGCTACTTGAGGATAAACCCCCTGTACGACAAGCTCTCAACGAGTTTACTGGGTTGTCGGCAAATGTAGCGGTAATCGTATTGCACCCATCTCAAAAATATGATGCCAGAGGAAAGTTTGAGACCCCCCTCATATTCTCTATTCAAGAGGCCAAGGGGCTTGAGTACGATAGCATAATCTTTTACAACATAATCAGCGATGAGGCAGAAATCTATGAAGCCATTGCTAGTGGTATTGATAAGCAAGATCTAGATTCGGATAACATTGGTTTTGCAAGAAGCAGAGACAAGACAGACAAATCTATCGAGACCTATAAGTTTTACATTAATGCCTTGTACGTGGGCATAACCAGGGCTGTCAAAAATATTTATTGGGTCGAATGTGACCAAAACCATAAATTTCTTCACTTGCTCGGCTTAGTGGAGCGCCTCGATAACAAGGTAGCGGGTAAAAAAGAGCGATCAACTTTAAAGAAGTGGCGCAGTGAGGCTAAACGTTTGGAGTTGCAAGGACAGGAAGAACAGGCAAACGAAATCCGTCATAAGATTTTACAGCATAACCAAGCACCCTGGCACACAATCAACCGAGAAGAGTTTGAATCACTCCGCGACCAAGTATTCAACAGAGGGATCAACAAATATCGGCTCGAACTCTTCGAGTATTCACTGCTTCACTGCCATCTACCAACGCTATGCGCACTCTCGCGAGAGCGATTCGGCCCTGCCACTCAGAATGAAATTGATGCCGTTCGCCAAGTTCATCGCAATCATTTCATGGGGTATAATCAAAGGAACTATCAGACTGTTATCAAGCAAACAGATAAATTTGGTGTAGACCACCCTACCCGCTACAACTTAACTCCATTGATGATCGCTGCAAGAATGGGCAACTATCAGCTACTCGAGGACCTGATTAACCTTGGCGCTGATCCTGCTGTAGTCGCCGATAATGGCTTTAACCCCGTTCACTTTGCGCTAGAGCAAGCCTACTTAGATACTGATTTTGCCGCCCATAAACTCACACCCGTATATCAGCTCTTAGCTCCACTAAACCTATCTCTTCAAGCAGACAGCAAACTCCTCATGCTTGACCGCCAGCAAATGGAGTTCTTCCTTTTTTACTGGCTAAGCATGCTATTTTATCGGGGCCTCGGTCCGCTTGTTGGCAGCGGGGAGAACGGCTTTACCGCAGACTGGATATCATCAACTTTGGCCCATCTGCCCAACGACATACTCCCCGAATCCTGCAAACAGCCATCATTCATCTTGGATGTTCTGTATGCCAACGAATTCAGGCGCAGCTCTGACAATAGTCTTCGGCTCTTCCGGCGCACTACAGGTAACAGCTTTGTGATCAACCCGGGGGTGCAAGTACGTCCAGGCAAAGGGTGGACACCCTACTACCATCTCTTCCAACCACACGATCTCGACCCTGGTGTGACGCCAGAGAGGATATATCAGGAAAAAATTACTAATAACAAAAAGATAAGAGAACCTATCGACGCCAAGCAACTGTACGAGATACACATGCAGCGCGACCGCAACGTTGGTATATTCCGGAACTGGCTGATTGAACAAACCAGAACCTGGACAATGTGAAATACGCAGGAACCTCCAAAACCTCCCCTGATTTCACCGCAAAGCTTAACCAAAAGAGGCAGCCGGTTCCGGCACGTGAAACAAGAAGCCCTGACCTTGCCGGCAACCTGCGTCCAAAAGCGCCTTGCGCTGCATTTCGGTCTCCACACCCTCAGCTATAATACGTATACCCAAACCTGTTCCTAAGGCTATTATGGCCCGCGCAATAGCAGCAGCATGTCGGTCACCTGGATAATCACGAATAAACGAGCGGTCTATCTTGAGCTTATCAACTGGTAGATCCTTCAAATAGCTTAATGCGGAGTACCCGGTGCCAAAATCGTCTACTGCAACCGCAACCCCTAAGGCGCGCAACTCGCTCAACCCTTTAGTTACACAGTCCATTCTTTCAACCAGCAGGCTTTCGGTTATCTCTAACTCCAATTTATGGGGCGGAAGTCCAGTACGCTCCAGCGCCTCTTTAACCTTCTCAGCCCAGCCCTCCTCTGCCATCTGCGGGGCAGCCACATTGACACTGATGCGGCCAAAATCAATGCCTTGCTGTAACCATATCACTGCCTGCGCACAAGCTGTATCAAGCACCCACTCGCCTAAACGGTCGATCAGACCCGAACGCTCAGCAACAGGAATGAAGCGCGCTGGAGATATCCAACCCTGCTGCGGATCGAACCACCGCGCCAAGGCTTCAACTCCTACCCAAGAGCCACTTTTAAGATCAACCTGCGGTTGGTAGTGCAGTAGAAGCCGATTATTGGCTAGGGCACGACGTAAATCAGCCGCCAATTTCAGCCTTTCATGGGCCCTGTCAGTTAACTCGGCGCTGAAGAACCGATACCTGACACCCTCCCTTTTAGCCTCATGCATTGCGGTATCGGCTTGCTCAAGCAGCCTGGTTACAAGGTTCTCCTCGCTCCCGCTGGTTGGATAGACGCTTATCCCGACACGGGCTACGAGGCATATCTCTTGGTCGCCGACAAATAACGGCTCCTCAACCCAATTTACTAACCGCTCCACCAACTCAACCGAATCGTCAGCAACACCAAGCCAGGGCAATAAAATGCCAAACTCGTCGCCACCTAAGCGTGCAACCGTATCGCCAACCCGCAGAACTTGCTTCAAGCGCCTACCTAGATTGATCAACACCTGATCGCCAAAGTCTTTACCGAGACTGTCGTTTATCGCCCTGAAGTCGCGCAAATCCAACACTAAAACGGCTAATGCTGCCTTATCTCGCTTGCGTCTCTCTACTGCTTGCGCTAGCCGATCGTGCAGTAGGAGCCGATTAGGCAGTTCAGTTAAGGGGTCGGTATGTAAAAGCTCTTCCAACTGACTTCGGTAGTAGATCAACTCTGACCGATCAGTCCGGTTCTGCTCTTCGAGTTCTACTCTCTCGGTAATGTCGTTGATGTACCCGAGCCCGGCAACCACATCTCCTCGGCCATTGCGTTCGAACACCGATGTCTCTTGCACCCAGCGATATGCGCTATCGGCAGCTTTTACCCGATACGGGGTATAATCAAAATAGCTATCCACTGCAACGCTGAGCGCTCTACTATCTTCGCGTATCAAGCGCGGATAGTCTTCTGGGTGAACAAGCTCAGCAAACGGCCGCCCTATGAGCTGCTCAGGAGAGTAGCCAAGAACCCTTTGCACATTGGGAGAGACATATCTCACAGGCCACTCACCGCTTTTTTGATCCCAGGCAAAAACCACGGTCGGACCACCTGCAAAGCGCCTTAGTTCAAGCTGACGCTTGGCACTTTGCAAACGCAGCTCCAGCTCATCTACTACCAAGGCTGCAAAATCTTGCAAACTTTGTAGGCATATAGCATCGGATTTACGCGCTTGCGGGTCCTGGATTGACAGAACCCCAATATGATAGCCAGATGGGGTGGTCAGCGGCACACCAGCGTAAAACCTTATGCCCCGCTCAGAGGTAACCAACGGATTATCGTGGAAGCGCTCATCAGCGGTTGCGTCCTCGACAATAAGCGGCTCTCCAGAGGCAACAACATGCCCACAAAAGGATATATCTCGCGGGGTTTGGCAGTCATCTAGGCCGCGATAGGACTTGAACCACTGACGGTCATTATCGACCAATGTGATTGTGGCTATCGGCAGATCAAAAAAATTGCACAACAGGGTAGTAATGCGCTCAAAGGCATCTTCCGGGGGCGTATCGAGCAGCCCGTATTCGTGCAAAGCGGCAAGACGCTCGTCTTCGTTCTCTGGAATGGGGGCAGGACGCATTTCTTGGTCCTTGTATATAGGTTACAGGGTACGATGAGGTTTCTAGTCAGATACCGCCAGCTAGTTTGATGAGATTTTTTATTTATTCTACCCTTAACCGTGCACATAGCAACACAATTCACATTGTCTTATTGAACCGGAACACCTCATAGGTAAATCAAAGACTGACCCTCGAGCCAGCTAGCTGCCCCACGTGTGGACGCCGCTGTTAATCCATTCGCCGTTAATCCATCCCATGGGGCCCCATGGCGCCATCCCTGGCACCATGAGCTCCACACCGGGGCAGCTAACTGACACGGGGGATGTTTTAGAGCCCCCCTATCTGGCACCTCATAAAACTTCCCCGGAGCCACCATCTGCCCCGGTGTGGAGGTCTTGGCGCCAGGGATGGCGCCATGAAGCCTCCAAGGACGGATTCACGGCGTCCTCCACACCGGGGCAGATGGTGGCTCCGGGGAAGTTTTAGAGGTGCCTGCTAGGGCATCTCTAAAGATGCATGAGAGCAGTCAGGTAAGGTATTATGGAGCGGTAACAAATTGGCGCCACCTATCGCCGCCAGGGGCTTTAGGCCTCCCTGTTGCTCCACCCGTCCCCGGTTCTGGAAGGTGCCACGGGCCTTGTTCAGGAGTCTTTATGGCGCCATCTCGTTGCCAGGAACTCCACAACGGTGGTGCAAATAGCTAAAAATAAGGGGTTCTGAGCAGTTCCAGAAAGTTAGTAGCGGGTGCAGCAATACCGCGAAAGCATGATGTAACAGAAAATTTGCGGCTTAAGCGCGCACCTGCCATATTTGAACGGGCTAAACTAGTGCATAATGAGTAGCAAGCTTTAGAATGTCACTTGAACCAAACGGAGGTCCGGTATGCTTCATGATCCACTTCTATATGTAGCCATTGGTATAGCAGTAGGAGGCGCGGCTGGCGCGCTATTTGGTCGTTCCCTTGGGCCCAACGCTCAAGATGTCCGCGACGCGGATCGGATCGCCAAACAAAAGCGTGATGAGGCCGACGCTGTCCGCCGCGAGGTAGATTCGCACTTTGAGCAAACTGCTCAAATCATGGGTGAGGTAACCAAGGCTTACCGCCGCCTCTACGAGCACATGGCTAAGAGCACGCAGCGTCTTGCCCCACGTCGTACAGAGGACTTGGTCAAGTCGCTAGGTGACCAGCGCCTGCTGCCGCGCGATATCTCCAATCGGGAGCTGCGCAACGACTCCTCCAAGCGCGGGCGCGGACGTTAAGCAGCGATTCTAGGTTCTGCCCTGTCAGCTAACAGGATTAGCGAGACTACAGGTATTGCTGAGGAGAGGCCAGTGTACTGTCACCGGCGAGACCTGGAGCCTCTGGCCTGACTGACTGAGAAGGCAGCAGGATCGTGGCTGGTAAGATGCCCGGGGTGATCAATGATCCTCCGGGCGTTTGTTATTGGAGAACACCCTTAACTATATGGCAAAAAACGAAGCTTATAAGGGCTTTACCAACTCCGAATGCCCCTATATGCCATGTCATGAAGGAGTCGAGCGAGCGTTTAACTGCCTATTCTGCTACTGCCCGCTCAATGCCTACCTTTGCCCCGGCCCGTATCGAGTAGTAACTGATCGCAATGGCATTAAACGCAAGGACTGCAGTGCCTGCAACCTTCCGCATAACGGCTACCACCAATCGTGGGGCTTCATTCAAAAATGGCTGAAAAAGCCGGTAATCTGGCAGGGGGAAGAACAGCGGCGGAGCAATTCACCCAGCCTCCCGGAAGATGCCGAACCATAGCTACAAACCCCGTGCGGACAGCTTGCGCCGCGGCTGGACTACCGGGGCATGTGCTGCGGCTGCAACTAAGGCAGCATGCTCGGCACTAAAAACGGGACAGTTCCCGGACCCAGTTCAAATCAACCTACCCCGCGGCCATAAACCGGCATTCTCCCTAGCCTTCCAAGAAATAAGCCTGACGAAGGCGAAGTGCTGGAGCAGCGCAGCGATAATCAAAGACTCGGGGGATGACCCCGACATCACCAACGGCGCAGTTATAACTGCCACAGTCGCCGCCGGCGAGCCCGGATCGGGAATCACTTTAAAAGCAGGCAAGGGTGTCGGCACCGTTACTCGCCACGGCTTGCCTGTTGCAATCGGCGAACCGGCAATCAACCCAGGGCCGCGAGCATATATATTAGACGCTGTAGGCGAAATCTTTCCTTACCAAAGCGATCTAGCAATAACCCTCTCGATTAGTGATGGTCACCAGCTAGCTACCCACACTCTCAACCCCAGACTCGGCATTCAAGGCGGACTCTCAATACTCGGTACTACAGGGGTACTGGTGCCATTTTCCTGCTCGGCCTGGATAGATAGCATCCAACGCGGTATAGACGTAGCCCGCGCCGCAGATATAAAACATCTAGTGGCGAACACCGGGCGCACCTCCGAACAAGCGGTAAAATCAATCTACTCTCTTGCCGATGAGGCGCTGATCGATATGGGCGACTTCGCCGGCGGCACGCTCAAATACCTGCGCCGCTACCCAGTGCCATACCTTACGATATCCGGCGGCATGGCAAAGATCACCAAGCTTGCACAAGGATTTATGGATCTACATTCACGCCGCGGTCAGGCCGATACCCAACAGTTAGCCGCAATAGCAGCGCAACTAGGCGCCTCGACGGGATGCCAAGAGCGGATCGCAGCCGCCAACACTATCGCCGAGGCATTTAGTTGCGCACTTGCAGAGGGCTTACCAATCGGCGATACAGTTGCCGAGGCCGCCCGCAAGCGTGCTGCTGAGATACTCCGCAGCGATCAGATACGGCTAGAGGTCCTCATCTTTGACCGCAATCAGGAGTTAATCGGCAGGGCTCCATTTTAGTCAAACCTTCTATCGCCTCCTATAATGGGCGCCTCTTACCACTCCCCGGAGTCATTATTCCTTCTGGGATATTCTCTATATATGAGAATTCGCAAACAATACATGAATGGTCAGGCAATCATTTTGGAACCCCTAACGACTGCGCATCAGCTAATTGGCTGCTTCACTTGATCAGACCACTCAAAAGCTCTTACCCGCAAGCTGGCTATAGAGGATATAATACGGCAGATGCAACACTACCCTATCTTTCTCAAACTCCACGGCCGCCGCTGCCTGGTAATAGGCGCCAACAAGGCCGCCGCCCAGAAGAGCGAGGATTTGCTCAGGGCGGGCGCGTTTGTAACCATCGTTGCCCCTAACCTAGATAGCAGCTGCATTCGGGTCATAGAGCGTAACAAAGGACGTGCCTACCACCGAGCGGAGGAATTTTGCCCGGGCATGGAGCATGGGGCTGCCTTAGTCCTATCGGTCAGCGATGATGATGCCACCAACCAAGCAGTCCACGAGTCCTGCTGCCGCCAAGGCATACCGGTTAATGTTGTCGATCAACCCGCCCTGTGCAGCTATATTACCCCCTCGGTAGTGGACCGCTCGCCCTTACAGGTGGCGGTGACTGGTGGCGGCGCTGCCCCGGTCCTAGCCCGTCAAGTCAGGGCACAAATCGAATCCCTGCTCCCTTCCGCCTACAGCCGCCTTGCCTCACTAGCCGGGCGGCTACGCGAGCGCGTACGTAGTGCCTTACCGGATAATGAACAGCGCTTGCGCTTTTGGGAGAGGGTTTTTTCCGGCTCCGCCAGCCAATCGATCCTCTCCGGACGTGAACACGAGGGCGAAGCCGAGATACTGCGCCTGCTGCAGGAGGAGAAGGAAAACCCGAACCACCAGGGCGAAGTATTTTTGGTCGGCGCCGGACCAGGCAACCCCGATCTGCTGACATTCCGCGCCTTGCGCCTGATGCAGCGGGCAGATGTAGTCCTTTACGACTCTCTCGGTGCATCCGCCCTACTCGACCTAGTGCGTAAGGATGCCGAGCATATCCCGGTCGGTAAACGCTGCGGCAAACACACCCTGCCGCAGGAACAGATCAACTCACGGATCATCGAGCTTGCCATGCAGGGTAAGCGCGTATTGCGCCTTAAAGGCGGCGATCCGTTCATCTTCGGTCGCGGCGGCGAAGAGATAGAGGGATTACTCGAGCTTAACATCCCCTTTCAGGTGGTCCCCGGCGTAACGGCGGCACAGGGAGCGGCCACCTTCGCCGGCATCCCGCTGACTCACCGCGACTACGCCCAAAGCTGTCGGTTTCTCACCGGACACCGCCGTGATGGCCGAGTCAACCTCGACCACTGGGCGCCCTTCCATACCGATGAAACCTTGGTCATCTACATGGGCCTGAAGAACCTTAGTTCGGTATGCACCCAGCTGCGTTCGGCCGGATTACCCGCTAATCACCCCGCAGCGGTAATCGAGCAGGCCACTCTGCCAAGCCAGAAGATTGTCGAGGGGAGTCTCAAGGACCTAGCCGACAAAGCCGCCACTCACAACCTCAGCGGCCCAGCTATGATCGTGGTAGGCCCAACTGTGCCCCTGACCTCACGGCTAGCCTGGTACGATGCCATAAGCGAGGAGATCGACAGCGAGCCGGTCTGCGGTGCTAAGCCCGAGCCAAGCACCGCAAGCACCAGCAGCAGCCCCTGTTAGACCTGCTAGATCCGCTGTTCAGCGTAATAGAGCCTAACCGCATGGCGCGCTTCGGCGAAGAATAGCCACCGCTCCAGCACCGCCCCGCCAAGCGCTAGGGCCAGCGCCAGAAACGCCCACAGCCAGCTGCCCCCGGCCGCCACCACGCCCAGCAAAATAGCCGGCAACAGCAAACCGCCCGCGACCACCGCCGCCCGATAGAGCCACGCCAACCCCCCCTTAAGATGATTATTGGCCATTAGCTCATGATCGAGAAAGGTCGGCGCCGCATGGCCCTCATAGTGCAATCTGACTTTGCCGTTAGTCAGCCCCAAGGCCGTCCCCGGGGTCGAGTTACCGGCGCTGAGCTTGCCCCAGTACCAGGCACTCTTCGCGGCCACAGCTACGGCCAGGACTGTCGCCCCCACCGCGGCTAAGGGCTGAGGATCAGCGCCGGCGGCAAAGCGCACCAAGACCAGCAAGGCGGCACCGCTGCCCAGCCCCAGCAGCAGAAAATTAACCGGCGTCAGGCTCTGGTTCCAGTCGCGCACCGCCCGCACACAGGCGTAGATCATGCCGGTTGTGAGCATAGTGCCTAGGGCCAGGGCCGCGGTTAACAGCGCCAGGATCACGGTAAAGGCGCTATGCTCGGCCCCGGAGAAGGCGTAGAAGAGGACATAGAGCAGCGCCACCGGATAAAACAGGCCGGCCACAGCCGCTTCCCGCGACAGCCATGAGCTGCGGACCCGAGCCAAGGCCCGCCAGCCTTGACGCGGCTTGGTCAAGTGCCCTGTAGAGAACAGCAAGCCGGCCGTTACCACTACCAAGCCCAATACGCTAGCCCCGAGCAACTCGCCGCGCTCGACCGCCCCGCCGACCGCAAACAGATCGGCGAAGATAAACAGCGCTACAAACCCGAATCCAGCCCCCGAGAGGACAGTAAAAAGCACAACCGATAGAGGTGCGTGCATGATCTTACCTCTTGCTATTAGTCGTTTTGTATGGAACTAATCGCTACCTCGACCTGCCCACCTTCGGGCCTCAGGTAAGCGGTCGCAGCCTCCTGTTGGGAACCTCTGCTCCCCCGTGCCACTAATCTGCCCCGTTGTGGAGGACGCCGTGAATCCATCCCTGGAGGCTTCATGGCGCCATCCCTGGCGCCAAGACCTCCACACCGGGGCAGTTTGAGTGGCCCAGGGGGAGCAGAGGTTCCTAGAGACAGGCCGGCTTTTTAGAGTTTCCCCCTATGAAAGCCCCCTCACACCTCCTAGCGATAGACCTTACGGTTGATCCACTCACTAACCGGAGGTAGGCGTTTGCGGTCAGACGTATCTACACCAGCTGGACTGGTTGGACCGGCAGCCCCACCTTCACCGGCGACCCCATCTGCCCCGTGAGCCGTCACAGAAACTGGCGCATGCCCAGCACTGCCGTCACTGTCATGCGGCCGCTCCAGCGGCTGCGGGCGGCTAGCCGCCGAAGGCCGTAACGGCAGGTAGCGGTTTACCGGCTCACAGCCCATCTCCGGCAACAGTTGATAGCCGCGCCGCTCGCGCACGAGCTCGGATACCGGCGAATCGGGATCGGCTAGATCGCCGAAGTGGCGAGCCCGTGCCGGGCAGGATAAGACACAGGCGGGCTGGCGCTGCTCTTCCGGCAAGCGGCTATCGTAGATACGGTCGATGCACAAGGTGCACTTTTTCATCGACCCGCTCGCGCAGTCGAGCTCGCGGGCGCCGTAGGGACAAGCCCAGGCGCAGTAGTTACAGCCGATGCACTTATCCTGATCGATAAGCACAATCCCGTCCTCGACGCGCTTATAGGAGGCCCCGGTAGGACAGACATCGACACACGGTGGGTGCTCGCAGTGCATGCAGGAGAGCGGGACATTGACCGTCTTACTCTGCGGATAGTCGCCCTCTTCATAGTGGCGCACCCGATTGAGCCAGACCCCGCTCGGCTGCTCACCGTAGGGCTGATACTCGCTTAGCGGACCGATAGTGCCGGAGCTGTTCCACTGCTTACAGGCCACCGCGCAGGCATGGCAGCCGACACAGGTATCGAGATCGATGACCAGACCCAGCTTCATGACGACCAACTCCCTCGGTTTAATATATCGCGCAGCGAGCGTTGCATACCGACAGCGCGGTGTGTGGCATAGCGCAGCAGGGCCAGCGGCCCATTATCTATCCCCGGCGGCGGCTTCAAATCGGGCCAACTCGGAGACGTTTGCGCCGGCTCAGTCGGATCGGCCTTGCGCACCCGCACCCGCACGTCGTACCAAGCCGCCTGCCCAGTAATGGGGTCGGAATTACTCAGCGGCTTCTCGCCTTCACGACGCGGCAGCCGGTCATCAATCACATGGTTAAGCAGAAAGCCGATGGTGGCCTCCGGGCCCTGCGGCTCGAGTCCCCAAGCTCCCGACATCTTGCCCATGCCGTTCCAGGTCCAGACCGTATCCTCCTGCGTGCCCTCCATCAGCCGTAATTCGCAGCGCACCCGCCCGGCGTGTGACTCTACCCAGACCCAATCACCGTCAGCAAAACCGAGCTCTTCGCCGCGGCGCCGGTTCATATAGAGGTAGTTCTGGGCCAGAATCTGACGCAGCCAGGCGTTTTGACTATCCCAGGCGTGGTAGTGGGTCATCGGCCGCTGCGTTATGGCGTGGAAGGTGTACTGCGCAGTATCGGTCCGCGTCTCTTCGAGCGGGGTGTAGAAAAACGGCAGCGGATCGCAGTAAGTCAAGACCCGCTCCCGGTCGGTCTCATCAGGCGGCTGCGGGCCATCGTAAAGGCCTTGAGCAGCTAGGCGAAAGCGCTGCAGCGGCTCCGAGTAGACAGACATGACAATCTGCTCGGCCGAGGGGTTAAAGCCTACCTCCTGCGCCCAGTCGAGATACTCGCGGTTAGCGAATTTGTAGAACTGCTTGGATAATGGCAGTTCGTACTTAAAGAAGGCTCCGTTCTCGATATAGCGCTGCCACTGCTCAGGATTGGGCTCGCCGCGCATCGGCTTACTGCCATCAGCGCCCCGCCATCCGGCCAGAAAGCCTATCCCCGGCGCCTTCTGGTAATTGATAATAAAATCTTCGTAGCCCTTATACTTAGGCGTACCGTCGGAGTTGGTGAACTCCGGCAGCCCGAGCCGGGCCCCGAGCTCTATCATCACCTCTTGCCACGGCCGGACATCGCCGTCCGGTTCTAGCAACGGCTGACGAATGGCATCAGCCGGGCCGTCGGGCTCAGAGATCGGCCGATCGAGCATGGAGATACAGTCGTGGCGCTCCAGATAGGTGGTATCGGGGAGCACCAGATCGGCGTAGTGCACGCTCTCGGAGTGGAAGGCATCGACCACCACCAGATACGGCAGCTTATATTCGCCCTGCTCATCCTTGGCCAGCAGCATATCCAGCACCGAATCGGTGTTCATGGTCGAGTTCCAGGCCATATTGGCCATGAACAGGATCAGCGTATCGATCGGATAAGGATCGCCCTCTACGGCATTGGTGATAACGGCGTGCATCTTGCCGTGGGTCGATAACGGCGCCTGCCAGGAGAAGGCTTTATCAATCCGCCGCGGCTGACCGTCTGCATCGATTACCAAATCCTCCGGCCCCTGCGGGAAACCGAGCGGCGAGGCCGCGAGTGGCGTGTTCGGCGCCGTCTGCTGCGCCGGGCGCAGCGGCGGCGGCACATGGCGCGGGTACGGCGCCTTAGCGCGGTGGCCGCCAGGACAGTCGACTGAGCCGAGTAGCATCTGCAGCAGGTGCAGCGCCCGCCCCGCCTGAAAGCCGTTAGAGTGGGCAGCGACACCGCGCATGGCGTGCATCGACACCGGCCGCCCGATAAACCGATCGTGCTTACGCCCAGCCCAATCGGTCCATTCGCACTCTATCTCGATCGTCTCCTCGAAGGCGACGTGGGCTAGCTCGGCAGCGAGCCGCTCGATGGTCTCCGCCGCCACCCCGCAGATCTCCGCCGCCTGCTCCGGGCTGTAGGAGTCGTCGATAAACCGCTCCGCGGCCAAGGTCATAGCGGTCTTCACCTGCCGGCCGTCGGGGCCGACGAAGGAGCCGAACAGGGCCGGGGCGACATCGGTGCGCGAGGCCTCAACAAAGGCGCCACGCTCAATATCGCGGATCTGCGCCTGACCATTATCATCGCGGAGAAAGAGGCCGTCACCCGGCTTACCCGGATCCTGTACCACCAGGTAGGGGGCGTTGGTGTAGCGAATCAGGAATTCCCAGTCGAAATTTCCATCACGCAGCAAGCAGTGGATGAGCGCCATGGCCAGCGCCCCATCGGTCCCGGGGCGGATAGCTACCCACTCATCGGCGACCGCCTGATAGCCGGTACGGACCGGGTTGACCGCGACGAACCGAGCCCCGCGGCGCTTAATCTCCTCAATGCCGCGTTTGAACGGATTGGAGGCATGATCCTCCGCGGTCCCCCAGAGCATGAAGTAGCGCGTGCGCTCCCAATCGGGATCACCGAACTCCCAAAAGGCGTGGCCGAGCGAATAGAGCCCGGCGGTGGCCATGTTCACCGAGCAAAAGCCGCCGTGGGCCGCCCAGTTGATGGTACCGAACTGAGTCGCCCAGAGCCCGGTAAGGGCCTGCATCTGATCGCGCCCGGTGAAATAGGCGAGCTTGCGCGGATCGTCGGCGCGGATAGCGCGCAGCCGTTCGGTAAGCTCGTCCAGGGCCTCATCCCAGGAGATCTCTTCGAACTCACCACTACCGCGTTCGCTGCCCGGTTTGCGCCGCAACGGGGCGCGCAGCTTGGCCCGCGAGTACTGCTTCATTATCCCGGCGTTACCCTTAGCGCAGAGCACGCCGCGATTAACCGGGTGATCCGGGTTGCCCTCTATGAATCGGACCTTGCCATCTTCTAAGGTGACGCGGATGCCGCAGCGACAGGCACACATATAGCATGTGGTGTAGCGCACCTCTTGCCCCTCGCGGGGCTCAAGATCGAGCGCCTCCTGCTGCTGCGACACCCCGGTTGCTGGGGTGGCGCTCATTTTCTGATTAACTCCCTAGCCTGGTGCGACCTGCAGCTCGGTGCCGCGGTTTATCTGGTGCTGATCGCAGCTCGTACTGCCCGGGCCAACCCTTAGGCGCAGCGCAGATAGAAGTGGAATTTGCCCTCTTCCTCACCCTGCTCGATCAGCTCGTGCCCGGTCTGCTTGCTGAATGAGTCGAAGTCCTGCACGGAGCCGGGGTCGGTGGCGATAACGTGCAGCACCTCACCGCTGTTCATGGTGGCGAGAGTCTTTTTGGCTTTGAGAATGGGCATCGGGCAGTTCAGCCCGGTAGCGTCAAGCTCTTGATCGAAGTCGGCCATGGTCTGCTACTCCTGTATCTATCTGGTTTGACTAGTTACGCGCTGTCGGTGTTACCGGCACAGCCGTCGGCGTAACCGGCCTCGTAGCGCTCGGTTAGACGCTGCTCCTCGCGCTGGGGATTGCGCAAGTAGCCGCCGGCCCAGCCGTTGATGTAGTCCTGATCAACGCCGCGCTGTTCGAGATCGCGGATTGTTGTGTAGTACGTCTGATCCATCTGCCCTCCCGGTTATTTCTGTTGCCATGCGGTTGGTGAGCTTCGCGCCCACCGGCGGGCGCAGTTAACGGGTGTACCTGTCGGCTGCGTCACGGAGCACCCGCCGATTTTCCGCAGCATGCGCCTCCGGCCCTGGCAACGCCTAGCATGCTAACCCTAGCAAGGATGCCCACTTTTTGATATGAGTCACAATTAGCCTGAGGGGAGAGCTTGCGGGGAGTTGGTTATCTCTTTGGGGATATGGATCAGTGGGGAGGTAGGAGTAATTGCTGGGGTATGGGGAGCGTAGAAACTTTCGAGCTGCGGAGCTGCCGCGGTGGAGGGGTTCTGTAATGCTTTCCAGGGGGCTTATGGCGCCGTCCCTGGCGACAGTTGTTCAGCTGCAAGGGCATCTTGCCCCCCCGGAGTCATCATCTGCCCCGGTGTGGAGGACGCCGTGAATCCGTCCTTGGAGGCTTCATGGCGCCATCCCTGGCGCCAAGACCTCCACACCGGGGCAGATGATGGCTCCGGGGAGGTTAGAGGTGCCCACAAAGAATCTGTAGTTAAGCGGGACAAACTGCCCGGTTTATTCGAAGGTATATGCCACGCCGACGTGGAAGGCGTTTTCGACTAGGTCGTCTGTTTCTGCCTCTGGTGCAAAAAACTCGTCTTCTCCAGATGGGTCATACTTACTTCCAGGATCAAACTCTGAACCGTTAGCTTCCCATTGATCAACAGATTCACCGCCTAAGTCAGACCTCGACCCCTCAGCACGTACGCTAACCGGCACCCCTGTTGGACGGTACTCCATGCCTACGGCTGCACGGTAGCCAGAAAAGTCGTCGCTCCACTCAAGATCTTCATGCGCTACCACTGTAAACTCGCGCTCGGCATAACCCAGGCTGCCATAAAGCATTACAGTGCCGTCATACAATAAGCTACCCAGACGAGCCGACACAGAGTAACCTTCGCCAAGCTCACCCTCACCTATATCACCTTCACCACCAGCAAGGTGTTTTCCATCACGATCACCTAAGGTATAGCGAGCCTCTAATCCATAAAAGAAACCGCCCTCTTGATCACCCCAACCGGCAAAAACACTGCCACCAGATAAGGGATCCTCAATTGCAAAATCACCTTCTATTACACCTTCATCACCATCTTCATCGAGATTCCAATCCTGCTCAAAAGTGACCGCCGAAGTCACATCGCCCTCTACACCAATATAAGGGCCACTAAAGAACTCAGACTTCGCCGGCCCCGCAAAGACAAACCCCAAGCCGCCAGCTGCGGCTATCGCTACATAGGAGCTTTGCCGTAGCATATGCACCTCCCGCCTGCTATCCACCAACACACTTAACGCTAAAAACAGGGGCTAAATAAGCGCCTCGACACACTCCTTCGCCTCGTTTATAAATTTCCCACTTAAACTTTGAAATTGTCAATCTATTTTCCAGGGGCCTCCGATACTTCCCCTGAGCCACTTAGCTGCCCCCGGGGTGGAGGTCTTGGCGCCAGGGATGGCGCCGTGAAGCCTCCAGGGATGGATTCACGGCGTCCTCCACACCGGGGCAGCTAAGTGTCCCAGGGGAAGTCCTATGGGCGCCCCAGAAAACGGGGTTGCGAAATACCAAGCGCTGTGTAACAACTCCCCCACAGGGAAGAGATTACGCCGCCCTCCACAGAGTTGTCGGCAAGTCTTAAAAGCACTTTAAATACCCCAATTCAGTGCAATGGAGCAAAAAATGGGCTTATTAATAGAAGGCCAATGGGTCGATCAAGCTTATCAGCGCGATGAGGCGGGCCGTTTCCAGCGCCAGCGCAGCACATTCCGCAACTGGATCGGCCATGACAGTGAGTTTCCTCCTGAGCC
The DNA here is from genome assembly GCF_002356555.2 of Halorhodospira halochloris. NCBI lineage: Bacteria > Pseudomonadati > Pseudomonadota > Gammaproteobacteria > Chromatiales > Ectothiorhodospiraceae > Halorhodospira > Halorhodospira halochloris. Next base: position 1,810,259 of record NZ_AP017372.2, read on the forward strand.
GGGGCGCTACCACCTCTACGTCTCCTACGCCTGCCCCTGGGCTCAGCGCATACTCATAGCCCGCCACCTTAAGGGGCTGGAGGATGCGATAACGGTATCGGTTGTCCATCCGTTGATGCTCGATAACGGCTGGGAATTGAGCGACGACTTCCCCGGCGCTACCGGCGACCCTATCCTCGGCGCCAAATACCTCTACCAGGTCTATACCCAGGCAGATCCAACCGCAACCACCCGGGTAACCGTTCCGGCGCTGTGGGATAAAGAGCAGCAAACACTGGTCAACAATGAGTCACGCGATCTGCTGCGCATGTTCGACCACAACCTCGCCGAGCTCGCCACCCGCAACATTGACCTGGCGCCTGCGGAGATCAGAGAGCAGGTCGATACAACCATCGATGCCATTTACGAGCCGATCAACAACGGCGTTTATCGCTGCGGCTTTGCGGCCACACAACAAGCCTATGAGGAGGCAGCGGAGCAGCTGTATGCCGCCCTCGACTACTGGGAAGAAGTGCTCGGCAGACAGCGCTACCTATGCGGTGAGCAGCTTACCGAGGCCGATATCTGCCTCTACACCACGCTGATCCGCTTTGACGCCGTCTACGCCGTCCACTTTAAGTGTTCACAGCGCCAAATCCGCGAGTACCCCAACCTTATGGGCTACCTGCGTGAGCTCTATCAAATGCCAGCATTCGGCTCCACCACCAACTTCGAGCACATCCGCCACCACTACTTTCGCAGCCACGGCTTCCTCAACCCCAACGGCATCATCGCGCGCATGCCTGAATTGGGGCTTGATAAATATCACGGGAGAGAGTAAACCTGTAGGTTACAAAAGGCTTCTCAAGAGGCAGTAACAGCGTCCTCCCCACGGGGGATATGCAACCACAAGAAGTTTGCTTTAAGCGACCCTCAGGGGGTGGCCTCTAAAAACCCTCCCTGGAGTCACTCAACTGCCCCAGTGTGGAGGTCTTGTCACCAGGGATGGCGCCATGAAGCCTCCAGGGACGGATTCACGGCGTTCTCCACACCGGTGGCGGTTGAGTGGCCCCAGGGAGGGTTTTTGGAGGTGCCCTCAGGCCCGTGACCAAGTAAGCTAGAATGCCCCGGTTAGCAGATAACCCGCTCTCTGCGCTTATCTTTATGATAAGCCCGGCAAGCCTTGAAGTGCTGAGGATGAGTACGAAAGAACAACTCGAATATCAACTACTGCGACTTTGGCTGCCCCTAGAGACAGACTTACAGGCCTTTCTCAGTGCTTGCGCAGAAGCGGTTGCCTGGTTAGACGGCGAGCGCATGAAATCGGCACAGGGCTTATTGCAACTTAGTGAACTATTGCGCGATTCGGGAGCAGCGTCGGGGAAACCATTAAGTGCCGCCTTGATCTGGGATCAAGACTCATTACAGGTCCACTGGGAGGGCCAGAGTAACCCATCTGTACTGCTCAAAGCAGAATCATACCGGGTAGAGAAGGAGCAACTTGAGAGGCTACGAGAGTACCTTAGCGCGCGCTTCGAGGTCATAGATTCTGAAACCCTGCGCTGGCAAAACCAGCAAATGGCAGCGCATTACCGCCAAACCAAGGAGGATATGGAGGCGGAGCTAAACGAATTACAGCAGGCTTTGGATAGCCGCCAACTCGAACTGGCGAAGAGCATCATGGCAGCAGAGACGGACTCTTTAACCAACGCCCTGAATCGCCGCGCCTTCGATGATTACGCCCCGAAGGCCTATTACCACGCCAAGCGCCAGCGCCAAGAGGAAATGTCACTGCTTTTGATTGACCTCGATTATTTCAAAGAGATCAATGATGAGCATGGCCACCGGCAAGGCGATGAGTACCTTCGCCACGTAGTTACAGTGATGGAGTCTTTGATCCGCAGCGGGATAGACCGCGTCTACAGGATCGGCGGCGATGAGTTTGCCATACTGTTTCACGCTGGAGCAAAGGCAGCCTGTAGCAAAGCATTGAAATTGCTGGAACAGCTTGACTGGTCGGTCAGCATCGGAATTGCTTCCTTAGATCTTCTAGAGGGCGATAACAGCTTCGTAGAATTTTACGAGCTAGCCGACAGTGCCTTGTATGATGCAAAAAATTCGGGTCGCGGGCGCGTGGCTGTTGCCGGATGTCGAGAACGCGGTGAAAAGGGATGTCGGCAACCGTGCATGCTTTTACAGGAGCCAAGCGATTGAAGAGTGTCATAGCGAGCTCTGAGCATGTACGACTTGTAGCCGAGCTGCCGGCGCAGCGGGAGAGCGATCGGATTGCCCTGCGCGCCCGCATGTTATCCGTGGCTCAACGGCTAGGTTACGGCGAGTCGCGCCGCAGCGATATGAGTTTGGTGGTATATGAGCTGGCAACCAACATCAGCAAATACGCCCAAGGCAAGGGATTTATCCAGGTGTGGTTACAACCGGGACCGAGCATAGACATATTTGCTCTCGACTATGGGCCAGGCATATATGAATTAGAACGTGCCCTAGGTAACGGTTATTCAACAAGTGGCACATTGGGCAAAGGGCTGGGCAGCATCGCCCGGCTGTGTGATCACTGGGATATTTATAGCCGCTCGGCACCCCCCGGTGGCGACAACACCAACTGGCACGGAACCGCGGTATTAGCGCGTTTTTCTACTCCAAGCCTGCTGACTCAGCATGGCATAGGGATTTACGTGCGCAGCCTTAACGACGATAGTTACTCGGGGGACACAATCTTCCTCTATTGCAACGACCAACATATACGCTGGTTTCACGCCGATGGCTTGGGCAGCGGCAAGACAGCTCAGCAATCTACCGAGCCGCTGGGCAGGGCCCTGCTCCACTCGCCAAGACCAACAGAGATACTTGAATTTTCCCGGACCCTGATCGACAGTGGCAAGGGAGCAGTGGCTATTGTCGGGGCGTATCAGCCGCACCCAGAGCAACTGGTAGTGTGCGGGATTGGCGACATGCACCTAGATGTATGCAATACGGATTCAGACAACAAGGACAAGGAACAGATCAAATTCGCCCCAGGCATCTTGGGCAAAGATGTCTATGCTACAACTCCGCACAACATAACTATGGGTAAGAGAACAGCAGTCCTTTCGGCAAGTGACGGCATCAGGAGAAATTGGGACCCGCAACGCTATGCCGGACTAATGAGCCGTGATCCACAGTTGATCGCATACTTTCTTGGCAGCGAAGCGGGACGTCTCTCTGATGACCGTTCCCTGTTTGTGCTCTCTCCCCCTAGGTGTAACTAAAATGGCCTCTTCTCTGCCCAAGGCAACCTACACACTATCCCCGGGGCTACTCAACTGTCCCGGTGTGGGGGTCTTGGCGCCAAGGATGGCGCCATCAATCCTCCAGGGATGGATTCACGGCGTCCTCCACACCGGGGCGGATGGTGGCGCCGGCGAAGTTTTAGAGGCACCCATGCAAGTTGAACAGATCAGGAGTTAACCACAATGAATGCCCAATCACAGAAAGTCTCCGAGCGTGTCGGCCAACTATTCCAGGCTGATGTAAACGGTATTGCCAAGCATATTGAGGAGCCAGCTCGAGCTTACTTCGGGGGCAGTCATGGCTTACTTGATGACACTGAAATCACCGAGATCAGCTTTGAGCTTGAGCATCTGTTCGGCGAATTTCTCGGCTGTGAAGACCCACTAAGCACCGAGTCACCCGCTTATGAGGCACTGCAAGGCTTCTTTGTCAACCTTGCCAAAAAGATACTCTCCAGGGGAGGAGACATAGATAATCTGGTCCGTTATACACAATCTCTTCAACGCGCACTGATAGCTGCTGTCGAAGAGGTAAATGACATCCCCTTTACCAGATCGCGTTCGGTACTAGCATTTGTTTCCGAACGATTTACTGAATTGATGCTGGTTATTTTCCGTACATATTTAAATCAGAAAGATGCTACTATCCAGGCACAAGAGGACGAGCTACGCGAGAAAGCGACCCCTATTACAGAGATCTGGCAAGGCGTGATAGCGCTACCCTTGATCGGCACATTAGATTCAAGTCGTGCCATGCTGATCATGGACTCACTATTGAATCGAATCGCTAACCACAAGGTTAAGGTTGTAGTTATGGACCTAACCGGGGTTGGCAGCATCGACTCGCAGGTATCTCACCACCTGATTCACATGGTTAGAGCAGTAAAATTAATGGGAGCGGAAGCTGTTTTGACCGGGATCAGCCCGGAGATAGCGAGGGCCCTCACTCAGCTTGAGATTGATCTCGGCGAAGTGCGCACCCGGTCTAACCTGGCCGACGGCCTTAGTGATGCGTTCAAACATATCGGTGTGAAGGTGGTGCCAATAGATGGATCTTGAACCTTATGCCTAAACACGGCTTTAGAATGACCTCCCTGGCCGATAACAGCGCCCTTTTCGAGCCTGGGAATGGGGTAAATGTCTCGGCACCTGAGTCGCTTATTGATGAGGTGTTGGCAGAGTTGCAGAGGCTCGGCGCGAAGAAAATCTATTTTGATTTAGCTGAGGTGGAGATCATCGATTCAGCCTATCTGAGCTTTTTGAATAGGCTAGCGCGCGCCTGTAAGTGTGTCGGCGTGGAGATGGTGTGCATCCACATGCAACCTATAACTGCTTGTGCTTTAGCCAAGATCGATAGTGCGCGGGTAGAATTCTCCACACAACACAATATTGGTTTCGATAATCAATACTAAGGACTAACTTCAATTCGTAGGAGGCAGATGGGTGCCTCTAAAACTTCGCCGGCGCCACCATCCGCCCCGGCGTGGAGGTCTTGGCGCCAGGGATGGCGCCGCGCTATCACCCCGCCCGATTAGGCGGGGCCATTAGCGCGACTCGATAACTAACTATTAATAACGCTCGCGCAGGAAGCTGTCACCGCTCCAGCGGCCAGCACCAGCAGCCATAAATGGCAGCATTACGGCAGCAAAGAGCAATGCCAGCTCCTTATCCGCAAACGGATCCCCGGCATGCGCTATAAACCCTGCAGCCAGCATCGTTACCAAGATGGAGAAAGCTGACACCCGGGTCAACGCCCCGGCTGCAAGCAGCAAGCCGCCGAAAAACTCCACTAGACCAGCAAGCCAGGCAAAAAGGGCCGGTGCCGGAAAGCCCATATCACCGACCATGCCGATGAAAGGCTCCTGCGGCGGCACCTTATCGAGACCATGACCGAAAGCCATAAACAATCCGGCAACCACACGTAGCGCCACCCAACCGGCGTCAACCAGGGTAGAACTCGGTGTGTATCCCCCGATAAGTATCTCGCGAGCATTTACCTGCATATTTGCAAACTCCTTCAATTAGCTGTCATTGAGCGAGGATAACCCAGCTCCCTCGCAAAAAATTTAACCGCTTATGCGTCTCTTAGCGAGGCTGCCGAAGGGAACCTCTAAAACTTCGCCGGCGCCCACCATCCGCCCCAGTGTGGAGGTCTTGGCGCCACGGATGGCGCCATGAAGCCTCCAGGGATGGATGCACGACGTCCTCCACACCGGTGCGGATGGTGGGCGCCGGCGAAATTTTAGAGGTTCCCCCGAAACACTATAAGTTTCTACCACTCTCGACAGCTTAACCTAGGTATACGTTCACTTTTTACCAAAGCTGATCTAGCCTAGCAGCACTTGATAAGTCCTTGACGAGGTTGCGGCGACCACCATCCATACGCAATAGAGCGAGGTCTGTACGTGCTCCACCAAAACGGCGAACAGATAGAGGTGCGGAATCCGGCGCAATTCACCCCTGAAGAGTGGTAGCAGGAACAGCAGCTATCGGGCGCCTCCAAAAGCTCCCTATTGAGAGGTATTAGCAGGCCCCTTGTGCGGCACAAAAAGACCACAACCCCACTGCCGCCCCTGCCCTAACCCACATTCCTGCAGCCGCAACCCCGCCTCCTGAGCCATACCGTCAACCAGCAAACTGCGCGTCACCACCCACCCCTCCGGGGTACTTAACCACTCCCGGCGACCACACAACATCCGCCGTGGCCGCACCCCGAGTTCGTACAACTGATCGCGCATAGCGAACATAAAATCCTTCTCCTGCTCATCACTGTCATCGCTATCACCCACCGAACAGACCGGATCTATCACCCGATGGGCATAGAGCGTCTCAGCCTTCTCCAGCTCATGCGCGCGCACCGCGCCCAAGCGCAGGCGCATCTCACCAAGCTCCAATTGCGCCCCACTCAGCTGCTCCAAATGCTTCGCCAAAGAGCGCTCCGCTCGCAGCAACAACCGCGTTCGCCGCGAGAGCAGCACCGGCTGCTGCTTATCGCGCCACCAACCATGCCCCGAGTCGGGGATGTGAGTGACCCTCACCCCAAGCTGCTCAATAGTCACATACCCGCTGACATGCGGTTCCAGAGCTGTGGCCAAAACGGAAGCATACGCTGACGGCAGGCATCTACCGTGCAGAGCAAAACTTAGATCAACCGCCGCCGCCTGCCTTTGATCTGATTGAGGCTGATCATCATCTTCCCAGAACATCGATCGCCGCTTCCTTAAATAAGACTAAGAGAGCTTTTAAACAACCTATCACAGCGCGCCAATCCCAATATAGGTAACCGTCTAGCGCCTTTAAAAGTCCCCAGAGCCAAACGGTCCCCCGGTGTGGAGGACGCCGTAAATCCATCCTTGGAGGCTTCATGGCACCATCCCTGGCGCCAAGACCTCCACACCGAGGTTAACCTGTTGGCTCGGGGGACTTTAAAGGACGACCGCCGTGAAACTATCCCGTCGATCTTCACCAGCGCCATGCCGCCAAAACGGGAGTGTTGCCTGAAAAAAGGCGTCTGTCTAGAGAAAGCCAGCTAATAGATGAAGAGCAAAGATTGACAAATCAGCACCGCCCCGCAAAACACTCCCTGCGGGTGCCTCCGGAAACTCCCCTGAGCCATCTAGCTGCCCCGGTATGGAGGTCTTGGCGCCAGGGATGGCGCCATGAAGCCTCCAGGGATGGATTCACGGCGTCCTCCATACCGGGGCAGCTAGATGGCTCAGGGGAGTTTCCGGAGGCACCTCCTACACCTATCCCAAAAGAGATACCCAAACCCTCCCATTCGCCCCCGTGAATAGATATTCCCTAACCGCATTGCAGCGGCTAAATTGACGCAAGACAATTAGCCGGGAAAACACAGCAACCGGCCCCGAGCCAACAAACCAAGGGTGAAACCACCATGGCAAACAAGACCTATGACACCCCCAAGCTCGACGAACTCGAAAGCGGCCCCTGGCCCAGCTTCGTCACCGGGCTCAAACGGCTCGCCGCAGACAAACCGATGATCGCCGGCGTACTCGGCCAGCTCGAACAGTCCTACACCGACCGCAAAGGCTACTGGAAAGGCGGCACCGTCGGCGTCTACGGCTACGGCGGCGGCATCATCCCCCGCTTCACCGAACTAAAAGATGCCGACGGCGAGCCCCAATTCCCCGAAGCGCAAGAATTCCACACCATGCGCTTCATCCCCCCGGCCGGCATGCACTACTCAACCCAAACTCTGCGTGACATCTGCGACATGTGGGAGAAGCACGGCTCCGGGCTAATCGCCCTCCACGGCCAAACCGGCGACATCATGCTCCAAGGCACCACAGCAGATCAGGTCCAAGAGTGCTTCGATGAGTTCAACGAGTACGGCTTCGACCTCGGCGGCGCCGGCCCCGCCGTGCGCACCGGCATGTCATGCGTAGGCGCCGCCCGCTGCGAACACTCCTGCTGCAACGAGCAGAAGATCCACCGCATGCTCATCAACAACTTCCTTGATGACATGCACCGCCCGAGCCTGCCGTACAAATTTAAATTCAAGGTCTCCGGCTGCGCCAACGACTGCATGAACGCCATCGAGCGCTCCGACTTTGCCGTCATCGGCACCTGGCGCGATGCAATCGAAGTCGACCAAAGTGAAGTTCAAGCGTTCGTCGCCCGCAAAGGCCGGCAGTACACCATCGACAACGTCATCACCCGCTGCCCCTCCGGCGCGCTCAGCTTGACCGATGACGATCAGCTCGAGATCGACAACTCCAGCTGCGTGCGCTGCATGCACTGCATCAACGTCATGACCAAAGCGCTCTCACCCGGACAGGAGCGCGGCGTCGCCATCCTCGTCGGCGGCAAACGGACCCTGCGCATCGGCGACCTATTCGGCAGCGTAGTCGTCCCCTTCCTGCCCCTGCGCAACCACGAAGACTACGAAAGGCTCCTCGAGATAGCCCAAGAAGTGGTCGACTTCTTCGCCGAGAACGCCCTCGAACACGAGCGGGTCGGCGAGATGATCGAGCGCATCGGACTGCCCAACTTCCTTGAGGCAGTAGGCCTAGAGGTCGATCCGAACATGATTCGCGAGCCGCGCTCCATCTCCTACGTGCGCATGGACGATTGGGATGAACAGGCCGAGAAATGGCACCAACGCCAACAAGAAAGCGCGGCCTCTTAAGCCGGCAGCCAGAACTGGAGGAGAGATATAATGGCCGAAGCACAAACTCAGCCCCGGCGCCCGATTGAGAGCGGCACCCCGGACCCGTTCCCGCATATGCACCCGACTCTGCGGCGCAACTTCGGGCTGTGGAAGTACCACGACCGGCCCCGCCCGGGGGTACTCCACCACGTCTCCCACACCGGCGAAGAGGTCTGGACGGTGCGCGCCGGGACCCAGCGGCAGATGGATCTAGCCACCATACGCAGCCTCTGCGATATAGCCGACGAGTACGCCGACGGCTATATCCGCTTTACCATCCGCTCCAACGCCGAGATCAGTGTCGCCGACGAGTCCAAAGTCGAACCCTTGATTAAAGCGCTGCAGCAAGCCGGCTTCCCCGTTGGCGGCACCGGCCCATCGGTGACCATGATCTCCCACACCCAGGGCTGGCTGCACTGCGACATCCCGGCAACCGACGCCTCAGGGGTGGTCAAGGCGCTGATGGATGAGCTGCACGAAGAGTTCATCAACGAGCGCATGCCCAACCGCGTGCACATTACGACCTCCTGCTGTCAGATAAACTGCGGCGGCCAAGGCGATATCGCCATCAACATCCAACACACCAAGCCACCGAAGATCCAGCACGATCAAGTCGCTAACATCTGTGAGCGGCCATCAGTAGTCGCCCGCTGCCCGGTTGCCGCGATTCGCCCGGCGGTGGTCAACGGCAAACCCTCGCTGGAGGTTGATGAGAGTAAGTGCGTAGCCTGCGGCGCCTGCTTCCCGCCCTGCCCGCCGATGCAGATTAACGATCCTGAGCACTCCAAGCTCGCCATCTGGGTTGGCGGCAACCACTCCAACGCCCGCGGCGTACCAAGCTTCCATAAGATGGTGGTGGCCGGTCTGCCGAACAATCCACCACGCTGGCCCGAAGTCGCCGAGCAGGTTAAGAAGATCCTCTACACCTACCGCGATAACGCCCGCGATTATGAACGGGTCGGCGAGTGGATCGAGCGCATCGGCTGGGTGCGCTTTTTCGAGATGACCGGACTGCCCTTTACCAAGCACCATATTGAGAATTGGCACGGCTCGCGGGCTAAACTGAACACCTCCGCCCACCTGCGCTTCTAAGGAGGATAGCAATAGATGCAATTTGCAATCTTGGTAAACGAGGCACCCTATCAACACCAGGCCAGCGACAGCGCCTATCACTTCGCCAAGGCAGCGCTGGAGATGGGCCACTCCGTGCCGCGGGTGTTCTTCTATATGGACGGGGTCCACAACGCCAATCGCCTGCAGGAGCCGCAGCAGGATGACCGCAACATCGTCCGGCGCTGGTCGCAGTTGGCCGAGGAGCACGATGTCGATTTGGTTGTCTGTGTCGCCGCCGCCCTGCGCCGCGGCATCAAAGACGAGATCCTAGCCCCCGGCTTTCGCATCTCCGGACTCGGGCAACTCGTCGAGGTCGGCATCCAGGCCGACAGACTGGTCACCTTTGGCGACTGAGCCGCGCCGCGGCGCGCAAGCCGTGGCTAGCGCCCCAGGTAACCAGATAAGACCAACCAGGCTCAAACAGTAGGCGCGAGCGCCCCTTACAGCCGAACACAGGAGGGCTAACCGTGGAAGACGAATTCGACAGCGGAGAGATAAAGCGGTTTATGTTCGTTAACCGCAAGGCACCCCATGGCACCATCTACGCCCTCGAGGCGCTGGAGGTGGTCCTGATCAGTGCCGCCTTCGATCAAGATGTCAGCCTAGCGTTTCTCGACGACGGAGTGCTGCAGCTACGCCAGGGGCAGAACGCCAACGCCATCGAGATGAAAAACTTCGCCCCGACCTACCGCGCCCTCGAGGGCTACGACATCGAGAAGCTCTATGTCGAGCGCGAATCTCTTGAAGAGCGCGGCATGAGCAGCGATGACCTGGTAGTGCCGGTAGAGGTGGTGGATCGCAACCGGATGAGCGAGTTGATGCAAGGGCAAGACGTGATCATGTCGTTCTAGCTAGAAAGTGTTGGATAAAGTCACAACCCGACTCAGCTGCAACTATTTGTGCAAAGAGGCCAACAATGCTGCACACCGTAAACAAATCACCGCTACAGACACGCGATTTGGACTCGTGTCTGGCCCATCTCGGCGACGGCCGTCTGCTCTTAATTGAAGACGGCGTCTACGCCGCCCTTGCCGCCGCCCCGAGTGCTAGTCAGCTTGCCGATGCCGCTGCGGCGGGGCGGGTTTATGCCCTCGGGCCGGATATGGAGGCACGCGGCTTAGCTGCAGATCACTTAGCCGCAAATATCCAAGTGGTTGACTATCAGGGCGTCGTACAACTGGTTATCGATCACGGGCCCCACCAGGCGTGGGTCTGAGGAAACTGGGCGCCTAAGGAAATAGGCAACTTATAAAAAATCTCGTTAGACGTGCTGCATTGAGGAGAGAGGAGAAGCAGTTATGGCAATCGAAGTAAACGGCACCACAATCCCCACCGATGAAGAGGGCTACATTGAGGATCTCAGCCTATGGAGCCCCGAAGTAGCTGAAGTAATGGCCCAAGAGGACGGTCAAGAGCTAACCGAACAGCACTGGGAAGTCATCAACTTCCTGCGCGAATACTACGACGAGTACCAGATCGCCCCCGCGGTGCGGGTACTAACCAAGCAGATCGGTAAGCGCATGGGCCCGGAGAAGGGGAACAGCAAGTATCTTTATGAGTTATTCCCTTACGGCCCAGCCAAGCAGGCGTGCCGCTATGCCGGCCTGCCTAAGCCGACCGGCTGCGTCTAAGTAAGCTCGTAATAACGCCCTGCAGAGACTCTTGAGAGGTAACGGGCGAGCCACTCGAGGTAGCTCGAAGATGGGGCTCAAGAACCTCTGCAGGGCCCCAGACCAGCTGAGCAGAGCGGAGTGGGACAAGGCGCCGAGGGATGGCAAAGCGCATCGAACAGGTCGAATGAGGCAGGTTAGATGGTTAATAGACACGACTTGGCTGTAACGAACCGGGGCTCAGGTAACTGGGGGTGTAAGCCGTGCTGACCGTAACCTTCGCCCTACTCTTCTACGCTGCCACCGCCGTGCTAGTTGGCGGTTTGGTAGCGCGCCTCGCCCTGTATGCTGAGACACCGGCGCCGCTGCGCATCCCTACCACCCCAGCCCCGACCACTAAAAGCGGGGTGGCCCTGCGGGTGGCTAGCGAGGTGCTGGTCTTTTACAGCCTGTTTCGCTCCAACAAATGGATTTGGCTGCTCGGCTGGGCCATGCATATCGCCCTGCTGTTGGTAGTATTGCGCCACCTGCGCTACTTCCTCGAGCCGGTACCGCAGTGGGTAGTCTGGATCCAACCACTCGGGATCTATGCCGCCTACGCACTGATTGTAGCTCTAATCGGCCTGTGGCTAAGGCGCGTGATCATAGATCGGCTGCGCCATATCAGCAGTGTATCTGACCATTTAATGCTCGCCCTGCTACTCGCCATAGCCCTGAGCGGCCTGGCGATCAAGCACCTGCAACCGACCGATATCGTCGCGGTTAAAGAGTTTTTCATCGGCCTGATTCGCTTTAACTGGCAGCCGCTGCCGGCCGATGCGCTGCTGCTCGGTCACCTGAGCCTAGTCTTGCTGCTGATGGTCATCTTCCCGTTCAGCAAACTACTCCACGCCCCGGGGGTCTTTTTCAGCCCGACGCGCAATCAGCCCGACAACCCCCGCGAGCAGCGCCACCTCGCGCCGTGGGCTGCCGCTATCGAGCGTCAAGGCAATTCCGCCAGCGCCGCATCCAGCAACGCTGCCACAGCCAACGGCGCAGCGCGCGCCGATTCACCAAAAGCCCCAGGTAACCCTGGTAATCCTGGCGGCTCGGACGACCAAAGCAGCAACGCCGCCCCAGGCAATTCAGGGCAGCCAGCGCAAGGGAGGCAGTCGTGAGCCAGGAGACCTTTACTGCACCTCAAGTCCCGGAGGACCCTCAGGATCTGCTCACCCCACCCAATCAGCCGGGGGCGCGCGCCGACAGCCGCCCCCACATGGCCAGTGCCGAACACCAGGAAGCTCTCGACTTCCCCGGCGCTCTCCCGAGCAATTGGCAGGATATTGCCCTTGAACACTTCGAGAAGCTGCTCGAGCGCAGCCGCTCGTTGCGCGTCTATTTAGACAGCTGTGTCCGCTGTGGGGCATGTACCGACAAGTGCCACTTCTACCTCGGCACCGGCGACCCGAAGAACATGCCGGCGGCCCGGCAAGATCTGCTGCGCGATGTCTACCGCCGCCACTTCACCCCCGCCGGACGCAACTTCCCGGGCTTAGTACGCGGCCGCGAACTGACCAAAGAGGTCCTCGACGAGTGGTTTGTCTACTTCCATCAGTGCTCTCAGTGTCGCCGTTGCTCGGTATTCTGCCCCTACGGCATAGACACCGCCGAACTGTCGATGGCCGCGCGTGAACTGCTCGACGCCGTCGGTTACGGCCAGAAATACACTAACGAGATCATCGGTAAGGTCCACAAGATCGGCAACAACCTCGGCCTCCCCGGTCCGGCCCTAGAGGATACCCTCGAGGGATTAGAGGAGGATCTTAAGGACGATACCGGGCACGATATCCGTATCCCCCTTGATGAAGAGGGGGCCGACATACTCTTAGTCACCCCGTCGGCCGACTTTTTCGCCGAGCCGCACGTCGACGGCCTGATGGGCTACGCCAAGGTCTTCCACCAGGCCGGGCTGTCCTGGACATTGAGCAGTTACGCCTCCGAGGCCGCCAACTTCGGCATGTTTATCGGCAATTACGAGCAGATGCGTGCGATCGCCGCGCGCATCCGCAAGGCGGCGGTGGATCTCGGCGTTAAGCGTATAGTTATCGGCGAGTGCGGCCACGCCTGGCGGGTTGCTTACAGCTTTTGGAATACCCTGGTGGGCATCGGACAGGGGGCGGCAGAGGACGATGAGTACGCCCGCGCCCTGCAGGATCAACTCGATCCCAACTACCCCATCCCGCAGCATATCTGTGAGCTAACCGCCGACCTGCTCGAGTCAGGAGCCCTGCACCTCGACCCGAGTGCTAACGAGCATTACGGCGGGGTGACCTTCCACGACTCCTGCAATGTCGCCCGCGCCTCGCGCATGGGCGCACGCCCTGGCGGTCAGTTCGAGATACCGCGACGACTGCTGCGCGCCAGTGTACCGCGTTTTTACGAGATGGCCCCAGGCACTACCGGCGATGCCACCTTCTGCTGCGGCGGCGGAGGCGGCCTGCTCACCGACGAGCTGATTGAGCTACGGGTCCAGGGCGCGCTACCGCGCGTGAGCGCATTACGCGAGAGCATGGAGACTTACGGCGTCGATCGCATGGTCGCGATCTGCGCTATTTGCAAGGCTCAGTTCACTAAGGTTTTGCCCTACTACGACATCCCCCGCGACACGGTCATGAGTCTGCACGAGGCGGTAGGCAACGCCGTTCGCCTAGATCGCGGAGAAGGCTAGCAACAGCGCACAGGTTTATAACGGGAGATAACAAGATGGCGAGCAACGCTGAGCAGATGTACACCTTCCGCCGCTATGAAGAGGGCGCTAAGGGGCCGCGGTCATGGCGCGAGCAGATCTTCCACGCCGGCAGGTCACACCAGTGCCCGACCTACGTCCACCGCACCCCGCCCTGCCAGAGCAATTGCCCGGCCGGAGAGGATATCCGCGGCTGGCTACAGATCGCCCGCGGCCTGCAGCGCCCCGATCCAGAGCAGGACTGGCAGGCCCTGGCCTTTACCCGGCTCAGTGAAGCCAATCCGTTTCCCGCTATCATGGGCCGGGTCTGTCCGGCACCTTGCCAGCAGGGCTGTAACCGCCGCGTAGTCGACGATCACATCGCCATCAACGCCATCGAGCACACCATCGGTGACTACGCCCGCGAGCACGGCCTCAGCCTCGGCCAACCGGGACCTGACAGCGGTCAGCATGTTGCTATCATCGGCGGCGGTCCAGCCGGACTGGCTGCGGCCTATCAACTACGCAAACGCGGCCACCGCTGCACGATATTCGAGGCCCAAGCCGAACTCGGCGGTATGATGCGCTACGGCATCCCCGGCTACCGAGTGCCGCGCCAAGTTCTCGATACCGAGATCGAACGTATTCTTGCCCTCGGCGTTGAAGTCCGCTGCAGCACCCGGGTCGGCTCTGATATCAGCCTTGAGCAGCTTGACAACGACTACGCTGCCGTAATCTGGGCCCTCGGCACCCACGAAGGCCGCCCGTTACCGGTTGAGGGGTGGGACGACACCCCTAACTGCCTCACCGGGGTCGAATTCCTGCGCGCCTTTAATGAGGGCCGGCTAGCCGCGGTTAGCGATCGCATCCTAGTGATCGGTGGCGGTGACACCTCGGTCGATGTCGCCTCGGTTGCCCGTCGTCTCGGTTACAGCGCCGATCTGCCCGATGAGGACAACCCCGAACACGCCGTGCTCGGCTATACCGCCCACGATGCCGCGAGCATAGCAGCGCGGGGAGGAGCCGAAGTGACCTTGACCTCGCTCTTTCCGCGGGAGCAAATGACCGCCTCCGAACACGAGATAGAGGACGCGCTGCGCGAAGGTGTCGATCTACGTGACGGTGTCATGCCCATCGCCATCATCCACGATGATGACGGCCGCGCTAAGGCGCTACGCTTTGCCCAGTGCCAGATCGATAAGGGGCAACCGCAGCCAATCGACGGCACCGAATTCACCATCGAGGCAGATCTGATTATCGCCGCCATCGGCCAAAAAGGTAATCTTCAGGGGGTTGAGGAGCTAGATAACGGCCACGGCTTTATCGACGCTGGTAAAAACTACCAGGTCCCCGGTCGCCCGGGCCACTTCGTCGCCGGCGATATCATTCGCCCCCACCTGCTGACTACCGCGGTCGGCCAAGCTGCCAGCGCGGTACATAGCCTCGACGCCTATCTCCGCCACGGCGAACCGGCGCGCCTACCCAAGATCAATGTCCATCACTTCAATCTGCTTGAGGAGTTACGCCACGCCGAGCGCGAACCAGAGCCGTACGACTCGGCATCGACCCGCGGCACGGATACAGCAGCTTTCGCCGTCCACAATTACGAGGATCGCGGCCACGCCGAGGTTATCCGCCACGATCGACTCTACCTCGGCTACTTTAAACCTGGACAGCGGGCGGTACGCGAGCGGCGCGAAATCGATGAAGAGCAGGTGATTGGCGATTTCAACGAGAGGCTGCAGCCCCTGCCTGCCGAACAGGCCCAAGGCGAGGCTAAACGCTGCATGAGCTGCGGGCTTTGCTTTGAGTGCGATAACTGCGTCGCCTACTGCCCACAAAGCGCGGTCAAGCGCTTCCCCAAAGCCCAGCGCAGCGTCGGCCGTTACGTCTTTACTGATTACAGCAGCTGTGTTGGCTGTCACATTTGCCGCGACGTCTGCCCTACCGGCTTTATCGAAATGGGGCTCGGTGAATAGTGCTGAAAGGAACCTTTAAAAGCTCCCCGGAGCCATTATCTACCCCGGTGTGGAGGTCTTGGCGCCAGGGATGGCGCCATGAAGCCTCCAAGGATGGATTCACGGCGTCCTCCAAACCGGGGTAGCTAATGGCTCCGGAGGAGCGTTGAGTTTTCTTAAGAGTGGGGCTAGAAGCACCTTGGAGAAAAGAGCTGGAACAGCGGGGAGGAATAGTCATGGCAGGCGTGCATAGACTGCTCTGGGCGGCGGTTGCGGTAGGCGGACTGTTCGTCGTCGCCGGCGCGGCTGCTCTTCTCGGCGATCGCGACACCACCGCCCCGCAGCCAGAGTTTAGCGCTGCCGGCGAGTGTATAACCGCAACCGAGCAAATGCGCCGCGAACATCCGCATCTGCTTGCCGAGCGTATGCACCAATCGGTGCGTGAGGGCAAACGCGATGCAGAGCAAAGCATGCACGGCTGTGTCGACTGCCATGCGACACCTCCGGAGGAGCAGGAGGCTGGCGCCGACCCGATGCAGTTTTGCAGCAGCTGCCATGACTATACCGGAGTGCAGATCGGCTGTTTCAACTGCCACGCTGACGGCAGCAATCCAGACAATTACGGCAGCAGCCCAGACAACTGAGGAGAAAGACCATGAGCAGGGAACCAAGCAACTGCCCTAGCCGCCGTCGCTTTCTGCTCCAAGCCTTAGGGGCGGGCGGCGCGGTTGCCGGCATGACTATCGCCCCTGGGGTTGTACTAATCAGTACCGCTGCCGAGACGAACGAGCCGACCGCCAAGCCTGGCGCGGGTGCCGACGCTGCTAAACGCTGGGGGCTGCTTATCGATACCCGGCGCTGCGCTGAAGATTGCTCGGCCTGTATCAGCGCCTGTCGGCAAGAGAATGGCTGGGAGGAGCCGCGCGATCCCGATAAGGACCCGCAGTGGATTCGCAAGATGAAACTCACCGATCAGCGCGAGGAGCCGATATCACTTCCGCTGATGTGTCAGCACTGCAAACACCCGCCGTGCGCCTCGGTCTGCCCGACCCAAGCCACCTTCAAGCGCGCCGACGGGATCGTGCTAGTCGACAAACACCGCTGCATCGGCTGTCGCTACTGCATGATTGCCTGCCCCTTTCAGGCGCGCTTCATGCCCCAACGCCCGCTCGGCACCGCCTCACCCAACCATCCGCGCGCAAAGGGAGCGGCTGAGGGCTGTACCTTATGCGTGCAGCGGATTGATCGCGGCGAGCAGCCGGCCTGCGTCGAGCGCTGCGCCGAGCAAGGTAATAAGGCTCTGCTCTTCGGTGATCTGAACGACCCCCAAAGCTCTATCAGCCAGGCCCTTAGACAGTCCGGCGGCAGCACCATTCGCGCTGAACTTCGCCTAGAGCCGGCAGTGCACTATCAAGGCATCGTCTGAGCAGCGGCGAGAGGAGGAAGAGCATGGCGTCACGCACCCACTATCATTGTCTAGGCTATAGCTCCCCGGGGTTTTGGCTAAGTAGCGCTGCCTGTGCCACCCTGGCCCTCGCCGGTGCCGGCACAGCGCTCTATCTCATGCTGCTCGGCCACCACGTCACAGGTATGGGGACCCAATTAGTCTGGGGGATACCCCACGTCTTCGCCCTGACCCTGATCCTCACCGGTGCCGGCGCCCTAGCCATTGCCGCTAGCTCCCAGGTCACTAAGCTCAGCAGCGGCGCAGCGCTGCAGCCGCTTACCCGGCTCGGCGCCATAGTCGCCAGCGCCTTACTAATCGGCGGCTTGGCTGTGTTGGTATTTGACCTTGGCCGACCGCTGCAACTGCCAGTAACCTTCCAGCACTTTAATTTTAGCTCCAGCTTCGCGCGCAATATCCTCTTCTATCTCGGCTTCTTTGCCATAGTCGGGCTGCTGCTGTGGACTCAGTTCGATCCGGCGATGCGCCGCTTCTCGCGCGCTGCCGGCTGGTTGGCAATTATTTGGCCACTCTTGCTCGCTGCTAATGTCGGCTCCATATTCGCCCTTCTCAGTGCTCACGAGGCCTATCGCGGCGGCTTAATGATCCCGCTGCTATTTAGCGCCGGGCTAACTTACGGCAGTGCCGCCTTGCTTCTAGCCTGGCTCGCGGTCCACTACCACTCACCTAACGCCGCTAGTCAGCCGGTGAGCGAGCGCTTGAGCTCTCTGCTCGCGCTGTTTATCGGCGCCCATGCCTCGATACTCATCGTCCACGTGCTCAGCATGTTCTACATGCCGGCTTATCGTGACGCAGCCAGTTTCCTCCTCATCGACGGTGGCATCTACCCGGTCATCTTCTGGCTTGGGCAGGTGCTCACCGGTATGATCATCCCCTCTCTCCTCCTGCTGTCGGGGGTGGCCCGCAGGCATGCCGGGTTGCTCGCCATAACGGCGGGTCTGGTGCTGCTTGGTGGGCTAGCCCATCTTTTCGTGATGGTCGTCGGCGCCCAAGCGCACCCATTGTCGATATTTCCCGGCTATGAGGTGACAGGCGCCGTCTTCGATGGGGAGGCTTTCTATTATTCACCTAGTCTATGGGAGTGGTTATTGGGGATTAGCGGTGCCGCAATAGCCACACTGATCGTCCTCATCGGGCTACGCATACTCCCGCTTACCCCTTACTATAGGGGGCCATGAGCCGAATATATATCTCAGCCCTACATAAATCGTCGGGCAAAACAACACTCGCCATCGGCATCACCGCGGCGCTCAGCGCTCGCGATGTGACCGTGCAACCCTATAAGCGCGGCCCCGACTATATCGACCCGGGCTGGCTCAGCTTGGCGGCAGGAAGGCCTTGCCATAATCTCGATTTCCATACCCAGAGCACGGCGGAACTGCTGAGCAGTGTTGCTGAGACCGCCGCGCAGTTCGCCCTGATTGAGGGCAATAAGGGGCTCCACGACGGCACTGATGCACAGGGCAAAGACAGTAACGCCGCCCTCGCTGCCTTGTTGCAGACGCCGGTTGTGCTGGTAGTTGACTGTCGCGGCATGACCCGCGGCATCGCCCCGACCTTGCTCGGCCATAGCCAGTTTGATCCGCGCATCCAGGTCTCCGGGGTAATCCTCAATCGGGTTGCCGGCAGTCGCCACGAGCGCAAACTCCGGCAAGCTGTGGAGCAATACACCGACATCAGCGTCCTCGGGGCTATCCCCGATCAAAGCGAATTAGCCATCGCCGCCCCCTACCTCGGCCTGGTGCCGGCCCCGGAGCAACGGGAGCAAGCGCAGCGGACAATTCGCACCATCGCCGCGGTAACCGCTGAACATGTCGATCTCGAGCAGACTCTTTCTATAGGACGCCTTGAAAAACTCACTCGATCTGACTGGTTGCCCGGGTGTGAAGGACGCCGTGAATCCATCCCTGGAGGCTTCACAGCGCCATCCCTGGCGCCAAGACCTTCACCCCGGGACAACCAGTCAGACCGGTGGAATCCTGCAAGTTGCCCCATAGGCCGCAAACAAGAGCCGAGCCGCGCGCCATCCGTGGAGTCACACCCTCCACCGCGGCACTATGAGCAGCCCTCGCAGGCTGAGGCTACTCTGCGCTTGGGTGTGGCTTACGATCAGGCCTTCAACTTCTATTACCCCGGCGATTTGCAGGCACTGCAAGCGGCGGGGGCCGAGTTGGTCTGGATCGATATGCTCAGCGCGCCCGAGTTACCACCGCAGCTCGACGGTCTACTCATCGGCGGCGGCTTCCCCGAGCGTCACGCCGCCGCGCTGGCTGCTAATGAATCGATGCGGGCTTCGGTATCCGCTGCGGCGCTAGTCGGACTACCGATCTACGCCGAATGCGGCGGCCTTATGTACCTCTGCCAGCACTTGACCATCGGGGACGCCACCTATCCCATGGCCGGGCTATTCCCGCTGACTATCGCCATGAACCGTAAACCGCAGGGGCACGGTTATGTGCGCCTGCAAGTCAATCCATCTGCGCCGTGGTCGCCCGCAGCGCCGGGACAAAACGAACTGCCGGCTCACGAGTTCCACTACTCGGCGCTAGCCGCCGCAGCTCCCCGCGATGCTGAGTCGACCTTTACCTATGCCTACCAGATACAAGGCGGAAGCGGACTCGGCAACGGTCATGACGGTCTGGTAAAGGCCAACACCATGGCCAGTTATGCCCATTTGCGGCACACTCAGGCTAGCCCGTGGGCGGATAATTTCATCGCTTTCCTCAGGCGAGCCTCTAAAACTACCCCCTGAGGGAACCTCTAAAACTTCGCCGGCGCCACCATCCGCCCCGGTGTGGAGGACGCCGTGAATCCATCCCTGGAGGCTTCATGGCGCTATCCCTGGCGCCAAGACCTCCACACCGGGGCGGATGGTGGCGCCGGCGAAGTTTTAGAGGCCACCCTGAGCCATTTGGCTGCCCCGAAAAGCTTATAAAGTAGGTCAGGCTGATCCGCTCGCGTCATAAATACTGCAGGCCCTTCCCTTTTGCCCATTTGTATGTATATAGTCTAATAAATGGTTGCACTGAAGATTGGCAGCCCGCAACCATAAGCAAAACAAACTTTAACAATAAAAAAAGCCGTTACAGACAGCGCAAAAAACCATAAAAATAGCGTTGGCAAACCTATAACAGCAAAGAATAAAAACAATAATACAAGTTAATCTGCTGCCGCAGGAGGAGAGACCATGTCGGCTGCACCAGAGATACTTAGTCCTTGCGCGGTTTTTGACGACCCCAGTAAGGCGGCGATTGAAGGTAACCAGCTCGACAAAATCTGCGCCTTAGGCGTGCAGATTAGTTCGGCAAATACCCTCGATCAATTGCTCAACGGCTACCTCTACGAGTTAGTCCAGAGCACCGGGGCTTATGGCGGCGCGATTCGCCTCTATGATCAGCAGACAAACTTGCGTCTAGTAGAGGCCTACGGCCTCGACTCCGGCTTTGTCGACCTTGAGCGACGACGCCCGGCAGAGAAGTGCTTCTGCAACGCCGCTGCTCACCAACAGCAGGTCAGGTGCAATAACGACCTCCAATTTTGTACCCGCAAGGTCGGGCGCAGCCCGGTAACTACTCACCCCGGGCTAGCAATGCTAGCCGTGCCCATAACTGAGGGATCTGCCACCCTAGGCATATTTAATCTCTACTTTGAGCGCGGCCAACTCGACAACTGGGCTGCTATGCCGCAGGTTATGCTGCGCTTAGGACAACAGCTAGGCGGTGCTATAAGCCGGATACGCCAACAGCAACAACATCAGCAGAGCTCAATCCAACAAGAGCGCATGCTCCTAGCCCAGGAACTGCACGACACCATAGTCCAGGAAATTGCTGTACTGCGCTTACACATCAGGCAGCTGGAGGCGAACGCCACCAGCAAACAAGCAACCATCAAGCAGTTGCGCGAGCGCATCGAACAGCTCAGTGGCCGTATAGATAGCGCCAACAATCAGGTCCGCGAGGTGATGCAACAGTTCCACAGCCAGGCCTTGGGAGCTGAGCTGGATACCGCCCTCAAACGCCTAGTTAACCGCTTTCGCCGCGATAGCCAGATCAATATCCGTCTGCTCAACAACTGGCCGACGCAAGCCCTTGAAGAGCGTCAAGAGCTGCACATTCATCGCATTGTTGAGGAGGCCCTAACCAATGCCTGGCACCACGGCAACGCCAAAAATGTTCTTATTGTGCTGGCCACAGAAGATACTGAGTTACACCTGCTCATTGAGGATGACGGCAGGGGCTTTCACTCCACTACGGCAAGCGCTGACAACAACACTAAAGCAACGGCTTTAGACAAGGGCGGACGCGGCTTCGGGCTTCCCGGCATGCGCGAGAGGGCGCGACAATTGGGCGCGCTGCTGCAAATCGACAGCGAACCAGAGCAAGGCACGCAAATCCACTTGCAGCTACCGGCAGCGCAGATTCGTGACTGGCTTGGCACAGGCCCGGCGCGAACCGAGGAAGATCACAATGCGCGTACTCCTTGTTGACGATCACCGCCTGTTTCGGGCGGCACTGCAGGAGCTCCTATCAACGCAAGGGATAACGACGGAGACCGGCTCAGGTGAGGATGACGTTTTAGCTCTCGCAGCAAGCTTTAAACCCGATCTAGTCCTGCTCGACCTGAAGATGCCCGGTCAAGATGGCCTCACTCTGCTTGGTGAACTCCACGAGCGCTTTCCCCAGCTGCCGGTAATTATGCTAACCGGCAGCGAGGAGGAGAAGAATCTCTTTGATTGCCTGCGGGCTGGGGCGCAGGGTTACCTACTCAAGGATAGTGACCCGGAGTATCTAGTCTCCGCCCTCCATGAGGCGACCAACGGCCGCATCCCGGTCGCCCCGCAACTCACCGACACCCTAGCCCGTGCCCTAGGCCAGCCACCCAGCGAGCGTGATCCTCAGCAGCCACCAGACCCCTTCGCCGCCTTAACCCCGCGCGAGAAGGATATTCTCGAACGGCTTGCGGTTGGGGAGAGTAATAAGGTTATCGCCCGTCATCTTGGTATCTCTGATGGTACCGTAAAGCTGCATGTCAAATCGGTTCTGCGTAAACTCGGCGTCCATTCACGGGTGGAGGCGGCTATAAAGGCCCTCGATCTCGGCCTACCGCGCGCTAAATGAACAGCCCAACAGGCTTCATGTAGTCAGCCCCGGAGCCATTATCTGCCCGGTGTGGAGGTCTTGGCGCCAGGGATGGCGCCAAGGAGCCTCCAGGGATGGATTCACGGCGTCCTCCACACCGGGGCAGATAATAGCTCCGGGGAAGTTTGTAGAGGTGCCCAATTAGGATATAACTATCCTGAAATGGGTATTCCATCACATTCCCAGCCATGCAAAAATCCGCCTGGTTTGATTAATGTCATCAGGGGAGAGCCGCAATGGGCCTGGACACGTTAACCTCAGCTCACTGGCTGCTTTTCGGCAGCACCTTTGTGGTTGCAGTAATACTTGGTGCAGTGGTCAACAAGACCAATTTTTGCACCATGGGGGCGGTCTCAGACATAGTCAACATGCAGGATTGGCAACGCATGCGGGCCTGGATTCTAGCCATGGCTGTAGCCATTATCGGTGTCGGACTGCTCGAACCGCTGGGCCTGATAAGCGCCGATCAGACCGCACCACCTTATCGAGGAGTGGATATATCCTGGGCCGGGGCCATAGTTGGTGGCCTGCTATTCGGCATTGGCATGACCCTGGCGAGTGGTTGCGGCAACAAGACGGTAGTCAGGATAGGCGGCGGTAACATCAAGTCACTCTTTGTGGCCATAGTCCTCGGCTTGGTAGCCTACTTTACAATCAATCCACCGGGCCTTGATGACCCACTGCGCATAGTCTTATTCGAGCCCCTGGCCATCCCCCATACCCACGGCCAAGACTTGGGCAGCCTCATCGCGGGCGAGGCAGCAGAGCTTGCCCGGATGTTTATCGCTGTGATACTTGGCGCGGCGCTGCTCTTTTTTGTCTTCCGCGCCAGCGAATTCCGAGCAAACAAAAACCATATCCTCGGCGGTTTAGTCGTAGGCTTAAGCGTAGTAGCTGTCTGGGCCCTATCGAGCAGCATCAGCGTTGAGGGTGAACGCCCGCAAGGGATAGTATTTGTCGGCCCCATCGCTGATACACTGGAGTTTTTCGCCGGCGGCCTCAATTTCTCGCTGATGAATGTAGGCGTGGCCGTAGTCCTTGGGGTGATCGTCGGATCGCTACTCTGGTCGCTGATCAGCGGAACCTTTCGAGTTGAGTGGTTTGCCTCCAAGCAAGACTTCAGCAACCACTTTATCGGCGGCATTCTCATGGGCTTAGGCGGCCCACTGAGCATGGGCTGCACCTTCGGTCAAGGCATAACTGCCCTATCCACTTTGGCCATAACGGCGCCACTAGCGATTGCCGGATTGATTATCGGCAGCGCCTTAACCATGAAAGTCCAGTACTACAAAATGCTGCATGAGGATGAGGCGACTGTGGCCAAGGCCTTGATCACCGGCATGGTCGACCTGCGCCTGCTACCCCAATCGATGAGGCGTCTGGATGACATCTAGGCAGGCTAGCCGGCGGCTATCGACGGCCCGCCGGTTAATCCCGGCAAACCAGTGGCAGCGACCGACTCCCTCTACCCTCAAGGCCGACCTGATAGCCGGCATAACGGTCGCTCTGGTCCTGATCCCGCAGTCCATGGCCTACGCCGCTTTGGCCGGGATGCCCGCCTACTATGGCCTTTACGCCGCTTTTTTGCCGGTTATGGTGGCTGCGTTGTGGGGATCTTCGCCACAGCTCGCTACCGGTCCGGTGGCGGTAGTAGCACTGCTGACCGCATCAGCACTTACCCCTTTTGCTGAGCCGGGCAGCAGTGAATACATAACCCTGGCCATAACTTTGGCCATGATGGTCGGCCTATTTCAGCTGCTGCTCGGCCTCTTCTCGCTCGGAACCCTGGTCAACTTTCTCGCCCATCCGGTAATCCTTGGTTTTACCAATGCTGCAGCCATTGTCATCGCCCTTTCGCAGGTTAATGATCTGTTGGGCATACCCATGGATCGTGAGGCGGGCATGCTCAGCGGCGTCATCAAGGTGCTCGCCGACATTGGCTCAACCCACCTACCAACCCTATTACTCGGGTTGGCCGCTCTGCTGATCATGTTCGGCTCACGCCGACTGATTCCCAGCATACCCGGGGTACTGATCGCAGTAGTTGCGCTGACCCCGGTAAGCTATGTGATCGGCTACGCCGAGATGGGCGGTGAGGTAGTCGGCGAGATCCCCGCCGGCATACCCACTCCAGCTATGCCCGCCTGGGACTGGGAGACCATCCGTGCTCTGTTGACCACCGCTGCTGTCATTGCCCTAGTAGGGTTCATGGAGGCCATATCGATCGCCAAGGCACTAGCTGCTAAGACACGCGATCGCATCGACCCCAACCAAGAGCTGGTCGGTCAGGGGCTAGCCAATATTGCCTCAAGCTTATCCCAAGCCTTCCCAGTCAGCGGCTCTTTCTCGCGCAGCGCAGTAAACCACAGCAACGGTGCCCGCACCGGGATGTCCTCGGTCTTCACCGCAGTTATGGTCGCCTTAGCACTGCTCGTGCTAACCCCGCTACTCTACCATTTGCCGATGTCGGTGCTGGCGGCAATTATCATAATGGCCGTGATTGGTCTGGTTAACGTCAAGGCCATGATCCACACCTGGAAGACCCATACCCATGACGGTGCCGCTGCGCTGACCACTTTTGTAGCCACTCTGGCATTTGCCCCCCATCTTGATTACGGCATTGTCATCGGGGCGGGGCTTGCAATTGTCCTTTATTTGCTGCGCACCATGCGCCCCCGAGTAGTGATCCTCTCCCGCCACCCTAAAGACGGCACCTTACGCGATGCCCAGCTTTTTAAGTTGCCTGTCAGCCGCCATATTGCAGCGCTGCGCTTCGATGGCCCACTCTACTTTGCCAATGTTGGCCACTTGGAAGACCGCACCCTTGAGATCAACCACGACCATCAAGAGGCGCGCTTCCTGCTGTTGGTTGGTGACGGAATAACCTCCATAGACTCATCGGGGATAGAGACGCTCCATAATCTCCACCAAAGACTCCACGATAACGGCGTAACCCTGGTTCTAGCCGGCATCAAACTGCAGGTCTGGGAGGTTATGCAACGCGCCGGGTTAGATAAGGAGATTGGCCATGACAACATCTTCCGCAATGAAGACGACGCCATTCGCGCGATACACCAGCGCATCGATGATCCGAGTTTCGATCCCCGCTCCTGCCCGCTGCGTCCCGTTTAGGCGCACAGGCAGCATCCATTGTCCTTGGGAAACGTTCTAAAACTGAACTGAACCTTATAGGCACCTCTAAAACTCTCCGGTAGCCATTTAGCTGCCCCAGCGTGGAGGTCTTGGCGCCAGGGATGGCGCCATGAAGCATCCAGGGATGGGTTAACGGCGTCCTCCACGCTGGGGCAGCTAAATGGCTACCGGAGAGTTTTAGAGGCTCTGTTCTGCAGGCACTCAGCACTCCAACTGCCCAGGTCTTGACGCCAGGAACGGCGAAATGAATCGCGGGGAGGCTAATCAATATCGAACCGATACATCAAATCCAAAGCGCTCTCCTCGCTGCTTACAGCTTCCATAAACAGCTGCTGAGTTAGATAGTAGCGCAGGGTAACCGTATTCAGCGGCTGGAAAACACCTACCCCATAAGCCACATAGATATTGGGCCGAACGTAGCCAGAAACGACCACCTGCGCCTCCTCACCTTCGCCGACCGCGTCAATCTCGAAGTCTTCTACCCCAAGCTGCTCGGCAAAACCTCCGACCGCACTCTGCGCGCCGTATACTCCCAATGCCAAAGCGGCTTGAGCAACCAGGGCATCACTCCCCGGGCCCTCCGCTCCTAAAGGCCTGCCGCGGATCATATAAGAGAGGGCATCTTCCTCTGACATGGCCGGCTCGCTGAATACCGAAACATTCGGCTCCCTAGCGCTACCGATGAGCCGCAACCCTGCTGTAACCCCATCACGCTCAATCCGCCTAACCGCCTCCACATCGAGTTCAGGCCTATCCAGTGGCCCACTGAACATGACCATCCCGCGACGGATACTCAGGCGTTGGCCATATGCCCGGTACTCCCCATCCACTATGCGCAGCTCACCGAAACCGGCCGGCTCAGCCTCAGGGCGCTGCCTAATCCTCATGGACCCGGTCAATTTACCGTTAATCCCGAACGCCTCAAGGTCGACCCTATCTCCCATGCTAAGCTCTAAATCAGCATCGAATCCCCAGGCTTGAGCAACCTCCTCAAGTATATCCGTAGCGTCATCCCGCTCCCGCCTAATTACGACAGCGTCATCGGATTTAGCGACAACCTGCTGGGGGATCTCCTGCACAGTGATCTTACCCGATGGGACATGAACGCTACCTACAACCTCCACCGTCCCAGGACTTACGCGAGCCATGAGATCGGGACTAACCCTCAATCTGGCATAAGGCGGATAGATTGCCTCGAGGCGTTGACCTTCAACGCCTACCTCAACCAACCAGTTATCGAACTGCTCCCAATCGGCCTGACCACTAATTTGCGCCCGCTCAGAACCGATATAAAAGCCACCGGCGATACCAGCCTTTGACCCATTCAGCTCAACTTTGAGATTGAGCCTGTCGACCTTGGTCGGTGACTCACGAGTTAAGATCTCCCCGTCACTAAACTCCAGCAGCCCATTAAACTCTGGCGCAGACAGGCTCCCATCCAGTTGCAAATCGGCATCAAAGCGCCCGGACAGCTCACTCAATTGGGGCACGAACGGATGGAAGAAACCGGCTTGCAAGCCGCTCAGTGAGACACTGCCATCAAGCCACCCATCACCATCGAGGTTCGGCTCCATGGACAAATCGGCATGCATCTGCCCGGCCTCTTCAGCCGCAAAGTCAAACCGTACATCAGCCTGTTCAGGGCTATAAGAAGCCGCAACCGAGATGTGTCTATAGTCAAGATCGCGCACCACCCGCGGCAAATCATCTATTGCCTCCTCTACTAGCAGCGAAACACGCCCCGGACTGCCATTTGCAACAAGGCTTGCCTTGACTCCATCTTCAGCATGCCAGCTGATTTGGCTGGCCGCGGAAAGACGGCCCTGCCAGTCGAGCTCTGCGGGCAATACCGGATCTAACCAGGCAAAATTGAAATTGCTTAGCGAGACATCCGCGTCTGCCGATTGAGGGTCAGCCACTATGGTCTCCTCAACGCACAGACGAGCATCCTTATAAGCCCAGCAGTGTGGGCTAACCTCAAACCTATCACCATCCTGGCGGATCGTCAGCGAGCGCTCCAAGCTAAGGCTATGGCCCATTACCTGACCGTTGGCATCAACCACCATGCCACGCCAACCCCGCCCCTCCAGCCAGCCACCGGCAAGCGCCAGGTTCCCCTGGCCATCAGGCGCATTTGCGTGCAGGGTTAGCTGATGAGCAGCCCGACTGCCAAAACCTTCCGCTTCAACCCTATCAATGGCATAATCGCCTACCTGGATTGCGTCTACCACCACCTCAGCAGTACCGGGTTCCAGTCCTAGCGAAGGCACCACCACATCCCAACTCAGTCGTTCGACGCAGTACTCCCCTGCCCAGGAAATGCCCCGGCCATTACCGCGGGTCTCGATATAAGGACGCTGCAACGGCCCCTGAACTTTAGTAGAGGCCTGGATAGCACCCTCCAGATCCTCATGCAAAGCCCCTAGATCAGTGAACTGTGCGTCAAGATCTAAGCTAAGCTCTTCTCCCAACTCACCACTAGCGACTAAATCACCACCCTCTACCTCGGCATGCAAGTTCTCCAGATACCAAACTCCGCTTCGTCGATGGCCCAACTGCCCCTCCAGGTAGGCCTTATTCCCTTCCACCCAGGCGCTAAGGCCATCAAGGCGGACATCTAGCCCCCAACCGCTCTCTCCGGCCTCACCCGCCACCCGTATCGGCCCGTTAACATCACTTGGTGCCCCATCCCACTGTTGTGAGGGATCAAGATCGACCAATGCTATATCAGCCTGCCAGAGCAGCTGCTCGCCCCAATTTAACTCGCCACTAGCTAGTAGGCTGCCGGCCAACAGCCCCCCCTCCAGGCGCTTGACCTCAGCTCTCTGGCGCTGAAGATCGGCGCTAAACTCGGCATCCCAGTCGCCAGCCGGCACATTCTCACCCGCGAGGTGGGCACTAAGTTGACCTTCAATATCGTCAAGATCGCCCCTAACGAGCAGATCAACGTCGCGTGCAGCCAGCAAATGATTACTATCCGGCGGCCATCCTCCAGACAGACCGCTACCCTGCAAGTTGAAAGGCATGTCAGGGTCAAGCGGTCGAATATCCAACTCCAGATCCCCAGTCACGGGGCCGGCAAGCCGGTGGCTTGTAGTCAAGGCTGTAACACTGCCTCCTAACCTCGAGCTCAGCCGTACTCTTTCCGGCAAACCGGGTATCGCTGCTGATGCGTTGACAAACATGCTCACCGGATAGGCATCAGCAGTATTCACCTCGCCATGTATCTCTACCCGAGCATCGTCGCGCTCAACCATCAAGCGCTTAACATGCCAGGCACTACCCGAGGCTCTCAGGCTCAACTCGGCACGCCTTATCCAGTGCGGGTCATCTTCACCTAACTGCAAACGAACCCGGTCCACTACGACAGAACCGATATTCAGATCGACCGGCAACTCAATATGCGGCAGCACAATAGGACCGGTGTCATCATCAATGACCTCTACGGGATCAATGACCTCTACGGGGCTCTCTTCGGCCAGATCGCCCTCAGCAACCCTGATATCGACCCCACGCAACTCTAATAGCTCAACTTCGACCTTGCGGCTAAGCAAGGCCATGGCATCCCAGCGCAAATCGAGCTCATCAAGCTCTACCGCTACTAGTTTATCCTGCTGCCATACTACATTGCGGGCCTCCACTCCTTCGAGCAGGTTACCCGAAGTCACCTGTAGCTTTAGTCGCGGTTCCTGACTCTGGGCTAAATAGGCGGCGAACTGCGCTCCAGGGGTGGTAGTTACCAGCCACACCGCGAAGAATGCCAGCACCATCAAAAGTGCAAAGAAGCCACCACCTAAATACATCAACCAGCGTAACCAGCGCGCCATCACAGATCCGACCCCATTGAGAAGTGGAGCCTCCAGGAATCAATTTGTTCATGGTCATCTTCAACCGGCACGGCTGCATCCAGGCGAACCGGGCCAATCGGCGAAGACCAGCGTATCCCGGCTCCTACACCAACCTTTAGCTCATCACTTAAATCGCCGAAACTCTCCAAGGCGTTACCTGAGTCAACAAACAATGCCGGTCGCCAATTCGGGGTTATCTGATAGCCATACTCCAAACCCGCTAAAGCTAAGTAGCTACCACCTATTACGGTCCCATCTCGCTCCGGGCCAAGGGTTTGAAACTTATAGCCACGAATGCTCTGATCGCCGCCAGCATAAAAACGTAAGGAAGGCGGGACACGGTCAAAATCGCCACTCGACATGGCACCGATATCGGCCCGCACCAGAAACCGGTTGCGTTCTCCCAAAGTGCGCAGCCAGCGCGTTCCTGCGCGTAGTCTATATATCTCAACGTCTGAACCAAGCCACGTCTCGGTTGCCTCGAGCGAGAGCATCTGGCGATCTCCCCAGGTTGGGTCAAGCCCCCCTCGACTCCGGGTCCTGCTCCAACTCGCCCCTGGCAGCAACAGCTTAGTTGTCTCCCGCTCTTCATCTATACGGAACCTCTCCCAATCCGCACGCACAGAGAGCACCTGCTGCCAACCAGAAAGGAGACGGTGGCGATGTCGAACAGAACCCGAGACTTGCTCGGAATCGATATCTGCCACATCCTGCATTTTTGCACCTATCTGGTACTCTAAAGAGGTGCGCAGCGGATCACGCAGCGGTATCCGGTATCTACCGGTAACGCTTTGGCGCTTTTCAGCAATTTCCGTATCAGCCGCCATCGAGTGTCCCCAAGGGTTAACCCATGGCCGCTCCCAGCCGAGCCGGACCCTTGCCCCAAGATCGGTGGTATAGCCAACGCCAGTGGTTATTTCATGGCGGGCGCGCGGCTTCAGAGCGACATTTATTGGTGCCACGCCGCTGCCCGGCTCATGCTCCGGGCTTACCCTAACCTCGCGGAAATACCCGCTATCACGCAAGGCGCGATTGAGTTGCCCTACTTGCTGAGCTGTATACGGCTCACCTGCCTCGAAGCCGACCATACGCTGCAAAAACTCATCAGCGAGAGGTGACTCGGCGAAAACTACCTCACCGAAGCTATAACGCTGACCGCTGTAGTATTGTAATACTATATCAGCGGCGTAATCCTCGGGATAAACCTCAATCCGCCGAACTAAATAGCGGCCGTCGAAATACCCCCTCTCCAGGGCCAGACTCTGGATCAGACGACGTGCACTCTCATAACGGCCATGGTTAAGAACATCCCCTTCGCGTAGCGGCATCCGCGATTCAATCCCGGCAAATGCCAAGTCTTCGGCCGCCTCACCGACCACCTGAACATTTAGATCGCGGATCCTGACCGGCTCGCCGGGATCTATAACCACCATTAGACGCCACTCATCCGCCCCTGACCGCGCCCGCACATCTATGTCAGCGTCGTAATAGCCTACTGCCTCAAGGGCCTCGCGGATCCGCTCAGGGGCCCGGCGACGAAACGAAGAGAGCATAGCTGGCTCAGTCGAGACAGGCTTACCCAGGCGGCCACGAACCTGATCTTCCAGCTCGCCCTCAATCCCGGCAATATCAATAGTAACCTCAAGCTCTTCGGCCTGAGCCGGTACGGCAGTCACAAAAATTGCGCTGACCAATAGCAAGCCCCATAATCCCCCCCTTGAATGATTGCCCGCCTCTCGCCAAGGGCTGCACCACAACCTCAGGAGAACGCCGAAACCGCGCAACTCGCGCCGGAGATTGCTGGCCGGGACTTCCCAAAGCGAGTTCACAAAATCTCCCAAACTTCTGACCAACTTGTAATTAATTGCCGGCATGAATTACTTTAGGGTGTTTGTACCGCGATCATGGTACTAAATTTGAGTAGAGGATTGAGGTTGTAATGAGCGACGACTATACCGACTCTGAACGGATAGAGCATGATGAACACCACTTACGCCTACGCAACATGGTGCTGGAAGATTACGACGATGTTGCGGCAATCATGGATCAAGTCTATCCGGACATGGACGGCGCCTGGTCACGTGAGCAGTTCGCCGCTCAAATCAACCGTTTCCCCGAGGGCCAGATCTGCATCGAGGACAACGGCAGAGTCGTCGCCGGCGTCATAACCCTGATAGTCGACTACGGCCGCTTTGGCGATAAGCACACCTACGAGGAGATCACCGGTGGTGGATTCCTCACCACCCACGACCCGAACGGCGATGTCCTCTACGGTGTAGACATCTTCGTCGATCCTAACTACCGCGCTATGCGCCTAGGTCGGCGCCTCTACGATGCCCGCAAGGAGCTCTGCCGGAGTCTCAATCTGCGTGGTATTGTAGCCGGTGGCCGCATCCCCGGCTACGCCAAATACGCCGATCAAATATCGCCCGAGGAGTATATCG
Organism: Halorhodospira halochloris; assembly: GCF_002356555.2. NCBI lineage: Bacteria > Pseudomonadati > Pseudomonadota > Gammaproteobacteria > Chromatiales > Ectothiorhodospiraceae > Halorhodospira > Halorhodospira halochloris. The sequence goes on from NZ_AP017372.2 coordinate 1,842,128, forward strand.
AGCTGGTTAAAAGGCGCGAGGTCCACGACCCGATACTCTCCTTTCAGCTCGCCAACGACTTTCACGTGCGGCGTATCATAACCGACTATCTGCCCTCGGATCGTGACTCCCACGCCTACGCCACCCTCGTGCAGTGGAACAACATATTCTACGAGCCCAAAGAGCAGCCACTGATTTCTCGGCGCAAGGCGGTGGTGCGGGTCGGCACTGTACAGTGGCAGATGCGGCCGATGAGTTCGGTTGATGAGCTAATCGATCAGGCCGAGTTCTTTGTCGATGCCCTTGCCGGCTACAACGCCGACTTCGCCCTCTTCCCTGAGTTTTTCAATGGTCCCCTGCTCTCGCTGTTTAACCAGGAGTACCCTGCCGAGGCGATTCGCGGCATGGCGCAGTACACCGAGGAGATAGTCGATGAGATGACCCGTCTAGCGGTGGCCTATAACATAAACATTATAGCTGGCTCTATGCCGGTCTATCAGGATCAGGGGCTGTATAACGTCTCCTATCTATGCCGGCGCGATGGGACTACCGATAAGCAGTATAAGCTGCACATTACTCCTGATGAACGAGCCTATTGGGGCGTACGCGGCGGCAATGAGTTGAATGTATTCGAAACCGACATCGGCAAGATCGGCATCTTGGTCTGCTATGACGCTGAATTCCCCGAACTGCCCCGTATCCTCAACCAGAAAGGGGCAAGGATACTCTTTGTGCCCTACTGGGTGGATACCCAGACCGGTTATTTGCGCGTACGTCGCTGCGCCCAAGCGCGTGCTATTGAAAACGAATGCTACGTCGCCATAACCGGATCGGTGGGCAACTTGCCTAAGGTCGAGAACATCGACATCCAATACTCCCAATCGGCGGTCTTCTCGCCGGCGGACTTCGCCTTTCCGCACGATGCTATAGTCGCTGAGACAACCCCAAACACCGAAATGACGCTGATAGTCGATCTCGATTTGGACAAGCTCACCGAGATCCGTAATGAAGGATCAGTTCGCAACTACAAAGACCGGCGTCTCGACCTCTATCGCATTCAGTGGCTGGGCAGAGACTAGATCTGGAAAGCTCTGCGGTAGCAGAGGTATAGGTTAGACATCACGTAGGCTGGCTTTACAATAAGAAGGGCACCATTGCTATGTACGTACCCAGAGGCGAACCGATCGTATTTCAACGTGACTGTGAGGCGGTTGTGATACCGGCAGGCGACACGGGAACGATACCTGAAGGCGCGGAAGGGGTACTTACCCAAGCCCTGGGCGGAAGCTACACGGTCTTTTTGCAAGGCTATCTATTCCGTATTGACGGCAACAATGCCGATGCCATCGGCAAGGAGCCGCCACAGCCACCGCAACTGCCCGAAGATGCAACTGACGAAGACGTTGAAGGCCTGATCTGGGAGCAGATGGCCACCTGTTACGACCCTGAAATCCCGGTCAACGTAGTCGATCTTGGGCTCATATACCGTTGTGACATCGCCAAAGACGAAAACGGCTACCGTAACGTCGACATTGATATGACCCTGACCGCCCCTGGCTGCGGCATGGGGGACATCCTTGCTCATGACATCAAGGTCAAGGTCGAGATGGTCCCCACAGTGGCCACAGCCCAGGTGAATCTGGTCTTTACGCCACCTTGGACACAGGACCGGATGTCGGAAGCAGCCAAACTACAAGTAGGTCTGCTGTGATTAGATACTCCCTTAACCGACCTGTGGCCATCAAAATTCCTGCTTTTCCATCCACGGGATTATCCGCTCGAAGGCCCGCTCAATGTCTTCCATCGATGCCGAGTAGCTAATCCGCAGAGAGTTAGGACAGCTCTCGCCGAAGGCATCGCCGGGGACCACACAAACCCCGGTCTCTTTAAGCATCCGGGTAGCTACGCTGGTACCGTCGGTATTAGATGGCAGAGATGGGAAGATATAAAAGGCCCCCTGCGGTCGATAGCTGGTCAAATGGGGAGTCTTGCTGACCAATTCGACAATCCTATCGCGCCGGTTACGGTAGGCCTGAAGCATCTCATCGACGCACTGCGAACCGCCCCGCAGTGCCGCAACTCCGGCCCACTGAGCAGGCGTATTGGCAACCGTAGTGGTGAAGATGTGAAAGCGCTGTAACTTCTTGATCGCCCCCTGACTGGAGATCAACCAACCTACTCGTAGACCAGCCATACTGAAGGTCTTAGACAGGCTCGACACCGCCATGACATGATCTAGATCGGAGGTGCAGCGCAGAACGCTGGGGTACTCCATCTCATCGAGCAAGAGGTGATCATAAACCTCATCGCTGAAGACATAGACGCCCCGATAGGCCGCTTCCTGGACAATCGCCTCAACAGTCTCTCTGGGGTAGACAGTACCTGTGGGATTGCTCGGCGAATTGAGGATAATCCCGAAGGTACGCATGCCGATATTATCAATCACCTCCTGGGGATCGATCTGGTGGCCGTGCTCGGCACGAGTTGGAATGGTTTTGACCTCGGCACCATTCATCCGTATCAGCGGCGCGTATAGAGGAAAGGTGGGGTCGGGGACCAGGAATTGCCGCCCCGGCGCAGCAGTAGCAGCTATGGCCAAGTACATCGCCTCAGTTGCGCCGGTAGTTATAAGCACATTTTCCGGGGTTAACGGGCGGTCATATAACTCGCCGTAATACTCGGCGACCGCCTCAAGCAGCTGCGGCAGCCCAGCATCCATGGTATATCCGGTCTTGCCCTCGCGCAGGGCCTGGATATGGGCCTCCAAGATATGCTCAGGCACTGGAAAATCAGGCTGACCGATAGACAGATGAATGACATCTTCCATCTCCGCAGCCATGTTGACCATCCGCCTTATGCCCGGAATGGGGAGCGCCCTTACTGAAGGACTCCAAACCGGCTCGCGCATATCGTCTGTATCAAAGTCGTCTATCTGTGCTGCCACGGCTATCTCTCCTCTGCCTTTCTATGCCCATGCACCCGTTAAAGGGCGTCTCGAAAAACTTACCCGGAGCCGGAGCCATCGTCTGCCCCGGTTTGGAGGACGCCGTGAATCCATCCCTGGAGGCTCCATGGCGCCATCCCTGGCGCTATGAACTCCAAACCGGGGCAGACGATGGCTCCGGGCAAGTTTTTCGAGGCGACCTAAAGGACCCTTGGCCGCGAGGAGCCTTAGGCGCCTCCTGACTCCCCAGTCACTACCCCGTTGGCGAGGCCATCACAAACCTTGTATATTGCCGCTAGTATAGATACGGTGCCAAGGATATAAAAACTACTGGAGAACAGACTCAATGGCCAGCAGCGAGCTTCCTGTAATCGCCCTGCTAACCGCCCCGGAAGAAGCGCCTCCCCCAGGCCTAGAGCGCCTTGACGGGCGGGCGATAATAAATCATGCCACTAGCCGCGAAGGCCTTATAGCTGCAATATCCGATGCGGATATACTCCTAGTGACCGATTTCCGCACCCGCATCGTCGCCGAGGCCTGGCCTTACGCCAAGCGCCTGCAGTGGGTGCATGCTACCAGCGCGGGGGTCGACGCCCTACTCTTTCCCGAACTTATCGAATCGCCAATACCGGTCACCAACGCCCGGGGTATATTTGATCGGGCCATAGCCGAGACCGTTTTGGGCATGGTCCTGATGTTCGCCAAGGATTTTCGTACCACTATTGCCCTGCAGCAGCGCCATGAGTGGCGCCATCGCGAAACCCAGCGCATCCAAGATAAACATGTTTTAGTATTCGGTGCCGGCTCGATTGGCCGCCAGATAGCCCGCATGCTCACTGCCGCCGGCATGCATGTCGAGGGCATAGCCAGTCGCGAGCGGAGTGAAGATCAGGATTTCGCCGCCATCCACGGTCCCGAGGCTTTTTACGAGCAGCTCGGCCAAGCCGACTACGTGGTCATTGCCGCCCCGCTAACTGAATCAACCCGCGGACTATTCGACGTCAAGGCCTTCAAGTCCATGGCCAATAACGCCAAGCTAATCAACATCGGCCGCGGCCCTATAGTAGTAACTCAGGATCTGATCATTGCCCTGCGCAACGGCGACATCGCCGCCGCTGCACTAGACGTCTTCGAAGAGGAGCCGCTGCCCTCAGACCACCCCCTTTGGGAGATGAGCAATGTATTCATATCTCACCACATGGCCGGCGACTTCATTGGCTGGCGTTCGGCCCTTATTCACCAGTTCGCGGACAATTTCGAGCGTTGGCAGGCCGGCTCTGCGCTACGTAATATAGTAGATAAGAAACGGGGATATGTACCACCGGAGGGTTCCTGATGAGTCATTGCGCTAACACCGAAATCGCCGATCTAACAGCGCTAGAGATGTTGCGCCGCTTTCGCTCCGGCACCCTTTCTCCTGTCGAGGCCGCCGAAGCCACCCTAGAGCGAATCCATCGGCACAACAACCAGGTCAACGCCTATTGCCTAGTAGATGAGGAGACTACCCTGAGGGCCGCCCGGCTTAGCGAGCAGCGCTACCGCCATCTACAGCCCCAGGGGCTCATTGATGGCGTTCCAGTCGCCATTAAAGATGTCTTCCTTACCCGCGGCTGGCCCAATCTCAAGGGATCCAAGACGGTCGACCCAAACGGACCGTGGGAGCACGATGCACCAGCAGTAGCCGCATTGCGCCGCCACGGGTTGGTCCCTGCTGGCAAAACCACCACCCCCGAACTCGGCTGGAAGGGGGTAACTGACTGCCCCTGCTACGGCGTAACCGGCAATCCCCATGACCCGACCAAGACTGCCGGAGGCTCCAGTGGCGGCAGTGCCGCAGCAGTTGTGCTGGGCATGGGGCCGCTTTCGCTGGGCACCGACGCCGGCGGCTCTATCCGCATCCCTGCCGGTTTTTCCGGCCTGGTCGGCCACAAGCCAACCCAAGGGCGCGTGCCAATTTGGCCGGCTAGCCCATTCGGCCAGCTTGCTCATCCGGGGCCGATGACCTGGACAGTTGAGGATGCTGCCCTGCTAATGGACGTGATCGCAGAATCTGACCCACGCGATCCGACCTTACCACCAGACAACTGCAGCTACCTGCAGGCAATTGAGGGTGGCGTCCGCGGCCTGCGCATCGCCTTCAGCCCCAACCTCGGTTATGTCGACGTCGACCCCGAGATTGCCCGGGCCGTGGCCGCTGCCGCACAGACCATGGAGGCCCTAGGGGCCCAGGTCGACGAAATCGACCCCGGGTTCAGCGACCCCCGCCAGGCCTTCGACCTACTCTTCTTCGGCGGCGCTGCCAACGCCCTGCGCTCTATTCCCGAAGAGAAGCATAATGTCATGGACCCAGCATTGGTTGAGGCGGTCAACAGTGTTAAAGACGCCACAATGCTCGATTATATGCAGGCCATGAACGAGCGCGCTGCGCTAACAGAGCAGATGAGCCTGTTTCACCAGAGATACGACCTGTTGCTCACGCCGACTCTGCCAATCCCAGCTTTCAGTGCCGGCCTGGAAGTGCCCGAAGGCTGGCACGACCACCGCTGGCCGAGCTGGACTCCATTTACCTATCCGTTCAACATGACCGGTCAGCCAGCCTGCTCGGTACCCTGTGGGTTTACTAGTGATGGGCTACCCATTGGCGTTCAGATGGTCGGCCCACGCCACGCCGACGGTCTGGTACTGCGCGCCGCCCACACCTACCAGCAGGCTGAGCCACTAACGGATCGGAGGCCGACTTGATGCTAGAATCTAACCTCTTAAGTGAAATAAATGGCTACATAGATGGCAGCTGGTGCAGCGCCGATGATGCCACCTCATTTAGTGTCACCAACCCGGCGACCGGCGAATTACTCGCTGAGGTCCCGGCAATGGGGCCGGCAGAGTGCTCCAGTGCTGCCGCCGCCGCTGAACGCGCCCTTGCCAACACCCCCTCACTGGAGACCCGGCGCGAGTGGCTGGAGGCCATTGACGCAGCACTTCGCCAACACCAAGAGGAACTAGGCCGCATCCTCACCCTCGAACACGGCAAGCCGCACGCCGAAGGCCAAGGCGAGGTCCTCTATGCTGCCGGTTTCTTTGCCTATGCGGCACGCAACATTGATGCGCTCGCCCCGCGCACCCTAGATGAGCAGCCACGCAACTGCACCTGGACCGTTTATAACCGTCCTGCCGGGGCCGTGGCACTCATAACGCCGTGGAATTTCCCTATTGGCATGATCGCCAAAAAGCTATCCGCCTCTCTCGCAGCGGGCGCCCCGGCGGTGATCAAGCCTTCAGCTAAAACGCCGTTGACCATGGTTGCGCTGTTCAACATCTTGGATCGCGAACTCAACCTTCCCCCGGGGATGGTCAATCTGGTAACCGGCGCGGCCGGCCCAATCGGCGATGCACTACTCAGCGATCCGCGCATTCAGGTGATAAGTTTTACCGGCTCAACCGGGGTAGGCCAAGAACTGATCCGCGGCAGTGCCGAAGGGGTCAAGCGCCTCGCCTTGGAGCTCGGGGGCAACGCGCCGTTCATCGTCTTCGCCGATGCCGATCTGGAGCATGCCGCCGATCAACTCATCGCCAACAAGTTCCGCGGCGGCGGTCAAACCTGCGTCTGCGCCAACCGCATCCTGGTTGAGAGCTCGGTAATGGACTCATTTGCCGCCAAGGTCGCTGAGCGAGCAGCGAAGCTCACGGTGGGCAACGGCATGGAGCCGGGAGTAGATCTTGGCCCATTGATTGACCGCAGCGGCTATGAAAAGGTTCGCCGGCACTACCTCGACGCCCTCGATAAGGGCGCTACAACTGTTATGGGCAAGGACCCGGGGGCCATGGAGCGAGATTATGGCGCCTATTTTCCGCCAACAGTGGTCAGTGGGGTGACCCCGCAGATGGCCTGCTGGCGGGAAGAGACGTTCGGCCCGCTAGTGCCCATGGCACCCTTTGAGGGTGAGGCAGACGCCCTAGCAAAGGCCAATGACACGGAATTCGGCCTAGCATCGTATCTGTTTACCGGCGACGATGAGCGAGCCGAGCGGTTGATTCCGAACTTGCAGTTTCCCCATGTGGGCTGGAACACCGGCAGCGGCCCCACTCCGGAGGCGCCTTTCGGCGGCATGAAACATTCCGGCTTCGGCCGTGAGGGGGGCTTAGAGGGGCTGTTTGAGTTCGTCGAGACACAAACCGTCCCCCGTGGGCCTCTCTGAAAACTTCCCCGCAGTCAAATTTTCCGCAGCCGACAGGTTGTCACTGGTGTGGAGGACGCCGTTAATCCATCCCTGGAGGCTTCACGGCGCCGTCTTTGGCGCCATGACCTCCACACCAGGACAACCTGTCGGCCGCGGGGAAGTGCCAGAGGTTCTGCCGAAACGATTAACCTCTGTATAACTCGCTTCTGACCTCGGCCAGGGAATCGGCACCTAAGAACACTGCTAGCAACCGATCGAAACCTACCGCAACGCCGGCGCAGTCAGGCAGTCCCCGCTCCAGGGCAGCAAGCAGCGAGTGATCAAGCTCATGCACCGGCAATCCACCCGCCCGGCGCTGCTGTTGCTCCTGTTTAAATCGCTGTCTTTGAGCGCCGGGGTCGGTCAGTTCGTGATAGCCATTAGCAATCTCCAGGCCGTCCATAAACAGCTCGAAGCGCCGAGCGGTGCGCGGGTCGGCTTCATCAAGCCGGGCGAGAGCCGCCTGGCTAGCTGGGAAAGCGGTCAAAAAAGTGATCCGAGAATGGCCGAGTTGCATAGCTACGACGTGGGAAAGGAGCAAATCAAGGAGTTCATCGCGGTCCAAATTGACTTCTGAACCGGCGCTGCTATTGGCAGCGCAGGAATGCAGCTCTATACCGGCCCGCGTAACGGCCTCTTGCAGCTGCTCCTGGCTAGCTGTGAGCGGATCCACCCAAGCCTGATCCAGGCAGGCTTGGCGGTAGCTCAGATATTCAACTGAACGCTTACCCAGACCACAACCCTCAGCTGCGGGGACAGTTGCCTTGCGTTTGCTCAGGCTAATCCGGCAATACTCTATAAGCTCGGCGAGTTCGGCCATTAGATCGTAATGGCTATAACCGACCCGGTACCACTCAAGCAGGGTAAACTCTACAGAGTGCCAACGCCCCCGCTCGCCGCCACGCCAGGCCGGACCCAGATAATATATATCGCCACTGCCGGCGCTGAGCAGTCGCTTCATCGCTGACTCGGGTGAAGTCTGCAGATAGAGCTGATTACCATCTCCATCAGCGGCATCCGCGGCCACGCTGGCCAGGGCCGGATCCATAGCCGCAGGACCAAGACAAGGCGGGTGCACCTCCAATACTCCGCGCTGAGCGAAAAATTCGCGGATAGCCGCTGCCAAATCAGCGCGCAGCCTGAGCAAATCCGTTAAAGCCGAACCGCCTGTCGACCTACTTGCCCGGTTCAATCCTTAGCTCGGCCAACGTACTCACCACTACGGGTATCGATACGCAGCACCTCACCTTCTTCGATAAACAACGGCACCCGAACCGAAGCACCTGTTTCCAATTTAGCCGGTTTACTGCCACCGCTACTGGTATCACCCCGTACACCCGGATCGGTCTCAACTACTTGCAAATCGACAAAGTTGGGTGCCAAAACCTGCAGCGGTTCATCGTTCCAGAGGATAACCACACAGTTATCCTGCTCCTTGATCCAGTTTTTAGCATCGCCGACAGCACTTTGCGGCGCAGCCTTTTGATCGAAGGTATTAGGATCCATGAAGTACCAGAATTCGCCGTCGTTGTAGAGATACTGCAATTCAGTCTCCATAACGTCGGCGGCCTCGACACTTTCGCCTGATTTGAATGTTTTTTCTATAACCCGGTTGGTCTTTAGATTGCGCAGCTTGACCCGATTGAAGGCTTGACCTTTGCCCGGTTTGACGAACTCATTCTCGACGATGGTGTATGGATCACCGTCGAGCATCAATTTCAAACCGCTCTTGAATTCATTAGTGCTGTAAGTTGCCATGCTCTCACCTTAAGTTGTTTTTAGTTGCCGTGATGCTAACCGAAACTTGTCCGCAGCCCAAGTTTAAACACTGCGCACCGGGAGTGGCCGTCCCTAGAAACTCCCCGCAGCCATTGGCCACCCCGGTGTGGAGGACATCGTGAATCCATATTCCAAAGACCGCCTCTAAAACGCCACGGAGTCAAGTGGTTGCCCTGGTGTGGAGTTCTTGTCGCCAAGGATGGCACCATGAAGCCTCCAGGGATGGATTCACGGCGTCCTCCACAACCAGAGGACAGCCACTTGACTCCGTGGCGTTTTAGAGGCTCCTTACAGAGGCAATTTGACACAAGAGCGAGGGGCTTATAGCCTATCAGAAGAAATGAAACTGTAATCTCCTTTTGGTAGCGTCATTGCATGACAAGTGGTTGTTGAATTCAAGTGATTGTTGAATTGAGGTGGTTTCCCCACCTCTCCGCCTTGTTTGTGCAGCGAGTAGAGAGCACATGAGGTTCCACGCGTCTCCTAAGGGTGCCTCTAAAAACTCCGCTGGCACCACTATCCGCCCCGGTGTGGAGGTCTTGGCGCCAGGGATGGCGCCATGAAGCCTCCAGGGATGGATTCACGGCGTCCTCCACACCGGGGCGGATGGTGGCGCCGGCGAAGTTTTTAGAGGTTCCCCTAAGCAAGCCCTAGTTCATCTGCCAGTATTCCCATGATCAAAACTTACAGAACCATAACCGCGGGCCTATTTTTAGTCGTGAACTGCCTGGCTGCGGCCAACGCCGATCACACCCCGCTCGACACAGAGGCAATGCTCGACCCAGCTCCAGCAGAGATGGGATCGACTGCCGATCACAGCAAGTTTGAGCAACTCGAGGGGCCGTTTGAAGACGCGACTGAAGTAACCGCGGCCTGCCTTGAGTGCCATACCGAGGCCGCTAAGCAGGTTCACTCTAGTATCCACTGGCACTATGAATTCCAACAGCCGGAAACCGAGCAAGACTTAGGCAAGAAGAACGTCATCAATAACCTCTGCTTTGGCATTGCAGGCAACTATCAGCGCTGTAGTAGTTGCCACGTCGGCTACGGCTGGGAGGATCATGAATTCGATTTCACTGCCGAAGAGCAGGTTGACTGTCTAGTCTGTCATGACACCACCGGCAGCTATGTAAAATTCCCTACCTCAGCCGGTCACCCACCCTACGAGGATCGCGAGTTCCACGGCGAGACGATAGCCGCCCCCGATCTAGCTGAAGTAGCTCAGAACGTCGGCCCTAGTAGTCGCGAAACTTGCGGAACTTGCCACTTCGAGGGCGGTGGCGGCGACGCGGTTAAGCATGGAGATCTGGATAGTTCACTGATCGATCCACCCTACGAACTTGATGTGCATATGTCGCCGGAGGGAGCCGATTTTACCTGCTCCACCTGCCATACCTTCAGTGGCCACATCCAACTCGGCAGCCGCTATAAAATAACAATGCCCGAGGATGAGCGACCAGTAGCCGCTGATCCACACCAAAAACCGGCCTGCGAGGCATGTCACGGCAGCGAGCCGCACGACAGCGGGATTCACGACAAGCTTAACCAGCATAGCGAGTTTATCGCCTGCGAGACATGCCATGTCCCCGAAGTGGCGCGCGGCGGTAAGCCGACTCGAACCCTTTGGGACTGGTCAGAATCTGGCCGTATGGACGATGACGGTGACCCAGTGGTCGAGACCGAAGATGGTGTGCCGGTCTACGATGGGCGCAAGGGGCGATTCGAATGGCGCGAGGATTACGCCCCCGAATACCACTGGTTCGACGGCAATATGCACTATACGTTGCTCGATGACGAGATCGATCCCACAGAGACGGTAACGATCAATAGGCCTATGGGTGATCACGATACCCCGGGGGCAAAAATTTGGCCTTTTACATCCATGAAGGGGCGCCAACCCTACGATAAAGAGCATAAGACCCTCCTCACCGCCCACCTCTTCGGTGATGAGCCGAGTGCCTATTGGCAAAGCTACGACTGGTCAGAGGCGCTAGCAGCAGGCATGGAAGAGGCGCAGAAGATAGGCCAAACAGAGAAGGATTTCAGCGGTGAATACGGCTTTGTAGACAGCATTATGCATTGGCCAGTCGCCCACATGATCGCCCCGGCTGAGGATAGCCTCAGCTGTCAGTCATGCCACGAACCGGACGGCCGCATGGCGGGCCTAGAGGGACTCTATGTCCCGGGGCAGGATAGCCACCCGCGGATAGAGCGTATCGGCTGGTGGGCAATCGGTCTTACCCTACTCGCAGTACTCGGTCATGGCTCGGCCCGCTATCTGCTCTACCGCCACAAACGTAGCAAACAGGAGAACTCTCAGGAGGAGGCCGCGTGAGCAATAACGACCCTAGCACTAGGCCCAAGCGTATCTTCTCGCCATTCGAGATCTTCTGGCATTGGGCGCAGACGCTCCTGATTTTCGGCCTGCTGTTTACCGGGCTGGAAATGAGCGGCCTCTTCACCCTTACCGGCTTCGAGAGCGCCTTTGCCACCCACATTACTTTAGCCTGGATGCTCATCGGATTGTGGATCTTGGCTATCTTCTGGCATGTCACAACCGGTGAGTGGCGCAACTACATGCCCACCGGCCAAGGCCTAATGTCGATGCTGGCCTACTACGCCTACGGTATATTTTCTGGCGAATCAAAGCCCTATGCTAAAACAGCGGCGTCCAAGCACAACCCGCTGCAGCGCCTAGCCTACTTTTTCTTCAAGGCCGCAATCGCACCAGCGCTGTGGATCTCCGGGCTGCTCTTGCTCTTCTACAATCTCTGGCGCGAGACGTTGCTCGGTGAGCTGCTACCGCTCGCCGCCCCGGCAGCAGTGCACGTTGGCGCTGCCTTAGCACTAATGGTCTTTCTAATAGTCCATATCTATCTCGCCTCGACCACCGGCAATCCGTGGTACGCTCACTTGCGTGCCATGGTGACCGGATACTCGAATGAGCACAGCACAGACAGCGCCGAAAAATGACGAACAGGCGTGGCGCGATGAGCTGCGCCACGCTATACGCAGTCCGCGCCAGCTAATCGAGCGCTTGGGGTTAAGCGAGGTTAATCTTGACGGCGCTGAGACTGCCCATGGCGACTTTCCCCTGTTGGTGCCCCATAGCTACATAGAGCGCATCGAGCCGGGGCGAATTGATGACCCGCTGCTACGACAGGTCATGCCGACGGCTCTTGAAACCACTCCTCAGCCAGCCGGTTTCAGCACTGACCCACTTGCCGAGCAATCGCCTGACAGTGACTCGGCGATACTGCAAAAATACGCCAACCGTGCCCTGTTAGTAACCACCGGGGCTTGCGCCATCCATTGCCGCTATTGCTTCCGCCGCTCTTACCCTTACTCGCAGCAAAATTCATGGCGTGCGGCCCTAAGATACTGGCATAGAGAAGGCGCCCCGGAGGAAGTAATCCTCAGCGGCGGTGACCCGCTGATGCTTGGTGATCAGGCGCTGTGCGAGCTTATTGATGGCCTAGAGCAGATCGCGGGATTAAGGCGCCTGCGCATCCATACCCGGATGCCAATAGCCTTACCAGCGCGAATAACAACCGCACTTGTCGAGCGTTTTAGTGCAAGCCCGCTACAAATCGTGTGGGTCGTCCACGCCAACCACCCGCAGGAGATAAACGACGCTGTCTGCGCCAGCCTCGCCAGGCTAAGGCACGGCAATATGACGCTGCTAAACCAGAGCGTACTCTTACGCGGGGTCAATGATGACCCAAAGCCCCTAGCCCAGCTCTCCGAGCAACTCTTCAGCGCCGGAGCCCTGCCCTACTACCTCCATCAGCTCGATCGTATCAGCGGTGCAGCACACTTTGCCGTATCACCGACGACGGCGAGTTCGATAATCGCCGAACTCGCCGCTAGCCTACCCGGTTACCTTCTCCCCCGCCTAGTACGTGAAGATCCAGGCGCCGCTTCTAAAACTACGCTCGCGCCACCGCCGCGCTGATCACCCCACACCGCCCTTAGCGGAAACTCTATGACGCCTCGAAAACTCCCCGAAGCACTTGCTGCCCCGCTGTGGAGGACGCCGTGAATCCATCCCTGGAGGCTTCATGGCGCCATCCTTGGCGCCAAGACCTCCACAGCGGGGGAGCAATTGCTTCGGGGGAGTTTTCGAGGCGACTGCAGGTTTGTCACCAGAAGTGGAACCAAGGCCTCACCCAAGGCAACCACTTGGCTCGGGCGCCGTTTTAAGAGGACCCCTTAAGGGCAGCGATCCTTTCCTCGAGAGGCGGATGCGACATCATCAGCCGCTTGATTCCGCTACCCATCTTGCCGTTGATACCGAACGCCTCCATCTCATCCGGCATATTCTGCGGTTTGACCGACTGTTTCAGCCTCTCCAGTGCAGCGACCATCTTATCGCTGCCGGCAAGCTTGGCTGCTCCAGCGTCGGCCCGGAACTCCCGTTTGCGCGAGAAGTACATGGTGATCATTGAGGCGAGGATGCCGAGAACCATTTGCGCAAAGATCATAGTGATCCAAAACCCAGGCCCATGGCCGCTTTGATTCTTGAACACTACTCGGTCAACGAATCGACCAGCGATATGGGAGAGGAAGATGACGAAGGTGTTCACCACCCCCTGAATCAGGGTAAGGGTAACCATATCGCCGTTGGCAACGTGGCTAACCTCATGCGCTATGACCGCCTCGGCCTCGTCCTTGCTCATGTTCTGCAACAGCCCAGTGCTAACCGCCACTAAGGCGCTATTGCGCCTTGCGCCGGTTGCAAAGGCGTTAATCTCCGGGGCGTTATAGATCGCCACATCCGGCATGCCGATGCCTTCGCGTTGCGCGAAACGGCGCACGGTTTCGACCACCCAACGCTCGGTCTCCCCCCGCGGGTTCTCCAAGACCTGCGCCCCCATCATGCGGATCGCCATACTCTTTGACATGGCCAGGGAGATAAAAGAACCAGCGAAACCGATCCCTGCCGCCATGATCAACAGATGGACGATTTCAGCATTGATGCCCTGCTGTTGCAGGTACTGCTCAACCCCGAGCAGGTTGAGGATTATCGACAACACAAGCACAACCGCAATATTGGTCGCGAGCAATAGGGCTATTCTGGTCAACATGACAACACGGTTCCTCTAAGCTAAACCCATGACAAGGAAGAAAAAGGGGGCGGTTTTATTTAGACCGCCTCTAGCCGCTCAACTCGGCGCAACCCCCGCGGCAACAGAGCCCCACGCTTGCCGCGTTCGGCGCGGAACGGCTCCAGCTGCGCAGTGCTGAATATCTTTTCGCTCTTACCGGCCACTACTTTCAGTTTCGACTCCGGCGGCAGCACGCTGATCGCTAATACTATCTCCTGGCGCTCTTTGACCTTCTGTGGGGGTATCCCTAGCAGCTTATTACCCTTGCCGCGGGCCATCTCCGGCAGTTCGGCCAATGGGAACAACAAGAGGTTGCCGTTACTGCTGACTACCGCGACTTCGGCATCCTCACTCGCCAACGGCACCCTCACCGGAGCCAAAACATGAGCGCCATGAGGCAGAGTCAGAACAGCCTTGCCAGCACGGTTACGGGAGAAGAGCTCACCTAGGCTGACGATAAACCCGTAACCGGCATCCGAGGCGAGCAGAAAACGGCTTTGTGCCTCACCGGCGAGCACTGCCTGGAACTTCGCCCCTTCCGGCGGACTGAGACGTTTGGTTAGCGGCTCACCCTGACTACGCGCCGAGGGTAAGGTATGGGCCGGCAGGGCGTAGGCACGGCCGGTCGAATCGAGGAAGACTGCGGGCTGGTTGGAACGCCCCTGGGCATGGTCCAAGTAGCCGTCTCCCGACTTGTAAGACAAGGCCTCCGGATCAACCTCGTGCCCTTTAGCAGCCCGCACCCAGCCCTTCTGGGATAACACTACTGTCACCGGCTCGGCCGGCATCAACTCGGTCTCGTCCATGGCCCGCGGCTGTTCGCGCTCAACTAAAGGTGAGCGGCGCTCATCGCCATGGGTAGCGGCATCCTCCTCCAGTTCTGTCTTGACCTGCTTACGCAGTTCCTGCTCAGATCCCAGGATCTGCTCAAGCTGCTTGCGCTCCTGCTCAAGCTCATCCTGTTCACCGCGGATCTTCATCTCCTCAAGCTTGGCAAGGTGGCGCAAGCGCAACTCGAGGATTGCCTCAGCCTGGCTTTCAGTAAGCCCAAAACGCTCCATCAACACTGGTTTGGGCTCATCTTCAGCACGGATAATGGCTATGACTTCATCAATATTGAGATAAGCGGTGAGCAACCCCGCAAGGATATGCAGCCGCTTCTCGACCTTATCGAGCCGCCAGCGCAACCGTCGCCGGACGGTCTCGGTGCGAAACTCGAGCCACTCGGCGAGCAGATCGCGCAGCGAGAAGACCCGCGGGCGGCCATCCAGGCCGATGACGTTCAAATGGACCCGATAACTGCGCTCCAGGTCGGTAGTGGCGAATAGGTGCTCCATGACCCGCTGCGCATCGACCTTGCGCGAGCGCAGCTGAATGACGAAGCGCACCGGTGCATCATGGTCCGACTCATCACGCAGATCCTCGACCATGGGCAGCTTCCGCGCTGTAATCTGGGCAGCAATCTGCTCCATGATCTTGGCCCCAGCGGCCTGATAAGGCAGCGCATGGATGACGATTTGGGCTTGTTCACGCTCATATTCCCAGCGCGCCCTAGCGCGCACACTACCGTTGCCGCGCCGATAGATCGCCTTCAGCTCGGCAGGTGAGGTAACCACCTCGGCGGCAGTCGGAAAATCGGGCCCCGGCAGATGCTCACAGAGCTGATCGCTATCCGCCTCAGGGTTATCTAACAGATGGGTACAGGCAGCAACCGCCTCGCGCAGATTGTGCGGCGGGATATCGGTTGCCATGCCGACTGCTATGCCCGAGCCACCGTTGAGCAAGACATTAGGTAGCCGTGCCGGCAGCCTTTCCGGTTCTTGCAAGGCACCATCAAAGTTGGGTACCCACTCTACCGTACCCTGACCCAGTTCACTTAGCAGCACCCGTGAATATGCGGTCAACCGCGACTCGGTGTAACGCATAGCGGCGAACGATTTGGGATCGTCCGGGGAACCCCAGTTGCCCTGGCCATCGACCAGCGGATAGCGATAGGTGAACGGCTGCGCCATGTGCACCATGGCCTCATAGCAGGCAGCGTCACCGTGAGGGTGGTACTTACCCAGAACATCGCCTACCGTACGCGCCGACTTCTTATACTTGGCCGCCGCCGACAAGCCGAGTTCGGACATGGCATAGACTATCCGCCGCTGAACCGGCTTGAGTCCATCGGATATGTGCGGCAAGGCGCGATCGAGAATGACGTACATCGAGTAGTCGAGATAAGCGCGCTCGGCGAACTGGCGCAGCGGCTGAGTCTCGAATTCTGAGCTGGCGCTTGCGGTCATTATTTACCTACCCTATCCGTGCAATTGCCCTATTAAGCTTAAGGCTATTCAAACGATAACCTCTGCTAGGTCCCCCTTACTCTCCAGCCACTCGCGGCGCTGCGCAGCGGCTCCCCGACCGAGGAGCATACCGAGCAACCGCTCAGTTTCGGTAGGATCATCAACCGTCAACTGCACTAGGCGACGAGTATCAGGATCCATGGTCGTCTCGCGCAGTTGCATGGGGTTCATCTCACCCAGGCCCTTAAAGCGGGTCTCCTGCACCTTACCCTTGATATTGTCGGCGGCAATCCTGTCCAGCACCCCTTTGCGTTCATCTTCGTCCAGGGCGTAGTAAGTCTGCTTGCCAACGTCAATGCGATAAAGTGGCGGCATAGCGACAAAGACGTGACCTTGCTCTACCAAAGCCGGAAAGTGGCGCTGAAATAGCGCGCAGAGCAAGGTCGCGATATGGGCTCCGTCAGGATCAGCATCGGCAAGGACACAGATCTTATTATAGCGTAGCTCGGCGAGGTCCGAGCTGCCTGGATCCACCCCTATCGCCACGGCTATATCGTGCACCTCCTGTGAGCCCATCACCTCTTCCGGCGCCACTTCCCAGGTATTGAGGATCTTACCCCGCAACGGCATTACCGCCTGATATTCACGATTTCGCGCCTGTTTAGCCGAGCCGCCGGCAGAGTCGCCCTCGACCAGGAATAGCTCGCTCAAAACCGGATCCTGGCCGGTACAATCGGCAAGCTTACCGGGTAGCGCCGGGCCATTGCCCACCCTTTTACGAGTAACCTTCTTAGCGGCACGCTGGCGGCGCTGAGCTGCGCGGACAATAAGATCGACAATTGCCTCAGCGGTCTGGGTATGCTCATTCAGCCATAGGCTAAATGCGTCCTTGACTGCACCGGAGACAAACGCTGCACAGCTGCGCGAAGAGAGCCGTTCCTTAGTCTGGCCGGCGAACTGCGGCTCATGCATCTTGACCGAAAGGACATAGGCAACATGCTCCCAGACATCCTCAGGGGCTATCTTTACCCCTCGCGGCAATAGATTACGCAGTTCGCAAAAATCACGCACCGCCTCGGTCAAACCGGTACGCAGACCATTGACGTGAGTCCCCCCCAACGGGGTAGGAATCAGATTAACATAGCTCTCCGCTGGCCCGCTGCCCTCCGGCAACCAGACCAGGGCACACTCCATCTCCTCCTCTTGGGAACTGAGCCGAGCTGTGAAAGGCGTCTCCGGAAGATAATCAAGATCGCTGACGGCCCCGGAGAGATAGTCACTCAAACCATCCTCATAGTACCAGCTCAGCTGCTCAAAGCGCTCCTCTTGAGCCTCACTTCCTGGATCAGTAGCAGAATCGGCACGCCCCCCCTGGGCGATCCTCAACCGAGTAGTCAAACCTGGACAAAGGACCGCCTTGGCACGGAGTAGATGCTCAAGGCGAGCGCGTGAGAAGCGCGGCGTATCAAAGTAGCTCGCCTCAGGCCAAAAGCGCAGTGTAGTTCCGGTCTGCTTTGATTTGCCTACACGCTGCAGCTCTTCAATCTTCTCACCCTTGGCAAAGACAATGCTGTGCTCAGCACCGTCACGATGGATGCGCACCTCCAGCCGGGTCGACAGGGCGTTAACCACCGAAACCCCGACCCCATGCAGACCGCCGGAGTAGCGATAACTCTTACTCGAAAACTTGCCGCCGGCGTGAAGCCGACCTAGGATTACCTCGACCGCCGGCAACCCCTCCTCCGGATGGGTATCGACCGGCATGCCTCGGCCGTTATCACTGACTTCCAAGGAGCCGTCCTCATGGACGGTAACCTCAATGCGGCTAGCATGGCCAGCGATGGCCTCGTCAACGCTATTATCTATTACCTCATGGGCAAGGTGATCCGGGCGTGTCGTATCGGTGTACATCCCCGGGCGCCGGCGTACCGGCTCAAGACCGGTAAGCACCTCAATATCAGCGGCACTGTAGGTAGTGGTAGTCTTTGGCTTACTCATATCCCCCTCTTACCACCATAGTTTTGGCTCCCATAATTGCTCTCCACGCGGTTTAGCCAGACAGCGCGAAATCATACTACTAGCAGCCCTATATTGGCACACCATCAACGCTAATACTTGCCAAAAAAGTTAAAGAGCGATAGTTTTGGGCAACCTGGGATCAGCTCCATAATCCCTTCATGAACCACGCACACCTGCGATCGAACGACAAATGAATCAACATCCGGACAGCGAACCGAGCAATCAGTCGAGCGAACAAGCAAAACCAGCCGCCGAACAGGATCCTCAGGATCTTACCGAGTTCGAGAAATCCATGGCTGAGCTGGAGCAGCTTGTCGAGCGCATGGAGCGTGGCGAGTTAAAGCTTGAGGAGGCCTTGCGCGATTTCGAGCGCGGCATCCAACTGACCCGCCACTGCCAAAAAGCCCTCAGCGCAGCTGAGCAGAAGGTAGAGATACTACTGGAGAACAGTGAGGACGCCGATGTCGGCCAGTTTCGACCCAACGACGATTAAAGCCCTGGAAGAGGCCCTGCCAGGTCTGCGCGAGCGCGCTGAAAACGCCTTGAACAACAACCTGCCGGCAGCCACTGCCCACCCAGCGCGGCTGCATGAGGCGATGCGCTACGCTGTGCTTGGCGGTGGCAAGCGCATGCGTCCGATCCTCGTCTATGCCACTGGCCAGGCCCTCGGCTATAGCGGTACTGCCCTCGATGCGCCGGCGGCGGCAGTAGAGATGATACACGCCTACTCGTTGGTTCACGACGACCTGCCGGCGATGGATGATGATGATTGGCGCCGTGGTCAGCCTACCTGCCACCGAGCCTACGACGAACCAACCGCCATCCTGGTGGGTGACTCCTTGCACAGCCAGGCCTTTGCAACCCTTTGCCAGGCCAACGCAGAGGATCAGCCGACGCCGCAGACCCGGGTTAACATGGTCGCCGCCCTGGCCTGGGCCATAGGCTCGCGTGGCATGGCTGGTGGTCAGGCGATCGACCTTAGTGCTGTCGGGCGCAGCTTGGATATTGCCGAGCTCGAGGATATGCATATCCACAAAACTGGGGCTCTGATCCGAGCCAGTGTCAAACTTGGTGTATTAGCCAGCGGCTACTCTAGCGACAGCGAAGCGGCACAAAACCTCGACCGTTACGCTAAGTGCGTCGGCCTGGCATTTCAGATCCACGACGATGTGCTCGATGTCGCGGGTGATGTCAACACTATCGGCAAATCGAGTGGCGCCGACGCCGCCCGGGATAAACCTACCTATCCCGCCCTGCTCGGGCTGCGCGAATCGCGTGAGTTGGCTGAACGGCTGGCAAGCGATGCCATAACCGCTCTCGATGACCTAGGCGAAGGCGCCGACATCCTGCGTGGCCTGGCCGCTTACTGCATCCAACGTCAAGCGTAAGCAGATTTGTGATCATTGGTTGTTCCGCTTAAGCTCGCGGTCGTGACCCCACCAAAAGCAGACTATAACCATTTAAAGTTTTGCGGTAGCATATAACTACTGCGAGACGGCTTAAGACTACCTTACAGTTTTAAGCTGGTAAGCCTCTTCTACTCAGGGTAATTACATGGAAGACGTACAGGGCCGCGCCGACTACCGGCGTATAGACATTAACAAGGTCGGTATAAAAGATATTCGCCACCCGGTAAGGGTGCGTGATCGTACCGGTTACGAGCAGCACACCGTAGCCACATTCAACATGTACGTGAACCTGCCTCAGCACTTTAAGGGCACGCACATGTCGCGCTTCGTCTCTATCCTCTCTAGCCACGACCGCGAGATCACGGTTGAGTCGTTCCATGAGATGCTCGCCGAGATGACTGAGCGCCTTGAGGCAGGCTCCGGGCACATAGAGATGACCTTCCCCTACTTTATCAATAAGCGCGCCCCCATCTCCGGGGTGCAGAGCCTGATGGATTACGAGGTCACCTTCATCGGCGAGATGCATCCCGACCGTCACGAGACCTGGGTCAGAGTAGCTGTTCCCCTTACCTCGCTGTGCCCTTGCTCGAAACAGATTGCCGAGCGCGGGGCCCATAACCAGCGCTCACTGGTCATCATTACTGCGCTGATGAACGGCTTTGTCTGGCTCGAAGAGCTTATCGAGATCGCCGAAGAGGAAGGCTCGTGCGACTTGTACGGTCTGCTTAAACGCCCGGATGAGAAGTATGTAACCGAGCGCGCTTACGATAACCCTAAATTTGTCGAGGACGTAGTTCGGGATATTGCCGCCCGGCTGAATGAGGACGATAGGATCTCCGCCTACCAAGTCACCTCGGAGAACTACGAGTCTATCCACAACCATTCGGCCTTTGCCCTCATTGAGCAGGATAAGCGCGGCTACGACTCACCGTTCCCCTGCGTTTAGGCCTAATAAGACGGGCCCTGCCGGTTCCCCTTTGCAAATACGGATTATCTTAGCTATGATGGCTGACCGTGCGGTTGGTCGGCGCGATGACCGCACCCGTGAGGGGAGAGCACAATGAAGTCACAACAGCCCGGTCGAACCGAGGCCGCAGAACGCATTATTGACGCCGCTAAACGCATGTTTGCTGAGACTGGGTACGACGCGGTATCGATTCGCGATATAGCCGCCGCTGCCGGGGTCAGCAAGGCCAATGTCTTTCATCACTTTGCTTCCAAGGAAGAGCTTTACCAGGAGGCCCTGCACCGCTCTTGCGCCAAGGCCAAAGCGGTGCTCTGCGAAATGGCTCAAACTAACCATGAACCCGGCGAACAACTGCGCAGCTTTTTCTACAGCGATTTGAGCCGCTCGCTAGCCGATCCCGATGGCTCCCGGTTGCTGCTCGCCGAAGGCTTCGATTGCTCAGAGGAACAAGCCAAGTACTTGGTGAGTCAAGTATTTGGCCACGACTTTGAACGCCTTACTGAGATTATTGCCAACGACCAAACAAAGGGCAACTGGCGCAGCGAAATCGACCCTGCAGCCATCGCCACCTTAATGATCGCCGCCAACACCTTTTTTATCGCCTATCGCCAGATTTTGCGCCAGCTTCCCGGTGTCGACTTCGCCGACGATCCGGAACGCTACGCCGACTCGATAGTCGAACTACTCCTTAACGGCATCCGCAAGGAGGAGCAGTAATTGACTTACTTGCAACCTGACCTCAAGCCCGCACCCCGGCACAACCCACTGCAACGACTCATTCTACTGCTTGCTTTGTGCCTGACGCTCATCTGGCTAAGCGGCTGCGGTGATGACGACGCCGAAGAAAACGACCAGGAGCGGCCGAGCATAGCGGTCACCTGGACTGCAGCCAGCGAACAGCAAGTACGCGAGACGCGCAATGCCGTCGGTAGTATCGAAGCCCTATCAGCGCCCTTTATCGCCGCCGAAATCAGCGGCATCATCACCACCTTAAAGGTCGACGAGGGTGATGAGATAGAACAAGGCGATCTGCTCGCCGAGATCGAGGCCGACGATTACCGCGATGAGCGAGACAGCGCCGCCGCCGATGTCGCCCGCTTGACCGCTCAGGTCGGCGTGCAAGAGCGCAACGTCCGACGCGCCCAGGAACTCTACGCCGATGACCACATATCGGCAGATGAGCTCGATAACGCCGAGGCCGACCTGGAAAGCCGCGAACAGGAGCTCACCGCGGCACTAGCCAACCTACGCCGCGCTGAGCGCAACTTAGAGCGCACCCGTATCCGCTCGGGCATTGATGGCGCGGTAAGTGAGCGACACGTAAGCGCGGGTGATTACACTGTCGCCGGCGATCCGCTGTTTGACTTGACCGACACTCACAACCTCAAGGCCCGGATTCCGGTCTCGG
The DNA here is from genome assembly GCF_002356555.2 of Halorhodospira halochloris. Lineage (NCBI taxonomy): Bacteria > Pseudomonadati > Pseudomonadota > Gammaproteobacteria > Chromatiales > Ectothiorhodospiraceae > Halorhodospira > Halorhodospira halochloris. Next base: position 1,864,246 of record NZ_AP017372.2, read on the forward strand.
AGCGCCTAGCTCAGCATATTGATAGCCAGACGCAGCTGCAGCTGCGCAACCGCTCCGGCTCTCCCAGTGAGTACTCGGCAACGGTGACCAACATGCGTCCCAATATAAGCCCGCGCACCCGCTCACTGCACCTGCTCGCCGCTATCGACAACCCCGGCGATTGGCGCCCCGGCGCTAGCATCGACGCCGAAGTGGTGCTCGATGTGCGCGAGCAGATCGTCCTCCCCACGCAGAGCGTGGTCCGCCGCCCCGCCGGCGAAGTGGTCTTTATCCTCGACGACGATGAGCAGACGGTAACCGAGCGCAGCGTCGAAACCGGCACCCGCATGGGCGATCGCATCGAGATCAGCTCAGGGGTGGAGAGCGGTGAGCGAGTAGTAGTCGACGGCGCCGGCTTCCTTACCGATGGTGCTGAGGTGCGCGCCGAGGAGCGCGAAGACAGCGAATCCGCAACGGAGTAACCAGCTATGACGCTCTCAGAGCTGTCGATTCGGCGCCACGTCCTGGCGGTAATGATCAGCGCCTTGATTATGCTCTTTGGCGCTATCGCCTATCAGGAGGTGGGTACCGATCGCATCCCTGACATTGATTTTCCGATTGTCAGTGTCACCGTCTATCAAGATGGAGCCGAACCTGAACTGATAGATTCGGCGATAACCGAAGAGGTGGAGCGGGCGGTGAATACCGTACCCGGGATCGATGATGTGCAGTCAGTCTCTCTGCCGAGCACCTCTGTGGTTACCGTCTCGTTCGATCTCGATGTCGACGTCGATGTCGCCTTCAACGAGGTCAACGCCAAGGTCTCGGAGATCGTCCAAGACCTCCCCCAGGATGCTGAGGCACCAGTAGTCGATAAGGTTGAGCTCGACGCCCAACCGGTAATGTGGCTCTCCTTGCAAGGGGATCGGAAGATTCAGGATCTCGATCGCTATGCGCGCAATGAGATTCGCCCACGTCTAGAAGGGATCAGCGGTGTCGGTGAGATCCGCGTCGGTGGCGGTCGCGAGCGGACCATGCGCATCGAGGTCTGCCCCGAGCGTATGGCTGCCCACAATCTCGACGTGCGCAGCCTGCTCAACGCCTTGGAGCAGGAACACGCCCAGATGCCGGGCGGCTTTATGGTCGGTGGCGAGACCGAGGACATGCTTAAGCTCGATATCGAGTATCACGACGCCGAGGAACTCGAGCAGATGATCGTCGCTAGCGACGGCGACGAACAGGTCCGTCTTAAACATGTCGCCGACGTTATAGACGGGCTTGCCGATAAGCGGCAGCTCGCCCGTGCTAACGCTGAACCGACTATCGGCCTCGGCGTAGTCAAGATCTCCGGCGCCAACACTGTAGCCATCATAGAGGAGGTAAAGGAGCGGCTCGATGACGAGATCCGCCCCCAACTCCCCCCCGGCATGGAGTTAAGCATCTCGACCGACGAGTCGGAGTTCATTCTTGAGCAGATCGATTCACTGTTTTTAACTATCGCCCTCGGTATCCTCTTTGCCGGGCTGGTGATGTGGGTCTTTTTGCGCAACCTGCGCTCAACCGGGATTATCGCCTTAGCCATCCCGGTCTCACTGATGGCCGCCATCGGGGTGATCTACTTCTTCGGCTACACGCTGAACTCGATCACCATGCTCGCCATGCTGCTGCTCATCGGTGTTGTCGTCGACGACGCCATAGTGGTGTTGGAGAACATCTATCGCCACCGTAAGCAGTATGGCAAGGGCCGCATCGCAGCGGCTATATCGGGATCGAATGAGGTCTTTTTTGCGGTTATCGCCTCGTCGCTGAGTCTAATCTCGATATTCGGTTCGGTGCTGTTCATGGAGGCAATAATCGGTCGCTTCTTTGAGTCGTTTGCGGTCGTGGTCGCCTTCGGCGTACTGGCATCGAGCCTGGTAGCGCTAACCCTGATTCCCATGCTCGCCTCGCGGTTTCTCCACGTACCGGAGCGCGAGCCGCTTATATACGCCTATATGGAGCGCGGATTCGGTCTTATCGAGAGCGCCTACCGGTGGCTGTTGCGCGGTATCCTGCGCTTTCGCTGGACCACCCTAGGGATTGCCCTCGCCTTTGCCGTCGGCGTCGCAACCTTGATCGCACCTCAGGTCGGCGGCGAATTCGCCCCGGAGGAGGATACTAGCGAGTTTATGGTCACCTTCCAGGTGCCGCTCGGTTCTAGCATCCACTACACCGATGCGCGGATGAGTGAGGTGGAGCAGGTCTTGCTAGATCAGCCTGAAGTGGAACGAATATTCGCGGCCATTGGTCTGGGTGATCGCGGTCAGGTAAATCGCGGCATGGCATTTGTGCGCCTGACCGAGCGCAATGAAAGGGAGGCCTCACAGCGGGAGATAATGGACCGCGTCCAGCCCAAACTAGGTCAAATCTCCGGCATCCGCGCCTTTGCCTCCGAGGTGCCGCTGGTACCCGGCTCGCGCGGCGAGCCCCTGCAGTTCGTGGTAACCGGGCCGAGTTTCCATGAGCTAGGCGAACACGCCGAACAGATCCAGCAGCACCTAGAAGAGATCGACGGCATGGGCTCGCTCGATCTTGATCTCGATCTCGAACTGCCGCAGCTAGAGATCAAGGTTGACCGTGAGCGGGCCAATGCCGCCGGGCTCAACGCCCTGCAAGTCTCTCAGGCTATCAACATCCTGGCCGGTGGCGCCGATGTAGCACGCTTCGACGAGGGCCCCGAGGGCGAAGATGGGCGGCGCTACGATGTCCGCATGAAGGCCCAAGAAGGGCTAGTTGATGACATCGACAGTCTGCTGCGTATCCAGCTTCTCTCTGAAGAGGGCGAAATGGTCCCGCTTGAGTCCGTCACCGAGATCAATCCGACCGTCGGCCCGGCCGCAGTTACCCGCCATAACCTGGCCTACTCGGCAGATTTTTATGGCGACCCTGATATGCCTCTTGCCGACGCTATAGATAAGGTCAACCAAGCCGGTGAGGAGATCCTGCCGCTAGGTTACGACATCGAGTTTGTCGGCCAAGCCGAGGAGATGCAGCGAGCGGCATCAGCCATGATCTTTGTGCTGGCCCTCGCGGCGACCCTGGTCTACATCGTCCTCTCGAGCCAGTTCAACTCATTCATCCAGCCTTTGATCATTATGGCTGCTCAGCCTCTCGCCCTAGTCGGCGGCATATTGGGGCTATACGTTGGCGGATTCACCCTTAACATATATTCTATGATTGGCATGGTGCTGCTTATGGGGCTGGTGACCAAAAACGGTATCCTGCTCGTCGATCTGACCAACCAGTACCGCGAAAAACGCGGGCTGTCGATCAATGAGGCGCTCGCCGATGCCTGCCCGATCAGGCTTCGACCAGTGTTGATGACGTCATTGACCCTGATCCTCGCCCTGATCCCGGCGGTTGTCGGCATCGGCGCCGGCGCTGAGAGTAACGCCCCCATGGCAGCGGCGATAATTGGCGGTATGATAACCGCTATGCTGCTGACCCTAGCGGTGATTCCGGCGGCTTACTCGCTAGCCGAAGGATTCCTTGAGCGGCGTGGCTGGGGCCGGGGAAACCTGGCCGATGATGAGGAGAGCGCTGCATGATAGGCATCGCGATAAGACAAAGGAAGGAACTGATGACACTAGGCGCCGCCCAACCCTTACCTCGGCCTCTGGTCCTAGGCATGGCGAGCTGTTTGTTCTGCACCCTGCTCGCCGTGCCGCTGCTCGGCGCTGCCGATGAGCAGCCCGAGGCAACCGAGCAGCCTCCGGCAGATGAGCAAGAGGCCGATGCCGATGAGCCAGAGCTGGCCCCGGCAGAGATTGAAGAGCAGGATCCGGATCAGGATCTGCTCGCCATCTATGAACTAGCCCGTGCCGCCGATAAGCGCCTCTCGGCAGCTGAGCACCGCCGCCGGGGCGCCGATGAGGACATCACCCAGGCGCGCTCACAGTTCTTACCGCAAATCACCGCCAGTGCCGGCTATGAGGATGAGGAGCAATCTTTCGACCTAGATATCGACGATCGTGAGACCAGCGGTTGGGACGCCACCTTGGCGTTGACCCAGCCGATCTTCCGGCGCGGCAATTTCATCGATATGGAGCGCGCCCGCAGCGGGGTCGATATCGCCGATCTACAGGTAATGCTCAACGAGCAGCAGCTAGTCATGGAGGTCACCGAGGCCTACTTCGATGTCCTCCTCGCCCAGGATGAACTGGCCCTAGTCGAGGCCGAACTGGCCGCGGTAGAGAGTCAACTACGCCGCGCCGAGCGCGCCCTGGAGGTAGGCACCGGCACTCAGACCGACGTTGATGAGGCGCGGGCCGCCCACGATCGGGTCCGAGCACAGCGGGTGGCAGTTACCAACCAGTTGGAGATCGCTCGCGAGTCGCTGCGCCGCCTGATTGGTGAATACCCCGGTTCGTTAGCCGGGCTAAGCGAGGATTTCGCGCCGCAACCGGTTGAGCCTACCGATACTGACCACTGGGTCGAATTGGCGCAGCGCCATAACCTTGAGGTGCGCCTAGCTGAGCTGGAGGAACAGCTTGCTCGGCACGACGTCGACGCCGGCCGGGCAGATCGCTGGCCGGAGGTCGATCTGGAGGCCCGCTTTACCCGTTTTGATGGTGAACGCCCTCTTGATCAAGGAGGAGGAAATCAATCTCAAGAAGCACTAGACGGCACCATCGACACCCGCTCGATCCGCCTCCAGCTCAACGTCCCGCTCTACACTGGCGGAGCCATCTCTAGCCAGGTCCGTGCCGCTGAAGCCGAGCGCACCGCCAAGAGCGATGAGCTGATAGATCAGCGCCGAACGAGCGCCCTCGATGCCCGTTCTGCCTACCTCGGCCTGACCTCTGAGCTGGAACGTGTCCGTGCCCTTGAGCAGGCCCTGGTCTCGGCGCACAGCAATGAGGCCTCGGTACGCCGCGGTCAGCAGGTCGGCACCCGCACTACCACCGATGTGCTTGACGCCCAGAGCCGGCGCTTCGAGACTAAGCGCGATCTGCAACAAGCCCGCTACGACTATCTGGTAAACTTCGTGCAATTACACGCTGCTGCAGGTCTAGCGGTTGATGAGCAGGTAGTCCGCGAGATAAATGACTACCTGATTAGGCCTGATTAGCGGATCTGCGGTGTTCGCCACATGGGTTGCGGGGCCTAACAAATATCTTAAGGGCGCCCAACCGGTGAGCGGTAAGCATAGGAGTCGGCCCAAGCAATCATGAGCAATACTGCCACAACCACCGAGGAGCACGCCCTGCAAGCGCTGCGTGATAGCGGTCTGCGTCTGACCCAGCCGCGCCGTTGCATAATCCGCGCCCTATCGAGGGCCAGCGAGCCACTCAGCCCCCGCGAGGTCTACCAACAGCTCGGCGAGGCCTCCTGCGATCAGGTCACCATATACCGCTGTTTGGGCGACCTGGAGCAGCAGGGGCTGGTCCATCGCCACGAGTTCGGCGACGGCAGCACCCGCTATCAACTCATTGCCCCTGATGGGGGGCATAGCCACTATGTGGTCTGCCGGATCTGTCAGCATCGCCAACCGCTAGATATCTGTCCTGCCCCGCAGCTCGAGGCCAGTGCCGCAGCACATGGCTTTACCGGCATCAGCCACACCCTCGAGCTGTTCGGGGTCTGTCCGCAGTGTCAGCAGGGCAGCGGCTAAACCTGAGCGGCATACCCGGGGAGCAGTCAGGTGAGCAGTAGCCAAGACCAGCCCGAACAAGCCACTGCCCAGCGCAGCCCGGCCCGGGCCAAGCGCAAGGTCACCTTGATAGGTGCGGCAACCAACCTGCTCCTCGGCGCCGGCAAGATAGTCGCCGGCTACATTGGGCAGTCGCAAGCCCTGATAGTCGACGGCATCCACTCGCTCAGCGACCTGCTCTCTGACGCCATGGTGCTGCTCGCCGCCAGTTACGGCAGCCAGGAGGCGGATAGCGACCACCCCTACGGCCACGCACGGATAGAGACTGCTGCTACGGCAGGTGTTGGGGCAATACTCCTGCTGGTCGCGGCTGGATTTATCTACGACGCCATCAACCGCCTGCTCATCGACCCAACGGCACTGCTGATCCCCGGCTGGTTAGCACTAGTTGTGGCCGTTGGTTCTCTGGTTGTGAAAGAGGCGCTTTATCACTACACCCAGGCGGTCGGCAAGCGCGTACGCTCCGATCTGATTTGTGCTAACGCCTGGCACCACCGCTCCGATGCGCTCTCTTCGCTGGTCGTAGTCGGCGGTATCATCGGGGTGTTCATCGGCTTCCCCTGGCTAGACGCCGTGGCCGCCATCGTTGTCGCCCTGATGCTAGCCCATATCGGTCTGCAGTTTGCCTGGCAATCGATGCGCGAACTGGTTGACACCGGTCTCGACAATGACGAGGTAGAGTATATAGAACTGCTAGTTGCGCGCATCGACGGGGTCCGTGCAGTCCATGGCCTACGCACCCGTTATATGGGCCAAGACGCCCTGGTCGACCTGCACGTCTTAGTCGACCCACGGCTGAGCGTCTCCGAGGGCCACCGCATCAGTGAAGCAGTAAGACACCGCCTTGTCCGCGATGTCTCCTCGGTCAGTGAGGTCCTAGTTCATGTCGACCATGAAGACCCATCCTGGGACGATGAGACAGCCGCTTTACCGTTGCGCCGCCGAGTAGAACGGGATCTTTATGAGCAGTGGCAAGATATGGCTGCTGCCGACATGGTTGAACGCATCGATCTGCACTACATGGAAGGCAAACTCGAGGTGGAGATTCACCTGCCCTGGGACGCCGAGACCGATGGCCGGGCGCTGACCGAGTACTTCGAAGACTTGGCTACGGCAGCAGAACAAATCGACTATGTCAGCGCTTGTCGGGTTCATCTGCTCGGTCGCTAGCAGCTAACCCTGGCTATCACTTGTGCAATGCTCACCTTTAGGAAACTGGAGACTCTAAGACTCCCCCGGAGCCACTTGGCTGTCTCGGTGTGGAGGTCTTGGCGCCAAGGATGGCGCCATGAAGCCTCCAGGGATGGATTCACGGCGTCCTCCACACCGAGACAGCCAAGTGGCTCCGGGGGAGTCTTAGACCCCCACCACTTCCTAAAGCTTAATAACGCGCTTCAAGTGCCGGCTCTTGCAATGCCGCCAACTGTTCACGCAGCGATAGCAGATGCTCTTCCCAATACCTACTCTCGGCGAACCACGGAAACGCCCGCGGGAATGCCGGATCGTCCCAGCGCTCGGCGAGCCAGGCGGCGTGACGCATAATCCGCAAAGTGCGCAACGGTTCAACCAGATGGAGCTGTCGCGGATCGAAGTCGGCAAACAGACGATACCCCTCCAATACTTTATCTAGGTAAAGTTGGCGCTCATCATGTTCACCGGGTAAAAGCATCCACAAGTCTTGGATAGCCGGGCCACTCCGCGCATCATCAAGATCAACCAGGTGGAAACCGTCCGGAGTCTGCAATACATTACCCGGATGGAAGTCGCCGTGTAGGCGAATCGATTGCACTTCACCGGCGCGCTGCACACATTGCTCAAGTGCTTGCAGAAGATCTCTGCTCAAACTGGTATAGGCATCATGTAGATGCGCTGGCAGCCACTCGCCTGATAAAACCGAATCTCGCGCCTGTGCTGCACCTTTGAGAATATCCAAATGCGGCCGGTAGCTGAACCGGGCTTGACATTGTCCGACCACGTGGATGCGCGCTATATAAGTACCCAACTGCCGCAACACCTGAAGGTCATCCACCTCAAGCATACGTCCGCCACGCATAGGATAGAGGGCCAGGCGAAAGCCGCTACAATGAAACAGGGTTTGACCATCTATCTCCATGGGGGATATTATCGGCACATCTGCGGCGTGCAGCTCGGCGGCAAAATCGTGCTCTTCTTGGATCTGCTCATCACTCCAGCGCGCCGGACGATAAAACTTAGCTACCACGGCCCCGCCCTGCTCCAGGCCGACCATATAGACCCGGTTTTCGTAGCTGTTCAAGGCGAGCAGGCGGCCATCACTGTAGTGGCCGGAAGACTTTTCAACGGCGTCAAGCACACTCGCCGGATCTAAGCTCTCAAATGGATGGGCCCGGTCCAAATAACCTCCTAGCATTTTCCACCGTCATACCAGTATCCTATCACTGATCAGCGCAAGCCAATATCAAGGTAGTCGAACATGCACATCCAAACCCCGCAACGCGGCCCTATTGCCCGAGTTATGGCCATAATAGGCGGCATAGCTGTCTTGGCCCTCGCTGCAACTCTTGGCATTGTGGTTCTAGCGGTGCTGCTCGGCCTGGCATTAATCGGGGCCGTGATAATCGCCGTACGCACTTGGTGGCTGCGCCATCAAATGCGTCGTCATGGCCACAGGGACAAAGGGGCTTACCGAAATAGCGGCATAACCATAATCGAAGGCGAGTACACTAAGGAATCTCGCCGAGAACCACCTGATTCGCGTTAGCTAAACCAACAGCCTTATAGCTTAGTAACCGGCATGCGATTTATTACTTAAACGGTAACCGTCTTGAAAGATAGGTTTACAGTAACCATAAGCGATTTCCGCGGCGCCAAGCACTATTCGCTACACCAGATAGTGAAGCGTTTCGCCTTAGCCGTCCTTTTCCTAGTACTGACGATAGTCCTTGGCGGCGCCGGCGCCATATACGGGCTAAACATGCAAATCGAAGAGCTCAATACCATACGCGCCGACAAGGCCCACCTGGCAAAACAGATCGAGCAACGCAACAACGAATTGCGCAACATCCTGAGCCAACGCGAGCAAGAGATAAACCGCATGGACTTGGAATTGAGTCACATCGAATCGTTGGTTGGACTCGAACCAAGTCCAGAGACTGACCGCCATGAAAGGCTCGATACAGCCAGTCAGACCGCTCTGGAAAAGGCCCTGATGCTACGCACCATTCCCAACGGCTGGCCGCTCAAAGAGGAAACCCGCATAACTAGCGGCTACGGCTGGAGAAACCATCCGGTCACTGGGGAGCGTAGCTTTCATGCTGCAGTCGATATGCGTGCCCCTGTTGGTCGTAAAGTTACAGCCACGGCCGATGGGGTAGTTAATTATGCTGCCAAGCATAGGGGCAGCGGACTGGGCAACCTAGTCATCCTCGATCACGATTTCGGCTTTCGCACCCACTACGCTCATCTGAGTGAGTTCAAGGTTGAGCAAGGAGAGTTTGTCGAAAAGGGTGAGGTAATCGCCTTAAGCGGCGCGACTGGGAACGTTAACGGACCTCATTTACACTACGAGATTTGGCATTTACAGCGCAAATTGAATCCTGAACCATTTTTAGACTGGAGCCTAAGTAACTATGATGAGCTCTTTGAGAAAGAGGGCCGCGTAAAATGGGAATCATTGGCAAAGGGGATAAGTCAAAGGGCGCAAGTCCTGGAACGACAGTTATCAGCAATGGGACACGACTCGTCGGAGAACTGACCCTTGAATCAAACCTCCATGTGGATGGCCAAATCAAGGGGACAATAATCTCCGATCACGATGTGTCCATTGGCAGATCGGGGCGTTTCGAGGGCAACCTCAAGGCTGAGAGGCTATTGGTCAGTGGCTTCGTTGAGGGGGTAATAGACTGCGCCGTTATGGAAATAGTCGCTGAAGGACGCGTCTTTGGCGAACTGCATAGTGACGACTTCGTTATTGAACCGGGCGGACACTTCCTCGGCGAGAGCCACCCTAGGCGTGAAGTGCCCCTGGCGGAGTTAAGCTACGAGCGTAACCACGAGCCCCAATTATCCAGCCCAGAACAGCATTCCGATCAGCAAGATAGCCTTCAAGGTCGAGATCCTGCAGATCATCAGCAGGCCTCCCCTGGCTTCGAGAGCGCAGGTCGAGCAAGCGGCGTTGGCAGTAGTGGAAAAGCAGACGCCGAAGATGGCAGCTCTACGAGTCATGATGGCGGTGAGGAGAGCAGCGCTGATGATGCCCAGACAGTGCACCGAGAGCCACGACGCACAACATGGGGGCGCAGATAATGGATAGATGCCAGTAAATCACAGTTTTTTCACTATTAACCCTTGCGCTATAACCATAAATTAAGGTAAACAGGTGGGAAGTGGGAATTTGGCAGATCACATCTGGAAATTTCAGTACCTAAACGGCTAACCAGCACTGAACATAGTATAAGGAGGCAGATCGTGGAACGTTGTATTGGCCTCGACATGGGTTACGGTTTTATTAAGATCGACGACGGTCGTGAGGGACATATATTCCCCAGCGTCGTTGGCGAGGGCGACTCGGGGATGCCGATGTCCCTCGGGATGGCTCAACGCAGCGGCAGCAATGAGCTGCGCATATCCTACAACGGTCGCAGTTACCTGCTAGGAGATCACGCTATACGCCACTCGCGTCTAGCTCACCGCGGCCTCTCGCCAACACGGGCCGAGGGAGACGATCTGAAGATCCTCTTTCTTGGCTCGCTCAGCCTCTATGCTCGCGAGACCATAAATAACTTCTATGTGGTTACCGGTCTGCCGCCGGGGCGCATGCATATGGCTGACGACTTGGTGCGACAGCTGCGTGGCGACCACGAGATAGTTCGTTATTCCGGCGCTAGCCGCTTTGGAATCAGCATGCGTATAGAGCGCATAGAAGTGGTCCCGCAGCCGGTAGGCACCTACTGGGCCGAAGTCCTTGACGAGCGCGGTCAGATTCGTCCGGACCACCCTCTTCTTCAAGGACGGGTTGGGATAATTGATGTCGGCTTCCGTACCAGCGACTTTGCAACCGTTATTGATGGCGACTACTCACCTGGATTCTGCCGAACAGTACCGCTGGGGATATCCTTCGGTTACGAGGAGATTGCCCATGAACTTGCGACCCAGTATGGCCTGGAGAGAGAACAGTACGCCCTTGATGAGGCCGTGATAAGCGGCCAGGTTAATGTCTCCGGTCGGCCTGTAGACATTACCGATTTGCGGGATCGTATCTTCGGTGATATCGGGACTAAGCTGTTGGTCGAAGTAAGATCTCTATGGCAGATACAGGACTTTGACCACATTATCATCACCGGCGGTGGCGGTAGGGTGCTCGAGCGTTATATGCGCCCGGAACTACCCCAATCCTACTTGGCCAACGACTCTTTAACCGCCAATGCGCGCGGCTACTACGCTTGGGCTTACTTCAATTCGCAACAGCAAGCAGTTGAAAGCCAGGGACGCGGAGATGGTCAGCTGGAGGCTTATGCGAGCAACTCTGACAATCAACGAGATGAGTTGCCAGCTGACGATGAAGAGTCCCAAGCCATGGCCCAGGATCCCTACTCAGGGCGAAGGGCTACAGGCAGATAGACTCGCATGTGATCCGCAATGATCCAGCAGCCGCCTGCGTCATAAAGATGGCATTTTGACGCAGGCGGCCTCACCCGCCTCTGGTCGTATTTCCTCTCCAACTTTATTACTCGCCGATATAACAATAACTTATCAAAGTTATCCGGGCAGCTATTGGGTTACAGCAAAATCACCAAGAAACATGCTGGTGTTGCATTGCGTCATAAGCAGTGTTACGTTGCACTGCACAAACAGACAATTCTCTTCACCGCAAGAGCTGAGAGGTAGTAAGTGATGCAAGACCAGATCAATAAATCGATGCAACAGATGCAAAAGTTCATGGAACCCACCCGGAAGATGAGCAACTTGATGATCGACCACGCCGAGAAGGTTGCCCATCTCAACTTGGAAGCGGCTCGCGAGTACTCCAGGCTGGCAATGGAACAGATGCGCAGCGCCATGAACGTGCGCGACCCAGAGAGCATGCAGGAGTATCTGAACAGTCAGAATAAAGTTATGCAGACCGTCAGCAGCAAGCTCTCAGAGGACGCCACGGCACTGGCCGATATAAGCAAAAACATGGGCGAAGAGGTACAAAAGCTGGCCCAGGAAAACGTCTCTTTCATTACCGAAAGCGTTGAAAGCGTTGCTGAGCAGCAAAAGCCGGCTCAGACGGAGAAGGCCAAGAGCAGTCGCAGCACCAGCGGTTCAGCTGCCAGCTCGACGGGCTCCGCTACCAGCGGCTCCAGCAGCAGCGCCACCAAGAAGTCAGCTTAAGGCGAAGGTCTGCACCAGCGACGCCTAAAGCGTGTCACGGAAACTCCTGTTATGAGCCACGCACAATCAACAATTGGGCGTGGCTCATAATCGGAGGACATATCTCAGGCAGGATTCTCCCTATTCAGCGCCCGATGGGCGATATCAGTCCGATAAAACGCCCCTTCCCAGCTTATCGCGGCGACCCGCTCATAGGCCCGCTGCCGCGCCTTTGTGACCGTCTCTCCCAATGCACAGCAACACAACACCCGACCACCGTTTGTGATAACACGGCCGTCCTCAGCCTCACAGGTACCCCCGTGGAAGACCTTCGTTCCCTCGGGTTCAGCCCCCTCTAGTCCACTGATTGGATGGCCACGCTCGATAGGACCAGGATAACCAGCCGCTGCCATAACCACTCCTACCGATGGGCGTGGATCCCAATCCAGTTCTACACCCGCCAACCTGGCGTCAAGGGCGGCATTACAAAGATCATAAAAATCGGTGCGCAGGCGCAATAACAGCGGTTGAGCTTCCGGATCGCCCAAGCGGCAGTTAAACTCCAAAACCTTGGGCACACCAGAGTCATCAATCATCAGTCCAGCATAAAGAAAGCCCTTATACGGCCTGCCCTCAGCATTCAACCCTCGTACAGTGGGTTCGAGTACCTGATTCATGACCTTTTCGTACAGGGCCTGATCCATTAGCGGCGCTGGCGAATAGGCCCCCATACCCCCCGTATTTGGTCCTCTGTCACCATCATCGCGCGGTTTGTGATCTTGCGAGCTAGCCATTGGCACTATCGCGTCACCATCCACCAAGGCTATAAAACTCAGCTCTTCACCTTGCAGGCACTCCTCTACTACTACCCGACTCCCGGCAGCACCGAATGCCTCACCGCTAAGCATACGCTCCGCAGCTAGCAGGGCGTCGGCCCGAGTCTGAGCTATTTCAACGCCCTTACCGGACGCCAGGCCATCGGCTTTAATCACCATGGGCGGTTGAACAGCACGAATGTAGTCACTCGCCGCAGCTAAATCATCAAAAGTTTCATAAGCAGCGGTGGGTATGCCGTGGCGATGCATAAATGATTTCGCGAAGGCCTTTGACCCTTCTAGCTCGGCCGCTGCCGAGTGCGGGCCTAGACAGCGCAACCCAGCCTCACTAAAGGCGTCAACCACACCGGCCACCAGAGGGGCCTCAGGCCCGATCAGGGTAAAGGCAACCTGCTGCTGACGTGCCAACTGAACTAGGGCTGGTATGTCTTCAGCGCCTACGTGGACATTGCGCACCTTCTCTTCATTCGCGGTGCCGGCATTCCCCGGAGCGACTAAAACCTCCTCAACCTGTGGCGAATTCGCCAAGGCCCATGCCATTGCGTGCTCGCGGCCACCACCGCCAACAACCAGCACCTTCATAGTTACTCCTCCAGCTTCCTGTCGCCGTCCACCTAGTGGCGAAAATGGCGCATTCCGGTAAAGACCATGGCTATTCCATGCTCGTTGGCCGCATCTATCGACTCCTGATCACGTTGCGAACCGCCCGGCTGCACCACAGCAGCAGCACCGGCGGCTGCCGCTTGATCTATACCATCCTGGAAAGGGAAAAAGGCGTCTGAGGCGAGCACAGAGCCATTCAGGTCCAGTCCAGCCTCGGCCGCCTTCTCTGCAGCAATACGGGCACTAAAGACCCTACTCATCTGTCCTGCACCGATACCTAAGGTACGCTGCTCACCGGCAAACACTATGGCATTTGATTTGACGTGGCGCACCACCTCCCAGGCAAAAAGCAGATCCGCCCATTGTGAGCTGGACGGTTGCCGCTCGGTAACCACCTGCAAGTCATCAGGACCCACAACAGCGATATCCCTCTCCTGTACTAACAAGCCTCCGCGCACCCGCTTAAAATCGAACTCAGCAGGGGGTTGAGGGGACCATGGACCCGACTCCAGCACCCGGACATTGGGCTTGGCTGCAAAAGCAGCCGCCGCTGCCGGGCTGATCTGTGGGGCAATCACTACCTCGACAAATTGTCTGCTTATTATGGCCTCAGCCACATCCTCATCAAGCAGACCATTGAAAGCGATTATGCCGCCAAAAGCCGAGGTAGGATCGACCGCGAAGGCACGCTCATAAGCAAGTCGCAAGTTTTCGCCACAAGCCACCCCACACGGGTTAGCATGCTTGACGATCACACAGGCCGGCTCCTGAAACGCCTTAACGCACTCGAGTGCAGCATCGGTATCGGCTATGTTGTTGTATGAGAGGGCCTTGCCCTGAACGAATCGTGCCGTAGTGACGCTCGCCTCAGTGCTATCATGATCGCGATAAAATGCCGCCGCTTGGTGGGGATTCTCGCCGTAGCGCATCTCGGCAAGCTTCTCTCCCTGATAGGTCCACAGCGTGGAAAAGCGCTCGGTCGGCTCACCGCTCTCATCATAGCGGCCCAAGTAAGCAGCTATAGCCCCATCGTAGCGGGCGGTATGCGCAAATGCCTGGCTTGCCAAGCGGTGCCTGAGCGCGCGCGTGGTACCTCCATAGAGCTCCAACTCTTCCAGCACTTGCGAGTATGACTCACTCTCAGTAACCACCACAACATCGGCATGATTCTTAGCCGCTGCTCGGATCATTGCCGGACCGCCGACATCGATGTTCTCTATGGCCTCGTCGAGAGCACAGTCAGGAGAGGCGATAGTCTGCTCAAAGGGGTAGAGGTTGACACAGAGAAGATCTATCGGCCCTATCTCATGTTCGCTCATAACCGCATCATCTTTGCCGCGGCGCCCCAGCAATCCGCCATGGATAAGCGGGTGCAGGGTCTTGACCCGACCATCCATGATCTCTGGAAACCCTGTAACAGAAGAGACCTCGGTGACCGGTATGCCCTGCTCGCCAAGCATCCGGGCAGTTCCGCCAGTAGAGAGTATCTCCACACCCTGGCGGTGCAAGGCAAGGGCGAAATCATCTATACCGCTCTTATCTGATACGCTTATCAAAGCCCTTTTGACGGGCCTTACTCCGTGCTCTGTAGCCATAATCTCCATCACTTCTCATGGTTATTGATAAGGCCATTTTCACGCAACTTCTTACGTAGAGTTGCCCGATTCAGTCCGAGCAACTGTGCTGCCCGGGTCTGATTGCCACCAGTGTATTCAAGCACCGACTGCAGTAACGGCACCTCAACCTCACGCAGTACCAGCCGGTAGAGCCCATTACAATCATGGCCGTCAAGCTCGCGAAAATAGTCTTCCAAGGCCCTTGTTACAGCAGAACGAATGGTACTATCCGCGACGTGATCAGAGCCCTGATTTGGATCCTTGCCGCAAAGAGATCCTCTATTTTCTCCCATTGAATCAACCCCCTCTTTATCCCCGGGCGGGGAGCATAACAAAAAGACACCTGTCGCGCTGGCAACTTATTCTCATCTTTGCGGTGGATGAAACCTTATAGTAAAGCTCTCAGCGCCACCATCCGGCGCCATAAATTCCAGTCTAACCGGCACTGTTGAGCCAGGCTCAATGCCCTGATCGATACGCACGCGCTGCCTACTGTCTGCTACATAGTCGCGTGGTGATGCCACTCCCTGGCGAGTAACGTGGCCGTCAAGATCGCGCAGAATCAATTCTAGGTCCGGATACGGCAGACGCCTGCTGCCGGTATGCACAAGAGTTGCTCCCAATACCAGAGCGTCATCATCATTAGGGTGCTCCTCAAGAGTGCGCTCTTCGACCCGCAGCACCTGATAGCTCTGTTGCGTCTCCAGCTGACAGTCATAAAGGCCACACACAAAATCCAGCCAGTCATAAAGTGCCGGCACTTCCAGCAACTGATCGCGCATCACGTATGAGCCATGCAGCAAACCACCGAGTATAACCGCAGCGACAATCAGCGAACCGCCAACCGACTTAACCCAAGAACTGGCCCCACCGCGCCGACTTGCGAGACCCTTTCCCGCCTTATCGGGATAACGGCCAGGCTCAATGTGACCGTGGACTTGGGCTATAGCAAGCTCCAGCTCGCTCAAATCATCCAGTTCACCGTCCTCACCAGCAAGATCCGCACCAACAGAATCTTCTCCACCCCTACCCTCGCCGGTGAGCTGCAGTTGCTGGTCGGCAGCTATCCCCTCTTGACCAGCAGCGTCTTGATCAGACTCGTCTTTGGCGCTCTCCCCAGCAAAACCATCACCGCCCTGCTCTCCCGCAGACTGAGAATCGCCTGCCGGAACCTGCTCGGTCGTAGATTCCAGCACTCCCTCCGGCAGGCCTTTATCATCTTGCTTGGCTGAGGCGAAAGAGGACTGCGCCGCCGTCTGTTTGCGCTGATCAGATCCACTTTCTCTGCTTTCATCCAGGCTAAATGCAGGGTTGTCCGAATCAAACTCGGGCAACTCTTCGCTCAGCGTTTGCATAGCGTCAAAGGTCTCGCGACACAGACCACAAACCACTGATCCGCGCGCCTTGCGCAGTTGCCATGCACGCAACGCAAAGATCGCTCCGCAACCTGGACACTGGGTATACACAGGACTTCTCTATCTAATTTGGATTGCTACGGTAAACAAATAATTGAGGCGCCCTACAAGGAGAAAAAACTCTGCCTTCCCTGGCAGTTCTCTAAGTCGAGCTCGGAGCCTCCACTCGGGTACCGCTAAGCAGCACCCAGTCACCTCTGCTGCGCGGCTGATCCCATACCACCTCTTGCCCGAAAGCATCCATGACCTGATGCTGTTGGTGCTCAAGGATCCCGGCAAGAGCTATACGGCCTCCGGCACGAACCGACGCGAGCAACTGATCAGATAAAGAGATAAGCGTAGATGAAAGGATATTGGCAAGAAGAAAATCAGCGCAATAGGCAGGCTCGCGACCAGCTTCATAGCAAGGCACAGCTGCGCAGACACCGTTACGCTTAGCATTGGCAATGCTTGCTCGTACCGCCTGCGGGTCGTTATCCACCGCTAGGCACTCTCGAGCACCAAGCTTTGCTGCCGCCACCGCTAATACGCCGGACCCAGCACCATAGTCTATGCCGCAGGCACCCGTAAGATCCTCGCCATCCAACCACTCAAGACACAGCGCGGTAGTCTCATGCGTGCCGGAACCAAAAGCCAGCCCAGGGTCAAGCCTAATGGCCAAGCCTGTGGCTGGTATGTCCACCTCATAACCGCTAGGGACTATCCACAAACGGCTACCGAAGCACATCGGCTGAAAGTGCTCCAGCCACTCCCGCTCCCAGGTCTTGTCCTCAAGGATCTCCCAGCACCAGTCCTGCAGATTCCTACCCAAACAAGCCTCAACCGCCCGGCGGATCTCGCTTTCACTTTGGTTCTGATCAAACAGAGCGCTTAGCTTGATGCGCCCCCACAAGGGGTGCTCACCCACTCCCGGCTCCAGCAAAGGGGTCTCATCATCGCCCTTATATGTCAGCGCGCAGCAACCCCGAGCTTGCAGGAGCGCTTCAACGTACTCCAGCTCCGGTGCCTCTAACTCGAACTCAACCTGCAACTGAGCCATACAGGCTCAATCTCCAAAATTGGTATCAATGACCATTTCCGCAGCCTGCTCTCGGGTATAAAAGCAACCATCGCGCTCAAACCCCGATACTACTGTGGTCTTTACTGCTATTACTCGGCCGCTGTCATCGCGCTCCCGGATAAGTTCTTCCGGCAAGCCATCAAGGCGATGATAAGGCGCTGGACACCCGTCGCGGGAACAGGACGCATAGACATGCCCCGTTTCCGTGTCCATGAACGCAGGGCGGAAACCGAGTTCACGATTACAATCGCTAACTCCACCGCTACCCTGAAAAGATGTATTCTCTCGCCTCAGACGGTCTACCGTTAGGGCACGAGGCATTCCCACCACCTCCGATCGTAGCTAAGCCTCAACCCCCCTCTAACCACTATCGGCCCGGTGATCAACACCATTAGCCGTGGCCATGGCGGTCCTCTGCCCCGGCACTTACCAACCGGGGCGACTCAATAACAGACTACTACTGCTGTTGCTGGTTAAAGTTATGCACCGAATGCTCTATCTCCGCACGGGCGGCGTCGGCACCCTTCCAGTCGCGCACCTCCACCCACTTGCCAGACTCAAGATCCTTATAGTGCTCAAAAAAATGGCTTATCTCTTTGAGCTGACGAGGGGGCAAATCTTCCGGGCCCTTCACTTGCGCATAGTCCGGGGTAAGCTTATCCACCGGCACTGCGATTATCTTAGCGTCCTCACCCGACTCATCGGCCATCTCGAGGACGCCAATAGGACGTACTCGGATCACTGAACCGACAACTAAAGGCAGAGGTGTAATCACCAGCACATCTACCGGATCACCATCATCGGCTAGAGTTTGCGGCACAAACCCGTAGTTACAGGGGTAGTGCATGGCCGTCGACATGATGCGATCCACTTGCAGGGCGCCACTATCCTTGTCTACCTCATACTTAACTGGACCACCGTGAAGCGGAATCTCGATTACAACATTGACATCATCAGGAACCGACCTACCTGCAGGCACGGATTGTAAATTCATGAAATCACTACTCCGTTATATATCTCTGAAATTACACACTTGCGAAACGGCAATCAGATATACTGTAGCGCCTATGCTGCAGTGCGGCAACAGCTTGCTGGAAAAAACTGCCTGCACTATGGCCAAATTCAAGCCAAGTTAGGGACAGTGCCTGCCCCCCCAAACAGTGTGGTATGTCAGCGCATAACAGGGTGCGAGTCAAGATCTGTCATGTCGCATGATTGCTGTATGATAGTCGCAGCCAACCAGACAGGAGCAGTCATGGGTGAGACGATAAAAAACCTAATCGCAATCTGCCTGCTACAAAAGGGCCCTCAGGACCTGCCCTACTCGCCGGCCGCACTAGTCTTCTTTATCGCGGCCGGATCCGCCGTTAGCCATATTGCGGCTGCAAATATACCGGGGACTGAGAACTTGACCCTGAAGGTGCTGATCGCGGCTCTCTTCGGCCTGTTCTTTATCTATGCAACCTTGGCCGTACGCAACTATACCCAACGATTTATGCAAACCGCCACCGCGGTTTTTGGTGCCGATGCGGTTATTGCTATCCCGGTAGCCATGGTAACCCTCGGCCTGGATGGCAGATCCCCAGAACAGGCACCAACCGCAGCTTTAGTAGTCCTATTGCTGTGGCTATGGCACATTAGCATCCTCGGCCACATATTGCGCCATGCCCTAGACATTCGCCTACCCCTGGGCATACTCATAGCAATCATCTATAGCTTTCTCAGCTTTCAGGTCGTACAACTAGCCACATAATCGACAAGGGTAGCCCATGAGAGTTCACATTCTCGGCATTTGCGGCACATTTATGGGCGGCGTAGCGCTTCTTGCCCGCGATCTTGGCTACGCGGTATCAGGCAGCGACGCCGCGGCATGGCCGCCCATGAGCGATATCCTCGTCCAGGCTGACATAACTGTACACTCCGGCTACAGCATCGAGCACCTCGAGCCACCCCCGGATGCCGCCATCATCGGCAACGCCCTAACCCGGGGCAATCCAGCTATCGAATATATTCTTGATCGGGGCATTAACTTCTCCTCTGGGCCAGAATGGTTGGCGGCGAACGTCCTCAAAAACAGATGTCCGGTAGCGATCTCAGGCACCCACGGCAAGACCACCACAGCTGCAATGACTGCCTGGGCGCTGGAGTTGAGCGGCTTTGCACCGGGCTTTTTAATTGGTGGCGCCCCATGCTTTAGCGAGCGTTCTGCCCGCCTCGGCACTGGATCACCATTTGTAGTCGAGGCGGACGAATACGATACGGCCTTCTTCGATAAGCGCGCCAAGGTTGTCCACTATCGCCCTCGGGTACTAACCATAAACAATCTGGAGTACGACCACGCCGATATCTACCCCAACCTTGAGTCGATAGCCACTCAACTGCACCACGCAGTCCGCACCGTCCCACCCTCGGGCCGGGTATTAGTCAACGGTGACGACCCCAATATCGATTTAGTTCTTCGCCAGGGCTGCTGGAGCAACCTGGAAAAGGTCGGCACCGGCGCGGACAACGATTGGCGGATATGCATCCAGGGCGACAAAAAGTCTGCACAGCTCACCTATCAGGGCAGCGATCAAGGCGAGATAAATCTGCCTCAGCCCGGCCTGCATAATATGCGCAATGCCGCTATGGCTGTTGCAGCAGCCAATGCCGTCGGGGTCTGCGCCCCCACTGCATTACAAGCTCTAAAGCGCTTCCCCGGGGTTAAGAGAAGGCTTGAGCTGCGCGGCAGCGCAGCTCAAGTAGATGTGATAGACGACTTCGCCCACCACCCTAGCGCCATTCAAGCAACTCTTGAGGCGCTACGCGAGGCTAACCCACAGGCACGCATAGTAGCTGTTCTCGAACCACGTTCGCGAACCATGCAGCAAGGGGTACACCGTGACCGTCTAGCAACCTCGCTAGAACAGGCTGATCTAGCCTTTGTGCTATCTCCCACCGAATTGACTTGGTCGGTTGCTGACGCCCTTGCCCCTCTGGGCGAAAAGGTCACCCTGGCCAGCAGCACCTCGGCACTATGCACTCAAGTCCTGGCCCAAGCACGCCCCGGCGACAAGGTGGTGATCATGAGCAATGGCGATTTTGGCGGCATACACGAGCAGATTTTAGGTGGTTTACAAGCACAGGATGGTCAAAAGTAACTACTGGGATGAGAATCGACACATGAGATACTTAGGGGAACCTCTAAAAACTTTGCCGGCGCCACCATCCGCCCCGGTGTGGAGGTCTTGGCGCCAGGGATGGCGCCATGAAGCCTCCAGGGATGGATTTACGGCGTCCTCCACACCGGGGCGGATGGTGGCGCCGGCGGAGTTTTTAGAGGCTCCCTTAGCCGTAGCACCCAACACCACAGCGGAGGTCGTGTGACACGGCCTATCAGAGATGCGGTAACCGTCGCCATCACCGGCGCCTCGGGTATAGCGTATGGCCTGCGCCTGATCAAATGCCTCAACGCCCAAGAGATTCAGACCCACGTGCTGATATCCAAGGCCGGGCGAGCAGTAGCAGAATTGGAAAATAACTTTCGGCTGCCAGAACAAGCTGACAAGATCCACGCCCTCCTTTCCCAGGAGTTATCTCTGCACCCAAAACTTGTGCGTGTTTATGACTCAGAAGACTGGAACTCGCCCTTGGCGTCCGGCTCTAGTGCTCCGCAGAGGATGGTAATCTGCCCCTGCTCCATGGGTACTCTGGCCGCGGTCGCCGGCAGCCACTCCAATAATCTTATTGAACGTGGCGCCGATGTCGTCCTCAAGGAACGCGGCCAATTGATCGTCGTCCCGCGCGAAGCACCACTAAGCTCAATGCACCTTGAACACATGCTTAACCTAAGTCGCGCAGGTGCGACCATACTGCCCGCCTCCCCGGCCTTTTACCATCACCCGAGCAATATTACCGAACTGCTCGACTATATCGTCGCCCGAATTCTCGATCACCTCGGTGTAGAGCATGACCTGAGCGAGCGCTGGGGGTCGACTGGGACCTAGCTATGGTATAAATGATGGTTGACTAAAGCTCACTGGAGCGCCTGCAGAGGGACGATCCTAACCGGCTGCCCCGGCTCAAGGATGGGCACATCACCGGCGCGTAACATATCATTAACCGCTGCTTGGCGCTGAACTAAGCTAAGTTGCTCCGACTTGACATTGGCCACCGGCCAACGGCTATGCACGGTTTCAAGCTCTAAGGTCGTCAGCCATACTTGTTTATCAGTCTCCACCATCTCCACCGGCGCCAGCCACAACCGCAATACCAAGCGCTGATCATCACCTATCTGCTGCACCCTGATCAGATCCGGCAGCCGACCGCGGTGCCAACGCGCTACCGGTAACATCTTCTCCACCTCAGGGTCAGGCTGGAACCACCGTAATACACCGTGCAAACGCCGGTCGGGCTCTACCCAGCCAGCCTGTTCGAGACACTCCTTGATCGCTTCGATCTCGGCAAGCCACTGAATATCAACCGGCCTTCTGCCGCCATCCAGCCAGCGCAACTCCCTGCCAAGCGACTCCGCAGGCCCCACCTCAAGCCACTCGTCAGTAGTCAATTGCGGCGCCTGGGCCTGGACGACGAATCGCTCGCGTTCATCCGGCAATGCCGTCACCCCCTTAAAGGCAACCGCAGCCACCAGCACCCCGGCTACTATCGCTGGCAAGGTGCGTTCGGGGAGCCGTCGCTGCGCCGAACTGCGAGCCATAATCACCAATCCGGCCATCACCACCCCAAGCAGTAGCCCACCCAGAGCATCAACGAACCATAGCCGCCCAACTATGACCCCGCTGAGCGCAGCTAGCAGCGGAATGATGACTCCCACTATCAAGACCGGCCACCGCAATGGGCCATAAACAACGGTTGCCAATACCCCAACTGCTAGTACCAGGCTGGTAAAACCGGCAACCTCGGGCGAGGGAAATCCCAGCAGCGGGGCACCTCGGTACAATGGTATGGTGCTCCAATTACTCAACCCCAGGCCCATTAGAACCGCCACCAGGGCGCTGGCTGATACAATGAGCACCAGCACCAGCGCCCCTCTCCAGCGGCCGCCGCCAGCCACCCAGAGCACCCCGCCAAGCAACGCAGGCACCCAAACAGTTGGCTCCAGCAGTAACGAGGGCAGAATAAAGAAGCCTCGCAACTCTACACTCGTGTAGGTGACCAAGGCCCCGAGCAAGGCCTCATCTAACAGGGTCGGCCCGCCCAGCACGGCTTGATAGATAGCCAAGGCAACCAAGCCTGCCAATGCTGCCCACCACACCCAGCCGGCACTATAGCTAAAGGCCCGCAGGGCATAACGGGGACCGCTCAAGGCTTGAGCCGCCAGGGGGTGGTAACGCCCCCAGTTGCGCGCCCGCCAAGCTATCAGGGCGCCCGAGCTGCGCAGTCGCGGTGCCAAGACGTTAGCGATTAGCCACCATCCTCCCCAGGCTATCACCAGCACTAACAGCAGCAGCGCTACAAGGCGCACCGCTACAGATGCTGCAACCGCTAACGAAGCACCGAAGACCATCCCCGGAAGCAGATAGGCAGGGGCCCAAAATAGGGCTGAAAAAAAGTTTACGATAAAAAATGGCCGCGGCGGCATTCCCATCATTCCCGCGATCGCCGGAATGATCCCGCGTACCGGACCAACAAAGCGTCCGAATACCAGGCTCTTGCCGCCATGGGCAGCAAAAAACTCATCGCCTTTGGCCAATGCCCGCGGATAACGGCGCAAGGGCCAGTAAGTACGCAGCCTATCGCCGTAGTGCTTGCCGAGTAAGTAACTTATCGAGTCGCCTATAAAGGCGCCAAAAAAAGCGGCAATCAAGCTCGGCCACAACTCAACATGACCGGTACCCACCAAAGCTCCGGCGACAAACAAAAGTGTTGCCCCTGGCACTACCAGCCCGGCAACCACCACCCCCTCGCAAAGGGCAACAAAAAAGATAAACGCCGTTGTCCAACCGGGATTTGCGGATAGCCAGTCGAGTATCCCGTGGGCCCAAGAAAAATCCATAATCAATCAGCAAAGGGGCCAATCCACCCCCGGCAAAAGCCTGGCGGAGGAGGAGCCCGCCCCTTAAGCAAAAACCTAACCAGTTTCTCTATAAAAAATATTGATAAAATGTCATAGGGCCTGCTAAGAGCACTCTCAACAGGCCCTTTAATTGGCTACCCCACAACTGCCAAGCGATTAAACACGGGCAAAGGCACGCTCCGCCGCATCAAGTGTTTCCTGCACAGCTGTTTCGTCGTGGGCCAACGAGACAAATCCAGCCTCGAAGGCAGCTGGAGCGAGGTATACACCCTCCTCAAGCATGGCATGGAAGAAGCGATTGAAGGCTTCAAGATCACAGGCTTTGACTTGCTCAAAGGTAGTAACCGGCGACTCACTGGTGAAGAACAGACCAAACATGCTCCCCGCCTGATTGGTTGTCAAGGGCACACCAGCTTTGTCCGCGCGCTGCTTGAACCCATCGACAAGCTTAGCCGTAGTGGCCTCCAATCCATCAAAGGCGCCCGGTGCAGTGATCTTCTCCAGCGTTGCTAAGCCAGCCGCCATAGCGACGGGATTACCAGCCAGGGTGCCGGCTTGATAGACACCGCCAACCGGAGCCAAGCCTTCCATGATATCGCGCCTACCGCCGAAGGCACCGACCGGCATGCCGCCGCCAATGACCTTGCCCAGACAAGTCATATCCGGCTTGATACCGAATCGTCCCTGAGCGCAGTTAGGTCCGACCCGAAAACCGGTCATGACCTCATCGAATATCAATACTGAGCCTGACTTATCACAGCACTCACGCAGCTTCTCCAGAAAACCGGGAACCGGAGGAACACAGTTCATATTGCCGGCAACCGGCTCAACAATGACCGCGGCAATTTCGCTGCCATGCTCGTTAAAGCACTTCTCAACCGCCTCGGCATCATTGTATGGCAGCGTCAGGGTATCCGCGACAACACTCTGCGGCACACCGGGGCTGCCCGGTACACCAAGGGTCAAGGCACCAGAACCGGCCTGGACCAGCAGCGCATCGACGTGGCCGTGGTAATTGCCCTGGAACTTAACGATCTTATCTCGCCCGGTGTGCGCTCGAGCCAGGCGCAAGGCACTCATTGTCGCTTCGGTGCCGGAATTTACCAGGCGCACCATATCCAGTGACGGCACAAGCTCACAAAGCTTGCGCGCCATTTCTACTTCCAGCTCTACCGGAGTACCAAACGACAAGCCTTTGGCAACTGTCTCCTGTACCCGCCGAATAACATCCGGCTCGGCGTGACCGGCAACCAATGGCCCCCAAGAGTTGACATAGTCAACGTAGCGCTTGCCATCGACATCCCAGATATATGGCCCTTCTCCGCGCTCAAAGGTGATCGGCTCACCACCGACGCCTTTGAATGCCCGAACCGGCGAGTTTACGCCGCCTGGTATCAACTCACGCGCTTGCTGAAACAATTCGTGGGTACGTTGCATGGGTGGCTAACTCCTTTGTCAAATCAAATTCGGCGTAATTCTAGCACTCTATCAGACTTGTAAAAGCGCCCTATTGGCCCTTGCCACTGCGCCAGCGCAATACAAGTTCAGCGACCGCGGACTCGATGTCATCCGCCGCAAATATTGCGCTAACCAACGCCGCGGCATCGGCCCCTGCTGCAGCCACGGAAGCTATGTTATCGCGCCCAATACCGCCTATAGCAACCACAGGTAACTGGGCCGTACTGCGCGCTGTTGCCAGCATCTCCAGGGAAGCCCTGGCAGCGTGGGGCTTGGTAGGGGATGGAAAGACGCTTCCAACAGCGACATAATCCGCTCCTGCCGCGGCCGCATGGCGGACTCGTTCAATCTCGTTATAGCAGGATACGCCTATTACTGCATCCTGCCCTAGCTTGCTGCGGGCCGCAGCCAGGGAACCATCATCCCTGCCCAGATGAACCCCTCCCGCTCCAACCTGGGCGGCCAACTCTACATCATCATTGACTATAAACAGCGCCCCGGACTGTTCGCATAGCTCAGACAACTGCCCAGCCTCATCCAGTTGCTGAGCAGTATCGCCGCCCTTATCGCGGTACTGGAGTATACTTACGCCTCCTCGCAGCGCTCTTGCTGAGGCCTGATAGAGGTCACGGCGAGGAGAGGTGACCGCGTATAGACCGGTTATCTCGACCATATTGGCTAAACACCCATCTGCTCGAAGGCATCTTTACCGGCCTGACACTCAGGACAGACAAACCCCTCGGGGATATCACCAAAGGCAGTGCCTGGGGCAATGCCTAGGTCACTAGCCCCTTCACTCTCATCGTAAATCCAACCACAGACCGTACATACCCAAACTGAACCTGCCACTATTCTCTTCTCCTGTTGTTTATTCCATTGAGCACCTCTAAAGACTCCTAGATGCCAACTAGCTGCCCCGGTGTAGAGGACGCCGTTAATCCATCCCTGGAGGCTTCATGGCGCCATCCCTGGCGCCAAGACCTCTACACCGGAGCAGCTAGGTGGCATCTAGGAGTCTTTCAAAGCGCCGCATTGGCCAGCAACCATCACAAAAGGGGAGCTTCCCAAATAGACCCCAGCGCATGGTTACTCTACCAGAGTATGGCGCTGTTCCCGACCCCTCTTTTCATCAACTCTCAGGCCTACTAAGAAGGCTGCAGCAAACAAGACTGCGCAGATTAAAATCGCCCCCTGCAGGCCAAACAAGGCCTGAAAAGCGCCGACTGCTATGAGCCCGAAGGCCCCTGCCAATTTTGTCGCCAACCCCCAGAAGCCAAAGAATTCTGCCGCGCGTCCATCAGGTGCGAAGATACCGACCAGGGTACGGCCGGCTGACTGACACGAGCCGAGGGCTAAGCCAGCGCAACACCCGGCAACCAAAAAGACATACTGCGCCTGCCAATCGACGCCCAGCAGATTATTCAACCAAGCGGTAATGCCAGGGGTTCCCCAGATGAATATGATAGCCACAATCCATATTAACAGGGTAAACATATAAGTCCGCTTAGCGCCGACGTTATCCTGGATCAAACCAAAAACTATCGCACCGAGTGCAGCAGATATCTGCGTGGTAATGAACATAATCATGCGCACATGATCGTCCCAGCCGATAACCTGAGAGCCATAGATGAAGGCATAAGAAATGACGATCACCAACCCGGACATCGCCAACAGCAGCGAGACCATAAACACCGCCATCTCACTCAGTTGACCGAGACTACTGAGAGTCTGGCGGACCCGACTGAAGCCCAAACCAACATAGCCCTGCCCCGCCGGTAGCGGGCGGGGAGAGCCGCGCTCGCGCAACCATAAAAAAGTCGGAATAGCGCACAGCAAAAAGAAGGCCGCAGCGAACGGCCCGACCCAGCGGATGCGCTCAAAGTTTTCTTCGCTTACCTCACCGAGGACCAACACCGTAAATAGAGTCGCGCATAGGCCGCCGATATAGCCTAACGACCAACCCATACCGGAAACCCGCCCCATCTCACGCGAATCGGCTATATCTGGGAGGAACCCAGCGATAAACGCCTCGCCCATTGAATAGGCGTAGTTGGATATGGCGATTAACACAAAGCCGATGATGATATATCCCGGCTCGACCAGGTAGAGGGCAGCCGTGGCAGCGACGGTAGTAACATAGCTGATAAACAGAAACCGCTTCTTGGCGGCAGCGTAATCCATCACTGCACCACATACCGGCGCACTGGCAACCACCGCGAGATAACTGATCGCCAGCGCCGAACTCCAAAGCAAATTGGCGAGCCTATAATCATCACCCATATCACCGACAATCACGGTGGTAAACAAATCACCATAAATCACGGTGATAATCAGCAACGTATAGGCCTGATTGGCGAAGTCGAACATCGCCCAACCGAAGACCTCGCGCCGACTCGCTTTGCTAGTTGCCCACACTTAACTCTCCTGCAAATTGCCGTGGACCTTTGGGGACCTCTAAAACTTCGCCGGCGCCACTCATCCGCCCCGGTGTGGAGGACGCCGTGAATCCATCCCTGGAGGCTTCATGGCGCCATCCCTGGCGCCAAGACCTCCACACCGGGGCGGATGAGTGGCGCCGGCGAAGTTTTAGAGGTCCCCTGAGGGCCACACAACACTCTCGCTTTGGGGCGCATCTTCGCCTAGTCGCCTAGCCAACTCCCCAGGAGTGCCTCTCGAAACTCCCCCGGCCCCGGAGAACCTGCCAATTTGCTGAAGGCTGATGGCTGGTGTACACCCCCAATCTCGGGTATCCTAATAGATTATGAGCGAAACCCATTTAACCAAACAGTTAATCACCGAACTACCCATCCACGATGCCGTCCTCGATGGCCTTGAGGAAGCCGGGTTCACCAATTGCACCCCCATCCAGGCCGAAACTCTCCCACGCACCCTAAACGGAGAAAGCATAGCAGGTGAAGCACAGACCGGCACTGGCAAAACTGCGGCCTTCGTGGTTGCCACCCTGCATCACCTGATGACCTACCCGGTTGAAGAGGATGCAGTCGGCCCGTGGGCGATAATGCTCGCCCCCACGCGTGAGTTGGCGTTACAGATCCACCGTGAAGCCGAACTGATAGGCGCTTATACCGGGCTTAAATTTGCGGCTGTCTATGGCGGCACTGGCTACGAATCCCAACGCCGACAACTGCGTGATGGCGTAGATGTGATAATCGGCACCCCCGGGCGGATCATCGATTTCTATAAACAGAAGATATTCAACCTGCGCAGCATTGAGGTTGTAGTACTGGATGAGGCCGACAGGATGTTTGATCTTGGTTTTGTGGCCGACATCCGCTATCTACTCAGACGCATGCCATCAGCTGAGCAGCGCCTCAACTTACTCTTCTCTGCTACCCTCTCCTACCGGGTGATGGAGTTAGCCTGGGAGCATATGGGCGATCCGGCGCGCATAGCTGTGGAGAGTGAGCAACGCACTGCTGATCACATCCGGCAGATCCTCTACCATGTCGCCAAGGAGGATAAAACCTCCTTTCTAGTCGGCATGCTGCAGCAAATCGACCCTCGCCGCACTCTAGTATTCGCCAACACCAAGCGCGCCGCGGAGCAGCTTGTCGGCTACCTAAGGGGCAACGGCATTGAAGCGGCGGTCATCTCCGGGGATATTCCGCAAAACAAACGCGAGAAACTACTCGAAAAGTTCCGCACCGGGGAACTGCCGGTTTTAGTGGGCACTGATGTGGCGGCTCGGGGACTGCATATTGACGCAGTAAGCCACGTTATCAACTTCGACCTACCCCAAGACGCCGAAGACTACGTCCACCGTATCGGGAGAACGGCGCGCGCCGGAGAAAGCGGCGATGCTATAACCTTAGCGTGCGATGAGTATGTCTTCTCATTGCCAGATATTGAGTCTTACCTTGATTTCAAGATCCCCAGCGCTGCGCCGCCAGCGGAGTACTTTATTGAGCTAGCGCCGCCCAAGCGGCCGCGCTCCCCGCGCAAAAACACTGCTCGCCGGTCGGCGAGCAACAGCAGACACAACCGGAGCCGGGGCAATCACAGGGCTGCCCGATGATCGCGTTCCTACCTTATCTAGGGGCTAGCATTAAAACGCCAATAAATGAGATATTTTATAGTGGAAGAGATTGCGGGTGCCGACCAGCAAAGGTAATACCATAATATGTATGAGTTTATTAACTACTGTGTACGTGATTACATGACGGCTGATCCGAGTACGGTAGCCCCAGCTACCCGGTTACGCGAACTCCAAGCCCTGTTTGATAATCACGATTTCAACGGCGTACCGGTAATCGACGAGCAAAGAAATCTGCTCGGAGTGGCGACGAAGCTGGATCTGCTCAAGGCTTTCACCTTCAACTCCCAGTCTATAGTGCCGCAATATGAATCAATAATGGATCACCGGGTTGAAGAAGTAATGACGCGCGAGCCGATTACCGTAACCCCCAATATGCCCCTAACCAGGGTTTTGCAAAGGGTTGTAGACATGCGCACCAAAAGTTTTCCGGTGGTAGATGAACAGGGGCGGATTGAAGGCGTGATAGCCCGTGAAGACCTACTCCGCGCGTTACGTGACGCGACCGCTGGCGGCAAGTAAAGTCAAACGGAAAGAGAGGAACAAGCTCTCTGAGCTGCGGAGCTGACCCATGAATCCATCTACTCTGGTCGGGATTTTAGGCGGCCTGATCCTCCTCGGATCAGTCTTCTTGATTGCAGCCGAAGAAGCTCTAATCTTCCTCAATCTGCCTGGATTAGCCATAGTCATCGGCGGCACCCTCGCCGCTACCTTCCTCGCCTACCCAATGGACGAGGTGCTGCGGGTATTTCGCTTAATCTGGATCATTCTGCGCAATGAAAGGATCTATACCCGCGATGACATGGAAGAGTTGATTCGCATCTCGCAGCTGTGGTTCAAAGGGGATACTCGGGCCGTTGAAGACGCCTTAGAGCATGTCGCCAACCCTTTTTTGCGCACTGGAGTACAACTACTTATAGACCTTACCCCGGAGGAGGATATCCTTGACCTACTGCAGTGGCGAATTAGCCGCCTGCGCGCCAAGGAGCATGCTGAGGCGCAAATCTTCCGGGTAATGGCTTCGTTTGCGCCCGCCTTTGGCATGATAGGTACCCTGGTGGGCCTAATCAACATGATGTTTATCCTTGAGGATGGCGATATAGCTGATATCGGCCAGCAGATGGGCGTCGCCTTGCTGACCACTTTCTACGGTATTTTGTTAGCAAACCTGTTCCTCAAACCCATAGCAGTCAAACTCGAGCGGCGTACCGAGCAGCGTTTGATTACATTAAATATGATTCTGCAAGGCATATCGCTGATGTGCCAGAAACGCAATCCAACGTTAATGCGCGAGACTCTAAACTCATTCATCGCCCAATTCAAAGACGAGATCCGCGATCCAGATGTAATTCAACAACTCGAACAGAGTAGCCAAAGCGCTAGCAACGCCTCCGCTCAGCAAGCCGGCACAACTGCTGGTGGCGGACAACGCGGCACCAGATCTGGCGGCGGAGGCAGCACCGCTACAGGGAGTACGCGGGGAGGCAGAGATCAGGGTACCGGCAGGGGCGGACCGGCTCCGCAGAACCGTTAAGGTGAGGGGTCGCAGATGAGCGAAGGCGAAAACACCCCGGTCAGAAGGCGTGGCGGATTCGCCCGCAACATTCAGGCAGAGGGCGAAAAGGAAGAAGACACCAGCTGGCTGCTGGTCTATCTCGACGTCATCACCTTGCTGCTAATAGTTTTTGTCATCCTCCTGGTTCTGCTCGACCCTGACCCTGACGACGAACCGCGCGGACATGGCGTTTTCGATGGCACTGAACACGTCTTTGAGGGCCGGCCGACGATCATTGAGGGTCGGCCCGACTCTCCTGATGCGGTAGAGATCCCCATAGAGCTGCAAGAGCGCGGCATAGAGGCAGCCGGTGAAGAAGACACCTTGACCTTCCGCCTCGATGATGCGGTACTCTTCGAAACCGCCGGAGCCGAGCTACTGCCCGAGGGCCAAGACGCCATTGATGAGCTAGTGCCGATATTTGAAGCTACCGGCGCACGCATCTCTATAGAGGGCCACACCGACAACATACCTATATCAACCGCACAATTCCCCTCCAACTGGGAACTCTCATCAGCACGGGCAAGCAGTGTGCTGCGTTATCTCGCCGATCAAGGGATAGCACAGAATCGGATGCGGGCAATTGGGTACGGCGACATCCGCCCAATCGCTAGCAATGAAACTGCAGAGGGTAGAGCGCAGAACCGCCGCGTCGAGATAACCCTCCACTTCGATCCGACCCGGGATGATTTCGACGAATTGCCTCTAGACTAAGCGCAAAAATGTTTAGAATAGTGCCATACCCTCGTGCACCAGAGTGTTCGCTATGTACGCGCAATCAGAATCCAACATGCCGCCAGTAATAGGCTTTCTACTGATAGTTAATCTGTTGATCTTCGGATTGCAGATGACCATCGGCCACGAGCTGCTACTTACCCTTTTTGCTCTTTGGCCACTGCACGATCAAGCCTTAACCGGTATCCCCGACTTTCAGTTCTGGCAACTATTTACCTACGCCTTTCTGCACGGCGGCCTACTCCACTTGTTTGTCAACCTCTTCGCCATGTGGATGCTCGGCACCCAACTGGAACGGGTTTGGGGCTCTCGGACCATGGCGCAATATTTTGCTATATGCGTCATCGGCGCCGGACTAGTGCAGCTTTTTGTTGCCACGCAGGCGGCCGGCGAGGGGAACATTTACCCCACTGTAGGCGCCTCTGGAGGCGTATTCGGCATTCTACTCGCCTTCGGCATGATGTTCCCCAACCAACGCTTAATCCTGCTCATCCCGCCAATCCCGATCAAGGCAAAGTACTTTGTGATCGGTTATGGGGCATTCGAGCTGTTCGCTGGGATCTCCGGCACCCAAGCCAACATTGCTCACTTCGCCCATCTTGGCGGCATGGTTATAGGGTTCTTTACCATCCAGTACTGGCGAGGCAAATTGCCGATTAAACCAAAATATCCGAAATTCTACTGGTAAAGCGGCACAGGGGCGGTTAATCTAAGACCGATAGGGTATCTCTAAGAACTTCCCCGGAGGAGCCATTATCTGCCCCGGTGTGTAGGTCTTGGCGCCAGGGAATGGCGCCGTGAAGCCTCCAGGGATGGATTCACGGCGTCCTCCACACCGGGGCAGACACTGGCTCCTCCGGGGAAGATTTTAGAGGCGTCCGATAGGACCTTTTAGCAAAAACCTTTGAAACACGAGGAATCATCATGGACGATGACCGCGCAACCGTTCGCTTTGTTGAACGAATGATAGCCGATGCTGTAGCGCGTCGTGCCTCCGATATCCACCTGCAACCCGAACATGACCACTGCCGACTAAGGCTACGCATCGATGGCCTCCTCCGCGAGGCGGAACCACCACCGAGCAATCTTAGCGAGCGGATCATAGCTCGGCTGAAACTCCTCTCTGGCATGGATGTGGCAGAGCGCCGCCAACCTCAGGACGGCAGACTGCAGGTAGCCCTAGGCAAAGCCAAATACGTCCAGTTTCGCACCTCAACTTGCCCTGCCAACAATGGTGAGAAACTCGTCCTGCGCCTGATTGAGCAACACGGGCCCCGAGATATCTGCGAACTCGGCCTAGCACCTGAGGTACAACGCCGATTTGAGGAGGCCCTCGCCCGACCAGAGGGCCTGATCCTGGTCACCGGACCTACCGGGTCCGGCAAATCCGCCACTCTGCATGCGGCCTTGCGCCACTTAAACACCCCTGAACGCAACATCTGTACAGTCGAAGACCCGGTCGAGATGAGCACCCCCGGCATTACCCAAGTAGGGGTAAACCGTCGTGCTGAACTCGGGTTTGCTGAAGCCCTACGCGCGTTTTTGCGCCAAGACCCTGATGTGATCATGATCGGGGAGATTCGCGATGCGGAAACAGCGTCCATAGCCGTCAAAGCGGCACAAACCGGCCACTTAGTCCTATCCACTCTGCATACCCGCAGCGCTGTGGGCGCTGTGGAAAGACTCGCCCGCATGGGCATTCCCTACCACGATCTAGCCTCCAGCCTGAGCCTGATAATCGCGCAGCGCTTGGTAAGATGCCGCTGCCAGCAATGCAATACGGCACTTCCTAGCCAGCAACAAGATTGTCTAGTTGCTGAGCAGCCGGCGGAGTATAACGCCAAGGCGCATAAGGACTGCTGTCACGATGGGTACAGCGGACGCCGAGCTGTATTTGAAGCATTGCCAATGTTTGAACAGATCCGCGATGCTATAAGTGCAGAACAAACCACCCGTGAGTTAGTCACCCACGTGAACCGCCTCGGCATTGAGGATCTTGCTACTGCCGGCATGAGACTTGTAAGCGATGGGGTAACCACAGCCAGTGAAATTCGCCGCGCCACCGCGACGACCTGGCTATGAGCAGCTATAACTGGCGAGGCATCGATTGGCGGGGTAAAGAGCTGTCTGGCACTTGCAGCGCCGACTCAGCACAGCTTCTCCACCTAGCACTGCAGCAGCGTGGCATTGAGCCACTCTCAATTCACCGCCGCTTGTGGCCGTCACCAACCCGCTACCGTGAGGCACAGAATCCTCGCAAACGCTCCGCAACTTTGCGCCGCATTGCGGCCGTGCTAGAAGCAGGCACTAGACTCGACCGGGCACTGCGCATAATTGCTGCGCAGGAGCCCAACCCAACCCTGCGTAACGGTCTACGCGACGCCCGTCACGGTGTTGAACACGGCCACAGCATAACTCTAGCTCTAGGCAACGCCATGCCCGGATTAAGCAGTACTCACCTCGCGATTCTCCAGGCCGGAGAACGCAGCGGCGACATTATCAGCGCCCTCCAAGGCGTGGCAGATGAACTCGACAGACAAGCAGATCTGGTCGCCCAGTTGCGTCGAGCCGCCACCTACCCAGCCGTAGTAGCCAGCGCCGCAACAGCCTTGATAACCATGATGCTGCTTTTTGTGGTGCCACGCTTTGAAGTGGCCTTTGGCCAGGCTAATCAGGACCTGCCCATCCCAACTCGACTGGTAATGGGGGCCGCAGATATCTTTGCAGCTAGCTTGCCTGTTCTAATCGCCCTGCTGGGTATCACTCTAGCGGCCGCCTTACTCTATCGACGCCTTTACCCGCACAGCAATGCCGCCTATGATCTGCTGGGTCGACTGCCATGGAGTGCAGGGATTGTTAATGATGCCAATATGTCTCGCTGGTACGGCACCTTATCGCGTCTTTTAGGTGCCGGCATAGCGCTTCTCGAAGCACTTCCGCTTGCCTCCCGCACCTGCAAGTGCACCGCTACTGCCAAATCGCTTGAGCACATAGAGAGGGCCATTGGCGGCGGCGAGAGGTTCGCCCCGGCAGTTCAGCTCTACTTGCCGCAGGCACGAAGCAGCGCTCAACTAATCGCGATCGGCGAAGAATCTGGTCGACTCGGCGAGATGCTCGGCATATGTGCTAACGAACATCAGCAAAGTCTCGAACAAAGAATCCAACGGGGTGCAGCAGTGATCGAACCAGCACTAATTGTATTCATGGGCATAGTTACCGCTGGTATAGTTGCTGCCCTGTATCTACCCATTTTCCAGCTTGGTGCTACTATTAACTAGCTATCACCTAAAGACACTTCGGCTCAGCAAAAACCACATGGATTACTCGCATTTACTCCCCCCTTGGGTTTGGATCGGCTCTGCAGCAATCCTTGGCCTAATAGTTGGCAGTTTTCTAAACGTAGTAGTCCACCGGCTACCCAAGATTCTATTCCTCCACTGGGATAGTGAGGCCAGGAATATTCTCCGCCTAGACGAATCCGATAGAACCGCCGACGGCAAAAACACCGACACGACACCCCAATCATGTGTCTACCATCTACACTGGCCTCCTTCCCACTGCCCGCATTGCTATAAAACCCTTAAGGCAAGGGAGAACATTCCGCTGCTTAGCTACCTGCTGCAAAAAGGCAAGTGCCGCGGCTGTTCCCAGCCCATATCACTGCGTTATCCAACCCTAGAACTACTAAGTGCCGCCGCTGCCGCAGCAGTGGTAGCCGTGTGTGGTGCGACAACCGAAGCAGCAGTCATTCTGGCGGTGACCTGGACTTTGCTAGCCGCAGCGGCAATTGACTACCAGCACTATCTACTTCCCGACTGTTTAACCATCCCACTGCTCTGGGCTGGTCTGCTCTGGAGTGCAGTCGCGCCCTCTGCAGCAACCGCGCCAAGCCCGGAAGCAGCAATACTCGGCGCAGTTATCGGTTACCTCTCTCTGTGGCTGATATATCAAGGTCACCGGCTGCTAACCGGGCGCGAGGGGATGGGCTATGGTGATTTCAAAATCACCGCAGCCCTTGGGGCTTGGCTAGGTTGGCAAGCGTTGCCTATGCTAGTCTTGCTTGCCGCCTCAGCCGGATTGGTTTTGGCGCTTGCCCTGGCCCTGCGTTCTCGGCCTCTGCACAACGCCATGCCGTTCGGGCCGATGCTGGCAGCCGCCGGATGGTATCTGCTGGTGTTTGGCGATCCCATAGGTTTCTGGCCACAAATATACTGAAAACCATGAGAAAACCTCTCAAAATCGGACTCACCGGTGGCATAGCTAGCGGTAAAACAACCATTGCTAACCTGTTCGCCTCTAGATGCGCACCAATTATCGATACCGACATCATCGCCCGCCAGGTCGTGGAACCCGGCACTGAGGGTCTGCAAAGGATTCAAGAGCAGTTCGGCGAGGCCGCTATTAAAGCCAACGGCGAACTGGACAGGGCTTATTTAGCCAATTTGATCTTCAGCGATGAGCAGTCCCGAAAAAGGCTTGAACAGATACTCCACCCGCTGATAATGGAGCAAGTTGCTCTTAGATTGGAGCAAATAACGGCTCCATACGCCATCTTAGTGATACCGCTACTGATTGAAACCGGCATGGAAAAAGATATGGACAGGGTGCTAGTTATAGATATAAGCGAGCAGGAGCAATTAAAGCGAATAACCTCTCGTGACGCCATTACCACCACTCAGGCACAAAAAAGAATCAAGAGCCAGGCGAGTCGCTCACAAAGGCAAGCCAAAGCCGATCAAATAATACATAATGAAGGCAGTATGAGCGATTTAGAGCTGGCGGTTATGCGGCTACACTATGAGTATACCCTTGCCGCACGTGCCAACTAGCTGCGGTTGGCCGCCTAGGGGCGCAAACACCATCCCAAGCGGCTACTATGGGGACAACCGCGCGCACAACTGCCGGGCAGAAAAAACTGTTCACAGAGGAATGCCATGAACGATAATTCAGACAGTTGGGTAACTTATGAGCACCCACTTAACGAGCGCATGCGTACCTTACTGCGCCTGGAGTTCCTTATCGAGACCGCCGGCACTGCTATGCAAAGGCGCGACAGCATTGACAGCCGCACGGCTGTTGAGGCTTTTATACATACACTGCAACTTCTCGATCGCGGCGAGGTACGCTCAGAAGTTATCAAAGAGCTCGACCGGTTAAGCAGCAATCTCAGCCGTTTGAGTAGCACCGGCGGAGCTCCCGAACAAGGCACTAGCGCAGATGTTGACGAGTGCCGCCGACTGCTGCGCCGCGTAGGCGAACCCGATGCTGCTTTGGGCGGAGTTCTGCGTGAAGATGAACTGCTCGCACTGATTTCGCAGCGCTTCGGGGTTGGGGCAGGCACCTGCAGCTTTGACTTG
This sequence comes from Halorhodospira halochloris, assembly GCF_002356555.2. Classification (NCBI taxonomy): domain Bacteria; kingdom Pseudomonadati; phylum Pseudomonadota; class Gammaproteobacteria; order Chromatiales; family Ectothiorhodospiraceae; genus Halorhodospira; species Halorhodospira halochloris. The sequence goes on from NZ_AP017372.2 coordinate 1,900,955, forward strand.
CCCAGCTACCACCGCTGGCTCTCTCGCCCCTATGAACAGCGACTTGCCGACATGCAACGCTGGTACGATAGTTTCGCCGATCTGCGCGCAGCGGTACTGTTCGCCTTACGCGTACAGCGCGAAGCTCAGCCGTTCAGCTCTGAGATTGCGGAGAAGGGGGCCTGGCAGAGGCGCACCCCGTATGACGAAGCGCAAATTCAGATGTTGCGCCTGCGCGTCACCTGCAGCGATACGGTAATACCGGAGATAAGCGGCAACCGGCATTTGATAACCATCCGCTTCTTGCGTCAACCAGATACTATGACCCGGCCTCAGGCCGTGCATGATAACATCAACTTTCAACTCGCCCTCTGTTCGCTATAGAGGGATTGGTGAGTCACGGCAATAGGCCGCGAATCGCTGCAATGCCCTGAGCACCGTGCACCTTGGCGGTATGCAAGTCTGCAGCAGCAACACCGCCGAGGGCATAGACCGGCAAATCCACCTGAGCTACCGTAGCGGCGAATCCCTGCCAACCGATCGGCTGACGTCCAGGGTGGCTAGGCGTCGAGTGCACCGGGGAGAGGACTGCAAAATCGACACCTATGTCAGCAGCACGCTGCAACGACTCGACGCCATGACAGGAGGCTCCAACCCAGGCAAAAGGCCGCAACCGCTGCTCTATGCCCTTTTCAAAGAGCCTACTTTCGCTCAAATGGAGACCATCTGCTGCGATTTGTTCGGCAAGCCACGGTTCGCGATTAACTAGCATAGGGATGCCGTTCTCCCGGCATAGAGCATATAGCTCGGTGGCAAGCTCCAGGAAAGATTGATCATCCAGGTCGTGTCGGCGCATCTGCAACCAGCCGACCCCCGGATCAAAGAACGAGCGTCTTATCAGATCCAGCCACGCCTGCCAGTCATCGGGCTGAGTAGGAGTAATTAAATAGAAGTCGGGTAATTGTCGAGGTTTCCCAGCACTTGCAGGCAATCTAGCTCCGGTACTCGGCATTTATTCGCACATATTCGGCGGTCAAATCGCAAGTCCAGACAGTTGCGTTAGAGTTACCGCGCTGCAAATCAATGGTTACCGCTACTTGAGGGCGCGCCAACTCAGCTGCGGCGGCTGCCTCATCGTAGTTGTTGCTGCGGCCGCCATGTTCAGCGATAAGCTGCTCGCCAAAAAAAAGGCGCAGTCGGTTGACATCAAGATCAGCAATGCCTGCCCGCCCCACCGCTGCCAAGACTCGGCCCCAGTTTGGATCAGCAGCTGCTAGAGCAGTCTTGACCAACGGTGATTCCGCTACCGTAAAGGCAACCTGCTCCGCCTCGGCACTACTTACCGCGGAACGCACCTCGACCTCCACCAGGCGCGATGCGCCCTCGCCATCAGCGGCTATAGCCTTCGCCAAATCGATGCAGACAGCATCCAAGGCCGCCTGAAAACGCTCAAAATCGGCACCCTCTCCTTCGATTTCAGGACCCACACCGGTAGCTGCGAGCAGACAGGCATCATTAGTCGATGTATCCCCATCGACACTAACCCGATTAAAAGAAAGGCCGACCGAGTGGCGCAGTGCTCGATCGAGAGCAGTATCGCTCAGCCCGGCATCGGTGGCGATAAAAGCCAACATGGTCGCCATATTCGGACGGATCATCCCCGCCCCCTTAGCTATGCCGGTAATGGTACAGGGCCCGCCACTAAGCTCGAAGTGCAAGCTAACCTGCTTAGCTCGAGTATCGGTTGTATGGATAGCCCAGGCAGCATCTTCCCAGCCATCCTCACGCAGATCGGCGCAGACATTAGGGATGGCCGCTGCCACCCGCTCGACCGGCAATGGTTCACCGATAATGCCGGTAGAAAAAGGGATCACCTGCTCAGGGGCACAGTTACAATTATCAGCCACCGCCCGACAACAGGCCAGGGCATCCGGTTCGCCACGCTCACCGGTACCGGCATTGGCGTAACCGGTGTTGATCAGCAGGTAACGCGGCGCATTACTGCTAAGATGGCGCTCAGCTATCCATACCGGCGCGGCACGGAACTGATTGCGGGTAAAGACAGCACCAGCCTTACTACCCGCGGCTAGCTCGATAAGGGTTAAATCTGGCCGTCCAGGCTGCCTAATACCGGCACATACACTACCAACGCGGACGCCGGCGACCGGCTGCGGAGTGATGGAATGTTGACAAGGGCTCATCTACAACTTCCCGCAGCAGTGCTTGTACTTCTTGCCCGAGCCGCAGGTGCAGGGCTGATTACGGCCGACCTTAGGTGATTCACGCACCACCGTATCGCTGGTCGCTGCACCACCTTGGCCCTGCTGGCCCGCACTCGACTGCGCCCGGTTACCGTCTTGCTGAGCCGAGCGCGGCCGCGCCTGAGCAACATCAGCACGAGTAGTACCACCAGCGGTGGCACTGCCCATTTGTCCAGCCGAACCACTACCAGCTGTCTGCCTACCGTCTCCTGAGGCGGCGGCGCTTGCCCCAGGGCTCATGCCCAGGGCGGCCCCTACTCCAGTGCCGCGGCCGGCAGCTGCCGCGGCGCTGCCATCGGCTGCATTCTGGCGCAACTGCTCAAGGCGCTCAGCCTCTCGCCGACGCTCCTCGTTAAGCGCCTCCACGTCCTCTTCAGCCTGAACCTTGGTCCGCAGCAAGACCGCTACCGCCTCGCGCTTGAGCCCCTCCAGCATCCGCTGGAACATCTCAAAAGCGTCCTTCTTGAACTCCTGCTTGGGATTGCGCTGCGCGTAGCCGCGCAAGCTAACCCCCTGGCGCAGATAGTCCATAGCGGCAAGGTGCTCCTTCCAGTGTTTATCGAGCACCTGAAGCATTACCGCCTTCTCGAAGTGGCGCAGCACCTCCTTGCCGGCCTGCTGCTCCTTCTCTTGATAGGCCTTCTCAACCTCATCATGGATGCGCTGACGCAAGGTCTCCTCATGCAGGCTATCGTCTTCATCAAGCCAACGCTGGAGCGGCATAGGCTGGCCGAATTCATCAGCCAGGACCTTCTCCAAGCCGGCAACATCCCACTGTTCATCTATCGACCCCGGCGGGATATATTCAGATATCACCTTATCGATAACATCTTCCCGGATCGCCTCACAGGTCTCGGCCACGTCGTCCGCATCAAGCAGTTCATTGCGCTGCTCGTAGACCACCTTACGCTGGTCATTGGCGACATCATCGAACTCGAGCAGGTGCTTGCGCATATCAAAGTTGTGCGCCTCAACCTTGCGCTGGGCATTCTCGATGACCCGCGACACCATCCTCGATTCTATGGCTTCGCCATGCTCCATGCCTAAGCGCTGCATCATTGTCGACATCCGCTCAGAGGCAAAGATGCGCAGCAGCGGATCCTCCAGCGAGAGATAAAAACGTGTCGAACCCGGATCGCCTTGACGCCCGGATCGCCCACGTAACTGATTATCTATCCGCCGCGACTCATGGCGCTCGGTGCCGATAACGTGTAAGCCACCGGCCTCAACCACTTGATCGTGACGTTGCTGCCACTGCTCCTTGCGCCTAGCGATCTCCTGTTGATCGGCGTCTTCACCAAGCTCTGCCAACTCAGCATCCAGATTCCCACCGAGGACAATATCAGTACCCCGACCAGCCATATTTGTAGCTATAGTTACCGTCGCCGGGCGCCCAGCGTCGGCGATGATTTGCGCCTCGCTCTCATTATGCTTGGCATTGAGGACATTGTGGTCGATATTTGCCTGCTTGAGGGCACTGGAGACCCGCTCTGAGGCCTCGATCGAGGTTGTGCCGACCAGCACCGGCTGACCGCGGCTGACACAGTCCTTGATATCAGCGACTATGGCATCAAACTTCTCTTCGTTGGTGCGATAGACTAGATCGTTATTATCTTCCCTAACCATCGGCTGGTGGGTCGGTATTGACAACACCTCCAGTCCATAGATGTGGTGAAACTCAAACGCCTCGGTATCGGCGGTACCGGTCATGCCGGCGATCTTCTCGTAGAGGCGGAAGAAATTCTGATAGGTAATCGAGGCCAGGGTCTGGTTCTCGGCCTGAATCGGAACCCCCTCTTTGGCTTCCACCGCCTGGTGCAGGCCATCCGACCAGCGCCGCCCCGGCATGGCCCGACCGGTGAACTCGTCGACAATAACGATCTGATTGTCACGTACCAGATAGTGAACATCCTTCTGATACACCGTGTGCGCCCGCAGCGCGGCGGTCAAATGGTGCACCAGATTGATATTTCGGGCGTCGTAGAGCGACTCCCCCTCACCGAGCAACCCTTCGGCACGCAGCAGTTGCTCGGCATGATCGTGACCCTGCTCGGTAAGGAAGGCCTGGCGTGATTTCTCATCAATCTGGTAGTCGCCCGGTGGCTCCTCTTCATCATCCGGGCTAGCCTGGCGCTCAGGAGGCTCGAGCTTGGGCACCACCCGAGTCATCGCCTCGTATAACTCACCCGGCTGCTCAGCAGGGCCAGAGATAACTAACGGGGTTCGCGCCTCGTCGATAAGGATCGAGTCGACCTCATCTATGAGGGCATAGTAGAGGTCGCGTTGCACCTTATCTTCCTTGCGGAAGGCCATGTTATCGCGCAGATAGTCGAAGCCCAGCTCGTTATTTGTGCCGTAGGTTACGTCGGCCTGATAAGCTGCGACCTTCTCCTCGCGCGGTTGACGGGAGACCACAACCCCGACTTCCATACCGAGAAAACGGTAGATCTTGCCCATCCATTCGGCATCGCGGCGCGCCAAATAATCGTTTACGGTAACCACATGGACGCCGCGCCCGGTGAGTGCGTTAAGATAGACCGGCAGGGTGGCGACCAAGGTCTTGCCCTCACCGGTCTTCATCTCGGCTATATTACCTTGGTGAAGCACCATGCCGCCGAGCAGCTGGACATCGAAATGGCGCAGACCCAAAGTACGATTGGAGGCCTCACGGACGACGGCAAACGCCTCTTCGAGAATATCGTCAAGGGTCTCACCGGCAGCCAGGCGGCGTTTGAATTCATCGGTTTTGGCGCGCAGTTGCTCATCGCTAAGTTGCTGGATCTGCGGCTCCAACTCGTTGATGTTAGCGATGCGTTTACGCAGCCGCTTCAGGGCGCGGTCATTGCGGGTTCCAAAAACTCTCTTGATTATAGTCTGTAGCATAGTTCGTTTGTCACATTCGCTCGGCGATTTTGATGCCCACAGGATACAGATAATGGCGCTTGATTGGTAATGGTGGAGACTAAGAACTGATGTCTAAATCAGCTGGAGGCACCGCAAGAACACAGACGCAGGCCGCCAAAAACAGCCCCAAACCGGCTTCACGACCACCTGCACTGACCATTAAACCGGCCCTAGAGTCGCGCCAAGGCAAGCTGTACCGGCTAGCACCACGCTTGAACTCCAACCCAGGGACCCTCAAATCCCTAATCGATCATGCCCGCGAACTCGACGGCCTGCGTCGGCGCATGCAGTTCGCTCTCCCCGACGAGATGCGCGGGCGCTGGCACCTGGCCCGGCTGGATGAAGAGGAGATGGTGTTGGTAGCCCAAAGTGGAGGCTGGGCAACGCGACTACGCTACCTCTCGCGCTTGCTGCAGGATACAGCGCAGCGCATTGGCGCGCCGCGACCGCACCGGGTGAGTATTCGGGTCGCCAGGGAGAGTAAGCGACGCAGCACCCTACAGCCACCAGGGCCAATAAGCGATCAGGCCAGCCGAACGTTACAACGAGCCGCCTCTGCCACCGCCGATCCGCGACTACGGGCAGCCTTTGAGCGATTAGCATCGCGGCGCTAGCTTAACCCAAAGCCCGCGCAACCCGAGCCCGCGACTCATCGGCTATTTGCCGGCGCGGCCTATCAGCGGGCTCAAGCGGCTCGAGGAAGGTAATCTCAACCTCAACTTCGCGCCTGCCTGCCAACCACCACACGCTCTTTAACATATTATACTCAGGCACAAGGTGCCCCAAATCGCCATTAGCACTCAGATAGCGAATAGCTACCGGCTGAACCAGGGCCTGCGCGTCGTAGGCAGCCTTAAACAACCGCGGACGGAAAGGCAGCAGGCCACGATCCTGATTAATCCGCCCTTCAGGAAAAAAAATGACTGTTTCACCTGCCCGCAAACGCTCAGCAATTTGCTGCGTCGCCCGCTCTGCGGCACCGTTAGCGCCGCGCCCAATGAATAAAGTACCTAACCAGGAGGCAACCAGGCCAATAATGGGCCAACTCTTAACTTCGGCCTTACTTAAAAAACAAGCGTCAAAACTCGCCTTCAGGGCGACGATATCCAGCCACGACAGATGATTGGCTACGCATAACGCACCCTTGAGCGGTTTACCATTTTGGTGCAGGCGCACTCCAAATAGGATCAACAAGGCCCTACTCCACACAGTCGCCGCCGCTCTACCGGCCCGCGTAGAGCCAAGCGCTGCCCCACCAACCCAGAAAAAACCGCTCACCAGGTGGAGCAAAATCAGGGGGCAGATCAGTGCTGCAAAGATGTGGCGTAAGAGGATCATTCGCCGTGGCCTAACCTCCGATCGCACAACCGCCTCATCACTCGTGACAGGCCAGCGTCAAGCAGCTTTTCATCATCGAGAACCTTAGCCTCGCCCTTAGCAATAGACCCAGCAAGCTCCTCTGGCGTGCGCTCCAGAACCTTAAAGCCGGCTCGATCACAAAACACCATGGTACCTTTGGCGTCTTTGCCAGCTAGGCGGGCTCGCAGCGGATCATCTGCAAAGCAGTTAAACTCAAACCAAGTGCCCTCAGCGAGTTTATCCAGAGAACCGAAATCTTCAGGCCGAGGAGAGCTATCGCCAGGCTCATCATTAGCGCTGATCCGCCTAAGCTCAGGGTCATCCTCAATCAAGCACTTAAGATATTCCCCTTCCAAAGCACGGAGTATCTTTGTCAGCTCGATCGGCTCCTGCATAACCAAATATAGGCCATCGGTAAGCTCGTGGAGCAGCAGCGGAATCTCCAGCACCAGGCGTTGCCGGGCGAGTTCGTCATAGGGCGCCTGAAAGCTCCAGACCAGGCGTTCCATAACAGCACAATTGCGCACCCATTCATCCGAATCAGGCCCCTCTCCTACGTAGACTAGAAGCAACAATCGTGCCCAATTATCCCTGATCAGCTGCTCCACCATTGGGGGAACTCTGCGCCCAGCTAGGCAGCGCTCAATCTCGCGCTCAACCCTAGCGCGGCCCTGCTCCACCTTCTGCCTACTGCGTCTTGCCCGGGCAACAAAATCGACCTCTTGACTAGCCGCAGCGGTCTGCTCGGTGTCGCTATCGCCTGAGGAGGGCGTGCCCTGCTCACCAGCTTCACCAGCCAATATTGAATAGGCAGCACGGTAGAATTGCGGCAGCAGCTGCTCGAGTTCCTCGGCAAGGATGTCTAAGGCCAGGCGATGGTGATGGGCATCAATCTGAGCCATATGGCCGACACGTAAATACAAATCGGCCACATGCTCTGGGTGCAAAGGGCTATTGTCGGGGGTAACGGCACCGCGCCCCATCAACTTGCCGAGCAGCTCGGAAGAGCTATGCGCTTGGCTAATTAAGTGGCGACAAAGGCGCTCGACGAAGACTTGTTCGCTGCTGGCATCAGGCGCCACAACGGTAGGCTGTGTAAGTTGCGGATCGATCAGTGCCCGGAAACGAAAGTCTATCCCAGCTCGCAGCACCTCTTCCATATCGTGGCGATGGAGCCGGAAACTAAGCTCGGATTTACGGTATTCCGCCAACAACTGAGCAGAGCCTTCGCCACGCTCACAGGCTTGGGCGAAGAGCTCCTGAGCACGCGCCAAGGCATTGCGCAGGGCACTTACCAAGTGCTTTTCCATCTCCCGGCGCAATCTCTCAACGGCATACGGGACGCCAAATCCGAGCCCGTCATCGCGCCTGGTCAGGTATACAACTCTGCTGTCTTCACTTGCTCTTCCCATGGCCTAGCACTGCCCTCCTTACTCCCCAAACAATACCACCCTTCGCCTGCAATCTGAACAAGTTACCTTGCTGACGACAAAAAAATAGGGTATCTTGCCGCGTCAATGTCTACCCGACGAGACCGTCAGGAGTTCGGCCTCGAATGCTATTAGCGGTAATCTCTGGATTCATACTCGCAGCTCTGGTGCCGTGGCTCCATCACCGTTTAGGAGACCGCGCAGGTTGGTTCTACGCCCTGCTGCCGGCAGTGCTAACGGTCTATTTCGCCTCCTTCCTGCCACAGATCACAGCAGGTGATACGGCCCACTTCCACTATACCTGGGCACCCGGCCTGGATTTGGACCTCTCCTTTTACGTTGACGGCCTATCGCTGCTCTTTGCCCTGCTAATCAGCGGCATCGGCACCTTCATACTCATCTACGCCAGCGACTACCTCGCCGGGGACGAGCGCCAACCGCGCTTCTACGTCCATATGCTGGCGTTCATGGCCTCAATGCTCGGCCTGGTCCTCTCCGATAACCTGATCGCACTGTTCATCTTCTGGGAGCTGACCAGCATCACCTCCTACATGCTGATCGGCTACGACCATGAGAGCAAGTATGCTCGCAAGTGCGCCCTGCAGGGCTTGATAGTCACCTTTGGCGGTGGTCTGGCCCTGCTCGCCGGGTTCATCATGATGGCCGTTGCGGGCGACAGCTATACCATCACCGAGCTGCTCAATAACGGCGATGTAATCCGCGAGCACGACTGGTATCTGCCACTGTTGCTGCTGATTCTCATCGGCGCCTTCACCAAATCGGCCCAGTGGCCTTTCCACTTCTGGCTGCCCAATGCCATGGCCGCACCGACGCCGGTCTCCGCCTATCTTCACTCAGCGACCATGGTAAAGGCTGGCGTTTATCTGCTTGCTCGCCTCCACCCGGCCATCGGGGCCACAGAGGCGTGGATAATCATCTGCTCACTCTTTGGCGCGGTAACCATGCTCACCGGCGCCTACCTTGCCGTACGCAGCACTCAGATTAAGCGCGTACTCGCCTACTCCACTGTGATGGCTTTAGGCACTCTGACCATGCTCGCCGGCATCGGCACTGAGAAGGCAATGATCGCCTTCGGCGCCTTCCTCCTTGCCCACTCACTCTATAAGGGCTCTTTGTTCATGGTGGCGGGGGCTCTCGATCACGAGACCGGCACCAAAGACGTAACCAAGATGCGTGGGCTGGTGCAGGCAATGCCCTTGACCGCCATCGCCGCAGCCGTTTCAGCGCTATCGCTGGCAGGTATACCGCCGCTGTTCGGCTTTATCGGCAAGGAGCTGATGCTTGAATCAGTGGTAGCTGCGCCACATTTAGCCACCCTGCTGACTGTCATGGCCACTGCCACCGCAGTGTTGGTAGTGGCCGTCGCCGCCATCGTCGCGGTACGGCCGTTTTACGGAGAGCTGAGTGAAACCCCCAAACAGCCCCATGAGCCGCCCTATGGCATGCTCGCCGGCCCGGCGGTGCTCGGCCTGCTCGGGCTATTCTTCGGCCTGGCTCCAGGGGTTCCGGGCGAGAGCCTAATCGCGGCAACCGCTTCATCGCTAGCCGGCGAACCCATTGAGGCCAACCTCGCCCTCTGGCACGGCGTAAACCTACCCTTGATCCTGTCGCTCTTTGCGATCCTCGTCGGCGCCATTATTTACCTGAACTGGGAGCGTGTACGCGGATTCATGGCGCGCTTTGACTGGCTCCATGAGCGCGGCCCCGAGGCCGGCTATGAGAAGATGATGGACGGAATGGTCTGGTCGGCTGACTGGCAGACCCGTATCCTTCAAAACGGCTATCTACGCCACTACATAACCACTACCGTACTGACTCTGGTGGTTCTGGTGGGCTATACACTCATAACCAGATTCGATGGCAGCTTCGCCTCGGCGCTTGATGTCCGTTTCTATGAGTGGATTGTCGCCGGTGTCTTAGTCGCGGCAGCCATATTTGCCTGCCGCACCGACTCAAGGCTCGGCTCGGTTGCCGCCATAGGGGTAGTCGGCTTCGCTATAGCCCTGCTATTTATCTTGTTCAGTGCACCGGACTTGGGCATTACCCAGATCCTGGTCGAGACGCTGACCGTGATCCTGCTGGTGCTGGTACTCTTCCGGCTGCCTGGGTTCATGAACTTCTCCACGCCGCTGCAGCGTCTGCGCGATGCCGCGGTGGCCGGGGTCCTAGGCGTCTTGGTGACAGCCTTATTGCTGGTAACAATCGACTATCAGTTCGCCGAGCCTATCTCGCAATACCATCTAGAACAGAGTGTGCCGTTGGCGCACGGCCATAACGTCGTCAATGTCATCTTGGTCGATTACCGCGCTCTTGACACCTTGGGTGAGATATTTGTCGTCGCCCTCGCCGCAATCGGGGTATTTGCCATGCTCAAGTACACCACCGGCAGCTGGAATCAGGATCGCCGCCGGCAAGAGGAAGAAGGAGAGGAGTCATGATCCAAGCCGGCTCGCTCATCCTTTCGACAATGGCGCGGGTGCTACTCCCGCTGCAGTTGATATTCTCAATATTTATGCTGCTGCGCGGTCACGACCTGCCGGGGGGTGGCTTTATCGCCGGCTTGATCGGGTCAGCCGCGTTCATACTCTACCTGTTCGCCTTCGGTGGCGCCGCAACCCAGTCCTTACTGCGGGTTGACCCCCGTACCATCGCTGGCGTTGGTCTAGTTATTGGGACCCTGGCAGCGGTGCCGCCTATCTTCATCGGCGAGCCGTTTTTCACCGCGCTGTGGTGGTACCCATATATCCCACTAATCGGTGAGGTAAGCATCAATACCCCGCTGATCTTCGATATTGGTGTCTACCTGACCGTCATCGGCTCGGTACTGACCATCGTCATCTTTCTCGCGGAAGCGGAAGAGGAGGAGTAGGCCGATGGAACCTCTAATGGCCGTACTCGTCGGGATAATGTTCGCCGCCGCAGTCTACATGATGCTGCGTCGCTCAATAGTCAAACTGATCATTGGCCTGATCCTGTTATCCAACGCCGCGAATCTGCTCTTTTTCACCGCGGCAGGGCTAACCCGGGGCGCACCGCCGTTGATTCCCCTTGATGCTGAGGGACCGGTCGGCGCAGTTGCAGACCCGCTACCGCAGGCACTGATCCTGACCGCTATTGTGATCGCATTCGGCGTTCTCTCATTCGCCCTGGTGCTGATCAACAAGGCTTATCAGGTAGTGCAAGCCGATGATCTCGACCAGATGAAGGATACCGATACGTGATGCCAGAAGTCGCCATACCCGTACTGCTACCGCTGCTGATGGGGGCCATCTCGCTGGCCGTCCATCGCCATGTGGTGCTGCAGCGCTGGCTCGGTGTCATCGGCACCGGCGCCCTGCTCGCTAGCACCTTATGGCTGCTCCACACAGTCTGGCATGAAGGCGTAGTGGTGATGCACATGGGCGACTGGGAGGCGCCGTTTGGCATCACCCTAGTCGCCGATCTACTCGGTGCCATCATGGCTGTGCTCACCGGCATCATGGGGTTTGCCACTGCCATCTACTCGACGGCGACCACCCCGCGCGGCCATGAGCACTTTGGCCACTGGCCGCTGCTACACCTGCTTCTCGCTGGCGTTGCAGGCGCCTTTTTGACCGGCGACATCTTTAACCTCTATGTCTGGTTTGAGGTAATGCTAGTCGCCTCGTTTGCGCTGCTCATCCTCGGCGGTGAACGGGCGCAAATGGAAGGGGCGATCAAGTACGTTACCCTCAACCTGCTCTCATCGATGATCTTTCTCTCGGCGGTAGGTATCACCTACGGCCTGGTCGGCACCCTGAACATGGCCGACATCGCGGTCAAACTCGCCGACGTCGATCAGCCGGGGCTGGTGACAGTGCTGGCGATGATGTACATGGTCTCGTTCGGCATCAAGGCGGCGGCATTTCCGCTATTTTTCTGGCTGCCGGCGAGTTACCATACCCCGCCGGTGGCGGTCTCAGCGCTCTTTGCCGGTCTGCTGACCAAGGTCGGCGTCTACGCCCTCTACCGGGTATTCACGCTGATCTTCACCCATGAGGTCGATTTCACCCACGAGATCCTCCTCTGGGGCGCCGGCCTAACCATGCTTACCGGCGTACTAGGTGCTGCGGCCCAGTTTGAGGTCAGGCGCATCCTCTCGTTTCACATTATCAGCCAGATTGGTTACATGATCATGGGGCTGGCACTGTTCACCCCGCTGGCGATAGTCGGTGGCGTCTTCTATATAGCTCACCACATCATCGTCAAAACCAATCTGTTCTTAGTTGCTGGTGCCGCCTATCGCATGCTTGGCAGCTATGAATTGCGGGATCTCGGCGGCCTCTACAAGCATAGGCCGTTCCTCGGTTTCTTATTCATGGTACCGGCGCTCTCCCTGGCCGGATTACCGCCGCTATCCGGCTTTCTAGCAAAATTCTTGGTCATCCGCGCCGGTGTTGAAGAGGCCTCTTGGGGTATAGTATTTGTCGCCCTGCTCACCGGTCTGCTCACCCTCTACTCGATGATCAAGATCTGGGGCGAGGCGTTTTGGCACGGTGTGCCCGAACATGTCAGCGATACCGGGGCACTTACCGGTGAGCGACCAGACCCGGAGTTGTGGAAGCTCTACCTGCCGATAATCGGTCTTGCTGCGCTAACGCTGTTCATCGGCCTTTACGCGCAACCGCTCTACGAGCTTGCCGAGGCGTCGGCCAAGCAGCTGCTTGATCAGCAGGTCTACATAGAAGCGGTACTCGGGGAGGGTCAATCGTGATTCCATTTGCCCTGAATGTTGTTCTGGCCGTTATCTGGTTGGTCCTGACAGCCAACGTTACGGCACCCAACGCCCTGTTCGGCTTAATACTGGGCTATATAGCGATAGCTATGATGCAGGTCCAGTTCCCCATATTCGCCGGCTATGCCCAGCGGGTGCCCCGATTCATACGCTTCGTCTTCTTCTACATATGGGAGATGATCAAGGCCAATGCGCGGGTCGCCTACGATGTTCTAACCCCGGAGTGGGGAATCCGCCCCGGCGTTATCGCCATCCCCCTGGAGGCGCATACTGACGGCGAGATCACGGTGCTCGCCAACCTGATTAGCCTGACACCGGGGACACTCTCACTGGACGTCTCCACTGATCGCCAAGTGCTTTACATACATGCCATGTATATCTACGACGAGGTTGAGCTGCTCGAGGAGATCAAAGAGCTTGAGCGGCGGGTGCTGGAGGTGATGCGCTGATGGTCGAGATCGCCGCCTATCTGGTATTTGCCATGCTCTCGGTAGCCTTGGTACTGGCACTGATCAGGCTGATGAAAGGACCCATGTTGCCCAATCGGGTCGTTGCCCTGGAGTTGATCGCATCACTGTTAGTGGGCTTTATTGCCGTCTACGCGATCCACACCGGCGTCGATGATTTCATTGATGTAGCCATAGTCCTGGCGCTACTCGCCTTCATGGCTGCCGTAGGCTTCGCCCGCTATCTGGAGAAAGGGGGGCCCCGAGATGACTGAGATGCTGCAAGAAGCCTTTACCGCGTTGCTTCTCCTGCTCGGCGGGGGTCTGATGCTTATAGCGGCCATAGGTGCACTGCGACTGCCTGATCTGTTGACGCGCATGCACGCCACCACTAAAGCCGGGGCCTTGGGTGCATCGCTGACCATTGCTGCAGTCGCAGTCCACTTCGCAGACGTCGAGATTACCGCCAGGGCTTTGGTGATTATTGTATTTATTGTGCTCACTGCACCGGTAGCCGCACATGTGATCGGTCGTGCCGGCTATTTCGTCGGCGTTCCGCTGTGTGATGGAACTGTCAAAGATGAACTGCGCGATCGCTATGACCCGGAGAGCCATGTCCTCGATAGTGGCCTCACTGAGGATTCAAAGCGCCGGCGATAGATCCTTGAAGATGCTTGGCGATCCTCGGCGTCCGTATGGGACTGAATAAGGCGTAAGAGCGGATGGCGCCGCGCCATCTAGTCTATAATTGCCTAATCAGTCGCGCACCATCAGTATGTCAGTCTGTAACTCGTGGAGCAGACGAGTCGCCAAGCTGCCTAGCAGCACATTACCCCACCGGCCACGGCCGTGGTTACCCAAAACAACCAGATCCGGATCAAGGGTTTCAATGGCGTTAACGGTAACTGTCTTCGGATGACCGGCGTGGACCTCTAACTTAACCGCCTCAGGAGCCAGACCAGCCTCAGTGACAAAGCTGTTCAACCGCTCCTGTGCCTCTTTGTGGAGCTTAACATAGTGCTGATGGACGCGATCTTCGCTCACCCCAGCAGCGCGCATCCTATCCAGCGCTTCGGTTTCGAGGACGTGGATGATATGCATCTCGGCCTCGGCGAACCAATCAGCGGCTTTATGCAAGGCGGCCAAGGCACAATCTGAGAAGTCGGTTGCCATCACTATTTTTTGGTATGGCTCCTCGCTATCCCGACGGACAACTAGTGTAGGTGTCTCAGCATGACGCACCAGCTGCTCGGCAGTAGTACCCAATAACCATTCCTTGACTTGCTGCTTGCCGTGGGCTCCGACTACCAACAGATCGGCGTTGTCCTCATCGGCAGCGCGGACCAGCTCACCTACGGTATCGCCGATCAGGACCCGTGGCGTAGCTCGATAACCAGGGGTGCTCTCCTGAAGCCTTTGCTCAGCTACAGCGCTTAATATTGAGACCGGATCTGGTGAGCTACTAACAGCAGGTGAGAGGCCGGGGAAACTGCTCTCAATGACATGCACAGCTCCCAGTTCGGCATCGAACTGCTCGGCCAGCTGCGCCGCTCGCTGCCCTGCCCTCTCAGCCCGCTCAGATAGGTCGCTGGCGAAGAGTATCTTGTTGAGCATAATCTGTTCCTTTGTCTGTTAGCTTCTCTGCTTCGCTTTTCTGAGTTGTTTTTCTGGATCGTTTTTTGGCTTTGTTTTCTCCGGCAGTTTACCTAGTTTTTAAGGCGCTGGCGATATGCCCACCAGATTAGGCCGCAGCCAATCAATATCATCGGCAGCGTCAGCAAGTGCCCCATAGTCAGCCAGCCGAAAGCAAGGTAGCCGATATGATCATCCGGCATGCGGAAAAACTCCACGAAGCCGCGGAATATGCCGTATGCGGCAAGGAAAAGTCCGGCAATGGCACCCCGGGGGCGGGGCTTGGCAGAGAACCACCAGAGGAGGATAAAGAGGGCTATGCCTTCTAAGCCCATTTGGTAGAGTTGCGAGGGGTGGCGCGGTTCAGGTCCGAGTGGTTCGTAGACCATTGCCCAGGGTACGTCGCTGGCCCTGCCCCAGAGTTCGCCATTGATGAAGTTTCCCAGACGCCCGGCCCCTAGGCCTATGGGGACTAGAGGAGCACCGAAGTCGGCGAGGCGCAGCAAGTCTATTTGGTGGCGCCAGGCGTAGAGGACGAGCATCAGGGTTACGCCGATTAGGCCACCATGGAAGGACATGCCGCCTTCCCAGAGGCGCAGTAGGGCGAGGGGATCGTTGAGCAGGCCGGTAAAGTTGTAGAATAGGTGGTAGCCAATTTTAGCGCCTAGTACTACGCCGATGGCGCCAAAGAAGATTAGGTCGTCTACTTGTTGTGGGGTGACGGGGCTATCGGCTCTTTTGGCGCGCCATCTTCCCAGTCCCCAAGCTGCGGCGAATCCGACGATGTACATTAGGCCGTACCAGTGGATGGCTACGGGGCCTATTTCGAGGGCTATTGGGTCGATGTTGGGGTAGGTTAGCATTTGGTGTGTTTGGTGGTTGTGGCTGTTCGGGGATTTTAGCAGTATCTTGTTTTGGTTGTTTAGTTTCTGGGGTTAGGGCTCGAGGTTTCAGCTCTTTGTGGTTCCTGGCTTACCCCCGAATGGCCCCTACCTCCCCCGACCTCGTGCCAATCGCTCCGCAGCCGCGTTACTTCGCCAAGCCCTGCTGAAGCGCGAAATCCAGCGTTTCAGCCTCCAGCCTTAGTGGCCCTCCCTCCCCCGATCTCGTGCCGATCGCTTCGCTATCGCGTTACTCCGCCAAGCCCGGCTGAAGCGCGAGATCCAGCGTTTCAGCCTCCAGCCTTAGTGGCCCTCCCTCCCCCGATCTCGTGCCGATCGCTTCGCTATCGCGTTACTCCGCCAAGCCCGGCTGAAGCGCGAAATCCAGCGTTTCAGCCTCCAGCCTTAGTGGCCCTCCCTCCCCCGATCTCGTGCCGATCGCTTCGCTATCGCGTTACTCCGCCAAGCCCGGCTGAAGCGCGCATCCTTGCGCGCACAGCCGGCGCTCGCATCCATGCGAGCGCCCTACGGGGCTCTTTGGCTGCGTAACGCTGCTTCGCTAAAGGCACGAGATCGGGGGAGGGAGGGCCACTAAGGCTGGAGGCTGGAGGCTGGAGGCTGTCAAAATTATCCCAGGTTAAACGCTCTTAGTCGGTTTAATTTGTCCGGTTATCAGCGTGCCAGGCGGGGTATACAAGGAAGCTCATGCCCGAGCTAGAGTATTTTTTATACCAGGCTAAATAAAACGAGGCGCCAGGGATGGCAGCTTCCCTGCCCACACATCCCTAGCGCGCCCATCCCATTGCCAGCATCCGTGCCCTGACTAGCGCAATCCTTCACGCCTCCTTGTCTCGACATGCCCCTAGCCGCGCCTGGCAATCCTTTGCCCTGACCTTAAAGCAGATCGCACACATCCATGTGCTTTGACCACTGCCAAGGGGTGCTATGCGCTTCCTGCGCGGCGCGGTGGGGGCGGCTTCCATGCCCCGAATGCAGGAGCAATACTACTCCCAAATCGTAACCTGGCCAATGGGAAAAGTTCCCTATTTATATGGGAATTTTCTGAAATTTAGCAGCTAGTGGTTATCAGGATGTGAACTATATGGTGGCATAATGCGAGTAGTGGACACATTTATTACCGGAGGGAGAAGTTGACCATGGCCAAGATTGCCCACGAACCAGTAAAACGCGCCATGAGCCGCATTCGTGAACTCAGGGCCGACGAGGAAGCCCGCCGGCTAGCTTTCGTCAGAGAACGGGCTCTACGCGATGAGGTTTCGCAGCTCAATGAGGCTAGACAAGAAGGCCTGGAAAAAGGCGAGCAAATTGGCTTGGAAAAAGGAGAGCGATTGCGCGCTGAGAAGACCGCCCGAAACCTTATAAAAACTAATGCACTAAGCGATGAACAGATCGCCCAGGCAACCGGCTTAACTCAGGGGGAAGTAGCTCAGCTTCGTGCAGAACGGCAGGAATAGCACCTCTTGTAGCTGTGCTAAACTGAGCCATCTAAATCTATGTGGCTAGCTCTAAGTACTCTATTTAAATGGCCGAACTACTCTCCCCTACTAACGACTACGTCTTCAAACGCCTCTTTGCCGAAGCACCAGACCTGTTAGTAGATTTGATCAACGACCTGCGCCCAGATCTGCCCGATATTGCCAGCGTTGAGGTCCTCAACCCCAATATTGAACCGAATGAGTTAACCGGCAAGTACATAATCCTCGATGTCCTGGCTCGCGATGGGCAAGGGCACTGCTACAATGTCGAGATACAAGTGCGCCGTTATGGAGCTTGGCACAAGCGCGGGCTCTTCTACCTGGCCCGCACACTCGGCTTGCAGCTTGGCGCTGGTGAGGACTACCAGCAACTAAGAGCCGCAGTAGGATTGCACCTGCTTGATTTTGACCTCTTTACGGCAAATCAGGCCGAGCTTGAGCAGGCGCTATGGCGCTTTGAGATGCGCGATGAGAGACAGCCCGAGGTCACGCTCGGGAACATCTTGCAGATGAACCTGATCGAACTTAATAAGGCCGATCGTTTAGGGCTACCTGAGGGCCCGCTGCGTGCCTGGATTACATTTTTCACCCACTGGCGGGAGGAGTTGACCATGGCCAAGATTGCCCACGAACCAGTAAAACGTGCCATGAGCCGCATTCGTGAACTAAGTGCTGACGAGGAAGCCCGCCGGCTCGCTTTCGTCAGAGAACGGGCTCTACGCGACGAGGTTTCGCAGCTCAATGAGGCTAGACAAGAAGGACGACAAGAGGCTAACGCCGAAACCGCCCGAAACCTAATCGAAATTAACGCACTAACCGATGAACAGATCGCCCAGGCAACCGGCTTAACTCAGGAGCAAGTTTCTCAACTGCGTGCTGAACAGCAGGGCTAACACTTATTTTGTTGCACGCCCCGAGAAGATGGCTGGCGCGGCTTTACCGGAAGACCTCTTCTATGCTGTTAGCGGTCAGTATATTGATAAGCCACTGCTGGATTGTCGGCTCATCAGCCTGCTCGACCCTAGGGCGGTATTGCTCCGCTGCTTCCTTACCAAACTTCTGTTCGAGTAGCAAAAGAAGGGATTTACCTTCACCAGCCAATAGGCCTTCTTGGCGACCCTCCTGGCGACCTTCTTGGCGACCTTCCAGCCGACCCTCCTGTTTCCACTCCCTCTCCCACTCATTCATACGTTCAGCTAGCATCTCATTTACCTCCTCAAGGTCCTGCACTTCTTCCCAATCGAAGAGTTTTGAATCAGCGAAGGGTTTACGGCGCAGCAGCACGCGCTGTATCCAGATGGCAAACTCTCGTCGGATAGGGCGCTGCTCCGGTTTGACCAGCCACTTGCTGAGGGTGGCGACGATAGAGCGCATATCATCCGGCGTGCGGCTGTGTTCAAGCCTGAACAGGGCATGAACCAAGCTGTGCAGTTCAGACGATAGATAGATTGCACCATCGCGACAACGTGGTCCACAGCCTCGCCGACTAATGGCCCCTACCTCCCCCGATCTCGTGCCGATCGCTTCGTTATCGCGTTACTTCGCCAAGCCCGGCTGAAGCGCGCATCCTTGCGCGCACAGCCGGCGCTCGCATCCATGCGAGCGCCCTACGGGGATCTTTGGCTGCGTAACGCTGCTTCGCTAAAGGCACGAGGTCGGGGGAGGTAGGGCCACTAAGGCTGGAGGCTGTCAAAATTATCCCAGGTTAAACGCTCTTAGTCGGTTTAATTTGTCCGGTTATCAGCGTGCCAGGGGGGGGGGGTACACAAGGAAGCTCATGCCCGAGCTAGAGTATTTTTTATACCAGGCTAAATAAAACGAGGCGCCAGGGATGGCAGCTTCCCTGCCCACACATCCCTAGCGCGCCCATCCCATTGCCAGCATCCGTGCCCTGACTAGCGTAATCCTTCACGCCTCCTTGTCTCGACATGCCCCTAGCCGCGCCTGGCAATCCTTTGCCCTGACCTTAAAGCAGATCGCACACATCCATGTGCTTTGACCACTGCCAAGGGGTGCTATGCGCTTCCTGCGCGGCGCGGTGGAGACGGCTTCCATGCCCCGAATGCAGGAGCAATACTACTCCCATAGCGTGGCCTGGCCAATGGGAAAAGTTCCCTATTTATATGGGAATTTTCTGAAATTTAGCAGCTAGTGGTTATCAGGATGTGAACTATATGGTGGCATAATTCTGAATCCGTGATGTCCACGCCTAAATGCGCCATAACTAGTTGAACATAGGGTATAATATCCAGATCAATGGCGCACCCGTTAGGTGAACAGATGGACCCGGTTAATTTTCGTATTGAACGTACGCAGCGCGTTCTCACTGGCCAGGCCGGACTAGCGCTTGTGGGGCGGGCGCTCAAGCGCTTTGCCCGTGTTGAGCAGCATATCGACCCGAAGTTCCCGGTCCGTGGGGCAGCGCTGCCGAATAGCGATATACTGACGTCCTACCTAGGGCTTCTTTGCCAAGGTAAGAGTGATTTTGAGGCGATAGAGTCTTACCGTAGCGAGCCATTCTTCGCCGCCTCGCTTGGCCTTCGATCGGTCCCCTCCTGCAGCCGCCTGCGCCAACGACTCAATGAGTTCGCTGCCGAGGACGGTGCGCTGGAGGCGATCGACGAATTCAACGTTGATCTGCTAGCCCGCTCCCGGGCGCCGATTGAGGCGCTGGACACTGGCCATGTGGCACTGGATATCGATGTCTTCACCATGGACAACTCGAACACGCGTAAGGAGGGCGTCTCACGGACCTACGCTGGCTTTGACGGCTATTCGCCAATTGCCGCTTACCTGGGCGAGCAGGGCTGGTGCGTTGGGTTAGAGTTGCGTGAGGGATCGGTACACTCAGCAGCAGAGACGGACTATGTGCTTGAGCGGGCCCTTCCCCGGGCGGCGCGGCTGACCGATGAGCCGTTGCTGGTGCGCATGGACAGCGGATTTGACTCGGCGGCGCTGTACAGTTTTATGAATGCCTTCTCCGAAAAGCGTCAGGCTACTGGGGTCGCGCCGGTGGAATATCTGGTCAAATGGAATCCCCGCAAGGAAGGGGTCGGCGCTCTGATCGAGGCGGCGCTGGCCGATGAAGATCGGATCTGGTGCATTCTACGCAAGGGCAAGCGCATGGCGTTACTCGATGAGTGCATCACCCGGCGCACTCGTGATGGCCAAAACATTGAGCTGCGCAGGGTAAGCCGGGTCGTCGAGCGCACCATCGAACCCGGCGGTCAGTATTTGCTCATGCCCGATTACGAGGTAGAAGTCTTCCTGGCCACGCTGGACGCTGCCGATGTGCCGGCTTGGAAGGTGGTGAGACTCTACGAAGGGCACGGCATCCACGAGCAGTTCCACTCGGAGATAAAAACCGATCTAGATCTGGAGCGGCTGCCCTCGAGGAGATTCAGGACCAACGACGCAGTACTGACGTTGGCGGCTGTGGCCTACAATCTACTGCGCCTGATCGGACAAAACGCTTTGCTTGCCGAAGATGCGCCGGTGCGCCACCGCGCCAAGCGCCGGCGGCTGCGCACAGTAATCCAAGAGATGATCACAGTAGCCGCCATGCTAGTCTCCCACGCTCGCCAGAAGGTCCTGAGTTTTGGCTACCACTGCCCGGCCTATGCCTATTTCGAGCGGCTTTACCGCGAATGGTCGGTGCCCGGCTGAGACAATCAAGCCGTAAGTTGCCCTCTGACATGCCGTAAGCCTCTCTAGAATAACGCTGGTAACGCGCCGGCGGGATGGGGCTCGCCTAAAACATGCTGCAGAAGGTCAGACCAGGGGTGAAAGAGCGAAATTGGCGGCGTCTGGGTGCCGCGAAATAAACTAATCCACCTCCTTTGGGAGTAAATATGGCTTGATTATGATGATGAACTATAGCGCCGGGGCGAATTTCACGGATTCAGGATAATGTGAGTAGTGGACACATTTATTACCGGAGGGAGAAGTTGACCATGGCCAAGATTGCCCACGAACCAGTAAAACGCGCCATGAGCCGCATTCGTGAACTAAGTGCTGACGAGGAAGCCCGCCGGCTCGCTTTTGTCAGAGAACGGGCTCTGCGCGATGAGGTCTCGCAGCTCAATGAGGCGAGAAAAGAAGGCGAGCAAGTAGGCCTGGAAAAAGGCGAGCAAATTGGCTTGGAAAAAGGCGAACAAATTGGCTTGGAAAAAGGCGAGCGATTGCGCGCTGAGAAGACCGCCCGAAACCTTATAAAAACTAATGCACTAAGCGATGAACAGATCGCCCAGGCAACCGGCTTAACTCAGGGGGAAGTAGCTCAGCTTCGTGCAGAACGGCAGAAATAGCACCTCGTTTAGCTGTGCTAAACTGAGCCATCTAATCTATGTGGCTAGCTCTAAGTACTCTATTTAAATGGCCGAACTACTCTCCCCTACTAACGACTACGTCTTCAAACGCCTCTTTGCCGAAGCACCAGACCTGTTAGTAGATTTGATCAACGACCTGCGCCCAGATCTGCCCGATATTGCCAGTGTTGAGGTTCTTAACCCTAATATTGAACCGAATGAGTTAACTGGCAAGTACATCATCCTCGATGTCCTAGCCCGCGATGGGCAAGGGCACTGCTACAATGTCGAGATACAAGTGCGCCGTTATGGAGCTTGGCACAAGCGCGGGCTCTTCTACCTGGCCCGCACACTCGGCTTACAGCTTGGCGCTGGTGAGGACTACCAGCAACTAAGAGCCGCAGTGGGGCTGCACCTGCTCGATTTTGACCTGTTCACGGCAAATCAGGCCGAGCTTGGGCAGGCGCTATGGCGCTTTGAGATGCGCGATGAGAGACAGCCCGAGGTTACTCTCGGGAACATCTTGCAGATGAACCTGATCGAACTTAATAAGGCAGATCGTTTAGGGCTACCTGAGGGCCCGCTGCGTGCCTGGATTACCTTTTTCACCCACTGGCGGGAGGAGTTGACCATGGCCAAGATTGCCCACGAACCAGTAAAACGTGCTATGAGCCGCATCCGTGAGCTCAGTGCAGACGAAGAAGCCCGCCGGCTCGCTTTCGTCAGAGAACGGGCTCTACGCGATGAGGTTTCGCAGCTCAATGAGGCTAGACAAGAAGGGCGACAAGAGGGAATAAAAGAGGGACGACAAGAGGCTAACGCCGAAACCGCCCGAAACCTTATCAAAACTAACGCACTAACCGATGAGCAGATCGCCCAGGCAACCGGCTTAACACAAGCGGAAGTGGCACAACTGCGTTCTGAACAGCAGGGATAAAAATAATTTTGCTGATATAGAATAGCCAAAGAACCATCTTCGAGCGCTTGAACGCCGAAGCTATGGCGCGCCCATTTTGTGCTAGTGTGTGGCTCCAGTATGCCGGCCTTATGCATTATCGCCGCTATCGCGTTACTTCTCCAAACCCGGCTGAAGCGCGAAATCCAGCGTTTCAGCCTCCAGCCTTAGTGGCCCTCCCTCCCCCACCTCGTGCCGATCGCTTCGCTATTGCGTTACTCCGCCAAGCCCGGCTGAAGCGCGCATCCTTGCGCGCACATCCCATTGCCAGCATCCGTGCCCTGACTAGCGTAATCCTTCACGCCTCCTTGTCTCGACATGCCCCTAGCCGCGCCTGGCAATCTTTTGCCCTGACCTTAAAGCAGAGCGCACACATCCATGTGCTTTGACCGCTGCTAAGGGCTGCTATGCGCTTCCTGCGCGGCGCGGTGGAGACGGCTTCCATGCCCCGAATGCAGGATCAATACTACTCCCAAATCGTAACCTGGCCAATGGGAAAAGTTCCCTATTTATATGGGAATTTTCTGAAATTTGGCAGCTAGTGGTTATCAGGATGTGAACTATATGGTGGCATAATGTGAGTAGTGACACATTTATTACCGGAGGGAGGAGTTGACCATGGCCAAGATTGCCCACGAACCAGTAAAACGTGCCATGAGCCGCATCCGTGAACTCAGTGCAGATGAAGAAGCCCGCCGGCTCGCTTTCGTCAGAGAACGGGCTCTGCGCGATGAGGTATCGCAGCTAAATGAGGCTAGACAAGAAGGTCGACAAGAGGGTCGACAAGAAGGAATAAAAGAGGGACAAAAAAAAGGACGACAAGAGGCTAATGCCGAAACCGCCCGAAACCTTATAAAAACTAATGCACTAACCGATGAACAGATCGCCCAGGCAACCGGCTTAACACAAGCGGAAGTGGCACAACTGCGTGCAGAACAGCAGGGCTAACGCTTATTTTGTTGCACGCCCCGAGAAGATGGCTGGTGCGGCTTTACCGGAAGACCTCTTCTATGCTGTTAGCGGTCAGTATATTGATAAGCCACTGCTGGATTGTCGGCTCATCAGCCTGCTCGACCCTAGGGCGGTATTGCTCCGCTGCTTCCTTACCAAACTTCTGTTCGAGTAGCAAAAGAAGGGATTTACCTTCACCAGCCAATAGGCCTTCTTGGCGACCCTCCTGGCGACCTTCTTGGCGACCTTCCAGCCGACCCTCCTGTTTCCACTCCCTCTCCCACTCATTCATACGTTCAGCTAGCATCTCATTTACCTCCTCAAGGTCCTGCACTTCTTCCCAATCGAAGAGTTTTGAATCAGCGAAGGGTTTACGGCGCAGCAGCACGCGCTGTATCCAGATGGCAAACTCTCGTCGGATAGGGCGCTGCTCCGGTTTGACCAGCCACTTGCTGAGGGTGGCGACGATAGAGCGCATATCATCCGGCGTGCGGCTGTGTTCAAGCCTGAACAGGGCGTGAACCAAGCTATGCAACTCGGGTGAGTTATCTTTGCTGAGAAGCGCTCCCTCATCGAGAAGCATATAGCGCATCTGAGGCCGGTAGGCAGACAGACCGCCGGGGATGCGCTCGATCAGAGAATCAATATCGGTGGCCGCCGACCAGCGCCGCTGTCCATTATATAGCACCACGGGCAGTACAGGTGGCAGCTGCCCATCGCTGGTTAGTTTGCCCTGCGCGATAAGATCCTGATAGAGCAGCCCAAGATAGGTCATCATGCGCACTGCCATAAAATGATCTATGTCGCTTTGAAACTCCAGCAGCAGGTAGACGTAAAGCCACTCTTTGCCCCAGCGCACGCGCCAAATCAGATCATCGTGGCGATCACGATAGTCATCGGCAGCGTAGGAACCGTTCTGCTTCTCCAGCGTAGAGAAATCGAGCTCTTTTACCCAATCCTCGCCGACGTACTCAACGAGCAGGTCCTTAATCATAACCGGCTGAGAGAAAAACCTCTTGTAGGCCGGGTCGTGATGATTGTTTGTCAAGTAAGCCTCCGCCGGAGCTGAGTAAATATAGAATCCTGCCTAGATAGATTGCACCATCGCGCCAACGTGGTCCACAGCCTCACCGACTAATGGCTCCTACCTCCCCCACCTCGTGCCGATCGCTCCGCTATCTCGTTACTTTGCCAGCCAAGCCCGGCTGAAGCGCGAAATCCAGCGCTTCTGCCTCCAGCCTTAGTGGCCCTACCTCCCCTGATCTCGTGCCGATCGCTACGCTATCGCGTTACTTCGCCAAGCCCGGCTGAAGCGCGCATCCTTGCGCGCACAGCTGGCGCTCGCATCCATGCGAGCGCCCAACGGGGCTCTTTGGCTGCGTAACGCTGCTTCGCTAAAGGCACGAGATCAGGGGAGGTAGGGCCACTAAGGCTGGAGGCTGGAGGCTGTCAAAATTATCCCAGGTCAAGCGCGTCAACATCATCTCAGATTGGCCGCTTTTCACCGGTTTAATTTGTCCGGTTATCACAGCGCGGGTCTTAAGTCTTAAAGACGCTCATGCCCGAGCGAGAGGATGTTTTACACAATACCCAATAAAACGAGGCGCCAGGGATGGCAGCTTCCCTGCCCACACATCCCTAGCGCGCCCATCCCATTGCCAGCATCCGTGCCCTGACTAGCGTAATCCTTCACGCCTCCTTGTCTCGACATGCCCCCAGCCCCGCTGGCAATCCTTTGCCTGAATCCTAAAACAGCCTGCACACATCCATGTGTTTTGACCACTGCTGAGGACTGCTATGCGCTTCCTGCGCGGCGCGGTGGGGGGCGGCTTCCATGCCCCGAATGCAGGATCAATACTACTCCCAAATCGTAACCTGGCCAATGGGAAAAGTTCCCTATTTATATGGGAATTTTCTGAAATTTAGCAGCTAGTGGTTATCAGGATGTGAACTATATGGTGGCATAATGTGAGTAGTGGACACATTTATTACCGGAGGGAGGAGTTGACCATGGCCAAGATTGCCCACGAACCTGTAAAACGCGCCATGAGCCGGATTCGTGAACTCAGTGCTGACGAGGAAGCCCGCCGGCTCGCTTTCGTCAGAGAACGGGCTCTGCTCGACGAGGTCTCGCAGCTCAATGAGGCTAGACAGGAAGGCGAGCAAATTCGCGCTGAGAAGACCGCCAGCAACCTAATCGAAATTAACGCACTAACCGATGAACAGATCGCCCAGGCAACCGGCTTAACCCAAGAGGAAGTAACACAACTGCGTGCAGAACAGCAGGGATAAAACTAATTTTGTTAATCTAGAATAGCCAAAAAAGGGCGTGAACCAAGCTGTGCGGCTCAGACGATAGGTAGATTGCACTATCGCGCCAACGTGGTCCACAGCCTCACCGACTAATGGCCCCTCCCTCCCCCGACCTCGTGCCAATCGCTCCGCTATCGCGTTACTTCGCCAAGCCCGGCTGAAGCGCGAAATCCAGCGTTTCAGCCTCCAGCCTTAGTGGCCCTCCCTCCCCCGATCTCGTGCCGATCGCTTCGCTATCGCGTTACTCCGCCAAGCCCGGCTGAAGCGCGCATCCTTGCGCGCACAGCCGGCGCTCGCATCCATGCGAGCGCCCTACGGGGCTCTTTGGCTGCGTAACGCTGCTTCGCTAAAGGCACGAGATCGGGGGAGGGAGGGCCACTAAGGCTGGAGGCTGTCAAAATTATCCAAGGTCAAGCGTGTCAACATCACCTCAGATTGACCGCTTTTCACCGGTTTAATTTGTCCGGCTATCACAGCGCGGGGATTAACTCTTAAAGACACTCATGCCCGAGGAATAATATGTTATAAAAGGCCCAATAAAACGAGGCGCCAGGGATGGCAGCTTCCCTGCCCACACATCCCTAGCGCGCCCATCCCATTGCCAGCATCCGTGCCCTGACTAGCGTAATCCTTCACGCCTCCTTGTCTCGACATGCCCCTAGCCGCGCCTGGCAATCCTTTGCCTGGATCCTAAAACGGCCTGCACACATCCATGTGCTTTGACCACTGCCAAGGAGTGCTATGCGCTTCCTGCGCGGCGCGGTGGGGGCGGCTTCCATGCCCCGAATGCAGGATCAATACTACTCCCATAGCGTGGCCTGGCCAATGGGAAAAGTTCCCTATTTATATGGGAATTTTCTGAAATTTAGCAGCTAGTGGTTATCAGGATGTGAACTATATGGTGGCATAATGTGAGTAGTGGACACATTTATTACCGGAGGGAGAAGTTGACCATGGCCAAGATTGCCCACGAACCTGTAAAACGCGCCATGTGCCGCATTCGTGAGCTCAGCGCCGATGAAGAAGCCCGTCGGCTCGCTTTCGTTAGAGAACGGGCTCTGCGCGACGAGGTCTCGCAGCTCAATGAGGCTAGACAAGAAGGTCGACAAGAGGGACTGCAAGAGGGACAAAAAAGGGGGCGACAAGAGGGAATAAAAGAGGGACGACAAAAGGCTAACTCCGAAACCGCCCGAAACCTTATAAAAACTAATGCACTAAGCGATGAACAGATCGCCCAGGCAACCGGCTTAACTCAGGGGGAAGTAGCTCAGCTTCGTGCAGAACGGCAGAAATAGCACCTCGTTTAGCTGTGCTAAACTGAGCCATCTAATCTATGTGGCTAGCTCTAAGTACTCTATTTAAATGGCCGAACTACTCTCCCCTACTAACGACTACGTCTTCAAACGCCTCTTTGCAGAAGCACCAGACCTGTTAGTAGATTTGATCAACGACCTGCGCCCAGATCTGCCCGATATTGCCAGTGTTGAGGTCCTTACCTTAACCCAATATTGAACCGAATGAGTTAACCGGCAAGTACATAATCCTCGATGTCCTAGCCCGCGATGGGCAAGGGCACTGCTACAATGTCTAGATACAAGTGCGCCGTTATGGAGCTTGGCACAAGCGCGGGCTCTTCTACCTAGCCCGCACACTCGGCTTGCAGCTTGGCGCGGGCGAGGACTACCAGCAACTAAGAGCCGCAGTAGGATTGCACCTGCTTGATTTTGACCTCTTTACGGCAAATCAGGCCGAGCTTGAGCAGGCGCTATGGCGCTTTGAGATGCGCGATGAGAGACAGCCCGAGGTTACTCTCGGGAACATCTTGCAGATGAACCTGATCGAACTTAATAAGGCAGATCGTTTAGGGCTACCTGATGGCCCGCTGCGTGCCTGGATTACCTTTTTCACCCACTGGCGAGAGGAGTTGACCATGGCCAAGATTGCCCACGAACCAGTAAAACGTGCCATGAGCCGCATCCGTGAGCTCAGTGCAGATGAAGAAGCCCGCAGGCTCGCTTTCGTCAGAGAACGGGCTCTGCGCGATGAGGTCTCGCAGCTCAATGAGGCGAGACAAGAGGGACTACAAGAAGGACAAAAAAAGGGACGACAAGAGGGACTGCAAGAGGGACTGCAAGAGGGACAAAAAAAAGGTCGGCAAGAGGCTAACGCCGAAACCGCCCGAAACCTTATAAAAACTAATGCACTAAACGATGAACAGATCGCCCAGGCAACCGGCTTAACTCAGGAGGAAGTAGCTCAACTGCGTTCTGAGCAGCAGGAATAGCGCCTCGTTTAGCTGTGCTAAACTGAGCCATCTCTTCTAGGTGGCTAATGCTAGATATACCCTACTTCCATGACCGAACTACTCTCCCCTACTAACGACTACGTCTTCAAACGCCTCTTTGCCGAAGCACCAGACCTGTTAGTAGATTTGATCAACGACCTGCGTCCAGATCTGCCCGATATTGCCAGCGTTGAGGTCCTGAACCCCAATATTGAACCGAATGAGTTAACCGGTAAGTACATCATCCTCGATGTTCTGGCCCGCGATGGGCAAGGGCACTGCTACAATGTCGAGATACAAGTGCGCCGTTATGGAGCTTGGCACAAGCGCGGGCTCTTCTACCTAGCCCGCACACTCGGCTTACAGCTTGGCACTGGTGAGGACTACCAGCAACTGCGAGCCGCGGTAGGGCTGCATCTGCTCGATTTTGACCTGTTTACGGCTAATCAGGAAGAACTTGAGCAGGCGGTATGGCGCTTTGAGATGCGCGATGAGAGACAGCCCGAGGTTACTCTCGGGAACATCTTGCAGATGAACCTGATCGAACTTAATAAGGCCGATCGTTTGGGGCTACCTGAGGGCCCGCTGCGCGCCTGGATTACATTTTTCACCCACTGGCGGGAGGAGTTGACCATGGCCAAGATTGCCCACGAACCAGTAAAACGTGCCATGAGCCGGATTCGTGAACTCAGTGCTGACGAGGAAGCCCGCCGGCTCGCCTTCGTCAGAGAACGGGCTCTGCGCGATGAGGTATCGCAGCTCAATGAGGCGAGACAAGAAGGCGAGCAAGTAGGCCTGGAAAAAGGCGAGCAAATTGGCTTGGAAAAAGGAGAGCAAATTGGCCTGGAAAAAGGCGAACAAATTGGCTTGGAAAAAGGCGAGCGATTGCGCGCTGAGAAGACCGCCCGAAACCTTATAAAAACTAATGCACTAACCGATGAACAGATCGCCCAGGCAACCGGCTTAACACAAGCGGAAGTGGCACAACTGCGTGCAGAACAGCAGGGCTAACACTTATTTTGTTGCACGCCCTGAGAAGATGGCTGGTGCTGCTTTACCGGAAGACCTCTTCTACGCTATCAGCGGTCAGTATATTGATAAGCCACTGCTGGATTGTCGGCTCATCAGCCTGCTCAACCACAGGGCGGTATTGCTCCGCTGCTTCCTGACCAAACTTCTGTTCGAGTAGCAAAAGAAGGGATTTACCTTCACCAGCCAATAGGCCTTCTTGGCGACCCTCCTGGCGACCTTCTTGGCGACCTTCCAGCCGACCCTCCTGTTTCCACTCCCTCTCCCACTCATTCATACGTTCAGCTAGCATCTCATTTACCTCCTCAAGGTCCTGCACTTCTTCCCAATCGAAGAGTTTTGAATCAGCGAAGGGTTTACGGCGCAGCAGCACGCGCTGTATCCAGATGGCAAACTCTCGTCGGATAGGGCGCTGCTCCGGTTTGACCAGCCACTTGCTGAGGGTGGCGACGATAGAGCGCATATCATCCGGCGTGCGGCTGTGTTCAAGCCTGAACAGGGCGTGAACACAGCTGCGCAGTTCAGACGATAGATAGATTGCACCATCGCGCCAACGTGGTCCACAGCCTCACCGACTAATGGCCCCTACCTCCCCCACCTCGTGCCGATCGCTCCGCTATCTCGTTACTTCGCCGAGCCCGGCTGAAGCGCGAAATCCAGCGTTTCTGCCTCCAGCCTTAGTGGCCCTACCTCCCCCGATATCGTGCCGATCGCTTCGCTATCGCGTTACTCCGCCAAGCCCGGCTGAAGCGCGCATCCATGCGAGCGCCCTACGGGGCTCTTTGGCTGCGTAACGCTGCTTCGCTAAAGGCACGAGATCAGGGGAGGCAGGGCCACTAAGGCTGGAGGCTGGAGGCTGGAGGCTGTCAAAATTATCCCATGTCAAGCGTGTCAACATCATCTCAGATTGACCGCTTTTCACCGGTTTAATTTGTCCGGTTATCACAGCGCGGGGATTAACTCTTAAAGACGCTCATGCCCGAGCAAGAAAATTTGTTATGCAAGGCCCAATAAAACGAGGCGCCAGGGATGGCAGCTTCCCTGCCCACACATCCCTAGCGCGCCCATCCCATTGCCAGCATCCGTGCCCTGACTAGCGTAATCCTTCACGCCTCCTTGTCTCGACATGCCCCTAGCCGCGCCTGGCTCCTTTGCCTGGATCCTAAAACGGCCTGCACACATCCATGTGCTTTGACCACTGCCAAGGAGTGCTATGCGCTTCCTGCGCGGCGCGGTGGGGGCGGCTTCCATGCCCCGAATGCAGGATCAATACTACTCCCATAGCGTGGCCTGGCCAATGGGAAAAGTTCCCTATTTATATGGGAATTTTCTGAAATTTAGCAGCTAGTGGTTATCAGGATGTGAACTATATGGTGGCATAATGTGAGTAGTGGACACATTTATTACCGGAGGGAGAAGTTGACCATGGCCAAGATTGCCCACGAACCTGTAAAACGCGCCATGTGCCGCATTCGTGAGCTCAGCGCCGATGAAGAAGCCCGTCGGCTCGCCTTCGTCAGAGAACGGGCTCTGCGCGATGAGGTATCGCAGCTCAATGAGGCGAGACAAGAAGGCGAGCAAGTAGGCCTAGAAAAAGGCGAGCAAATTGGCTTGGAAAAAGGAGAGCAAATTGGCTTGGAAAAAGGCGAGCGATTGCGCGCTGAGAGGACCGCCCGAAACCTTATAAAAACTAATGCACTAACCGATGAACAGATCGCCCAGGCAACCGGCTTAACACAAGCGGAAGTGGCACAACTGCATGATGAACTGCAGGGATAGCTCCTCGTTTAGCTGTGCTAAACTGAGCCATCTCTTCTGGGTGGCTAATGCTAGATATACTCTACTTCCATGACCGAACTACTCTCCCCTACTAACGACTACGTCTTCAAACGCCTCTTTGCCGAAGCACCAGACCTGTTAGTAGATTTGATCAACGACCTGCGCCCAGATCTGCCCGATATTGCCAGTGTTGAGGTTCTTAACCCTAATATTGAACCGAATGAGTTAACTGGCAAGTACATCATCCTCGATGTCCTAGCCCGCGATGGGCAAGGGCACTGCTACAATGTCGAGATACAAGTGCGCCGTTATGGAGCTTGGCACAAGCGCGGGCTCTTCTACCTAGCCCGCACACTCGGCTTACAGCTTGGCGCTGGTGAGGACTACCAGCAACTAAGAGCCGCAGTGGGGCTGCACCTGCTCGATTTTGACCTGTTCACGGCAAATCAGGCCGAGCTTGGGCAGGCGCTATGGCGCTTTGAGATGCGCGATGAGAGACAACCCGAGGTCACGCTCGGGAACATCTTGCAGATGAACCTGATCGAACTTAATAAGGCCGATCGTTTAGGGCTACCTGAGGGCCCGCTGCGCGCCTGGATTACATTTTTCACCCACTGGCGGGAGGAGTTGACCATGGCCAAGATTGCCCACGAACCAGTAAAACGTGCCATGAGCCGTATTCGTGAGCTCAGTGCAGATGAAGAAGCCCGCCGGCTCGCTTTCGTTAGAGAACGGGCTCTGCGCGACGAGGTTTCGCAGCTCAATGAGGCTAGACAAGAAGGCCTGGAAAAAGGCGAGCGATTGCGCGCTGAGAAGACCGCCCGCAACCTAATCGAAATTAACGCACTAACCGATGAACAGATCGCCCAGGCAACCGGCTTAACTCAGGAGGAAGTTTCTCAACTGCGTTCAGAACAGCAGGGCTAACACTTATTTTGTTGCACGCCCCGAGAAGATGGCTGGCGCGGCTTTACCGGAAGACCTCTTCTACGCTATCAGCGGTCAGTATATTGATAAGCCACTGCTGGATTGTCGGCTCATCAGTCTGCTCGACCCTAGGGCGGTATTGCTCCGCTGCTTCCTTACCAAACTTCTGTTCGAGTAGCAAAAGAAGGGATTTACCTTCACCAGCCAATAGGCCTTCTTGGCGACCCTCCTGGCGACCTTCTTGGCGACCTTCCAGCCGACCCTCCTGTTTCCACTCCCTCTCCCACTCATTCATACGTTCAGCTAGCATCTCATTTACCTCCTCAAGGTCCTGTACTTCTTCCCAATCGAAGAGTTTTGAATCAGCGAAGGGTTTACGGCGCAGCAGCACGCGCTGTATCCAGATGGCAAACTCTCGTCGGATAGGGCGCTGCTCCGATTTGACCAGCCACTTGCTGAGGGTAGCGACGATCGAGCGCATATCATCCGGCGTGCGGCTGTGTTCAAGCCTGAACAGGGCGTGAACACAGCCGCGCAGTTCAGACGATAGATAGATTGCACCATCGCGCCAACGTGGTCCACAGCCTCACCGACTAATGGCTCCTACCTCCCCCACCTCGTGCCGATCGCTCCGCTATCTCGTTACTTCGCCGAGCCCGGCTGAAGCGCGAAATCCAGCGTTTCTGCCTCAAGCCTTAGTGGCCCTACCTCCCCTGATCTCGTGCCTTTAGCGAAGCAGCGTTACGCAGCCAAAGAGCCCTGTAGGGCGCTCGCATGGATGCGAGCGCCGGCTGTGCGCGCAAGGATGCGCGCTTCAGCCGGGCTTGGCGGAGTAACGCGATAGCGGAGCGTTTGGCACGAGATCAGGGGAGGTAGGGCCACTAAGGCTGGAGGCTGGAGGCTGTCAAAATTATCCCATGTCAAGCGTGTCAACATCATCTCAGATTGACCGCTTTTCACCGGTTTAATTTGTCCGGTTATCACAGCGCGGAGATTAACTCTTAAAGACGCTCATGCCCGAGCAAGAGAATGTGTTATGCAAGGCCCAATAAAAACGAGGCGCCAGGGATGGCAGCTTCCCTGCCCACACATCCCTAGCGCGCCCATCCCATTGCCAGCATCCGTGCCCTGACCAGCGTAATCCTTCACGCCTCCTTGTCTCGACATGCCCCCAGCCCCGCATGACAATCCTTTGCCTTGACCTTAAAGCAGGCCGCGCACATCCATGTACTTCGGCCACTACTGCTAAGAGCTGCTATGCGCTTCCTGCGCGGCGCGGTGGGAGCGGCTTTCATGCCCCGAATGCAGGATCAATACTACTCCCAAATCGTAACCTGGCCAATGGGAAAAGTTCCCTATTTATATGGGAATTTTCTGAAATTTAGCAGCCTTCGGTTATCAGGCTGTGAACTATGTGGTGGCATAATATGAATAGTGGACAGATTTATTACTGGCGGGAGGAGTTGACCATGGCCAAGATTGCCCACGAACCAGTAAAACGTGCCATGAGCCGTATTCGTGAACTCAGTGCTGACGAGGAAGCCCGCCGGCTCGCTTTCGTTAGAGAACGGGCTATGCGCGATGAGGTCTCGCAGCTCAATGAGGCGAGACAAGAAGGCGAGCAAATTGGCTTGGCAAAAGGAGAGCAAATTGGCTTGGAAAAAGGAGAGCAAATTGGCTTGGAAAAAGGCGAACAAATTGGCTTGGAAAAAGGCGAACAAATTGGCCTGGAAAGAGGCGAGCGATTGCGCGCTGAGAAAGACAGCCCTAAACCTTTATAAAAACTAATGCACTAACCGATGAACAGATCGCCCAGGCAACCGGCTTAACTCAGGAGGAAGTAGCTCAACTGCGTTCTGAGCAGCAGGAATAGCACCTCGTTTAGCTGTGCTAAACTGAGACATCTCTTCTAGATGGCTAATGCTAGATATACTCTACTTCCATGACCGAACTACTCTCCCCTACTAACGACTACGTCTTCAAACGCCTCTTTGCCGAAGCACCAGACCTGTTAGTAGATTTGATCAACGACCTGCGCCCAGATCTGCCCGATA
Organism: Halorhodospira halochloris; assembly: GCF_002356555.2. Taxonomy (NCBI): domain Bacteria; kingdom Pseudomonadati; phylum Pseudomonadota; class Gammaproteobacteria; order Chromatiales; family Ectothiorhodospiraceae; genus Halorhodospira; species Halorhodospira halochloris. Next base: position 1,934,716 of record NZ_AP017372.2, read on the forward strand.
TTGCCAGCGTTGAGGTCCTTAACCCCAATATTGAACCGAATGAGTTAACCGGCAAGTACATAATCCTCGATGTCCTAGCCCGCGATGGGCAAGGGCACTGCTACAATGTCGAGATACAAGTGCGCCGTTATGGAGCTTGGCACAAGCGCGGGCTCTTCTACCTGGCCCGCACACTCGGCTTGCAGCTTGGCGCGGGCGAGGACTACCAGCAACTAAGAGCCGCAGTAGGATTGCACCTGCTTGATTTTGACCTCTTTACGGCAAATCAGGCCGAGCTTGAGCAGGCGCTATGGCGCTTTGAGATGCGCGATGAGAGACAGCCCGAGGTTACTCTCGGGAACATCTTGCAGATGAACCTGATCGAACTTAATAAGGCAGATCGTTTAGGGCTACCTGATGGCCCGCTGCGTGCCTGGATTACCTTTTTCACCCACTGGCGAGAGGAGTTGACCATGGCCAAGATTGCCCACGAACCAGTAAAACGCGCCATGAGCCGCATTTGTGAACTAAGTGCTGACGAGGAAGCCCGCCGGCTCGCTTTCGTCAGAGAACGGGCTCTGCGCGATGAGGTCTCGCAGCTCAATGAGGCGAGACAAGAGGGACTACAAGAAGGACAAAAAAAGGGACGACAAGAGGGACTGCAAGAGGGACTGCAAGAGGGACAAAAAAAAGGTCGACAAGAGGGACTGCAAGAGGGACAAAAAAAAGGTCGGCAAGAGGCTAACGCCGAAACCGCCCGAAACCTTATAAAAACTAATGCACTAACCGATGAACAGATCGCCCAGGCAACCGGCTTAACTCAGGAGGAAGTAGCTCAACTGCGTTCTGAGCAGCAGGAATAGCACCTCGTTTAGCTGTACTAAACTGAGACATCTCTTCTAGATGGCTAATGCTAGATATACTCTACTTCCATGACCGAACTACTCTCCCCTACTAACGACTACGTCTTCAAACGCCTCTTTGCCGAAGCACCAGACCTGTTAGTAGATTTGATCAACGACCTGCGCCCAGATCTGCTCATTCCGGTGATCGTGACCGCTGATTCCGCTGATCGTGACCGATGTCACCACCGACACCACACTGGAGCCTATTTTTTACTCTGACCGGTCACGATCAGTCAACTCGGCGACGTTTTGAGTAGTATTGGTAACCTCACCTCCTTCGTTACTGCGTAACGTAATTTTCATGTCGTAGAAGTCATTTTGCTGCGCACCATCGAGGGTTTTGAGCACCTGTTCAGTAGCATCCTCAATGATCTGCTCTAGAAAGGCCCGCTGCGTTACGCCGTAATAGTGAGCTAGGCGTTTAAGGCCGATCTTGGCTCTGTGATGGATCATCATGTTGATTCTTTCGAGCATCTGCTGCTCGTCGTCAAAGCCCTTGAGATGGCGTTGACGGTAGGCTTGTTGGCGCTGAGCGTTGGTCTTGGGCATGGTTATCTCCGTTACGCAGTAACGCTTTATACGGACCACATCTGGACGACTAAGCGCCCGCGGGTCATCGTGGCCGCGTGGTAAAACCTAGTAGCGGTGCACAAAAGCCCTTCTAGGCCATAGGTACGCCGCCACAGGCGGTGCTGCCGACAGGTGTGCTGAGGCTTAGTGGCAGAGCCTGGCATAGCAACCTGCGTTACGCAGTAACACTATTGTGTGAGTTTGCGTCACCGCCAATAGCCTCAGAGTGCTGCTTGCGCATTGATTCACCACTGAGCTTGAGCCGATGTGCCCCGTGCAGAAGGCGATCGAGGATGGCATCAGCGAGCGTTGCCTCGCCGATGTATTCGTGCCAATGCTCAATAGGGAGCTGACTGGCGATTAGCGAGGAGCGTTGGCCGTGGCGCTGCTCAATCACCTCCATCAGATCCTGACGCTGAGAGGCAGTCATCTTTTGAAGCCCCCAATCGTCGAGGATAAGCAAATCCATTTTGAGCAGCCGGTTCATCAAGCGAGGATAGGAACCGTCGCCGTGGGCGATGCGCAGCTGCTCAAACAGCGTCGGCAACCGCAAATAGCGTACCGAGAGCCCTTGGCGGCACGCCTGGTTGCCGAGAGCGCAGGCCAACCAGGTCTTGCCACAGCCGGTGGGGCCGGTGATGCAGAGGTTGTGAGCGTTGCGGATCCAGCCGCACTGAGCCAGTGCCGCCATGCTCGATTTCTCTAAATCCCTGGGGTGGCGGTAATCGATATCCTCGACACAGGCTTGGACTCGGAGCTTAGCCTCCTTGAGCAAGCGGTTCAGCCGCCGGTTCTCGCGGTAGAGCACCTCTTGCTCGACTAGCATAGCGAAGCGTTGTTCGAAGGGAAGTTCGTAGGTTTCAGGCTGTGCCTGTTGCTGCTCTAGCGCGTGGAGCATGCCGACGAGCTTGAGAGCGCGTAGTTGTTCGATTGTCTGTTGATGGAGCATGGCAAGGTCCCCCTCAGTGGTAGTAGTCAGCGCCGCGGACATTCGTGTGAGCCGGTAGCTCGTCTGCAGAGTCGCTTTCCGGCTCCAATGGCAGTTGGTCGAGCCCCTGCTTGATGATGGAGGCGACGCTCTTATAGCTAGTGGCACCGATTGCTAAGGCCCGCACACAAGCCGCCTCTAGGCGGGGACGACCGAAGCGTCGGGATAGATTCAGCAGCCCTAAACAGGCGCGGTAGCTATGCTCGGGGTGGGGGCGGTTGTATAGCTGCTGCTCGACGAGCTCGGCGGTAGCCGGACCAACCGCCGCTGCCCAGTGCATGAAGCGCTGCGGCGACCACTCGCGATGGGCCTGATGGGACCTCGGCATGTGCTCGATCACAGTAGAGTAGCGCCCCTGAGCGTGACGGGCATGGCTAGCGACCCGCTGACCTTTGTGTAGAATCTCCACCGCAGTAGCGCTAATGCGTAACTCCAGCATATGACCGACTAGAGCGTGCGGGACGCTGTAAAAGCGCCCCTCATATTCAACGTGGTAGTCGATGCCTGGCTTAGCTCTGTGCCACTCGGCGTACTCGTAGGCCTCACGGGGCAGTACGCCCAGGGCTGGGCGATCCAAAGACTCAAACAAATCCCTACGGCTCTCGCTGCGACCTTGAAAGGGGCGTTCGTTGAGCACCGGTAGCAGTTCGCAGATGGCCTGATTAAGCTCCGCTAACGAGAAAAACGTATGATGACGCAGCCGCGCTAAAATCCACCGTTCGACTACCTGGACGGCCACTTCTACCTTGGCTTTGTCCTTCGGTTTGTAGGGGCGAGCGGGCAGTATGGCGGTATTGTAGTGGGTCGCCATATCTGCATAGGTATCGTTGACTTTGGGGGCGTAACGATCTGCCCTCGTCACAGCAGCCTTGAGATTGTCAGGAATCAGAAGCCGCGGTACACCGCCGAAAAAGCGCAGCATCCGCTGATTTGAGGCAATCCAGTCCGGCAGAGACTGACTCCAGGTGGCTTCGGCGTAGGTATAGCTTGAAGCCCCAAGGACACCGACAAAGATCTGGGCAAGGCGCACTGCACCGGTATCGCGTTCGTTTACCGCTACCGTCGTGCCGCAGTAGTCGAGGAACGCCTTCTCTCCAGCGCGGTGGTGTTGCCGCATACTACGCTTTTGCCGCGAGCGCCACTGGCGATAACGGTGGCAATAATAGCTGTAACGGTAAGCCCGCTCACCATAAGTGGCAGCATACTCACCCCACAGCAGCTGCAGCGTCACCCCTTTGCGCTTGAGCTGTTGATGGATCTGGAAGCAGTCAGGCTCCACAAAGCCGCGCTGCGGCTGCTCAGAGGGGTAGAGCAGCGCCTCCAGTCGCGCCTCATCAACACCCTCGGGAAGCGGCCAATAGAGACCCTGTGCCTTGGCCAGGCTGACATACTTGCTAACTGCCCCTTTGGAGAGCTTACAGACTCGAGCAATCTGCTCATGACTCAGACCGGCTTGGTACTTGAGGCGCAACACTTCGGTAATCTTCTTCATTCGAACCCTCTCCGTTGGCATCGCCGTCTCCCTCTTCAATAGGTAAGTAAAGACAGCGGTTATGCCGATTTAAGACTAAGGATTCCAGTGGGTTCGATGATATTCCGCACCAACGTGACCGCGGTTTACGGCATCGTGACCGCGATTTACGTGATCGTGACCGCGATTTACGTGATCGTGACCGCGATTTACGTGATCGTGACCGCGATTTACGTGATCGTGACCGCAGTTTGCGCGATCGTGACCGCGGTTTACGCAAAGGAGATCAAAATCGGTCACGTTCAAACGGAAAACGCGGTCACGTTGGCTCGGAATTCCCGGTCACGTTCACGCGGAAAACGCGGTCACGATCGTCCGGAATACGCAGATCTGCCCGATATTGCCAGTGTTGAGGTTCTTAACCCTAATATTGAACCGAATGAGTTAACTGGCAAGTACATCATCCTCGATGTCCTAGCCCGCGATGGGCAAGGGCACTGCTACAATGTCGAGATACAAGTGCGCCGTTATGGAGCTTGGCACAAGCGCGGGCTCTTCTACCTGGCCCGCACACTCGGCTTGCAGCTTGGCGCTGGTGAGGACTACCAGCAACTAAGAGCCGCAGTGGGGCTGCATCTGCTCGATTTTGACCTGTTCACGGCAAATCAGGCCGAGCTTGAGCAGGCGCTATGGCGCTTTGAGATGCGCGATGAGAGACAGCCCGAGGTTACTCTCGGGAACATCTTGCAGATGAACCTGATCGAACTTAATAAGGCAGATCGTTTAGGGCTACCTGATGGCCCGCTGCGTGCCTGGATTACCTTTTTCACCCACTGGCGAGAGGAGTTGACCATGGCCAAGATTGCCCACGAACCAGTAAAACGTGCCATGAGCCGCATCCGTGAGCTCAGTGCAGATGAAGAAGCCCGCAGGCTCGCTTTCGTCAGAGAACGGGCTCTGCGCGATGAGGTCTCGCAGCTCAATGAGGCGAGACAAGAGGGACTACAAGAAGGACAAAAAAAGGGACGACAAGAGGGACTGCAAGAGGGACTGCAAGAGGGACAAAAAAAAGGTCGACAAGAGGGACTGCAAGAGGGACAAAAAAAAGGTCGACAAGAGGCTAACGCCGAAACCGCCCGAAACCTTATCAAAACTAACGCACTAACCGATGAACAGATCGCCCAGGCAACCGGCTTAACACAAGCGGAAGTGGCACAACTGCATGATGAACTGCAGGGATAGCTCCTCGTTTAGCTGTGCTAAACTGAGCCATCTCTTCTGGGTGGCTAATGCTAGATATACTCTACTTCCATGACCGAACTACTCTCCCCTACTAACGACTACGTCTTCAAACGCCTCTTTGCCGAAGCACCAGACCTGTTAGTAGATTTGATCAACGACCTGCGCCCAGATCTGCCCGATATTGCCAGCGTTGAGGTCCTGAACCCCAATATTGAACCGAATGAGTTAACCGGCAAGTACATCATCCTCGATGTCCTAGCCCGCGATGGGCAAGGGCACTGCTACAATGTCGAGATACAAGTGCGCCGTTATGGAGCTTGGCACAAGCGCGGGCTCTTCTACCTAGCCCGCACACTCGGCTTGCAGCTTGGCGCTGGTGAGGACTACCAGCAACTGCGAGCCGCAGTAGGATTGCACCTGCTCGATTTTGATTTGTTTACGGCAAATCAGGCCGAGCTTGAGCAGGCGGTATGGCGCTTTGAAATGCGCGATGAGAGACAACCCGAGGTCACGCTCGGGAACATCTTACAGATGAACCTGATCGAACTTAATCAGGCAGATCGTTTAGGGCTACCTGATGGCCCGCTGCGTGCCTGGATTACATTTTTCACCCACTGGCGGGAGGAGCTGACCATGGCCAAGATTGCCCACGAACCAGTAAAACGTGCCATGAGCCGCATCCGTGAGCTCAGTGCAGACGAAGAAGCCCGCCGGCTCGCTTTCGTTAGAGAAAGGGCTTTGCGCGATGAGGTATCGCAGCTAAATGAGGCTAGACAAGAGGGTCGACAAGAAGGAATAAAAGAGGGACAAAAAAAAGGACGACAAGAGGCTAACGCCGAAACCGCCCGAAACCTTATCAAAACTAACGCACTAACCGATGAACAGATCGCCCAGGCAACCGGTTTAACTCAGGGGGAAGTTTCTCAAATGCGTGATGAGCAGCAGAAATAAAAGTAATTTTGCTGATATAGAATAGCCAAAAAACTACCTTCGGGCGCCTGAACGCCGAAGCAGCTCGCCCACCTCGTGCCGAACGCTCCGCTATCTCGTTACTTCGCAAGCCCGGCAGAAGCGCGCATCCTTGCACACACAGCCGGCGCTCACATCCATGCGAGCGCCCTACGGGGCTCTTTGGCTGCGTAACGCTGCTTCGCTAAAGGCACGGGAGGTGGCATGGACCGCTCCGCACATCAGCCTCATGGGATCGGTCGGTGGCATTAGAGAATTGATTGGCCCCACGACGCAACGCGTGCAGCTGCCGCATCGAGTTCTTCCTCATCGGGTGCAAGCAGTGGGGAATAAGTCTTGAAATTATCTGCCCAAAACCTTACATCCGCTAATAGCCGAGGAAGGAAGGAAGAGCGGAAGTCGCAGAGCTGATTGGTAAGATTCGGTCAACGGTCAGACGGAAAAAAGGAGGTGATGGCTATGATGGTACGTCGTAACCTCTCTCCGGTGACCAGAGCGGATCTGCACAATCGGGCGGCGAATCGGGACATGACGGCACGTGACCCCTTTACGGCGCTGCAGTCCGAGATGATGCGCTTCTTTGATGATCTGCGCCGTGGAGCGGGGGATCCTTCTGCTGAGATCGGTCCTCGTGTTATGGCACCTAGCGTTGAAGTGCAGGAGGATGACAATAACCTCTACGTCGTAGCGGAGCTGCCCGGTATGACGGAAAACGACGTCGAACTGACTTTCAGCGACGGCGTACTCCGTATTGCGGGCGAGAAGCGTGCCGAGCATGAGGATAAGGACGAGGGTCGTCAGGTCCATATAACGGAGCGATCCTATGGGCGCTTCGAGCGGCAGATTCCGCTGAATCGCGCCATAGATGAGGATAATGTCAACGCCTCTTTCAAGGATGGCATCCTTACGGTGACCATGCCGAAGGCAGAGGAAGAGCAGCAGGCTCGCCGTATCGAAGTTCAGCGGGCCGCTTAAGGCCCGGCCCGGCTTGGTTGTCAGCTGAAGAGCTAGCGAGCAGAGTTATGCCGGGCTAGGGGATCTCCTCCCTCTGCCCTGTCTAATCGCTGGCTGCGGGCGGCTGCCGCCCGCTTTTTATATGTGAGGACGCGCAAAAGCGCGCCGGTGCGCTTTGCCGTTATGGGTAAAGCCGTCTCCGCCAGTAGCCTGGTTTTCTTGAATGGTGGGCAAAAGCGACGACTATTATAGCTTGGTCTCTTTCGGTGGTTACGAGTGAGAACGGGAATCTATGAAGGATGAGCTTCTCGCACCGGATTTTAATGCAAGATGATTCACACCATAACAACCGGTTCTTCCCGATATTGCCAGCGTTGAGGTTCTTAACCCTAATATTGAACCGAATGAGTTAACCGGCAAGTACATAATCCTCGATGTCCTGGCCCGCGATGGGCAAGGGCACTGCTACAATGTCGAGATACAAGTGCGCCGTTATGGAGCTTGGCACAAGCGCGGGCTCTTCTACCTAGCCCTTACACTCGTCTTGCAGCTTGGCGCTGGTGAGGACTACCAGCAACTGCGAGCCGCAGTAGGGCTGCAGCTGCTCGATTTTGACCTGTTTACGGCAAATCAGGCCGAGCTTGAGCAGGCGATGAAGCTATGGCGCACCCATATTCGGGTTAACATGTGGCCCCAAAATTCCGGCCTTGTGGTTAGCACATGATTAGACTTATCCCTGGATCGATTATATTTGGGCTTTGGCACAGACTAGCCAGTTCACCGATGCGGGGCAAATTCTGGCCAGAGTACAACATGACCCGATGAGATGGGTTGAAGGATACGCAGTGTGGAAGGCCACAGGGGCCTCCGACCAGGCGGATTTCGATTGAATCCGCGGGTACTGGCAGCAGTGTGGCGTGGATCCAGTTACCCTTAGGAGACGACTTGGGCTATTGCAATGCCAAGACGATTTCATCGGATGCGAGGGCTCGGGCTAACTACCCAATGCTCAAACCGACGAAGTTCTTGATCAAGTAATCATGAAGGGCTAGCGCTGCGACTGGGATTCTGCTATCTCCCATGGCCTATCCATGAGCGAGGGCTGGGAAGTTAGCCAACGCCAGGAGCTGTATAAGGCCCTTGGCTGTGCTGTATTCCGGTTGATGAGCTCAGGTAGTGAAGGGGTGCAGCTAACGTGCACGCAAGCGGTCAGTAAGTTGATACGGGCCATTGGTAGGCTACTTGAAGACGACGACGGAACGCTGGATCTTGAACTGCTGCATGTCAGTTCAGTATTTCCCAGGCGGAGCGCGAATGCCGAGGAGATGCTTAGTTTCTACGAAATCTTGCTTTGTCGGCGTTGGCGAGCGCTTGCGTCATCATCTGGAGCCTCTTATCGAGGCTTATCAGCATAGGCGTGGCCTTTAGCGGGGGTCTCATTAAGGCCGCCGTACGAACTAGGCTAGCTAACAGGCTGACAGATAGCGAGTAATAGATAGGCAGATACGAGTACTCAAACGTACCCTATAAATTGCTGTCTAACTGGTGACAGCGAAATTTGATCCAACTTAAATAGCATACATATTATCGCAATCGTCACTGGTGTAAATCACTGGGGAGTGGCCATAACCAAAGTACAACCACTGTCGAGCGCCCACCGTGCTACTCACAGCCGCTGCAGCGACGATTGCAAAAGCGCTCTAATCAAGCATGTGGTGTCTAACTAGTTCGTCAATGGCCTTCTAATATGAGGACAGCACATCATTTCAAGGTGTAGGGATTACAGAAAAGGGTATGCTGGCAATCCGCAACCTATATAAAGATCTTCTTGAGGCATCCGGGGAATCCTGCACTCACACTCAGCTAGCGCACAAAACCCATTACTTCAAAGTGCAAAGTGCCTCCAAAACTTCCCCGGTAGGCCACTTTAGGGCGGCCTACCGGGGTCACTTAAAGCCCCTAACTAAGTTTAGAAGCTAAAACCGAAGCCAAGGTTGGCATAAACGCCGTGTAGGTCGTCAGGATCATCAGGATCACCGAAATCATCCCAATCGCCGTGGGCGCTGCGATATGCAACCTTGGCAAACATCTCTGCATTCTCTGCTGCCTGGAGAGAGAACCTGCCGAAGATGTCGGCCACGGAAGCGGCATCTTCGTCCTCTTTACCCAACATTATGCCCACACTGGTGGCAAAATCCCCGCCACCTAAGAACATGTACTCTGCCAGCAGGCCCCTTATCATATTTTCAGATCCACCTTCGCCGGTGATTATCTCATGGTAGGCTCCCAAGCGAAACTGCTCATTGAGCTGAACGCCGAAATCGATGGTATTGGCGGATATATCACCGTCATCGGCATCAGAATCAAAGGCCGAATAGACAAAAGTGTGCCCATAGTTAAAGAAAAAAGTATCGTGGTCGGCACTTGCGGTTCCCGCAAACAGCGCAGCAGTTGCACAGACCGTCCCGGCTAGAACGCGTTGTTGGATCTTATTCATAATTTCCTCCGCTCTTCTTAAAGTCGCCATTTGCCATATAGGTTGACTGCAAAAGGCCCTACAAATGATTAAGCCTCAGTTTGACAATTCTTGCCAAGCGCAAAGAGACTAAAAGTGAATCCCGAATCCTATGCTGAAAAGTATGCCGTGCAGATCGGAAGCATCAGTACCGTCATCAAATTCTTGGGCAAAATCACTATCCGGTACTGTTCGGTATGCGAGCTTTGCGTTTATATTAGCCGACTCAGTAGCCATCAAGGCAACCCGCCCGTAGACGTCGGCTATCATACTTGTCTCATCGCCGGTACTCCCACTGCCAACCATAATCCCCAGATTGGTCATCAAATCACCGGTAGCCAAGGCCTCGTACTCAACACTTATACCCTGTATATCGGCGGTTGTATCGCCACCGGTCAACTGTTCGTGGTAAAGGCCAGCGCGCATGTCGTTAGTGATATATGTGCCAAACTCAAAGGTATTAGCCCTTAGGTCCTCATCAATCTCACTGTCAAATTCAGTGTAGACCGGGGTATGTCCATAGTTAAAAAAGAAGCTGTGGGCGCTTGCGCTGCCCGCTACCAGCAGACCGCTGGCGCACAGTGCGCTACCGAGATACCTAACCATCTTTTTTTTCATAATTCCTCCACATGAAACAAGACACTGTCAGCGCAACCAAAATAATCCTTCAGATCAGCCTAGATGAGTCTCCCGCGGGGAACAAAAAAGCTGCTCTGCTTGTCTTTCTGTAGTTAATGATATTCCCTAAATTACCCCCTGTACAGGGAGACAAATTGACGCATAACGGAACAACCGCGTAGCCGCCCTGAATAGAAAGGTCTATTCGCTCAGCCTACCCCCGGCGTTGCCACGCTCCGTAGTCAAACGCATCGACAAATCAACCGCGTGCAGGTGCTTAGTAATCGCCCCTACCGAGATGCGATCGACGCCGGTGTTGGCGAGGCGGCGAACCTGCTCGAGATCGACGCCGCCGGAGACCTCCAGTTGGACTCGCCCCGCGGCTTGCTCAACCGTTGCCGGCAGGTCGGCAAAATCGAAATTATCCAGCATGACCACATCGGCGCCAGCGGCAATGGCCGCCTCGAGCTGCTCCAAATTCTCGATCTCCACCGTAACCGGCGCGCCAGCGGCGCGGATGCGGGCCAGTTCGACCGCTGGCGTTAACCCGCCGCAGGCGATTATATGATTCTCCTTAATCAAATAGGCATCGAAAAGACCAAAGCGATGATTTACCACCCCGCCACAGCGGGTAGCGTACTTTTGCGCATAGCGCAGACCGGGGATAGTCTTGCGGGTATCGAGGATCTGCGTCGGTGTACCCGCTACGGCATCGGCGAAGAGCCGCGCAGTAGTCGCGGTACCGGAGAGGAACTGGAGGAAATTTAAGGCGGTGCGCTCACCGGTTAGCAGCGCGCGGGTCGGTCCATGAAGCCGACAGACCACCCCGCCGGGCTCAATCCACTCACCCTCGGCGACCTCCCAGCGCGTGCCGATACTCTTATCCAGCCGCCGAAAGACCTCCTCGACCCAGGGGCGGCCGCAGATAACCGCCGCCTCGCGGGCGATAATACTGCCCTGCGCCATCCTGCTCTCTGGCACCAAATCGGCAGTCAGATCCCCCTTGCCCACATCCTCCTCCAACGCCCTGTCGACATCGGCCTCGATAACGGCTCGCGACGGCTGGGGAACTGACTTCAACTCCGTGTCATTCATAAGAGAGTTAACTCCTCGCCTGATTGATATTCCTAGAAGTGCTGCCCGAACGGCAAACAAATTCTCATATTTATAGTATGCTCCACTAGCCAGCGACAGACCAAAAATTGCTAGACTAGGGCGTAAAGCAGTCCAACGGGAGCACTTGCAGTGCCAATGCCTGGAAAACAGCTTAAATACACCACCATTCTGGCAGCCTCAATACTGGCGGCCACCGTGATTCTGCCGCAGGGCGCCCTTGCGCAGCCGGATCCGGCCGAACTGGAGGCCGAAGAGCCCGAACCGGAGACCGACGCGCTGGAGGTCGAAGAGGGCAAGATCATGCATGTGCGCGATCAGATCTTCGTTCCCTTTCGCAGCGGCCCGACCAACCAGTACCGCATAATCCGCTTCCTGCCTACCGGCTCACAGCTGGAGACCAAGCGCCCCGATGATGAGGTGATCGAGCAATTCGGCGAGGAGGCTTTGGAGGAGTGGATCTACGGCACCCACGGCAACGATGAGGGCTGGGTCCAGGCCCAGTACATGGTCGAGGAGACGCCGGCGCGGATGCGTATCGGCGATGTTGAGGCCGATTTAGAGAGCGCTCACGATGAGATTGCAGCACTGGAAGATGAACTCGCCGATAAAGAGCAAGCCAAGGAGGAGCTGAACGAAGAGCTCGCCGAGGCCCGGCAGCAGATCGCCGATCTTGAGTCCGACCTAGAGGCCGCCAGTGATGGCTATCGCCTGGTCCAGGAGAACGACAAACTCAAAGAGCGGATAAACGTGCTGATTGAGCGGACAGAGAACCTAGAAGAGCGCAATCAGGAGCTGGCTGACCGTGCTAACCGCGACTGGTTCCTGGCCGGCTCAGGGGTCTTGGTCGGCGGTTTATTACTCGGGCTGATTCTTCCCCACTTAAGGCCGCGGCGTAAGGGCTGGGGTAGTTCGCTGTAACCTATGGGCCAAGAACTGCCCGATCTTAAGCAGCTTTTAGCTGAGCTTATTGCCACGCCGTCGGTGAGCAGCGTCGACCCGCAGCACGATCAGGGCAACCTGGCGGTGATCGAGCTGCTCGCCGGCTGGCTGGAGGAGCTTGGTTTCGACTGCCAAGTAACCAACCTCCCCGGACAGCCGCATAAGGCGAACCTAATTGCCGCCCTTGAGCCAGCCGCCGTTGATAGCGCCAGAGCCGACAATGCTAGCGATACTGGCCGCGGCGGCTTGGCCCTGTGCGGCCACACCGATACCGTACCCTGTAACCCCGAGCTCTGGCAGAGCGATCCGTTTACTCTGAGCGAGCGCGATGGCCGCCTTTACGGGCTGGGCACCACCGACATGAAAGGCTTTCTGGCGCTAGCCGTGGAGGCCGTCAAGGGGCTAGCGGCCGAGCAGCTCACCGCTCCGCTGGTGCTACTAGCCAGCGCCGATGAGGAGAGCGGCATGGCCGGGGCGCGGGCGCTGGAGCAGAGCTGGCCGACCCATATCCGCCCCCGCCAGGCGCTGATCGGTGAGCCGACCGCCAACCTGCCGGTGCACATGCACAAGGGCATGATGATGGAGGCGCTCCATATCGCCGGCCGTTCCGGCCACTCGAGCAACCCCGAACTCGGGCGCAATGCCCTGGAGCCGATGACCCGGGTGCTGCAGGAGCTGCTCGACTGGCGCGAAGAACTGCGCGCCCGTTATCGCGATGAGCGCTTCGCCGTCCCCTACCCGACCCTCAACCTCGGCCACATCCACGGCGGTGATAATCCCAACCGCATCTGTGGCTCTGCCGAGCTGCACATAGATTTGCGCCCGCTACCCGGCATGGCACCCGAGCAGCTTAGGGCCGAACTGCGCGACAGACTGCAGGGCGCGCTCGGCGACGCCGCCACGGACTTAACCATCCGCTCGCTCTCGGTCGGGCAACCACCGCTCGAGACACCGCGCTCAGCGCCGATCATCGAGCTCGCCGAACGGCTTACTGGCCATCCGGCTAAGGCGGTGGCCTTCGCCACCGAAGCGCCCTATCTGGCCGAACTGGGTATGGATGTCCTAGTCCTCGGCCCGGGCGATATCGAGTGCGCCCACCAACCCGATGAGTCGCTCGCCGTCGAGCGCTTGCAGCCGAGTATTGAGCTACTGCGCGGCTTTATCCGCCACTTCTGCATGGAGGAGGCACCGAACCATGCGGCTGGCTGATCTCAACCCCGAACACTTTGTTGACTGGTTGCGCCACGCCGCCCCCTACGTCAACGCCCATCGCGGGCGCACCTTCGTCATCAACTTCCCCGGCAGCACCCTACACGGCCCGGAGATCGAGGGCCTGATCCACGACCTGGCGGTTCTCGTCAGCCTCGGCGTGCGCCTGGTGCTAGTCCCGGGCGCCCGTCCGCAGGTCGAACGGCGGCTGCACCAGCGCGGCATCGACTCGCACTACGCCGGCGGCTCGGCGGCCAACGGCGGGCTGCGGGTCACCGACGCCGCAGCGCTGGAGTGCGTCAAGGACGCGGTCGCGGAGGTGCGCACCGAGCTTGAGGCCCGTCTGTCCATCGGCATCGCCCCCTCGCCGCTGGCCGGGCTGAACATGCGGGTCGTCTCCGGCAACACCATCACCGCCCGCCCGGTGGGAGTGCGCGATGGCATCGACCACCTCTACACCGGTGAGGTGCGCCGAGTCGATGTAGAGGCACTGCGTCAGCGCCTGGCCAATGACGACATCGCCCTGATCTCGCCGCTCGGCTACTCGCCAACCGGCGAGATATTCAACCTCTCCGCCGAGTCGGTGGCACTCGCAGCCGCCGAGCAGCTCGGCGCCGATAAGCTCATCCACCTCTCCACCCACGCCCCGGTAAAGGACGCCTCCGGTAACACCATCCGCGAGCTTACCCCCGCCGAGGCCCGGCAACGGCTGCACGATAACGCCGGCGAGCAGCCGCCCACCGCCCGGCGGCTGCTGCACAGTGCCGCGCAAGCCTGCGATGCCGGGGTAAAGCGGGTCCACCTGCTCGATCGCCGCCAAAATGGCGCGCTGCTCCTTGAACTCTTCACCCGCGATGGCGTCGGCACCCTCCTCGCCCCGCAACCGTTTGAGAGCCTGCGCACCGCGCAGCTTGACGATATCCCCGGCATCCTTAACCTGATCAGGCCGCTGGAGCAAAGCGGCGCCCTCGTCCACCGCACCCAAGAGCTGCTCGAGGAGCAGATCAGCGATTTCACGGTGGCCGAACGCGACGGGGCAATAATCGCCACCGGTGCCCTGATCCCTTGGCCTGCCGAGACTGCTGGCGAGATCGCCTGCCTAGCAGTCGACCCCGATTACCAGGGCGCCGGTCGCGCCGCGACGCTGCTCGCTGAGCTAGAGCGCCGCGCCCGGCAGCAGCGACTGGAACGACTCTTTGTCCTGACCACCCGGGCCGAGCACTGGTTTCGCGAGCGCGGTTTCAACCCCGCCGGCGCCGCCGCGCTGCCGGCGCAACGCCGCGAGCTATACGACACCACCCGCGGCTCAAAGGTCTTGATAAAGAACACGCTGGAAGAGTAACGGAGCAAAATAGAGTAATGCACAACTACCTGGAGCTGATGCGCGATATAATCGATAACGGCTCGGTCAAAGACGATCGGACCGGCACCGGCACCCTGAGCGTCTTCGGCCGGCAGATGCGCTTTGACCTGAGCGCCGGCTTTCCGCTACTGACCACCAAAAAGCTCCACCTGCGCGCCATCATCCATGAGCTGCTCTGGTTTCTTAGTGGTGACACCAACATCACCTATCTGAACCAAAACCGGGTCACGATCTGGGACAACTGGGCCACTGAAGACGGCGATCTCGGCCCGCTATACGGTGCGCAGTGGCGTAGCTGGCCGACCAAAGATGGCCGGACTATTGATCAGATAACCCAGCTCATCGAGGCGCTGCGCACCAACCCGAGTTCACGCCGGCATATCGTCAGCGCCTGGAATGTCGAATACTTACCGGATGAGTCGATCAGCGCCCAGGATAACGTCCGGCAGGGGCGCATGGCCCTCGCCCCGTGCCACACCCTGTTCCAGTTCTACGTCGCGGACAACCGCCTCTCCTGTCTGCTCATGGCCCGCAGCCAGGATTTTTTCCTCGGCACCCCTTTTAACATCGCCAGCTACGCCCTGCTCACCCACATGATCGCCCAACAGTGCGACCTGGAAGTCGGCGATTTCGTCTGGACCGGCGGCGATGTCCACCTCTACAGCAACCACTTAGAGCAGGCCCGAACGCAGCTCGCCCGCCAACCTCGCCCCCTGCCGCAGCTGCAGATACAACGCCGGCCGAAGTCGATCTTCGACTACCGCTACGAGGATTTCGCGATCACCGGCTACGACCCCCACCCCGCTATCAAGGCGCCCATCGCGGTCTAAGGGGGCGGTTTGGCAGTTTCACCAGCAGCAGCGCACCCGATAAACAGCGAGATCGTCCTAGTTGCCATCATGGGCCGCAACCGGGTCATCGGCGATGGCCACACTCAACCCTGGCATTTCAAGTGCGACCTGCGCCGCTTCAAAGAGATGACCCGCGGCCACCCGCTGATCCTCGGCCGGAAGACCTTCGCGGCCATCGGCTCTCGCCCACTGCCCGAGCGGACCCATATCGTCATGACCCGCGACCCCGGGTTAAGCGCACCTGCTGAACCGTCTACTATGTCGGGCGTCTACCCGGCCGCAACGCTCGAACAGGCCCTGGAGCTTGCCGCAGCCGCGCCCGGCGGCGAGACCATCTTTGTCATCGGCGGCGGCTCTATCTATGAACTGTTTCTGCCCCTTGCCCAGCGTATAGAGCTAACCGTGGTCGACGACGCGCCGCAAGGCAGTGTCATGTTCCCCGCTATCGACTCAAACTGGCAAGAAGAGACCCGCGACAGTGCAGAAGAGGACGGCTATCAACTCACCTTCCTCAGCCTGCGGCGCCAAGCCCCATAGGTTATCGCTTGCCCAACCGCCCTCCCTACTGTAAAAGGGCTCGGGTTATGGTGGGTGAAGGAAATCAACCCCAAAAAGAAGACTTATTTTACTTTTCTCAACCATGACGTAAGATTGCCGATAAAGGGAGTGCAATGCTTGACGGCGGTTTCGCCCAAAAGGCCGAGCCCAGAGCATACATGTTAACCATAAATATTATAATTGATATTGCTCTGCCCAGGAGGAGCTAATGAAAAAAAATACTCATATCAATAAGCTAGCCGCACTGCTAAGTGCAACAGCCCTCGCCGCACCGGTAGCTGTCCTCGCCGATAGCCACGATGAAAACGAAAGGGTAGAAGTCTACGGCTTCGTTAACCTATCGGTGGATTGGGAAGGTTACGACGGAACAGATGATTCAGAAGACGGCGACCTGGCCATGAATACCGGTTCCTCCCACTTCGGCTTCCGCGGCCAGGAGGAGCTAGATGGCGGACTGAAGGCCATCTATCAGGCCGAGCTAGAGTGGACCTATACTGGGGATACAAGGGGTACTCCAGGAGAACGGGACGATGAAGAATATACCTACTATGATGATGCTAATGATGAACAAACAGGATATATCTCTATAGGAGACAGCTTCATAACCCAAGTCCGCGACAGCTTTGTCGGCCTGGAAGGCGACTTCGGCCGCCTGACCCTCGGTCGGCAATCTTTATCCAACCAGTTTGTTTGGGATGGGCCAGGTGCAGATTGGATAGCGCAAGTGGGTACGCCAGGTGAAGCCCTAGGTTTCGGCACCTCTGGCCGCGCAAATAATGTCATCCGCTACACGAACGACTTCGGCGCCATTGGCACCGTATTAAGCTTGGTACCGGGGCATGGTGAAGACCCCGATGATCACGCTTACAATGCCCGCGCCACATTCAATGATGGGCCTCTATCAAGCGCATTTACACTGTGGCAAGTAACCGATAACGAGGGCGATGATTTCACCCTCATATCTCTAGCAGGCCGCTATGATTTAGACTTCATGGTCCTATCAGCCCAGTTCTCCGGGCAAAGCCATGATGCTGACGATAGCGACCATACGGGAGCCTCGTTTGGCTTTATGATGCCTATGGGTAATACAGGCCGCATTAAGGGCATAGTAAGTCAGTTTATGTCAGATGATGATGACGATGACTTCACCACTGTGGCAGCAGGATACGACCATATCTTTAGTGATCGCACCGAACTGCGCCTAGCGGTGGCCGCCACCATAAATGATGAAGAGAGAAGTAGTACGCCGCATACCCACGGCATGTACGGTCCATCATCCGGGGTAGACCCTGCGGCTGATGAGACACACACCACAGTCAGCGCCAACCTACGCCACTCCTTCTAAGCTGCTGGACAGGTTGAGCTAGCTTTAAGCTGTCTGCTCCATATAACCAACCACAAGCAGACAGCACTCGCCTCGGGCCCGCTAGGTCATCTAGCGGGTCCTTTTTTTATCGGGGCATTCGGCAATCGAAAGCCGCCAAAACTCCTGCTCCCACAAAAGTTGTAAATATACTAAATCTGAGATATTATTTAGACATTAATCATTTTTGTCTTATATCAATACAAGAGCAGCCAACCTATGCGCAAAAGACTCACAGCAATCGCCACCATTACCGCCTTGTGTTCACCACTTGCTCTACTCGCAGCCGACAAAGATAAAGAAGAAGAAGGCGTCGAATTCTACGGCCATGTCGGCTACGAACTGCAGTTCCTCGACGATGATATCAGTGAGGCCGACGGACTCGACTGGGGGGCATACCTCTCCCGCATCGGCCTGCGCAACAGCCACGCAATAAATGACCAACTTAAAGCCACCTACCAGGTAGAAAGCTTTATCCTCCACGGCCCGAGTGGCGACAATATAGGCTTTCGTAATACCTATGGCGGCCTGAAGAGCGAGAGCTTCGGCGAGGTCCGGGTCGGGCGCCACGACACCCCGTACAAACGAGCCAACCTGCCCTTCTTCGCCGGCGCCAACATGCTCTTCGATAACGCGCAAGGCTCCGGGACAGGACTGGGCCAGTGGAACACCGCGCTGGGCAAAGATACACCGCAGAATGGCGATTTTGAAACGATTGATCGCAACCGCGGCTTCATCGCCCAGCGCTTCCAGCGCTGGCACGGCACCCTGCACTACATCAGCCCGCAAGTCCACGGCCTAACCCTGGAGGCGGCAATGCGCCCGGTGCAGGAAAACGGCGGGGAAGACAACTGGGTCGATTACTCGGCCTCGCTCACCTACCGCCTCGGCGAGAGCTGGATGTTCAATACCGCCTATGAGAGCGAAGGCGCCATTGACGATGGCGGCAACGGCGGCAGTGGTGTATATCAAACATGGCTAGCCGGGGCACTCTTCACCGCTACCGACTGGCTAACAGTCGGCGCCCAGATCGAAAACCTGGACATCGACGTCAACAGCGATATTAATGGCGATCTGATGCGCCTAATGGTGCCGATCAAGCTGAGCTTCGGCGACTACTACGTCAACACCTTCCTTAAGTACGACGACTTTGATTATGAACACAAACCAGATGAAAATGTAACAGAAGACGACGACTGGTTCGACATCGGCATGCAGGCCGGCTACTACCTGGATCCGGAGCATAACACCCAGGTCTACGCCGCTGCCGGCAGCGCCGAGGACATAGAGGCCGTTAACTACGCCGTCGGTTTCCGCTACCAGTGGTAAGCCCCAAGGCTAGCGCGGACTGTCTATGACGTTATTGCGTTATGACTCGCCATGGACGGCGAGCGTAGCGCCTTCAGGACGCCTAATAAATCTCCCGGAGCCTATTGATCGCCCCCTGTGTTGAGGCCTTGGAGCCGTGGATGGCGCCATGAAACATCCAGAGATGGATTCACGGCGCCCGCCAAACGGGGCACCTAATCTCTCCGCGACAACAGCCTAATAATGAACCCCCGGCCGCGCCTCAACCTCAGCCGGCAGCTGATAACCGCCATCGAGCTGCGAGCCCCCTACACCAAACCAGACCATCGCCCCGGGACCAGAATCCAGATCACTCACCCGCACCCCAAAACCCCAAATATCAAAGCTTCCGCCCAGTTCAATAAACGGATAAGAGTCATCAACCCGCCCCGAAGGCATATCGATATCGGCACCACTATCGTCCCAGCTGCCCCTTTGCCACGCCTTATTAAGAGTCACCCAGCCGATCCCCATACCGACCGGCTGCCAAAAGCCGACCCCTAAAGACCCCTGCCAATTAAACAGGTCTAGCGTATCATCGCCGTCGTCTTGGCCACCTTGTCCAGCAGAGGAATACTCAACATCATACTGCTCCCGCCGATAGGCCAACTCACCACCAAAAACAAAGGGCATGGCACGGGCAAAGTAGTGCGCCGTAGCGCCGAGTTGGAAACTGGCATCGGTGCGCGAGATACCAGATATATCCGCGTCCTCAGCAGCGAAATCGGCAAAGCTAGCACTGCCATCCTCCACCGGCAGCGAGTAGTCGTCCCCCGGATCACCACCATAAAGGCCGAGGTTCACCCCCCAACGCCAACCAAAATAGTGCGGGAATCGATCCGGCGGCCTAGCATATTCACGCTTGATCCGCTCATCCTCACGCAGCACTATCTCCTCGACGATATCCTGATAACGCGGATTATCCCGAGTCACTCGGACCCGATAAGTGCCCGCCTCAGCGGGACGGCGGATCGACCGACTCTCGATCCCATAGCCCTCCAGCCGGATCAGGGCACCGCCTTCAGCACTCAGATCAAGCTCACCGAATCGCCGCTCAGTCAACCCGGCGCTGTAAAAGTACGCCGGGGTCGCCGAATCGATACGGATAGTCTCATCTCTCTCGCGGTAATCTACCGTACCCTCGATGCGTAACCGGTACTCCCTTCCCTGCTCAAGCTCTACCCGTGCCGGTGTCACGTACTCGCTGCCAGCGATCCGCATGACTGCGCCGGCCGGCTGGCTATGCAGGTAGAGCACCGCCACATCCTGTTCACGCCACTGACGCGGATAGAGTGTCTCAACCAAACGCTGCTCATCACTGAGCAGATTGCGATGGCGGCGCTCACGCCCCTCGACAACCACTTTGACGGCCGAAGTGAGGTCACCAACTCGGCGCTCGTCGGTCCAACCGCCACTATCGGTTACCAGACGATAACCATCTATGTTCAGCGTAAGGGATGGCTGAGGCCGCAGTGTCTGCCGATCGAGTACCGCAAAACGCACCCTGGTGCCATCGATGACCGGGACGACATGGATACGCTCAAGCGCCTCGCGCGCTGCTTCAGTAAAGTAGCTAGCAAAAGTAGTCTCACCATGCTGGGGGATATAAGCCCGTTCATCAGCCAACTCTAGCCGCTCAACAGTGGCTAAACCACTCAGGGCACGCTGGAAGCGCAAACCGGGGCGAGAGTCTGGGGTGGCTTCTATGAGCTCCAATTGTGCTAGTGCGGGGGCTTGTCGCCGGGCCCTGGAGCGCATCTGCTCCATTTGTTCATCGGCTACCCTGACGCTGACCAGCCAGCCGTCTGCGGAGCGTTTCTCGCTGACCACCTCGGCCCCTTCAATGACCGCATGGCTCAGCGAGCTTATACTGGATTGGAATTCGAGCTCTTCGGCCAGCTCGATATCGCTATCGTCGGCCTCACCGCGACGCTGCAGCAAGCGGTATACCTCCCGCTGCTCACCGCGGATGGCAGTAACCACAGCCCCGGCGATCTGATAATAGGCCTCTTGACGGGCTTGCTCAGGCCTTTCCGCTGCGCCGTAACCGTAAGTGTAGCCCGACTGCTCCTGCTCCTGGAGCTGTCCTCTTAGCTCATCGCCACCAGGCGGGCGGTCACCGTATCCGGCACACCCGATGAGTGCCGCAAGAGCAATAAGAAGCAACGCGAGGGAGGGCGACCATCTCCCCCATATTGTCACTGGAAAGCCCGGTGAGGCTTTCACATCGGATCTCAGTTATCGCGGTCGAGCATCCGCTCCCTGGCGTCATCCTTGCCGCGCTCCAGGTCACGGACCTCTTCATCACGGCGCTCACGCTCGAGCCTCTCCTGCTCAGCCTCCTGTGCCGCACGCTCAGAGGCATCGTTGGCACAGCCGCTAAGCATAGCCGCTGACAGGCCCAGCGTAGCCACTCCAAATACCGCCGCCATCAAGGTAATTGCTCTCATCTCTTCCCCCCGCCTTTACTCATCGCTTCATAGCCTCGAAGAATTCAGCGTTGGTCTTGTTATCCTTGAGCTTATCCAGGAGGAACTCGACCGCCGCCACTTCATCCATGTTATGCAACAATTTGCGCAAAATCCAGGTCTTTTGCAACTCTTCGGGGGTCATCAGCAACTCTTCACGGCGGGTACCGGAGCGGTTGAGGTGGATGGCCGGATAGATCCGCTTCTCGGCGATCTTCCGATCCATGTGCAGCTCCATATTCCCGGTGCCCTTAAACTCCTCGTAGATCACCTCATCCATGCGCGACCCGGTCTCGACCAAGGCAGTGGCGAGGATTGTCAAGCTGCCGCCCTCCTCGACATTGCGCGCGGCACCGAAGAAGCGCTTCGGCCGGTGCAGGGCGTTGGCATCGACGCCCCCGGTCAGCACCTTGCCGGATGACGGCACCACCGTGTTATAGGCACGGGCAAGACGGGTAATGGAGTCGAGCAGGATGACAACATCCATCTTATGCTCGACCAAGCGCTTGGCCTTTTCGATAACCATCTCGGCGACCTGCACATGGCGCGTAGCCGGCTCATCAAAGGTCGACGAGACCGTCTCGGCTTCGAGCACCGAACGCGCGAACTCGGTCACCTCCTCGGGGCGCTCATCGATCAGCAGAACGATTAGATAGCACTCTGGGAAGTTGGCGTTGATGCTCTGCGCAACATTCTGCAGCATCATGGTCTTACCGGCCTTGGGCGGGGAGACGATCAACCCCCGTTGCCCTTTGCCAATCGGCGCGACGAGATCTATGACCCGGGCGGTGAGGTCTTCGGTAGACCCATTGCCCCGCTCCATGCGCATTCGATTACGCGTAAACAGCGGGGTCAGGTTCTCGAACAGAACCTTGTTCTTGGCTGCCTCGGGCGGTTCATAGTTGATCTGGTCAACCTTAAGCAGCGCGAAATAGCGCTCACCATCTTTGGGAGGACGGATCTTGCCGGTGATGGTATCGCCGGTACGCAAGGCGAAGCGCCGGATCTGGCTAGGCGAGACGTATATATCGTCCGGCCCGGCCATATACGAGGCGTCCGCCGAGCGCAGGAAGCCGAAGCCGTCCTGGAGTATCTCCAGAACCCCGTCGCCATAAATGGAATCACCATTCTTGGCATGAGCCTTGAGAATGGCGAAGATGATGTCTTGCTTCCGCGAGCGGGCAGTGCCCTCTATGCCCATTTCTTGGGCAATCTCCAGAAGCTCAGTAGCAGGCTTTCTCTTTAAGTCGGTAAGATTCATGATTCGCTTTGAGTGCGGGGGAACACGAGCGCGCTTTTACCGGTAAAGGCCTAGACTAAGGCTTGCGCTCCGGATCAGCAGCCGGACTTCGAGGACAAGGTCTGGGAGCTGGCAGATGGTAGCGCAAATGAATTGTGGAGATAACCACACTGCGGTAAAAAAGCGCCTCTTCCGTTAAAGGTTACTGTCGATAAACGCGGTTAATTGTGACTTGGAAAGGGCACCGACTTTAGTGGCCTCAACATTGCCATTCTTGAACAACATGAGGGTCGGTATGCCGCGAATGCCGTACTTGGGGGGGGTCTCGGGGTTTTCGTCGATGTTTAGCTTGACTACTTTGAGCTTGCCCTTGTACTCACCAGCTATCTCCTCAAGTATCGGTGCGATCATCTTACAGGGGCCACACCACTCTGCCCAGTAATCTACTAACACCGGCTCGCTGGACTTGAGCACATCTTCATCAAAGCTTTGATCGCTTGCGTGGACGATAGCACCTTCGCTCACGATTTATAACCTCCAGGTTCTAATGCAGAACACAAATTACGATGGATTTTCCGTAGACCTCGGAATCCTGTATGGATTTCGGGCATAGCTCTTCGCTTCATGCCAGGTACTCGGATGCGGGACTATCGAGCCCTTACAGGAGGGCCGACGGGTTTAATTCGAGTTAGAAATTGACGTTAGTACGGAAAATAGCTGCCGGAAGCGCTAATGTCAACTATTATAACCTCTAACGGAGCCCAGCAGGCTATCCGGGTTGTTGCTAACGCTGCTCCCAGTTAAGAGCTGAGACTAATCGTTGCCAATCGTAGTCAACATCACCAACGGCAATAAAGTCCGGATTTAGCAGAGAATCTTTTTGGTTATAGCGCAGTTGTTGCAACCCTATATCCATTATGCGGCCGCCGGCGGCCTCGAGCACGCACTGCGCCGCGCCGGTATCCCATTCGCAGGTCGGCCCAAAGCGCGGATAGAGATCCGCTTCGCCCTGCGCTACTCGGCAGATCTTCAAGGAGCTGCCGACTGATAACTCATGGTACTCACCGAGGCGTTCCAGGATATTCTCGATCGCCGCCTCACGGTGGGAGCGGCTGACCACGACGGTCAACGGCGACTGCGCCCGGCGTGTGGCAATGGTCTGCATACCGTTACTATCGAAACGGTAGGCGCGCTCTCCCGCCGCTGCACTCCAGGTGGTCGCCAGATCTGGGGCGTGGACCACGCCGAGCACCGGACGGCCATTGTCGATGAGGGCTATATTGACCGTAAACTCGCCGTTGCGCTTGATAAACTCGCGAGTGCCATCGAGCGGATCAATAAGCCAGTAGTTGTTCCAGCTGCGCCGGGTGACGGCATCGATGTCGTCACCCTCTTCGCTGAGCTGCGGTATATCGGGCGTCAACCGCCGCAGGCCGGCAGCAATGGTCTCATGAGCGGCGCGATCGGCGCGCGTCAGGGGGGATTCATCGTCTTTCGCCTCGACGGCGAAATCACTACTACGATACACCTCGAGGATTCTCTCCCCAGCTGTCTCAGCGATCTCGCGCAGCGGCTCAAGCCAGGTATACCACTCTTGAAGCGCGGTCATAGGTTCTCCGTTAACGGGCGGCCAAATAATCGCGGGCCAAATAGAGCGCGGCGATGGAGCGTGCTTCGGTAAGCTCCTCTTCAGCGAGCAAGGCGGGAAGTTCGGCCAAGGGCCAGGGCACGACCTCTATCACCTCCGGCTCATCGCCGGGCAGGCGGTATTCGTAAAGCTCCTCTGCGAGCATGATCTGGGTGCGATGGCCGAAATAGCCCGGCGCCAATGTCAGATCACGCAAGTGGGTAATCCGCTTAGCACCGTAACCTACCTCTTCCATCATCTCTCGGTCTGCCGCCTGCTGCGGGTTCTCGCCCGGCTCTACCCGACCTTTAGGCAGACCTAGTTCGTAGCGCTCGGTACCTGCGGCGTACTCACGGATGAGCAGTACCCGCCTATCGTCTGTCACCGGCACAACGAGCACGGCACCGTTCGCCCCGCCACCGAGGCGCTCGTATTCGACTTCAACGCCGTTACTAAAGCGCAATCCCACCGCCTCGACCCGGAACAGGCGCGAACGGGCGACGATGTTGCGGTATGTAGTTTGCGGGTAGCGCTCAGTCATGCAGGCCGTCTGTAATTTGAAGTCGCTCGGACAGTCTCCGATTGTAACGCGACGGGGTGCCACATCTCTAGCGGCAGCCGGGGAATTCCTACCTTCTTTACGGAGTCTATAAGAGCTCCCCCGTAGCCATTTAGCTGTTCCGGTGTGGAGGACGCCGTGAATCCATCCCTGGAGGCTTCATGGCGCCATCCTTGGCGCCAAGACCTCCACACCGGAACAGCTAAATGGCTACGGGGAGCTCTTAGAGGCCTCCTTAGAGGCGTCTTTTCCTAATCTGGCGTATAGGGTTTGAGCAGTTTATCGAGACAACAGCGCAATGGTATGCGCCGCGATTACCCGCTCCTCGTCTGTAGGTATCACCCAGGCGCTAAGCTGGCTCTCGGGGGTAGTAATAAGCGGCCCATTATTTAGGTTAGCCGCTTGATCGAGCTCCATACCAAACCAGTGCAGGCCATTGACGATACGCTCGCGCACCTCGGCGGCATGCTCGCCGATCCCGGCGGTAAAGATCAGGGCATCGAGTCCACCGAGGGCGGCGGCGAGGCTGCCGATTTCGCGCAGGATGCGGTAACAGAACAGCTCTACCGCCTCTGTAGCCGCCGGCTCACTACTGCTGAGCAGCTGACGCATATCGGCGGAGATGCCGGAGACGCCAAGCAGGCCCGATTCGCGGTAGAGTAGCCGCTCGACCTGTTCCAGGCTCATGCCCTCCATGCGCTGCAGATGGAGTACAACCCCCGGGTCGATATTACCGCAGCGCTGGCCCATCGGCAGGCCATCGAGGGCGGTAAAACCCATGGTCGTGGCCACGCTACGCCCCTCATGCAGGGCACAGAGGCTGGCGCCGGCGCCAAGGTGAGCAACAACGGCCCGCCCGCGGGCGGCGCGCTGATCGTACTCGGGCAGCAGGGCCGCGATGCGCTCGTAGGAAAGCCCGTGGAAGCCGTAGCGGATCACCCCGCGCTGTTCGTATTCCCGCGGCAGGGCAAAGCGCTGAGCCACCGCCGGCTGAGTTCGATGGAATGCGGTATCGAAGCAGGCTACCTGGGGCAGCTCGGGGGCCACCCGGCGCACCGCCTCTACTGCCGCTAGATTGTGCGGCTGATGTAGCGGGGCTAGCGATTCGAGCTCGTGCAAATCGCCCAGTACCGCATCATCTATCAGCACCGGCGCGCTATAGTGGCGACCGCCATGGACTATGCGATGCCCCGCCCCGCGCAGGGTCAGTTCACCCAGACTGGAGCGGACGTGCTCAAGCACCGCACGCAGGGCGCTGTCGTGATCTACCCCGTGGCCAAGATCACTGCTTACCGGTGCCGACTGATGATCTTCCAGGTGTAGCCGCGACGCGGTGCCGGCCACCCCCACCCCTTCTACCTGGCCGCTTAAATACTCGGTTAAGTCTTGCTCGGTATGGGCATAGACCGCGAACTTTATGCTCGAGGAGCCGGCGTTGAGTACCAGGATAGCGTCATTCATAAGCTTATCTATGGATAGAATCCGTTACCTTTACAGGTGAGCCAAGCCCCGCCGCTTGCGTTCAGCGACCAGCACGGCAATAGCACAAGAGGCCAACCGGGCAATGACATCATCCGCCCGGCTGGTGAGCACGATCGGCACCCGGGCACCGAGGACGATGCCGGCGGCCTCGGCATCGGCCAGGTAGTAGAGCTGTTTGGCCATCATGTTGCCCGACTCGAGATCGGGGGCAATGAGGATATCCGGGTTCCCGGCCACCTGCGAGGTGATCCGTTTGGTCCGCGCCGCACTCTCCGAGATGGCGTTATCAAAGGCCAACGGGCCGTCGAGCAAGCCGCCGAAGATCTGCCCCCGGTCGGCCATCTTACACAGCGCGGCGGCATCGAGGGTCGAGGGGATATCCGGGTTGACCGACTCGGTCGCCGATAGTATTGCCACCCGCGGCTGCTCGACACCGAGGGCGTGGGCAAGCTCAATGGCGTTCTGGCATATATCGCGCTTTTGGGCCAGACTCGGCGAGATGTTGATCGCCGCATCTGAGATCAGCAGCGGGCGCGGGTAGCTCGGCACATCCATGGCGTAGACATGGCTGATGCGCCGCTCGGTGCGCAGCCCCTTTTGGCGGTTGACCACCGCCCCCATCAGCTCATCGGTGTGCAGCGAGCCTTTCATCAGACCTTCGACCTCACCGCGGCGGGCGAGATCGACAGCGGCCTCGGCCGCCTCATGCGAGTGCTCGACATCGATTATCGGCAGATCGCCGAGGTTGATGCCGGCCTCATCCGCAGCAGCGCGGATCTTGTATTCGGGACCGACTAGGGTCAGCTGCATTAAGCCGTGCTCGGATGCTTGAATGGCGCCGTGCAGGGAGAGGGCGTCGACCGGATGGACCACCGCCGCACTCATCGGCTCGACGTTATCGGCCATCCGCAAGAGCCGGCGCAGCTGCCGCCGACGACCGCGCGAGGTGCTCGCCACCATGGAGTCGGTCTCGCCATTGGCGATCTCCTCCGCCGGGGCGCTGACGGTTATCCGGCCACTGATGACCGGTTCGCCGTCTTCGCGGGTGGCCCGGGCATCGAGGATCACCCGCCGACCATCATCCTGCTTGTCGATCACCTCCAGGGTAACCGTTACCGTATCACCGAGGCCGATACTACCCTCATAGACCAGCTCCTGCGCCAACGGCACCGTGCCTGGACCAGGCAACTCGGTGCAGACAGCGTTAATAAGCATGGTTCCGGGCCACAGGCCCTCGCCGAGGATACGCATATCCTCGTGGTTGAGACGACTGGTGGTCTCTGCCCTATCGCCTATACTTATCTGAGAGTAGGGTCGGTTTTGTGCGCCGTTAGCCATAGTAGGTTATCTTCTCCTTACTCGGTTATTTCTGCAGCACATAGGTGCCGGGTGCATCGGCCAACGGCTGATAGGTACCCGAGCTCTGCCCCACGCTCGGCGGGGCGCCACGATTACTGGAGTGCTCGCGCAGCCACTGCTGCCAATCCGGCCACCAGGAACCCTGCTTCTGCTCAGCCTTATCCAGGAAAGAGTCGGGTGAGACGTAAGGGTCGGAAGCCTTGCGCGGCAGGATGCGGAAGGTGCGCCGCGGATGGCCCGGGGGGGTGACTATGCCGGCGTTGTGGCCACCGGTGGTCAAGGCGAAGGTGACATCCGCCCGCGGCAGGAAGCGGTTGATCTTGAAGACTGAGCGCCACGGGGCGATATGGTCTTTCTCGGTGCCAATTGCGAAGGTCGGCACTTGAATATCGCCGATGTGGATGGGCTGGCCGCCGACGTCGTAGCGATCCTCAACGAAGTCGTTGTTGAGAAAGAGCCAGCGCAGGTATTCGCTGTGCATGCGGTAGGGCAAGCGCGTCAGGTCGGCATTCCAGGCCATCAGGTCGATGACCTTACCGCGGTCACCCATCATGTAGTCGTGGATCAATCGGGAATAGATCAGGTCCTTGGAGCGCAGCAGCTGGAATGCGCCGGCCATCATGCTGCCATCGAGGTAGCCCTTCTCCCACATCATATCTTCGATGAAGGTCACCTGGCTTTCGTCGATGAATAGCTCCAACTCGCCGGGCTCGGTGAAATCTGCCTGCGCTGCCAGAAGGGTCATGGACGCTAGGCGCTCGTCGCCGTCGCGGGCCATGGTTGCGGCGGCGAGCATGAGCAAGGTGCCACCGAGGCAGTAACCGACGCCGTGAACCTTCTGCTCCGGCACGATGCTGGTAACCGCTTCCAGGGCTTCCATGACCCCCTCGCGGCGGTAGTTGCTCATGCCGAGGTCACGGTCTTCGGAGCCGGGATTTTTCCACGAGATGGTAAAGACGGTGTGGCCTTTGCTGACCAGGTATTCGACCATCGATTTGCCGGGCGAGAGGTCGAGGATGTAGTACTTCATGATCCACGCCGGCACGATCAGGATCGGCTCGGGGTGGACGGTCTTGGTGGTCGGCTCGTACTGGATCAGTTCCATGATGCGGTTGCGGTAGACTACCTTGCCGGGGGTAACAGCCAGGTTTTCGCCTACCTTCCAGTGCTCGCCGCCGACCGGCGGTTTTTTGGTCACATAGCGCTCGACATCCTCAACGGCGTTGGCCATGCCTCTAGCCAGGTTGGCGCCGCCTTCTTGGAGGGTGCGGGCGAGCACTTCGGGGTTGGTGGCTAGGTAGTTGGACGGCGAGTAGAGGTCGAGCATCTGCCGACCGATGAAGTTAACAACCTCTTCGTGGTGTTGGGTAACGCCGCGCACGCCAGTCGTGGCGTCGTGCCACCACTGCTGGGTCAGCAAAAAGCCTTGACTGAGCAGATCGTAAGGCCAGGTTTCCCACTCTTCGGCGGCGAAGCGGTCGTCGTTTGGCCAGGGCTGGATACAGGGTTGTTCGCAGGTTCCGGTCATGCGACTGATGGCGTAGCTTTGGAAGCTCATCAGGTTCCGTGCCGCTTGATCGGCAAGAGCGACCTGTTTGCCGGGGTGGGAGGCGAGGTGAACTGCCCAGTCGAAGGTGGCGAGGCTGATGGCGACGGGCGAGAGGCCTTGGCTGATGCGGCCGAGGCCGGCGTTGTAGAGCCGGTCCAGGGTGTAGGCTTGGCGGTCGCTTTCGTCGGGGTCGAGGACGTATGGGTGCATGGTGGTACCTCTTGGTTGTTGGTTTTGGCTGCTGGCGGTCTTTGGGAGAGTCTTTTTTTGGGGATGGCCGGCCCTGGAGATTTTCCCCAGAGCTGGCTGCCCTGGGATGCCATCTTCCCGGGGTTGGCTGGTCCTGGGAGACCTCCCCTGAGTTGGTCAGCCCTGGGAGATCTCCCCCGGGGTTGGCCAGCCCTGGGAGATCTCCCCCGGGGTTGGCCAGCCCTGGGAGATCTCCCCCGGGGTTGGCCAGCCCTGGGTATGCCAATATGGGGACGCTACAAGCCGTCCCTGGAAGCTCTCTGCTCGCCATCCATGGCGAGCAAAGCCCCATATTGGCATATCCCAGGTCCAGCCAACCCCTGAGCCGGAGGCCTTTCTAGGACTCCTTTTCTAGGACTCCTTTTTACCATCCCGGGCAAATAACCCCTTCCTGTGACCGTACCAGAGCCTATATTCGGCTGTTAGGTTTGAATCCCATCGCTCCCTGCAATATCAAATCCAAGCCTGGCAAAGACCTGTGTCATGATTATTACGGGATTATACTGCGCTGCACAATTCTAGTAAACAAGATGCGCGCATTTGGTGGCCTCTAAAACTTCGCCGGTGCCACCATCCGCCCCGGTGTGGAGATCTTATCGCCTGGAATGGCGCCATGAAACCTCCAAGGATAGACTAACGGCGCCCTCCTCACAGGGCAAAACCAGGCGCCGGGCGGATTTTTGAGTTTTTTCATAGGACGGCTAATAGGCTTAGAGGATTGGAATGGAATATGCAATTGATGCACGCGGTTTGACTAAGCACTATGCAGCAACCAAGGCGCTGGATGGGGTTGATCTGCGGGTCCCTGCGGGCACTGTGTTCGGTCTTTTAGGCCCCAACGGTGCAGGCAAGACTACCACAGTTCGGGCTCTTGCCAGTCTAGTAGAGTTGGATGCCGGCCAGGCTTGGGTTGGTGGTTTCGATGTCGTGCATGAGCCTCACCGGGTCAGGGAGATCATCGGGCTGACCGGTCAGTACGCCTCGGTCGATGAGAAGCTGACTGGGCGCGAGAACCTGATCCTAGTGGCGCGCTTGTTAGGCATGTCGCGCCGGGAGGCGCGCGAGCGCGCGCAGCAGATGCTAGATGAGTTCCATCTGGGGCAAGCGGCTGACCGAGCCGCGAAGACCTATTCGGGGGGTATGCGCAGGCGTCTCGACCTGGCAGTCAGCCTGGTTGGTCAGCCGCGAATTCTTTTCCTCGACGAGCCAACTACAGGCCTTGACCCGCGGGCGCGTATGGAGCTGTGGGAACGGATCAGGCGTCTGGTTGAGGCGGGCACAACGGTGCTGCTGACGACGCAGTATCTTGATGAAGCTGATGCCTTGGCTGATGAGATCGTGGTGATCAATGAGGGCCGGGTCATAGCGCATGGCACGCCGGAGCAGCTCAAGGAGCAGGTCGGCACACGGATGCTGGTTGTGGCTATCCGCGCCGGGGCAGACTTCGACCGGGCCGTGAGCGAGGTCACAGACCTGCTCGGTGTAGCACCTAGTATTGATGGGCGACGGCTGCGGGCACCGGCTGATGACCCGGACATTTTGCCCGCTCTGGTAAGACGCCTGGATAGCGCCGGTATCGGAGTCGATGAATTGGCGCTGCAGGGAGCCAATTTGGATGACGTCTTTCTGGCCTTGACTGGCGATAGCAACGAACCGATCAAGGAGGGGCTAAGTTGATAATATTTAGGCCGCTGCAGCAGACCCTTACTCTGGCGTGGCGCAGTCTGATCCAGATCCGCCACAACCCCTGGGAGTTGGGTGATTACAGCATTCAGCCGGTGCTGTTTTTGGTGCTGTTTACCTATGTCTTCGGTGGGGCGATAGCCGGCGGGGCGGATGATTACCTGAGTTTTCTGCTCCCCGGGGTTATAGTCATGAATCTGATGTTTGTGACTGTCTATGTTGGCCACGGGCTGAATACCGATCTTACCAAAGGTGTTTTCGACCGCTTTCGAGCCTTACCCTTACCGCGCTGGGCACCTCTTGCCGGGCGCATAGTGGCCGATTTGGTCAAGCAGGCGATGTGTATCCTGCTGCTTTTGGGGATAGGCTTTTTGCTCGGTTACCGGCTGGAGGGACCATGGTTCGGCGTGCCGGCGATGATGGTGCTTCTGCTTATTTTCGCCCTGGCCGCTTCGTGGATAATGGTGCTGGTGGGAGTGGTGTCGCGCGACCCGGAGCATGTCCAGCTGTTTGGTTTCACGGCACTATTTCCGGTGACCTTTGTCAGCAATGTCTTTGTACCGGTGGAGACTATGCCGGACTGGCTACAGGGTATTGTGGCGGTGAATCCTGTCTCGGTGGTCACTGATGCTGTTCGCGGACTGCTGGAGGGCGGCCCGGTAATGGCAACTGTCACGGGGGCGTTGATGTGGTCTGTGGCGTTAACCGTGATCTTTGCGCCTCTGTCAGTCTGGGCGCTTAATCGCAGGTTGGCACGGGGTGGAGGTTAAGGGCGGTTAACCGGAGGCATTAATCCGACCCGGTGTGGAGGTGCAGGCGCCACTAAGCCTCCAGGGGTAGCACGGCAACGACACCACAGCGGGCCAGATATTGACTCCGGGGAGGTTTGAAGCCGGAGCCCGCAGAGCGGGTCCCGGGTTCTAACCCTACTGGTCCGAGCAATCAATATCTTCGTAGATCTCTCCCTGGAACTCGAACTCGCATTTATCATCGCTTGTCTTGCGCAGATTCCCTGAGAAACTTGACCCTCCAACTTCGGTCTCTACCGACATGCTGTAACCATCAAGGTCCTCAACGTTGAATTCTATCTCTTCATCGCCGAGGTCTTTATGTCTAACTTTAGCCTTATAATTGCCATCATCGTCTTTCTCGAAGCTTATTGCATGGTCGTCGTCACCGTATTCAATTTCCTTACCATCTATGACATCGGTCAGTTTCTTACCGCGCTGCCATTTATCGGGATTTGCATTTTTACCCTCTTTAAGGAGACTATTATCCTCTCCGCGTGCAAACCCCTCAACATTCAAGGAAGGACCAAAGCACTTCTCTTTATTACTTCCACAGTCGTCGTCATCGTCAGCCTTAATGCCAATTTCCGCTAAAAACTTGGCAATCTCTTTAAACCCACTGTCATTATCACCATCCCAATCCGGTTCCTCTCGCAGAACCAGAGTAGCTGCTTCTATAGCTCGAGCACGGGCGGCTACGTTAGCTTCATCGAATGTAAAATCATCGTCATCATGCAGCACATGCCTAAATAAGCCGCCATCGAAGCCGTTATTACCATCTTCCTCACTTCCAATCAGCTTCCAAAGCCATTTCAGGTTGTCACGGGGACGTTTATCGTCACCTTGCCACTCCCATTCCAGTTTTTCTTCATTAGCATAACTAGCAGCTAGATCGAATGCGCTTTCAACTACGTCCTCTACAAAGCCACCAATTCCGTCACTATCCGGGCCACTTTGCCTAACCCAATTTTCAGCTAGTGCCTGGTAAACAAAACGACCCTTCTGGGTGTTCAATTCGTATTTATCATGTATTTCTTCCGCGATAACCTCTGCCAGTTTCTGGGCCCGAAACCCCGTACGAATAAGCAGCAAACGCTCCTTATCGGAATAGGAGTTATCATCGAAATCAAGATAGTCTCCTTCCACGTCGCTCTGAAGTAAGCTGTTTATATCGTCATGCTCATTATTCAGCCATTCGACAAAATCGGCTTTGCCATCACTACCCATATGACTCATCAGCGAGGTAAGTGGCGTGATGTAAACGCGGTCTAGCTCATCGCCCGGCGATACATCCTCAAAATGGCGGCTCATGGTTACTGGAATGCGCAGGCCATGCCACTGGTCGCGGCCTTGATGGACACGGAGGATGACGCGATCCATGCCGCCTACGGCGACATCTTTTAGTTCGAACTTGCCGTCTCGATCAGTTCTTGATCTGCTGATGCCCTCAACGTAATCGGTTTCAGAGCGGTCCAGATAGACCCTGCCACCGGCTACTGGTCCATCGATAGCGCGCCCTTCAAAAGATGCCGGGTCATCGCCGGTATCCTGATCAGAGGCATCGTCACAGCCGGTGACACCAAAAAGCAGCAGCGAAGCCACCAGGGCTGATCGCCAAGCGACGTTGGTACGGAAGGTTTTATGGTTAAAACGCGAGATCAAGTCCAACATTGAACATCACCGAACGTGGATAGTCTTGTTCATCATCATCACTCGTATGGGTTACATTTTCAAGCCCATATGCGATGTCAAGGCTAAAACTTCTAAAAAGAGTAAAACCGGTGGTGACATACGTCAATTCGCTTCCAGCCATGTTCTCCCGGTAGCCAAAGCGCCATTCCGGCAGCAAGCGCGCCTGCGGCACGGTTGATACGCTCACGGCAAACCACTGCTGCTCATCGCCTACTGGGTCTTTTACCGAATTGGTATCGTAGGAGGCAGCCAGGACCCAGCTTTGATCTTGGTTATATATTGCCCCCTCTAAGGACATCTGCGGATCAAGGGTCCAGGTCTCCTCAAGGTCTATGCGATCGCCAAATTGCTGAGCCATTGTGCAACGCTCTTGGGCGTCACCACTGAGCTCATGGCAGCATTGGCCGATCGCCCCGAACTCGAGCTCCGGCTGATTAAGGTTGCGCCCGACTATGCCGAAGCGGTAGTAATCCGAGTTCCAGAGCAAGCCTAAACCAGCGCCGATGTCGGTATCCTGTTTTTGGTTAGCGTCATACTCATCGGTTATGGTATCGCCTACATCGTCGGCATCCTGGAGCGGGATAACGATCTTGGATAGATCACTTTGGTAGTGGGTCAAAGAAAAACCAAGCAGCAGCTCGCTTCGCTCCCCCTGCCAGACGTTGTGGCCGTAACCAAAGGTTATCTCGCGCAGCACCGCACCCTTGATGTAGAGGGAGGTATCTGTCTCGATGCCAAAATCTCCACCATCTGCATAGGCATTCACCGGGGCGTCCAATATCCCCAAACGGGCCTGGCCGGTAAAGCGCACATCCAGCGAGATCCCGCCATCTCCCCACGGCAGCTGCATGCTCAGCGGGGTTATCGGAACGTGGCCAAAGGCCGATAGCTTGGCGTAGCCGTCCTCGCCGGCCTGGACAAGAAATTCGTTGGCCTTGTCCCGGGCATCCTCAGCATCAGCTATAGTATTGAAATCACCGTCCAAATCATCCTGCAGCTCATCCAACTCATCGATAAGATCATCAACAGGACCCAACTCCGCACCAGCCCCGACGCGCAGAATACTGGTCGAGAAGGCTGGACCGATCGGCGATGCGGCGGGGTTAATGCTGGTATCGCGGGCATGGGGGTGACTGACGTTGCCGAGGGTCAGGGAACTGCCTGAACTTAGGCCGGCAGTCGGTGACGCCGTCGCGGTTCCGGCTAGCGTCGCCCCACCTAGTGCCAACATGGCCCAGCCGGTTAACAGGGCGGTATTGGCAACACGGTCAAGCAGTGCCGGCTTACTATCCTGCTGTACATCCCGATCCCGCATCGGCATCACTCCTCATCATCCTCAGCGGCAGTGTCCCCGGTGTCGGCATCCTCGTCATCCGCCTCATCCGGGCCTGCCTCTTCCGGGGCAGGCTCCTCTACGGGGAAGTCAGCACCGACGATTATGCGCACATTTGCCCCGCGGGGGATCTCGGGATCGGCAGCGCTTACCTCAGGACTGCCTGGAAGGGTCTCGCCCAGAGTTGTTGCTGCAGTTACAAACCCCTCCCGATAATGGACCTCAGTAACATCGCGGGGCGGCTCGTCGACTCTTTCTACGCGCCGCACTATCCTGTGGCCCTGGCGTTCCAACTCCTCGATCAGCTGACTAGCCGGCGCACGCTCACCCGAGCGGTTAACAACTTCGATATGCAAGGCCCCGGAACGCCGCTCCAGACGCTCTATAGCATCCCGATTATCCGCCGTGCGGCTGCCCAGGAAGGATAAATTGGTGCGGAGACTCTCAGCCTCAGCGCTCAGTTCGTCACCCAATTCAGTCAAGCGTTCATCTTGCGATTCACTGTCGCGGCGCAGTGAGGCGGTACGGGCAAAGAGCTGCTCATCGTTCTGCGCCAAGCGGCGTTTTTCTGCCTCTAGCTGCTCGATGCGCGCAGTAAGGCTCTGCCGCGATTCCCGTGGTTCCGGGGTATAGACGAAGGTGAGCTGGATAGTATCGCTCGGTGCCGTTTCACGTTCTACCACTTCCTGGCCATATACTAGCCGCCAATCGCTATGCGGAGTCGGGCTCCAGCGCAGGCCGGGGCGCACATATAAGGCAAACTGATTCTGTACCTCTTCACCGCTCAAACCTATATGGGTCTCAAGCTCAGCGCTCAGGGCCAAACTCTGCCCCAGTCCTTGCTCAAGGCGAGTGGCATAACGCAGCCGATTAATAGCTTCATAGCCCTCCTGGTCTCGGTAAGCAACATCAGCCCTCTCCAAGCCCAGGAACCCATCAACTCGGGCAGCACTGTCACCTATCCGCTGTCCTATATGTAGGGCTAGTCCCGCCCCTTCACTGCCACTACCCAGCCAGGGCTCATCGGTTGGCAGTAACCGGCCATGGGCAGTGAGGGTTACATGACTATCGTTATCGGCATCAGCGGCGAGCGGAAAGCCAAAGGCGAACTCAACCCCGTGCAAATCCCTCTTATCATCAACCTGGCGCACCGGCAGGCCAATCTCTATGTCGTGCCCGGTGGATATGCCGTAGCGAAAGGCAGGATTCGCTATCAGTAAATCTTCATCACGCTCATCTTGTTCCCAGCTATGGCTAGAGAAGGTCAATCGATGCTCACTCGACCCATCGGGTAGCACCCCGCCCCCGCGGAAGTCGTAGGCATGCGCCCCTAGTGCTGCCCCACCCAGGATAATCGCTACCGATAGCCGCCATTTAGCCAGTTTTTCTCCCCCACCGAATAGTCCTAGCATAGTAGCCTTGTCTATATCTTTGCGCCTATCTTTTCCTAGCGGCATAAACCGCGTCAAGTTTAGCTGCTAGGCATAACTGAGTTTCATAAGCTCCCATGGGCCTCGCCGGCCCTTAGCAGCTCCATTGGGCTCGAGCGCCAATCACGCCGCGCCCCCAACCACCCCGCGGTAGCCACCAGGATCGCACCCGCTAAGAGGCCGAGCAGAACAACCAGCCACGGGAATGAGTAATCAAGCTCAAACAGCTCGCGCGCGGCGAAGTAACCACCGGCAGCAGCCCCAACCCCTGCCAAGGCCCCAGCCAGTGCGCCGGTGAAGGCCAATTCAGCCACTGCAGCCCGCCCCAGGCGGCGCCGCGAAGCCCCCAAAGCGCGCATCAGTGAGGCCTCAAAACGCCGCTCAGCGGCGGCGGTGCGCAGCGCCGCCAACAGCACTATCAGCCCGGCCAGCAGAGTCAAGGAGGCGATAATCTCCACTACCCGTACACCCTGATCGACAATCTCGCGCCCGGTGGCGATAATCGCCCCCACGTCGATCGGCGTCGCGCCCGGAAAACGTTGACTTAATTCCGCCAGCAGGCGATCTGACTCCTCTCCTAACCGAAAACTGGTTATGTACTCCGGGTGATCGGCATCGAGCAACCCGGGCGCTGCAATAACGAAAAAGTTTGGATTAAAGCTGATCCAGCTCACCTCGCGCAGCGAGGTGACAGTGCCTCTTACCGTTTCGCCATCAATGACAAAGCTCAGCTCATCGCCCACCTCGATACCCAGCTGCTCGGCATAGCTCTCCTCCACCGACCACTCCGCGCCCGGCTCATCGCCCCACCAGCTGCCTGCTATGACTTCGTTATCCGCAGGCAGCTCATCGGCCCAGGTAAGATTGGCATCGCGGGAGACCATCCGCCGTGTGCGGGGCGAATCGTAATCCTCGACGCTTATCTGCTCCCCGGATATGGCCTCCAACCGGCCGCGAACCATGGCAAATAAGTTGATATCGCGGCCGAGTTCGGCGGCTAGGTAGTCACGCAGTGGCTCAACCTCGTGCGGGGCAAGGTCGATCATGAAGGTATCGGCGGCATCCGCGGGGATACTATCCTGCCAGGTATCGAGCAGGTCGTCGTGGACGACGCTCAGGGTAAGCAGGGCCATCAGCCCGACCCCTACGGCTACTACTTGAGCCAGGGTTGCTGCCGGGCGCCGGGTTGGCCCACTGAGCCACCACAGCCGCCCAGCCGAGCGCCGGCGCAGCCATGCCGCCAGAAGGATCACCAGCCCGGCGGCTAAACCGAGCGCCATCAGGGTCAGCAGCAGCACCCCGGTTATGGTCAGCCCGAGTTGAAGATCACCGGCCTGGAGCAGCAATAGGCCTATGAGTACGGCGCCAGCTATTAGATAGGCCGTCATTGAACGGACTACTCCGGACCCGGCGCTGCGCCGCAGGACTCGCATCGGTGGCACATGGCGCAAGCGGATTACACTGGGTAGGGCAAAACCGGCCGCTGCCACCATACCCACGCCGATGCCGTATAACGCCGGCATCGGCCCAGGGGCGCCGAGGTTGGGTGGCAACGCCTCACTCAACAGGGCGAGCATCAGCGCCTGCAGGGCATAGCCGAGTGCCACCCCGAACAGGCCGGCCAACAGGGCCAATAGGCTGATAATGGTGCCTTGGCAGAGCAGGATAGTGCCTTGACGGGCGCCGAGGACGCGCATCATGGCGATGCGATCAAGCTGCGCTGCGGCATAGTGGCGGGCTGTTAAAAGCACCGCGGCGGCAGCCACGACTACGGTTATCAAAGCGGCGAGGCCGAGAAAACGCT
Source organism: Halorhodospira halochloris (assembly GCF_002356555.2). Taxonomy (NCBI): domain Bacteria; kingdom Pseudomonadati; phylum Pseudomonadota; class Gammaproteobacteria; order Chromatiales; family Ectothiorhodospiraceae; genus Halorhodospira; species Halorhodospira halochloris. The sequence continues at coordinate 1,972,936 of NZ_AP017372.2, forward strand.
CGGCCTGGGCGGTGATCGTCTCGACCGCCGGCTGCGCTTCGCTGCCGGTCAACACCTCTGCTTCCTGCGCCGGCCCCGAGGCATCATCTTTTAGCCAGGCAGCAAAGGCATCGAGAGCCTGTTGATCGCCGGCGAGCAAAAGGGCATGGCGCACTTGTGAGCCTTCGACAACGAGCCCGCTAGACTCCATGTCCGACCAACTAATCAACACCCGCGGCCCGAGGGCACCAAAGATCTGCGCCCGATCCGGCTCGGCCGTTATCAACCGCGAGATCGTCAAACTCTTATCGCCGAGTTCGAGTTCCTCGCCGGTTGCGGTGTCAAGCAGTGCCAGCAGCCGCGGTTCCACCCACGCCTCGCCGTCAGGCGGCGGCCCGGTGGTATCCTGCTCCTCTCCATCACGCTGGGCGCTGGTGAGCAGTTGACCGCGCAGCGGATAGCCCTGCTCGACCGCCTTGACCGCAACCAGCTGACTACGCTCGCCAAGCATGACCACGGTCGGAAACTCAACCATCCGCGCCGCTGCCAAGCCAAGTTCAGTAGCTTGCTCGCGCCACTCGGCGGGAACCGGCTGATTGGCTCGAACCACTCGGTCGGCTGCGACCAATTCGGCGGCGCGCTCTTCTGCTGCTGCCCCGGCGCGCTCAGTAACCCAGCCAACTGAGCTAACCGCTGCCACCGCGACAACTAGTGCGGCAACGAGGATGCCTAAGTGACCAGCGCGCAGGTCGACGACCAGCAGCCGCATGGCAAGCTGCACGCTAGCCTTGGCGGTTGTCCCCCGCTGCCGGTTGCCTGCCATTGAGCTAGCTCCGCTCACGCTGTACGTCCCGCAACGCCTCGTCAACGCTGGCAAGCTCGCTAAGAACGCCATCACGGAACGAGCAGATCCGCCGACAGCGCGAGGCGACCTGGGGATCGTGAGTGACCATAACCAGGGTGGTCGAGCGCTGCCTATTGAGATCGAAGAGCAGGTCTATGACCTCCCGGCCAGTCGCATCATCTAGATTACCGGTGGGCTCATCTGCCATCAGTAACTGCGGTCCGGTCACCAGCGCCCGCGCCAGGGCTACGCGCTGCTGCTCACCGCCGGAGAGGCGCTCGGGAGGGTGGCGTAAGCGATGGCCGAGGCCAACCCACTGCAGGGCCTCCTGGGCTGCTTGTGCATCGCTCCGCCCGGGGGCCAGATCAAGGGCCAAGCGGACGTTCTCCTCGGCGCTCAGCCCGCGCAGCAGATGAAAGGCCTGGAAGACAAAACCAAGTCGCCCGGCGCGCAGCGCTGCTCGAGCATCCTCATCAAGGGGGCTGATATCCTCGCCGCAGAGCCAGACCCTCCCGCTGGTGGGCCTCTCCAACCCGGCCAAGAGACCGAGCAGGGTCGATTTGCCGGAGCCTGAGGCGCCGAGGATGGCGACGCTATCGCCGGGGGCAACGCTGAGATTGAGATCAGCGAAGAGGGTCACCTCCCCATCGGGCCCGGCGAAGCTCATCCCCAGCGCCTCAGCGGCGAGTATCGGCGCAGTAGCTGCGCCCCGCTCAGCCGACCCAGAGCCGGCAGATGATGCTAGTATGGGATCCTGCATATGCTTTTATTTAGGGTGCTCGACTGATATGTGGTTGTGGCAATTCGCTAAGCGCTATTTTCAGCGCCTGAGTGAGGCCTCGGTAGAGGGATGCAGACTAGGGCGATCGCTAAAGGCCTCTCTGATCTCATTACTGGTTATTCTCTCACTCTCAGCCCCACTGAGCCTATCCGCCGATGACGACGTGATACTAGTCTTCGGCGACTCTCTCTCCACCGCCTACGGCTTCGAGCGCGACAAGGCGTGGCCAGCACTGCTCGATCAACAGCTTGCCGAGCACGGCCTAGACTACCGCGTGGTCAACACCAGCCGCAGCGGCGAAACCACCGGCGGCGGCCTGCGCCGCCTGCCCGATACGCTCGAGGAGCATGAGCCGGCCATTACCCTAATCCAACTCGGCGGTAATGATGGCTTACGCGGCCAGCCGCCGCAACGCATAAAGAGTAACCTCAGAGAAATGATTACGCTTGCCGAGCAGGCCGACAGCGAGGTGGTACTGATCGGCATCCGCATTCCGCCGAACTACGGTAGGGCCTATGCGGAGCGTTTCGAGCAAATCTACCCGGCGCTGGCCGAGGAGCACGATATTGAATTGATCCCATTCTTGCTCGAAGGGATCTGGGATAAGGAGGGGATGATGCAGGATGACGGCATCCACCCTAGCGCCGCGGCACAACCGAAGATCCTTGAACTAGTATGGGATATGCTGGAGGACTCGGTTAAGTAGGGTATCTCCGGTCAGAAGATAATCCCCCCTAAGGAGCTTTTTGCGATCGCCCTAGGCTGATAATAAAAAATACCCCCCGGTGCACTCATCTGCCCCGGTGTGGAGGACGCCGTGAATCCATCCCTGGAGGCTTCATGGCGCCATCCCTGGCGCCAAGACCTCCACACCGGGGCAGATGAGTGGCCCCGGGGAGAGCCTTAGAGGATTCCCCCAGGATGCCCCAATAATTCTTACCAGCTACTGCCCCTGCGCCTCGCCACCGAACCACTCGAGCAGCCGCGGGAAGAGCCCCCGCAACTCCAAGGCCATCAGCACGAAATCGCCATCCAGACGCTCGGCCTCGCTTTGCGCCTCACGGTCGCCGGCCTGCTCACGAATCACGTCAAGAAACTTTATCCGCCGCACGGACAGATCACTGTCCAGGACACAATTCATTCGCTCAGCCCAGGTTAATGCTAGGCGTCGCACCCGCTTACCTGCATCGATATGGGCGCGGATCTCGCCCGAGGTAAGATCCTGACGCTTGACCCGCACCTCACAGCCTTCGGAGTTGGGATCCTCCAACACCGCCTCTTCACCAAGCTCGATATCGCCCGGGGTTTGCTGCTGTGCCAACCAGCGGGTCATGATCGTGGCTGGTGAATCCTGGCTCTGTGGGGCGATAATGCTCAGCTCAGGCCAGGCATCGCGCAGCTGCTCGAGAAACCCCTCAGCCTGTTTTTCTGAGCCGGCATCGATCGCCAGAAAGCCCTCCTGGGTGTCTATATAACCCCAGGTCCGCTTGTGGCGGCTGAAGGCGCGCGGCAGCAGATCAGTAACCACCTCATCGCGAATACGATCGCGCTCGCGCTTGCGCACCTTACGCTGATCCGCTGCCTCCAGAGCGCTGACCCGCTCATCCAGGGCCTCGCGGATTACCGCCGCGGGCAATAGCTTGCTCTCCTCCTGCAGACAGAAGAGCAGACACCCAGCACCAGCATGGACCAGCGGCGCGCCCGAACCCAGCGGCGGGACAAAGCCACTACGACTCGACTCCAACGAACCGCACGGGGTGAACGCCGCCGCTGCCAGCTGCTGATCGGCAGCCTCGGCATCATAGGCGAGGCGATCGCGCAGCCGATAGAGCATAAGATTACGAAACCACATGGTTAGCTATCCCGCCCGGTTCAGTTATCAAGGTGCGGGGCAAGGCGGCTGCGCAGAGCCATAGCCCGCTGTGCGGCGTCATCGCGGTCGGTCGCACCAACGACTGTGATATGGCCCATCTTGCGTCCCGGGCGCGCATCACGCTTGCCATAAAGGTGCAATGTCGCCGCTGGATCGCTGAAGGCCTCCGCCCAAGGCGGCGGGCCAGCCGCCCAAACGTCACCAAGCAGGTTAACCATTGCCGCTGGGGCGAGAATCTCGGTGCTGCCCAGGGGCATGCCGCACACGGCGCGCAACTGCTGATCGAACTGCGAGGTGGCGGCCCCCTCAATGGTCAGATGGCCAGAGTTGTGCGGACGCGGCGCGATCTCGTTGACAAGTAGCTGCCCGGCACTATCAATAAACAGCTCCACGCAATAGGTACCAACAATATCCAGACCCTCACCCACTGTTCGGGCAATCTCCACCGCTTGGTCAACTAGGGCCGGGTCGATTTGCGCCTCGGCTATCGACAGATCAAGCACGTGGTCGCGGTGGCGATTCTCTATCACCCCATAGTGGGCAAACTCGCCGGTCATACTGCGCGCCGCCACCACCGAGACCTCCATGGCCAAATCTATGCGCGACTCAACCACAGCGGAATCGGTTCCCAGCACCGTCCAGGCTGTAGCGATATCATCGCCCTGCTCTATAACCACCTGCCCTTTACCATCGTAGCCTAGCCCGGCGCTCTTGATTACCGCCGGGACACCGATACGCTGCAGCGCTTCCCGAGCCTGCTCGCAGCTATTAACCGTCTCGAATTCGACCGTCGGTAGTCCGTGCTGGCGCAGGAAGTCTTTCTCCAGGGAGCGGTTCTGAGTAATGCGCAGAGCTTCGGGCGAGGGGCGCACGTGGGTAACTTCGGCCGCTGCCTCGACGGCATCCAGCGGGATATTTTCGAACTCGTAGGTGAGCACAGCCACACCTTTAGCAAAGGTCTGGACTATGTTCGGCAGCAGGTCGGTACCATAAGAACGATCAGAGACTTGTCCGGCAGGACTGCCGCGCTCGGTTGCCATCACCTGCACCTGATAGCCCGACCTGCGCGCTGCCAGAGCTAGCATGCGGCCGAGCTGACCACCGCCGAGGATGCCGATGTTGGCTCCGGGGAGTATAGCGGAAGCGTTCACGTGAGCTCCTCGTTGTAAACGCGCTGCGCCTGCTGTTCTCGATAGGAGTCTAGCTCTTTAGCCAGGGCTGGCTCCGCCCCGGCCAACAGCGCTACCGCAAACAGCGCAGCATTGCGGGCACCCGCTTCGCCAATGGCGAATGTTGCCACCGGCACACCTGCGGGCATTTGGACTATGGAGAGTAATGAATCGAGGCCACTGAGCGCCTTTGACTGTACCGGCACGCCGAGCACAGGGACAGTGGTGCTAGCGGCGAGCATGCCGGGCAGATGGGCCGCTCCGCCGGCACCGGCGATAATCGCCTGAAGCCCGCGCCCGCGAGCCTGCTCGGCGTAATCGGTGAGCAGTTGCGGGGTACGATGGGCGGAGACAACCCGGCACTCATGGGCTACATCGAAGTGACTGAGCACTTCTGCCGCCCCACGCATGGTCTCCCAATCGGAACGGCTCCCCATTACGACGCCGACCAGCGGTTGCGTGTCGGTCATAGCTACTTGGCCTCGCAAAAAAGTCGGATACTAACACGAAGATGATGAGGATAGCAGCGGGGAAAATCTGCAGCAGGAGGTTAGGATTTTATATTGAGCAGGGTGCCGAGGGTATCATCAACCGCCCTGACAACCCTCACACCGGCATAACCCTGCTGCTCGTAGGCGAACGACTTGACCGTCGCCGTTTCCATCTCTTCCGAACGCTCATCTGCACGGGAGGCCTCGCGGGCTACCTGAGCTGCGGTCCGCGTAAGCCCCTCGTCGGCACGATGGATTATCTGCATCCCCGGCTGATTGAATGTTGTAATATCCATGGATACACCCCGCCTAGGTTGCAGGATCCATACTCGGATACTACCTCAATCAATCATCATACAAAACCCCTTCGCGCACATACGACCCAGGAGCATCCTCAATCGGCTTGTACTTGGTTGAGCCTACCTTGCGGGCCTTGACTTCGGCGCCACCGTGTTCCGCCAACCACTCGCCCCAGTCGTTCCACCACGAGCCCTCGTGAGGAGTGGCCCCAGACAGCCACTGCTCTTGGTCGACGGTCTTATCGGTATTGGTCCAGTAGCCGTACTTATTCTTGTGCGGTGGATTGATCACCCCGGCTATGTGCCCGGAGCCGCCCAGCACATACTTGGTCGGCCCGGACAGCAGACGCGGTCCGCGGATGGTGCTTTTCCACGGCGCGATATGATCCTCGCGCGCCGACATAAAGTAGGCGGGGATCTCAATGCGCGCCAAGTCGATCGGCTCACCAGCCAGCTCGATGCCACCCGGCTCCTTGAGCAGGTTGCGCTGATACATATTGCGCAAATAGAAGCTGTGCATCTTTGCTGGCATGTTGGTCGAATCAGAGTTCCAGTAGAGCAGATCGAAAGGAAACGGCTCGTCGCCTTTGAGGTAATTGTTGACGAAGAACGACCAAATCAAGTCATTGGCACGCAGCATGTTGAAGGTGGTAGACATCTGCCGACCATCCAGATAACCCTTTATGTCCATCCGCCGCTCGAGGGTTTCGAGCTGATCGTCATCTATGAATACCTCCAACTCACCGGGATACTCAAAATCGAGCAGACAGGTCAGGAAGGTAGCCGCCTTGACCCGCTGATCGCCTTTCGCGGCCAGATAAGCCAGGGTGCAGGCAGTCAGTGTCCCACCCAGACAGTAGCCGACGACGTTTATCTCATTACTGCCGGTAATCGACTCGACCAAGTCGAGGGCCTCTATGGGCCCTTCCAGCATATAGTTCTCAAAGCGTTTCTCGGCCAGGCTCTCGTCGGGATTTTTCCAGGAGATAATAAAGACTGTATGGCCCTGGTTAACCAGCCAGGAAACCATTGATTTATCTTGGCTGAGGTCCATGATGTAGTACTTATTGATCCAAGCGGGCACCAATAACAGCGGCCGTGCATGGACCTTTTCAGTATTCGGCTGATATTGAATCAACTGCATCAGTTCGTTCTGATAAACGACCTTGCCTGGGGTAGTGGCGAGGTTTTTACCGACCTCGAAGGCATCGTAGTCGGTCATCTTGATATCCAGCCGACCGCGTCCCCGCTTCAGATCGTCGAGCAGGTTGTTCAGCCCTTGGAGAAGGTTCTGGCCGCCGGTCTCTGCCGTCTTTTCCAGCACTTCCGGATTGGTGACGGCGAAGTTGGAGGGCGCCATGGCATCGATAAAGGCGCGGGTGTAGAAGTCGACCTTCTTCTTGGTCTTGTCGTCCAGCCCCTCAACTTCACTGACCACAGTATGCAGATAGTCTGATGTCAGCAGATAAGTCTGCTTGATATAATCGAAGACTGGATGGTCTTCCCAGTGCTGGTGTTTAAAACGCCTATCACCTTTATCCGGCTGCGCTACCGGGTCTGGGTTTGCCCCCCACATACGCAGGGTCATATTCTGCATCAAGCTCATGTAATCGGCCCAAAAGGCCATCTGCGCTTCGACGAGCCGAGCAGGATCAGCCATCATGCGAGTGCTCAGCTGTTGAAAGAGCTGCCCCATCTGAGCTGCATCTTCCATCGGAACATGCTGTGCGGACTGCTCCTGGCGCAGGAATTCACTGACCACCTCCTGACTTTTGGCGGTGATCTCCTGCAAAGTGCGCGTCATTTCTTCATAATCAGGAGCGGATGGCTGATTTGAGCTCTGCTCAGTCATTGCTTTACCTCAACTAGGCAAATCGTAGTGATTGTAACCGTGGAAAATAATGTATCTCGCCGACGCAGACGATAGCAGGATAGACACTGGCTTGCTAGGCGTACGGGCAGCAAGCGCCGAAAAAAGAGATTTGGCAGCTCAATGGGCGGGTCAGCTCGGGGCGCGGTTACTGACTGGCAGGCCCGACGATCACGGCGTTGCGCTAATCGCCGATCAACCTGCAGGGCTTGAGCTAATAACCACACAGGGGCGCCCTAAGCCGGTAACGGTCGACTTTACCGCAGCGCAAATCTTACGCCGGCTCAAGGGCATTGCAGTGCGCCGTGACCCTTTAGTTAAGGCAATCGGGCTGCATCGGCGCCGTGATCTGACGGTAGTCGACGCCACCGCCGGGCTAGGCCGCGACGGACTGGTGCTGGCGTGGCTAGGGGCTGAGGTAAGGTGGATCGAATCCAGCCCCACTCTAGCATTGATGCTCAATCAGGCCATCGAACTGGCCCGGGATTCGGCCCTTGGGGGGCAGGAAAGGCTAAGGGAAGCGGTTGATCGCCTAAAACTACTCTTCGGCCAGGCTGAATGTATCTTGCCCAGCCTCAGTCAGGCAGACGTCGTCTACCTCGACCCAATGTATCCACTCTCAAGCATGCGCGGCGGCGTCGGCAAAGAGGCCCAGACACTCCAGGCACTGATCGGCAAACCTAGCCCTAGCGACGAGGAGTTGCTGATCCGGCGAGCACTATCATGCGCGAAGCAGCGGGTAGCCGTTAAACGCCCACTCCGAGCCTCGCCCCTCGCCGGACACCGACCGATCCGGCATATAGCAGGGAAATCCATAAGATTCGACATCTACGAATAAGCACCTGCTATACGCCGCGAGCAACGGCCTATAACAAAGCCGTGGCAGTTTAGCGCTTGGAGAACTGGGTCGCGCGACGGGCCTTGTGGAGACCGATCTTCTTCCGCTCAACCATTCGCGCATCGCGAGTGACAAAGCCAGCGCGACGCAGCGGCGATTTCAGGTCCTCATCATAGTTGACCAGCGCACGAGCAATGCCGTGGCGAACCGCGCCAGCCTGACCACTGGAGCCGCCCCCGCGAACCGTCACCTTAATGTCGAATTTGTCTGTGGCATCGACGTGTTCCAGCGGCTGGCGGACTATCATCCGACCGGTCTCACGACCGAAGTATTCATCGAGGGGGCGCCCGTTGACGGTTATGCTGCCACTACCCGGGGTTAGGAAAACCCGTGCCTTGGAAGTCTTGCGGCGCCCAGTTCCGTAGTACTGCTGATTAGCCATTTCTGCTCTATCCTGATTCAGCTCAAATCTCGAGCGGTTGCGGCTGCTGAGCGTGATGCTGGTGCTCGCTGCCGGCGTAGACTTTAAGTTTCTTGGTCATCGCCCTACCCAGACGGTTCTTCGGCATCATGCCGCGCACTGCCTTTTCTACGATGCGCTCGGGATGCTGCTCACGCATCTCGCTTACAGTCCTGCGCTTCATGCCACCTGGGTACCCGGTGTGCCAAAAATAATGCTTGTCACTCTCTTTGCGACCGGTCAGTCTGACCTTGTCGGCATTAACTACCACAATGTAATCGCCGGTATCGACGTGAGGCGTATAAACCGCTTTGTGTTTACCGCGCAGGCGATAGGCTATCTCGCTGGCCAGACGCCCGAGTGTCTTATCGGTGGCGTCAACCAAATACCAGTCGCGCTGCACCTCTGCTGGTTTGGCGCTATATGTCTTCATTGCTAAGATCTCTCCCTTGAAGAGCGGGAATGTTAAACAACTCGGGCAATTTTATCAACAGCCGCACCCCGCCTGGTCACCATACAGTGATCAGCGGCGACCGGCGGGGAGGGTCTAGCTGAAGTGTACAACTAGACTTCCTGGTTGGCTGGCAGATTGCGCCCGGCAAATATCTCCATCATCTCGCGGCGCAGATTGCGACGAATCTGCTCGCGCTCTTCATCGCCGAGATCGGCGCTAGACTCACCGAATAGATAGTTGTCGAGATCAAACTCGCGCAGGATCATCTTGGTATGGAAGATGTTTTCCTGATAAACGTTAACGTCGAGAGTCTGATAGCGCTCCTTGGTATCCTCGGAGAGGTAGTTTTGGATCGAGTTGATCTCATGATCGATGAAGTGTTTACCACCTTCGATGTCCCGGGTAAAGCCGCGGACCCGATAATCCATGGTGACTATATCGGAATCGAAGGAGTGAATTAAGTAATTAAGCGCCGTCAACGGCGATATGACTCCACAAGTGGATACATCGATATCGGCACGAAAAGTGCTCACCCCTTTGTCAGGGTGCATCTCTGGGTAGGTATGCACCGTGATGTGGGACTTATCAAGGTGAGCGACCACATCTCCAGGTAGCGGCCCCGGTCGTGCCTCGGCACACTCTTCGGCCTCTTCGGCACTTACCGGACCTTCGGAGATAAGAATAGTAACGCTGGCACCCTGCGGATCGTAATCCTGGCGGGCAACATTGAGCACATTCGCCCCGATAATCTCAGCGACATTAGTCAGGATCTCGGTCAGGCGCTCAGCGTTGTACTCTTCATCAATATACTCAATATAATCACGCCGCTGTGCCTCAGTCTTGGCATAGCAGACGTCATATATATTGAAGCTCAGCGATTTGGTAAGGTTGTTGAACCCGTGTAGACGGATCCGGCTATAATCCACCAACGCCTATACCCTCTCTTTTTCGTCTGGTGGATGGCAATTGCTCCCCGGCGATGCGAAACGACCGCCACGGGAGGTGCAAATTATGCACATTTTGCGCAGAGTTGCTACCACCCTAACTGAAATATTTCTCGACCGGAACTTGTTCAGGCCTGAGGATCAGTCTTACTGCCTGAACATTTTCAATTATAACAATTATTTGGGATCTTTTGCAGTAGGGAACATTTAACACCCCCCGGCCACTCAACTGACCCGGCATGGTGGTCTTGGCGCCGGGGATGGCGCCAGGAAACCTCCAGGGATGGATTAACGGCGCCCTCCACACCGCGACCATTGAGTAGTGGGCCGGGGAGGTTTTAGAGGCGCCCAGTAGACAAATCGGCGAATAGCTCGACTAGCTTTTGGCCAGGGCTAGGTGCGCTCATGAATGCCTCGCCGACCAGGAAGCTATGCACTCCCGCAGCGCGTATCCGGGCCACATCGGAGCTAGTGTGGATACCACTTTCGGTTACAGTTAAGGCCGACTCCGGCACCCGAGGCGCCAAGCCTTCTGTGGTCGCAAGGTCGGTGGTAAAGGTGTGCAGATCACGATTATTGATGCCGATAAGGCCGGGGCCAAAGGCAGCTACCCTCTCCAGCTCCTCAGCATCGTGCACCTCTATCAATACATCGAGCCCCAACTCCAGGGCCAGGGCATGCAACTCGGCCAGCTGTGCATCACCGAGAGCCGCAGCAATCAGCAAGATGCAGTCGGCACCCAATACCCGTGCCTCATAGACCTGGTAGGTATCAATGGTGAAATCCTTGCGCAGTACCGGCAGCTGCACGGCGTTGCGGGCGGCCTGAAGGTGGCTGTCATCGCCACCAAAGAAATCTTTGTCGGTTAAAACCGAAAGGCAGGCAGCGCCCGAGTTCGCGTAGTCGCTAGCAATAGCATCCGGGTCGTAGTCGGCGCGGATAACCCCCTTGCTCGGCGAGGCACGCTTTAGCTCGGCGATCACCGCCGGTTGCCCGGCATCCAGCCGCTCGGCTAGCGCCTCCCAAAAACCACGAGTAGGCGGCAAATCTTCCACCTGAGCGGCAAGCTCACGCAGCGAACGTCGCTCGGCCCGCTCAATTACTTCCTCGGCCTTACGGCGCAGAATCCGCCGCAGGATATCCGGCGTTGCCGACAACTCATCACTCATCCAGCCAACTCCCGGGTTTTTTCCACAAAGCTGTGCAGTTTTGCGGCAGCCGCACCAGAACCCATCAGATCTTTGGCGTGATCAACCCCAGCCTGCAAACTGTCGACTCCCCCGGCGGCATATATGGCTGCACCTGAATTTAGGGCGATTAGTTCAGCTGCCGCGCTACTCTCACCTGAGAAGGCGGAGGTGATTAGCCGCAGACTATCCTCGGCGCCGGCAACCTGGACTTCACTGAGCGGAGCCTCACGTATCCCCAGCTCTTGCGGGGTAATCTTATATTCACGAATATCGCCGTCGACGAGCTCGGCAACAAGACTCGGCGAGGCTATGCTCAGCTCATCCAAGCCATCTTCTGCATGAACCACCAAGACCCTTTCACTGCCCAGCTCACGCAGCACTTCGGCAATCGGTCGCACCCACTGCGGGGCATAGACGCCGAGCAGCTGACGCCGCGCACCGGCCGGATTGGTCAGTGGCCCGAGGACGTTAAACAGGGTTCTGACCCCCATCTCCCGGCGCGGCCCCACAGCGTGCTTCATCGCCCCGTGGTGGAGAGGGGCGAACATAAAGGCCACGCCGACCTGCTCAATGCAGCGTGACAGGGCAGCACAATCGAGATCCAGGCTGGCTCCGGCCGCCTCGAGAACATCGGCGCTGCCGCTGCGCCCGGAGACCGAACGATTGCCGTGCTTGGCAACCGGCACACCCGCCGCCGCGGCGACAAAGGCAGCGGCAGTCGACACATTCAAGGTACCGCTAGCATCACCGCCGGTCCCGCATGTATCGAGAACGCCCTCTAAACCAACCTCTACTCGCTCGGCAAGCTCGCGCATAACCGCCGCCGCCGCAGCTATCTCGGCTACGGTCTCACCCTTCATGCGCAAGCCGATGAGAAAGCCGCCGATCTGTGCCGGCGTTGCCCCGCCGCTCATGATAGTGCCCATTACCTCTGTCATCTCGGCACTGCTCAGATCCTGCCTTTCGGTTACGCGGCGAATAGCGGATTGCATGTCCATAGCTAGAACCCTTTGTTGAGGAAGTTGGCCAGTAGCTCATGGCCATTAGCGGTCAATATCGACTCAGGATGGAACTGCACGCCTTCGACCGGCAGCTCGCGATGGCGCACGCCCATAATCTCGTCTATCGAACCTTGAGGGCCTTCGGTCCAGGCCGTCACCTCTAGTACTTCCGGCAGCGTATCACGCTCCACCACCAAGGAGTGGTAGCGTGTCGCTTCCAATGGCTCAGGCAGCCCGCGAAAGACTCCTTGACCGCGGTGACGCACCGGTGAGGTCTTGCCGTGCATTACCTGGCGGGCTCGCACTACCTTACCGCCGAAGACCTGGCCAATGGTTTGATGGCCGAGACAAACCCCCAAGATCGGCACCTCGGCGGCCATCTCGTGAACCAGCTCCAGCGAGACGCCGGCCTCGTTAGGGGTGCAAGGCCCGGGTGATATTACTATGCGCTCCGGGCGCAGACGACGAACCTCGCTAACATTGACTTCATCGTTACGCACCACCTCGACCCGTGCCCCTAACTCACCTAGATACTGCACCAAGTTCCAGGTGAACGAGTCGTAATTGTCTATCATCAGGATCATAGACCTTCCTCGGCCATTTCAACGGCCCGCATCAGCGCCCTACCTTTGTTCAGGGTCTCCTTCCATTCGAGTTCGGCGAGGGAGTCGATTACCACCCCACCGCCGGCCTGAACATATACGCGCTCATCCTTGACTAGCGCAGTACGAATGGCAATTGCAGTGTCCATGTTGCCCGACCAGGAGAGATAACCCACTGCACCAGCATAGACCCCGCGCTTGGCCGGCTCGACCTCGTCGATGATCTCCATGGCCCGAATCTTGGGCGCCCCGCTGACAGTGCCAGCCGGGAAGGTGGCGCGCAGGACATCCATCGCCCCCAGCCCAGGTCGTAACCGGCCGACAACATTGGATACGATATGCATAACCTGCGAGTAACGCTCCACCACCATCCGTTCGGTCAGGCGTACGGTCCCGGTTTCGGCAACACGGCCAACATCATTACGCCCTAGGTCGATAAGCATTACGTGCTCGGCTATCTCTTTAGGGTCGGAGACCAGTTCCTCCTCGAGTTCACGGTCGCGCTGCTCGGTCGCCCCCCGCTTGCGGGTACCGGCGATGGGCCGGACCGTGACTTCACCCTCTTCCAGGCGCACTAATATCTCCGGGGATGAGCCGACAATCTGAAAATTGCCGCAATCGAGAAAATACATATAAGGCGATGGATTGGTGCAGCGCAGGGCACGGTAAAGATCTAGCGGCTCGGCGTGAAAGGGTTTGGAGATACGCTGCGAGGGCACTACCTGCATCACATCACCAGCGGCAATATAGTCGCGAATCTTCTCGACCGCCTGTTCGTAACCGAGCTCAGTAAAATTCGACTGCGCTTCGCTGCGTGTCGTGCCGCCATGGCCTTGAGCCTGTTTGCGCTGGCGCGGGAGCGGCTTATCAAGCTGGTGGGATAACTCCTCAAGGCGCCCAAGTGCTGACTCGTACGCAGCCTCTTGGCGGGGATCGCAATGTACGACCAGATAGAGGCGTCCAGCAAGGTTGTCGAATACGACCACCTCATCGGCCTCAACCAGGTATATATCCGGTAGACCCAGCTCATCAGGGGGCTGCGAGTTGGCTAGCCGCGGCTCGACATAGCGAACCGTATCGTAACCAAAGTAACCCACCAACCCGCCAAGGAAGCGGGGCATTTGCGGAAATCCGGAGGGCGGAGCGGCACGATGCCGATACTGTAATTCCTCGATCCAGGCGAGCGGATCGGCTGCCTCGGTTTGCTCAATAAGCTCACCATCACGGCGCAACTCGATTTGGCGGCCATAGACACAAACTTCGTTACGAGCAGGCAGGCCAATTATCGAATAGCGCCCCCATTTCTCTCCCCCCTCGACAGACTCGAGCAGGAATGAACGCGGACCGCTAGCCAGCTTCAAATAGGTTGATAATGGCGTCTCGAAATCAGCTAGTACTTCCCGAATCAGCGGTATGCGAGTGTAGCCCGCCTCGGCCAGGCTATTAAATTCGTTCTCTTTCATCTCCTCAGACCGCCTCCCGCATCAGTTCCGGCAACTCGCGCAGGTTATCCAGCACCATATCCGCACCGAGCTGCTCTACTGCAATCCCGCGCCGATAGCCGTAGGAAACACAAATCACTGGCACACCCGCCGCGCGTGCTGCAGCCACATCAGTGGCCGAATCACCGACCATAACCGTTTGGTCGATGTCTACGCCTAACCTGCTTGCAGCCAGATGGAGAGGTTGCGGATCAGGCTTGCGGGCTGGGGCGCAATCACCTCCGACAACTACCTTGATCGCTTGGCCTAAGCCCATATGCTCAATGATAGGCTGGGCGAAACGGTACGGCTTGTTGGTCACCACCGCTACTGCCACGCCCATGCCATGTAACGCCCGAACCGCCTCTATGGCCCCTGGGTAGGGCTGACTATCAACATAGAGACGCTCAGCATAAAGCTCATAGAAGCGCTCCAGGGCAGAGTCCCACTCCTGGGCCGGGGGGTCATCATCCATCGTTGCGGTCAGCGCACGCGCTATCAGGCGTCTAGCACCATTGCCGACCCAGTTGCGCAGCGCAGCCAACTCAACAGGATCGGAGCCGCGCTCACGGAGCATAGAATTGACTGCAAAACACAAGTCTGGGGCGCTATCTACTAGCGTCCCATCTAGGTCGAATAGAAACGCTTGAGGCTGGATTTTGAACATGGATCCTTGCTTGACTCAAAAGCCGTCAGCTTACCCGCTGCGCGCCGGGCACCGCAAGGCTCCATGAGCAGTGCTAACCAGGATAGGCAGGAAATACTCGGCTAGCAAAGCTCTTGCACCGCCCCATCTCAGGCGAGGAGCGGCTTATCGTAGGCTATTGGCAGTTCTGAGACATCCTCAAAGGTGATCTCTTCCCAGGCGTGCTGATTTTCCAGCAGCTTGCGCAGCAAGCGATTGTTGAGAGCATGCCCGGATTTGTGGCCGTGGAAAGAACCGATTAGGCTGCTGCCAAGGAGGTAGAGGTCGCCTATCGCATCGAGGATCTTGTGCTTGACGAATTCATCGCGATAGCGCAAACCGTCCTCGTTGAGCACTCGATATTCATCAACCACTATGGCGTTATCAAGACTACCGCCCAGGGCCAGACGTGAGGCACGCAGTGCCTCGATCTCCTTCATGAAACCAAAGGTCCGTGCCCTGCTAACCTCTTTGACGAAGGATGTTGAAGAGAAATCGACTACCGCCCGAGCAAACTCCCTGAGGAAGACCGGGTGGTCGAAGTCGATAGTGAAACTGACCTTAAAGCCCTCAAAGGGCTCGAAGGCGACCCACTTATCGCCATCCACCACCTGCACAGGCTCGAGGATGCGCACGAAACGCTTAGGGGCATCCTGCTCCTTCAACCCTGCTGAACGGATCAGGAAGACGAAAGGAGCCGCGCTGCCGTCCATGATAGGCACTTCCGCAGCGGAGAGATCGACATAGCAGTTATCGATGCCTAAGCCGGCGAGTGCGGAGAGCAGGTGCTCGACGGTGGCGATCCTTACCCCGTCCTGGACCAGGCATGTCGACAACCGTGTATCACCCACTGCTGCTGCAGTCGCCCTCACCTCAAAGTCGAGGTCGGTGCGGCGAAACACTATGCCCGTATTGGCCGGCGCCGGACGCAGGACGAGATAAACTTTCTCACCTGTATGCAGTCCCACACCGGTCGCACGTATGCTGTTTTTGAGTGTACGTTGTCGCATCATGCCTGCTAGGCCCCCCGCTCATGTTGCAAGATCAGCCCCGCCGCTAGCGGGGCAACTAGCCCCGTCCGGATTTACCGGGCGGAACCCGCCTCATTATGCTTATCGGCAAGAGGCTTTGTAATTTTAGTGTAAAATTACCTCAAATGTATACTGCATTGCACAATTTTCTTCTCTCAATCCGCTTGGCGACGCAAAAATGCTGGAATATCAAGATATTCCATATCGCTTTCGGGATCAGCGTCGGTTCCTTTTTCATTGGCAGCCTTCTGCCTTATGACGGTTGGGCGGTCAAGCTGAGCGTAATCAACCTCACCACTCGGCTTACGAGTAGAGGACGCATCCCTCGCCGCCGGTTCGGCAACCGTCCGCGGCACACTGCCGAGGCCGGTCGCGACGACCGTTACCCGCAGCTCGTTTTCGAGTTCGGGGTCGATCACAGCACCGACAACAACCGTTGCCTCATCTGCAGCATATTCCCGTACGGCATTACCGACCTCATCAAATTCGCCGATCGAGAGGTTATAGCCGCCGGTTACATTGACCAGAATGCCGTTGGCGCCGGCTAGGTTGAAGTCTTCCAAGAGCGGACAAGCGATGGCCCGATCCGCCGCTTCTCGTGCACGGCCTTCACCCGAGGCCACACCGTTGCCCATTACCGCCATACCCATCTGGGTCATTACTGTGCGCACGTCGGCGAAGTCAACATTAATGAGGCCGGGCCGGGTTATTAGCTCAGCAATCCCCCTAACCGCACCAAGTAGCACATCATTGGCCGACTTGAAGGCATCCAGCAGGGTCAGATTTTTACCCAATACCGGCAGCAGGCGCTCATTCGGAATGGTTATAAGTGAGTCGACATTCTGCTCCAGCTCTTTGATGCCCTCCTCGGCAATGCTCATGCGTTTACCGCCCTCAAAGGGGAACGGCTTGGTCACCACAGCCACTGCCAAAACGCCCATTTCGCGAGCCACTTCGGCCACTACCGGAGCGGCCCCTGTGCCAGTACCGCCACCCATTCCGGCGGTAATAAAGACCATATCACCCCCTTGCATTACCTCCTGGATACGGCCACGCGACTCTTCTGCCGCATCTCGGCCAGTCTGCGGATCGGCACCTGCTCCTAACCCCTTGGTTATCCCCGAACCGAGCTGCACGGTTGAACCCGCCGAGGTGTTGGCAAGGGCTTGGGCATCGGTATTGGCGTAGATGAAATCGACTCCACTGATATCCGCCGTGACCATGTGCTGAACAGCGTTGCCGCCGCCACCACCTACGCCTATGACCTTGATTACCGCATTTTGATTCTCTGTATCCATCAGTTCAAACATGGTTGCTTCTCCTCAATCTTAACGTATATATAGAATTTTTCAAATTTCAATATGTCTGTTCTTGGCTGCCCGCTATAAATTGCCTTTAAACCAGCTCTTCATCCGACCCCATAACGCACTGCCTGTTGCCTCGCTGGAAAATAGCTGGGATATCTCTGACCCGCGATTACGCGCCCCGAACGCAAGTAACCCCACTCCTGTTGAGTAAACGGGGTTGCGCACCACGTCGGAGAGACCGGTTACATGCTTGGGCACGCCGATACGTACCGGCAAATGGAAGACCTCTTCGGCCAAATCGCTTACCCCTTCCATTTTCGAACTGCCACCGGTCAGCACTATGCCCGCAGGGATCAGGTCTTCGAAGCCGCTCTTGCGCAGTTCCGCCTGCACGAGGGCTAGCAGCTCTTCGTAGCGCGGCTCTACTACCGAGGCCAAAGATTGCCGCGATAAACGCCGCGGTGGCCGATCGCCGACGGAAGGCACCTCGATGCTCTCTTCCGGGTTGGCGAGCTGGGACAGCGCGCAGGCGTATTTGACCTTGATATCCTCGGCATGATGGGTAGGAGTCCGCAGCGCCACCGCTATGTCGTTGGTAACCTGATGGCCCGCTATAGGGATAACCGCAGTGTGGCGGATAGCTCCGCCAGTAAAGATAGCGATATCGGTCGTACCGCCGCCGATATCTACCAGGCAAACACCTAGCTCCTTCTCATCGTCACTTAGCACCGCGTGGCTAGCCGCTAACTGTTGCAAGACTATGTCGTCCACCTCCAGCGCACAGCGATGCACACACTTGGTGATATTCTCAGCAGCTGAAACCGCGCCAGTAACCATGTGAACGCGCGCCTCCAGGCGGACACCGGACATACCGAGCGGCTCACGGATCCCCTCCTGACTGTCGATGACAAATTCCTGCGGGATAACGTGGATAATCTGCTGATCTGCCGGTATGGCCACCGCCTTAGCGCCATCAAGAACACGCTCCAGATCAGCGTGACGAACTTCCTTATCACGTATTGCCACCATGCCGTGCGAGTTGAGGCTACGAATATGGCTACCGGAGATGCCCACGAAGACCGAATGGATCTCACACCCAGCCATCAGCTCTGCCTCTTCCACTGCACGCTGAATTGATTGCACAGTGGAGTCTATATTTACTACTACCCCCTTTTTCAGGCCATGCGATGGGTGGCTCCCCACGCCTATCACCTCAATAGAGCCATCATCTTTTGTCTCACCGACTATGGCTACTACTTTTGAAGTGCCTATATCGAGCCCTACCAGGAGGTTGTCTTCTGTTTTCCTGACCATGTTTAGCTCCGAGCTCAGTCTGATTCTTCCGCAGCGGCCCAGGCCACCGCAAAACCATTGGGATAGCGCAAGTCCACCCGCTTCATGCGCCCGTCTTTGCGTGCCTGAAGCTCTGGCACAACGGCTACAAAACGTGACGCCCTTTGCATCGGCTCCTGCCTGCCCAGGGCAACCTTAACCCCGTCATCGAGATGAGCCGCCCACGCCCCTCGCGCAGAAAGGCTCAACGCTTGCAGATCCATGCCATGTTCTTCAAACAGCGGCCGCATATCCTTGAAGTTCCTGGCTACATCCTGGGCCCTGCTCTCAGGACCGGTTAAGCGTGGCAATTGCTCCGGATAGGTCTCTTCAGCAGGACTAAAAACCGCGCCGGAGTAATCGAGCAGAGCCTGCTCATTCCAAATACCCAAGGCTTGGCGCTCTTGGATATGAAGCTTTAAGGTGGCCGGCCAGTCGCGCCTTACCTGCGCCTCTTCAACCCAGGGCAGACGCTCCAGGGAGTCACGAATAGCTACCGTGTCGACACCCAGCAGACTTGGATGCAAGCGGCCCGCCAGTGAGCCACGCAACTGCTCGCCAGTAACCTTCTCCGGGGCTTCGGCCATAGCGACCCTCTCCAGCGGTAAAATTCTGCCCTCGTTAATCATCCAGGCCACCGCATATACACCAGCAATCAGCAAGACAGCCAAAAATATGGGCCCCAACCAACCACTGCCAACGCCAAAAAATCCTGCCGGACCGCCCTCTCGCTCTGCCGACTGACCAGCAGGTACACGCTTGCGCGACTGCCCCCGAGAGTGGGACTTACGCTGCTGCTTCTGTTTACCGAGCAAATCCGTCCAATCAGCACCTGAACTCATAAGGCCTCCCCGAGGATGGCCACCACCAACTCATCAAAACCGATACCCGCCTGAGCGGCAGCAATCGGAACTAGAGAGTGATCGGTCATTCCTGGAATGGTATTAACCTCAAGCAACCACCACTTACCGTCATCATCACGCAAGACGTCGACCCTACCCCAGCCATTACAACCGAGTGCTGCAAATGCTTTCTGGCACATCTCGCCCAACTCATGCTCGGCCTCTTCATCTAGCCCACTGGGACAAAAGTGGCCGGTGGTTGGATCTTCGTATTTGGCGGTAAAATCGAAGAACTCATGTGAAGTCTCCAGCCTGATCGACGGCAGCGCCCTATCGCCGAGTAGGGCGACGGTGTATTCAGTACCATTGATCCACTGCTCGACAAGGACCTGCTGATCGTACTTAGCCGCCTCATGCCACGCCGGAGCGAGCTGATTGATATCGACAACCTTGGTCATGCCGATGCTCGACCCCTCATGGGCTGGCTTTACTATTACCGGCAAGTCTATGTGACAAGGCTGATCAGCACTTGCCATAAGCTGCCCCGCAGGGCTGGGCAGAGCGCAGCCCTGCCATAACCGCTTGCAGCGCCATTTATCCATAGCCAAAGCAGAACCGAGCAGACCGCTGCCGGTGTACGGCACACCAAGGCTCTCTAGGGCTCCCTGGATGACACCGTCTTCTCCACCCCGGCCATGCAACACTATGAAGGCGCACGAGTAATCGCGCAGTGCTTCTATCTGCTCATCGCGCGGATCAAAGCCTTGGGCAGCAAACCCCTGGCGCTGCAACGCCGCGAGAACTGCTTTACCACTTTGCAGTGATATCTCCCGTTCGGCGGAATCACCACCCATCAACACAGCTACAGGGCCGACATCCGCCGGGCATGGCAGCTTCAATCCGCTCATCAGGTTGCCTCCCCGACGACATGCACCTCGGGCTCAAGGTAGACGCCAAACTCGCTCGCCACCTTGTCTCGGACCCAAGCCATTAGCGCCTCGATATCCGCTGCTTTGCCGCCTTCGTTAACTATGAAGTTAGCGTGGCGCTCAGAGACCCTTGCCCTGCCAACGCTGGCCCCCTTACAGCCCGCCGCTTCAATCAAGCGCCCGGCGGAGTCTCCCGGCGGGTTACGGAAGACCGATCCCGCAGTTGGCTCACCGAGCGGTTGAGTCAATTTGCGCCGACGCATGATCTCTTTAATGCGGCTAGCCAGCAGTTCCGGATCTCCGCTGCTGAGCCGCCAGGTGGCGGCAACGAAGAACTCACCTTCACATCCAGCTACTCGCCGATAACCGATGTCGAATGAATCCTTCCGCCTTACCCGGACAACTCCCTGCTTATCAATTGTCTCTACCCTATCAATTGCGGCCCAGGTCTCATCACCTACGGCACCGGCATTCATGGCTAGAGCACCCCCGACTGTGCCAGGGATACCGACCATAAACTCCAAACCGGTCAAGCCACGGCGCTGGACGATTCGACCCAGGCGGGCGCAGGGCACGCCGACTTCTGCACGAACCATCTGATCTTCTATACTCAACCCATTGAGGCCGCCGTGAGTTAGGACAACCGTACCCTCTATGCCGCCATCACGGACGAGCATGTTGCTGCCCAGGCCAAACCAGAAGAGCTGCTCATCAGCTGGCAAAGTTGCTACAAACCGAGCCAAATCTGCCCCATCTCGCGGACAATAAAGTCGCTGTGCCGGCCCTCCGACGCGCCATGTGGTATAGCGTGACATAGGCTCCTGATAGCGCATCTCACCCGGACGAATTCTGCCTCTATCCATTACTGCGCTCATCCCTCACCTCCACGACCCACCAACCTTGCTTTGATCTTCTGCGGCATAGTGCCAATACTGCCCGCCCCGAGGGTCATAACTACGTCATCGGGGCTCAGCAGGCCGGCCAGCAAGTCGGGAACCTCATCGAGTGTCGGCGCGAATATCGGCTTAACTGCACCCCTATCGCGCACTGCAGTCGCTAGCGAGCGGCCGTCCGCGCCGGCGCGCTGCGGCTCGCCTGCGGCGTAGACCTCGGTAAGGATCAACACATCTGTCTTAGCCAGAACCCGCGCAAAGTCATCGAACAAGTCGCGGGTGCGGCTATAGCGATGGGGCTGAAAGATCACAACCAGCCTGCCGTCAGGCCAAGCATCGCGAGCCGCCTGCAGGGTCGCTTCTATCTCGCGCGGGTGGTGCGCATAATCATCAACCAGGACTGCACGACCAGCATCCAACTGCAGCTCACCGTGATGCTGGAAGCGCCGACCTATGCCCTGGAAGTCTCTCAGCGCGGCACATATAGCCTGCTTACCGACCCCTAATTCCCGGGCCAAGGCAATTGCCGCAAGGGCGTTGAGAACGTTATGGCGGCCGGGCAAATTAAGCTCAACCGCGAAGCTCGAGCCATCGGGTTCATGAACTGTAAATCCAGTTCGCCTGCCATTCGGGGCGACCTGGTCGGCCCTGAAATCAGCCTGGGTATTAAAGCCGTAGGTTAGGATTGGCCGACCCAGATCCTCACACAGGGACATTACCTCTGGATCATCAAGGCACATCACAGCCAGGCCATAAAATGGCAAGTGGTGGAGAAAATCGACAAATGTCCGCTTCAGGGCAGCGAAATCACCACCATAAGTGCCCAAATGGTCTGCATCTATGTTGGTAACGACGGCCATCACCGGCTTTAGATAAAGAAACGATGCGTCACTCTCGTCAGCCTCAGCAAGCAAGTAGGAACCATCGCCCAAACGCGCGTGCGCCCCGGCACTGATCAGTCGTCCGCCGATTACAAAGGTCGGGTCGAGGCCACCTTCTGCTAGACAGCTTGCCAGCAGTGATGTTGTGGTTGTTTTACCGTGAGTGCCGGCAACCGCAATTCCCTGGCGAAAACGCATCAGCTCAGCAAGCATTTCCGCCCTTGGAACCACCGGTAGGCGCTTGCGCCTGGCCTCTTTGACTTCGGGGTTGTCATCGCCGACGGCGGTTGAGACAACAACCGCATCGGCCTTTTCTACCGCTTGAGGGTCGTGGCCGATATTGATCTTGACGCCCAGCCCCTGCAGCCGTTCGACTATTGAGTTGACACGCAGATCAGATCCAGTTATCTCGAACCCGAGGTTGTGCAACACCTCGGCAATACCCCCCATGCCCGCACCACCGACTCCGACAAAGTGCAGACTACGTACTCGGCCAAAGCCGTGTGGGCCGTTAGCCGTGCCACCAAAACGGTGCCCTTGGGGGATCGGGGTAGTGCTCATTTACACTCCTCCAGACAAATCTGCGCCACCCGCTCAGCGGCATCGGATACCGCTACACTGCGCGCCGCTTCGCCCATTTTTTGCAGCTGCAAGCGCTGCCGATCACCGAGTAACTGGGGTAGCAAAGTTGCTAACTGGCCGTTTTCGATAGCCGCTTGCGGCAACACCCTGGCGCCACCAGCCTGACCAAGCAATTCGGCGTTGTAACGCTGATGGTCATCGACCGCCCATGGCAAGGGAATCAGCACTGCTGGTGAACCCGCGGCAGCCAACTCGGCGACGGTCAAGGCACCCGAGCGGGCGACAACCAGGTCTGCCCACTCGTATGCCCCGGCCATGTCCTCGACAAAAGGGACCACTTCGACCTCTATGCCGGCCTGGCGATAGCCCTCCTGGGCCTCGTGCATGGTCTTTTCACCTGATTGGTGGACAATGCGCGGCATAGGTAAATCTGCCGGCCATTTAGCCATGGCTGCCGGAACTGCACGATTAAGCGCCTGCGCCCCTTGACTACCGCCAAGTATCAGTAACCGCGGCGGCCCCTGACGACGGGCGTAACGCTGTTCCGGTGGCACCAAACGGGTTATTTCGCTATGCACCGGATTGCCGACGTATTCGCCCCTGCCGCTCATGACGTTGGGAAATCCGGTGAGCACTCGCTTGCACATTGGCGCCAGCATACGGTTAGCCAACCCTGCGATGGCATTCTGCTCATGGATCACTAGAGGAGTCCGCCGCAAAGCAGCTGCAACGCCAACCGGACCGGCAATATAGGCCCCCATTCCGAGGACAACATCGGGTTTGTGCTTGGCAAGTATTCTTGTTGCGCTGTATACCGAACGCGTCAGCCGCCACGGCATGACCAGTTTGGCTCCCAACCCCTTGCCGCGCAGTGCCCGCGTATGCAACCACTCAACCGGCAACTGCCGCGGCGGCACTACTTGGCCCTCCAGGCCATAGCGAGTGCCGATCCAAACTACATTACAGCCCCGGTTGCGCAGCACTTCTGCAACAGCCAAGCCGGGATAGACATGGCCCCCGGTACCTCCAGCTGCTATGGCCACGGTTGGGTTACTCAACGGGATTCCTCCTCTGGACGACGTCCTTCTGCCCTTGCTTGGTTTAGCTCATAGCCGGAGCGCAGCAGTAAGCCCACAAACGCACCGGTAACCAGCGCACTGCTGCCGCCGTAGCTGAAAAACGGCAAAGTGAGACCTTTGGTGGGCAACAGACCTGTCGCCACACCCATGTTAATGAATGCCTGCACACCGATTGCCAGCCCCGCCGACCAGGCTATGTAGCCGGCCAAAGGCAGGCGGTGGCGGTGACAATCCCAGCCTAGACGCAGCGCTCGCCAGGTTATGAAGGCAAATACCCCCACTACCAGTAGCACTCCTACCAAACCGGTCTCTTCGGCAATCACAGAAAAAACGAAATCGGTATGCGCTTCAGGCAGATAGAACAGTTTTTGAACACTGCCGCCAAGACCGGCCCCCAACCATTCCCCACGCCCTATAGCGATCAATGACTGGGTCAACTGGAAACCGGTGTGGAATGGATCCGACCACGGATCCATAAAGGCAGTTACTCGTTGCCAGCGATACGGGGTATAGACCACTAATACAGCAGCCACAGCCAGGAGCCCACTGACCAGCACCACGAATCGCCATAACGGCGCGCCAGCCAAGAATAGCAGCCCCATAACCAGCGCCATTAACAGTAAGGCAGTGCCGAAATCTGGCTGCATTAAAAGCAAAAATGCGCATAGCCCGGCGATCACCACTGGCACTAAAAAGGCCAGCATTGAGCTTTGTAGTTGCTCTTGGCGACGCACCAAATAGCCAGCCAAATATAGCGATATCAACAGCTTGACCGGCTCAGCAACCTGTAAGTTAAACACCCCTAGGGGTATCCACCGAACAGCTCCATTAACCTCCCTGCCTACTCCCGGAATAAGCACTAGCAACAGGGGTATGAAGGCCAGCAAAAGCAACCAGGGCCCGGCCCTAAGCCAGTTCTCCAGCGGGATCTGGACAAAGGCAATGGCAACACCACAACCAAGTAGGACAAAGAATGCTTGGCGTTTAAAGTAAAATAGCGAGTCCCCCGTCGCCTGCTCAGCGATGGATACCGATGCCGAGGCCACCATTACTAGCCCAAGCAAGGTTGTGGCAACCAAAACCCAGAGCAGATGCTGATCAAGGCCTGCCGAAAGCGGCAGGTTAGACCCGTTGTGGCTTTTTAGCGCTGCATCAGCCATGATTCGCCACCTCGCCAAGCACTGCCTCGCGAAAAACCTCGCCGCGCTGCTCATAGCCACTGAAAGAATCGAAGCTAGCACACGCCGGGGCAAGCAGCACACAATCACCCGGCTGGGCTAATTCAACCGCTGAGCTGACCGCTTCACTTAGATCAGCCACCCTGACCGCTGGAACGCGCCCAGCCAATGCTGCCTCAATCACTGGGGCATCCTCGCCGAAGATGATTAGCGCACGCGCTTTCTCGACACAGGCATGAGCCAGAGGGCGGAAGTCGGCTCCCTTAGCTTGGCCGCCAGCTATCAAAACTACCTGTCTGTCGACCCCAGCAAGTGCCGCCAATGCTGCTCCGACATTGGTTGCTTTCGAGTCATTGATCCACTCGACGCCTTGCCACTCACCTACCCTTTCCATGCGGTGCGGCAGGCCGGCAAAACTGCGCAATCCGCTAAGCTGCGCCTCGCGCGGTAAACCGCACGCATCCGCAAGCGCCATAGCGGCAAGGGCATTGGCACAATTGGCCCGCCCGGCAAGGGCCAGGTCACTGACGGCAATTACTTGTTGATCACCGACAGTCAGATATTCCCCCTCTTCAGTAGGGCGGCAACTATAGTCAGCACTGCCATCGTCGAGACTGAATCGTAATACGCGCTGTCGTTGCTCATCGCCCATGACCCGGACATGCTCATCATCGCTATTGATAACCGCAACGGCGGCCTTGTCGAGCAATCTTTGCTTGGTCCGCGCGTAATGGGAGAGGTCGTCATATCTGTCCATGTGATCGGGACTGATGTTAAGGACAGCGGCTGCGTCAACTGGCAGTCCGGCGCTTGTCTCGAGCTGGAAGCTGGAGACCTCAAGGATGAAGGTATCCGGCAAGCCTGCGGCTAATAGATCCAGTGCTGGCGTGCCCAGGTTGCCGCCCAGAGCAACCTTTAACCCGGCACTGCGTGCCATCTCAGCAAGCAAGCTGACGACAGTGCTTTTGCCATTCGAGCCGGTCACAGCAACGACTTGAGGTCCGCGCCGCTCGCCCATGCCACCCCGCTCAGACGCTGATAAAGCCTCGGCGAACAGGGTCAATTCACCGCATAACTCGCGCCCCAAGCCACGCAGCTCAGCCCAAACACCGTAACGCAAATCCAAACCGGGGCTAACAACGATGCGCTTGGCATTAAACAAGAGCTGTCGCTCCAGGCTGCCACAATACAGCTCGACCTCCGGGTGTTCGGCCTGGAGCTCGGCTTTAGCGGGAGGCGTAGGGCGACTATCTAGCACCACTACCCTGTCGCCAAGCCTGCGCAGATGGCGCACGCAGGCCAGGCCGGTCACCCCCAGCCCAACTACCGCGGTGTAGTTGTTGCTATGCCCCTCGCCCGCCATTAGCGCACCTTCAGCATCGCTAGACCAATTAGCACCAGCACCACTGTTATGATCCAAAAGCGGACGATGACCCGTGGTTCGGGCCACCCTTCAAGCTCATAGTGGTGGTGCAAAGGCGCCATTCGAAACACCCTGCGACCGGTCAATCTATAAGAAATCACCTGTACCATTACCGACAGGGTTTCGAGGACAAATATCCCGCCCATAATGAAAAGCACCAATTCCTGGCGCACAGAAACCGCTATTACCCCCAGACCAGCGCCGAGCGACAAGGCCCCGATATCGCCCATAAACACCTGGGCTGGATAGGTGTTGTACCAAAGAAAGCCCAATCCCGCGCCGACTATGGCACCGCAGAAGATGACAAGCTCACCTACGCCATAGATCGAGGGAATACCCAGATAGTCAGCGAACATCTGGTGTCCTGAGGCGTAAGCGAAGACTGCCAGGCCACTTGCCACTAACACGGTAGGCATTATGGCCAACCCGTCGAGCCCATCAGTCAGATTGACTGCGTTAGAGCTGCCAACGATAACTAGGGTTGATAACAGGATAAAGCCAACCCCCAAGGGGAAGACCAAGTCCTTGAAAAGTGGCAGTACAAGACTTGTCTCGATACTGCCCTGGGCCGTTAAATACAGAAATGTGCTTGCACCAAGGGCAGCTAGCACTTGCAGTAGAAACTTATCTCGGGCGCGCAGTCCCTGGCTGTCGCTGCGGGCTATCTTAAGAAAATCATCAATGCCGCCAATAACACCAAAGGCCAGGGTCACCAGCAAAGCGACCCAGACAAAGCGGTTGGTTAAGTCCGCCCAGAGCAGGGTAGAGACCGCGATGGCCACTAAAATCAGCGCCCCTCCCATGGTGGGAGTACCCGCCTTACCCAAATGGGACTCCGGGCCATCATCACGTACCTGCTGGCCAACCTGGTGGAGTAGCAAGCGCTGGATCAATGCCGGGCCAATAAGCAGTGCCATACCCAAGGCAGTCAGCACCCCAAGAATGGTCCTAAATGTCAGGTACTGGAAGACGTTCAGGGCTGAAAAGTAGCCCTCCAGTGCCATTGCCAAGTGATAAAGCACGCTACTGCCCCCCCTGCGCCGTGGTGTTGGTATTCTCACTCAGCGCTGCTACTAAGCGTTCCATACCCGCGGTGCGTGACCCTTTGATCAGGACCACGCCCTGCGCCGGCAACTCTTCACGACAGGCAACCAGCAGCGAATCGGGGTCAGCGAAATCGCGGCCACCCGCGCCGAAAGACTCGGCTGCTAGCGCCGCCTTTCTGCCCAGTGTCCATAACCGCGCCACTCCAGCCGCCCGTGCTAACTCTCCTGCTCGCCTATGCCAGGCTGGAGAATCAGCGCCTAGTTCCGCCATCTCACCTAGCAGCAACCATTTCTCGCCGACTATCTGCTCAAGGACCGCCAAAGCAGCCTCGAGACTGGCCGGATTGGCATTGTAGCTATCGTCGATAACCATCCGGCAACGCAACCCTGGTAATGGCTGAAGACGACCCTGCGGGGCTCTAACCTGAGCAAGGGCTGCTCTAATCTGCTCAGCCGGGACACCCATAGTGTGAGCACAGGCTGCCGCAGCGCAGGCGTTGGCCGAGTTGTGCTCGCCTAACAAGGCAGTCGGCGTAGACTGCCAGCAACCGTCTAGATATATCTCCAGTTCCTCACCTTGATTCCGCCAGCGGACATCGGCAGCGGCTGACCTGCCAAAACTGATAGTGCGCCCCGCAGCAGCAGATTTCTCTTGCCATAACCGGGCGTAACGGTCATCGATGTTGATAATGGCGCTACTATCTCCGCCCAGCGAATCAAACAACTCGCCTTTAGCGTGGGCTACGCCATCGAGAGAGCCAAATCCTTCTAGGTGCGCCTCAGCCGCATTGGTGACCAGGCCTATGTGCGGCTCGGCGAGCTCGGCCAGACCGGCAATCTCGCCCGGGTGGTTGGCCCCCATCTCAATCACCGCGAATCTGTGCTCAGGGCGCAGTCTGGTTAGCGTCTGAGGCACCCCCAAGTGATTGTTGCGATTGCCCATTGTCGCCAATGTCGGCGCGGCATTAGCCAGCATGGCAGCCACTAGCTCCTTTACTGTAGTTTTTCCATTGCTGCCGGTAAGGGCTAGCACCAAGGCGTTACTCTGCTGCCGACAAGCCTTGCCTAGTTTGGCCAACGCCGCCACCGGATCAGCCACAACTATGCTGGGCAAGGCCGGATCGGGGCGTTGGCCGAGCATGCCCAAAGCCCCTCTAGCCGCCGCATCTGCCGCGAATTCATGGCCGTCAACGCGCTCCCCAATTAGACCGACAAATAATGACCCCGGCTCAACCTCACGACTGTCCAGGGCAACACTGGTTATTTGCACATCACCCCTACCGTGGATTTGGCCATCGAGCAGGTGGGCAATCTGGGCCAGGCTCATGGGCAGCATCGGCGCACCTCCTCTGGCTCCAGAGCAGCCAAGACAACCTCCCTATCACTGAACGGGATATACTCAGCCCCGATCTGCTGAGTTGACTCATGCCCCTTGCCGGCGACCAGCACCGCATCATCGGCTCCGGCATGCGCAATTGCCTGCTGAATTGCCTGCGCCCTATCCGGCTGTACGGATATGGCTGCGCTATTTGCGCAATCTCTTGCCCCCTGGCTGATGGCGCGGCGGATTTGCTCAGCATCTTCACCGCGGGGGTTATCATCAGTGATCCACACAGCATCGGCGTGATGGGCTGCAACCTGCCCCATTAAAGGCCTTTTACCCGTGTCACGCTCTCCGCCACAGCCGAATACCACTGTTACTTTGCCCTGGCAGTGTTGGCGCAGCGCTTCCAGAGAGTACTGCAACGAGCCCGGAGTATGGGCGTAGTCAACAACTACTAACGGATACCCTGGACGAATAAACCTCTCCATCCGCCCAGCGACAGGCTGGAGGCCTGGCAGCTTGGCGATAACATCTTCTAACGGCCTACCTAGTGCCAAGGCGACGCCAACGGCGGCCAAAGCATTGGCTACATTGAACCTGCCCAATAGAGGAACACTGGTCTTATAGGTGGTCTTACCCACGCGCAATTCGATATCTGACCCATAGGGCTGCTGCTCGACACTGACCGCATAGATATCGGCCTCAGGGTTGTGCAGGCTATAAGTAAAAACTGCACTACCAGCGCGCTCACACAGCCTCTGGCCAAACTCATCATCAAGGTTGATTATCTGAGCGCGTAGACTATTAATCTCAAAAAGTCGCCGTTTGGCATCAGCATAAGCCTCGAGCGAGCCGTGATAATCAAGGTGATCACGGCCAAGGTGAGTCAATACAGCCACATCTACCTTGGCCGCAGCCAGCCGCCCCTGTTCCAGGGCATGAGATGAAGCTTCTAGGGCTACACCGCTACAACCGGCCGTCTGACAATGGAAAAAGGCTTGCTGCAGTTGAGCACTATCCGGCGTAGTCAGTCGCGATAGCTCAAGACGCCCGGGCAACCCATAGCCCAGAGTGCCGATAACTCCCCAAGGCGAGCTCTGCTCACTTAGCAACTGGGCGATAAAATGGGTTACCGATGTCTTACCGTCGGTACCGGTAACCGCCGCCACCTCGAGTTGCTGCGACGGGTCGCCGTAGAGGCGTGCTGCTATGCTCCCGAGGCGGCACCCCAACTGCGGAACTTCAACTAATGGGACACCGCTATCTGCTGTCTTGCGCCGCACAGTATCTAGGCTTACCCCCTGGCCTGGCTCCCAGGCAATAGCGGCTGCGCCCTGTTCAATCGCCTGAGCACTAAACTCAAGGCCGTGCCTGCTATCACCGAGCAGGGCTGCAAAGAGGTCGCCAGGTTTAATGTCACGGCTATCAGCGCATACACCACTAACTTCAGCAACCGGCGCCTTATCCAGCCAAGGCTGGAGCAGCCAGTCTAGCCCCACTTGTGAGGACCCACGACTAGTCATAGCGACCCTCCTCCCAATCCGCCACTATTCGCGGCATTCCAGATGGGGGTGCCTGGGGTGGTACGTTGAGTATGCGCAACGCCCCTGAGGCAACTTCTGAGAAGACAGGCGCAGCCACTTGACCGCCATAATAGGCCTCACCCGCCGGGTCATCGATGACCACGGCGACGGCAATGCGAGGGTTTTCTGCTGGGGCATAGCCGACGAACATGGCTATGTACTCGTCCTCGCTGTAGCCCCCGGCAACCGCCTTACGCACCGTCCCGGTTTTGCCCGCTACGCGATAGCCGGGAACGCTTGCACGAACCCCGGTGCCTCCCGGCTCTATAACAGTTTCGAGCATGCTGCGAATTTGCTGTGCAATATCCTCATCAAGTACCCGGTGCCCCTCTACTTCTTCTTCCTGGCGCAGTATTGTCACTGGCCGAATAACACCACCATTGGCCAAAGCGGCATACGAGCGGGCAAGCTGGACTGGAGTTGTAGACATGCCATAACCATATGACCATGTTGCTTGTCTGACCTCGCCACGCGGCGGAGATGCATCTAGATGCCCAGCACTCTCACTAGCAAAGCTCACCCCGGAAGGGGCGCCGAACTCGAAATCCTGCATAACCTGCCATAACTCGCGCGGCGGGGTTTGCAAGGCAACTTTAGCCGCCCCAACGTTACTCGACTTCTGCATCACTCCGGCTAAGTCCAACTCGCCATAGTCCAGTAGATCGCGTACCGTATGGCGCCCCACACGCATTGTCCCGGGTGCCGTGTCGAAGCTTTCTTGCGGTGAAACTGAGCCACTGCGCAATGCCGCGGCAATAGTGAAGGGCTTAATCACTGACCCCGGCTCATAGGCGTTAGCAAACGCCCGGTTACGACGTGCTTCCGGATCCATTTGGGCACGCTGGTGAGGATTGAAGGATGGTTTGTTGGCTACTGCCAAGAGTTCGCCGGTATGTACGTCTAAGACCACAACCGAACCGGACTCGGCGCGGTGGCGATGGACAGCTCGCTTTAGCTCGCGAAAGGCTAGATACTGGATATCACGATCGATCGATAACTCTACATCCTCGCCAGGACGCGGCTCGCGGATCAGCTCAACGTCATCTATCACCCTGCCAAGGCGATCACGCATTACCCGCTTGGCACCCTGTTCGCCGCTCAATGGCTCGTCTAAAGCGCGCTCAACTCCTTCCAGCCCACGCCCATCTATATCGGTAAAGCCGATTAGCTGTGCTGCCGTTTGACCAGCCGGATAGAAGCGACGCAACTCACGCTGCAAGTTAACTCCGGGGATGTCCAGTGAACGAATCTGCGCGCTAAGATCGGGCGGCATATGGCGACGCAGGTAGACGAACTCCCTTTGTTTGCGCCGTTCAAGGTACTCGCGCAGATCCGCTTCAGAGCGTCCCAGCGCCCTAGCAAGTTCAGCAACCCCTCCTTCCTCTTGCAAAACCTCGGCCGGATTTGCCCAGGAAGAGTACACCGGCGAGCTTACCGCTAAAGGGGCCCCGTTACGGTCAGTGATCATCCCCCTGTAAGCCGATATCGCGACCGTCCGCAAGTGCCGAGCTTCTGCCTCGTCGCGCAGAAAATCGCGATTGAGAACCTGCAAGTCAAGCGCCCTGCCCACAAGTGCCAACACCACGCCGGCGGTTGCCACCATAACGACAGCAAGGCGCCAAAATGGCGGCCCTCCTGCATCTTTGCGCTGGCGCTTGCTTCTTGCCACTTACACTCTCCTATTCCTTAGCGTCGCTTGAGTATCACCACATCATCGCGCCCCGGAGTTACCATTCCCAGTTCGCTACGCGCGATACGCTCCAGCCGGCTATGCCCAGCCAAGGCACTCAATTCAAGTTGCAACATGCTCCACTCTTCCCGCAGCCTATCCGCGCGATCGTGCTCATCTTGCAGTGCAACAAATCCAGCCCGCCGCTCATGTTGGGCCACAACTACCGCCAAGGCACTGCATACAACAGCAACGATCAGAACTGTTGTAGTTATTTGCTGGCGACTCATGGCAACCTCTCAGCGATCCTTAATACTGCACTCCGTGCTCTACGATTGGCGGCCAACTCTGTCTGATCGGCCCGATAAGCCTTACCCACGGGTGACAGACGCGGACGCAGACCCTCTGGCACCACCGGCACTGCAGGCGGCAGATCACCCGACCTAGAAGCGTCGCGGATAAAGCGCTTAACGCGCCGATCCTCCAGCGAGTGAAAGGCAATTATCGCCAGCCTGCCTGCCGGGCTGAGCAGATCAATCGCTCTATCCAGAAATGCTTCGAGTTCATTAAGCTCATCGTTCACGGCTATGCGTAGCGCCTGAAACGTCCGGGTTGCCGGATGCCGACCAGGCTCGCGCTTTTTGATCACCCCTTCGATAAGGCCAGCTAACTCCCTTGTAGTCCGCGGGGCCTGATGGGACTCGCGCGCTCTGACGATTGCCCGCGCAATCCTGCCTGCTTGACGCTCCTCGCCATAATTGCGGATTAGTCTAGTAAGCTCCTGCGCCGTCGATCTCTCGAGCAGTTGCGCTGCACTCTCGCCGCGCTGCGGATCCATGCGCATATCAAGGGGGCCATCGTGCTGGAATGAGAAACCGCGCTGGGGGCTATCAAGCTGCGGTGAAGAGACGCCAAGGTCGGCCAGCAACCCATCTACTATTCCGGCCTCGCCACGCTGTTCAAGCAGCTGCGGCAACTCTGCTAAGGTGACCCGCAGAATCACGCATCGCTCGTCACCACCCAGCACTTTTTGGGCATGAGCCACGGCTTCCGGATCACGGTCGGCAACAATCAGCCTGCCCTGGTCCGATAGTTTTTCTAAGATTGCTCGAGCGTGTCCGCCGCGACCGTAGGTTGCATCGACGTATACCCCCTCAGGACGGATATGCAGCCCCGCCAATACAGGCCCGAGAAGCACCGGCTGATGCCTATCAGGGCAACCGCTGCTTGCATCGCCATCGGTCATATCATTTTGACTCTGCGCTAACCCCATGCCGCCCCCTGCGGCTATAGCGAGAGACCCTCAAGATCTTCCGGGAGCTCGGCGTCGGGCGCTGCGGCCTCTTCAAGCCACTGCGTACGGCGCTGCTCCCAACGGGCCTCATCCCATAACTCAAGCTTATTCCCCTGGCCTATCAGAACCACCTTTTTAGCCAAACCTGCGAAATCACGTAACGGCGGCGGGACCAAGGCGCGCCCATTGTTATCTACTTGTATCTCTTGCGCATGACCAATCAGCAAGCGCTTGAAACGCTTAGTGCTCTCGCGCATATCGGGCAAGGCGATCAGCTTTTGCTCAATGACTTCCCACTCTGGCAACGGATAGATAACCAAACACTTATCACGGTAATCGATAGTCGCAACCACCTCACCGTCGCAGTGATTGATCAACCGATCCCGAAAGCGAGCTGGAAAAACCAAGCGCCCTTTCGAATCGAGGTTTAGCTGACTAACCCCTCGAAACACCTTGCCCCCCGCTGATCCATCATGACCCCTTATTTCCCACTACCATCCACTTCGCTACACTATAGGTAGAGTACCCCCCAGTCAATAGAGAGTCCAGGACTAATAATCCGCTGACTTGTGCAGTTAAAAAGAATTCTTAACAGCTTACATAAACCCCCTCCAGCAATTAACCAATAAAACAACTACATAATAAATATATCTCGCATATTGTATTAGCTTCTGCTTTTATCTTACTGATTTACAATGTTTACTTTTGGGCTAAGCTGGCCTACAATAGGTCAAGGAGTCGGCCAGGCGGTCGCTGCGCCCTCAGCGCGCGGAGGAAAGTCCGGGCTCCACAGGGCAGGGTGCCAGGTAACACCTGGGAGGCGTGAGCCTACGGAAAGTGCCACAGAAAACATACCGCCGATGGCCAGCCCGCTAGGGCTTAGGCACAGGCAAGGGTGAAAAGGTGCGGTAAGAGCGCACCGCGCGACCGGTAACGGCTCGCGGCACGGTAAACCCCACCCGGAGCAAGGCCAAATAGGGGGGCTATGGCGTGGCCCGCGCCGCCCCCGGGTAGGCCGCTAGAGGCATGCGGTGACGTATGCCCCAGAGGAATGACCGCCCTCGACAGAACCCGGCTTACCGGCCGACTCTTTCTCTTTTACCTCTAAGCAGAACTCGACCTACTTATCTCCAAAGCCCTTTTATAGAGCATGTTGCGCTTGGCTCCAGTTATGCGGGCCGCCAAACTAGCGGCTTGCTTGACCGACAGCTCGGCGAGCAGAGGACGGAGGACATCATCAATATCTAACTGCAGTGACTCTCCGGTAGATTGTTGGTCGGACCTGCCCGCAACAATCACCACAAACTCCCCGCGTTGCTGGTTTTTATTCGCCTCAACCATATGGATGACATCTTGTAGCGGCCCACGAAGCAATGTCTCGTGAACTTTTGTTAACTCCCGGGCAACGACTACCCAACGTCCGCCGCCGCAGATTTCGCGCAGATCCTGGAGCGACTCAACAACTCGATGGGGCGCTTCAAAATAAATTGTTGGCTTGCGCCTTATAGCTAATTCTTCCACGGCCTTGCGCCGCGCTGAACTCTTGGCGGGAAGAAAGCCGGCAAATTCAAATCCATCAACATCAAATCCGGCCACAGCCAGAGCCGCGGTAACGCTACTAGCCCCAGGGACGGTAACCACCCTCACCTCATTGGCATGGGCCGCAGCTACCAAGCGCGCGCCGGGGTCACTTATCAAGGGAGTGCCGGCATCACTTACCAAACCGACGCTATAACCGGAGGCGAGAAGTCTTAGCAAGCGCGGTATACGGCTCGCTTCGTTGTGTTCGTGGAGGCTGATTGTGCGTGCATTCAGGTTATA
This sequence comes from Halorhodospira halochloris, assembly GCF_002356555.2. NCBI lineage: Bacteria > Pseudomonadati > Pseudomonadota > Gammaproteobacteria > Chromatiales > Ectothiorhodospiraceae > Halorhodospira > Halorhodospira halochloris. The sequence continues at coordinate 2,008,111 of NZ_AP017372.2, forward strand.
ATAGTCGAGTAGGTAGCGGCTGCGCCGAGTGTTCTCGGCGGCAACCCAGTCGACGCAGGCAAGTGTATCCAGAGCTCGCAGGGTAATATCGCGCATATTTCCTATGGGAGTAGCAATGACCGACAGAACGCCGGTTGATGGCGGTGCTGGCGAGTTTGACATCGACACTGTCGCGGCGGGATACTCAGCTCTCTGGGGACTAACCTCCGTTGACGTGGCGGTCTTTTTTACCACATTACCTCCGCACAATTGATCTTCGGTATTCGCCAATAATGACGCATAAAACAAAGTTGTTTATAAAACGAACCGTTAATTCTAGCAGGATTGCCGGAGCAGCAATTCTACTAGCACTGCTAGGCCTCAGTGCGTGCGCCCCCACACCCACAGAACCGGAGCCAGTTGAGCCGGAGCAGCCACAAGAAATTGAGGAAAAGGCCAAAAAGACTGCACAGGAAGAGGACTACAAACGTGCCGCCGAGCTCTTCGATGCCGCCGCGGACTCCTATACAGACCCAGACCACGTTTCTCGAGTACTACTCTTTGCCGCAGAGAACTGGGTAAAAGTTGATGATATCGATGCTGCTACCTCTTCAATAGCTGGAGTAAACCCCAACCGCCTCGAGGATGATATTGCGCCGCGCTTCTGGTTGGTGCGCGCCAATATTCTGTTGAGCCACGACCAAGCACGCTCTGCTGCTCAACAGCTCGATTTCCTCTATGGCCCACCAGAAGGACTGGAAAAAGAGTACTACGTTCTGCGCTCCAGAATTGCCGAGCATAACAACGATTACATTGACAAAGCTGGCTACCTCATCAAGCTCGAGGATTTTTTGCAAGAGGCTGAAGAGCGTAAAGATAACCGTGAATTGATATGGCAATCGCTCAACGAACTCCCCTCGCAGGCCCTACAAGAATTTCATGCGAGGGACGAGATACTCTCTGGCTGGATAGAGCTAGTGCTGATTTCTCGTCAATATCAACTCGAGCCTCCCCAGCTCGAGCAAGCCATTGAGGACTGGCAGGAGGACTATCCCGACCACCCAGGCAACAGGGAGAAGGCTCAATCAATCCTATCGCAGCTAGAAGATCGCTATGAGGTACCCGGGCAGCTTGCCCTCCTGCTGCCCTTGAGCGGAGAGTTCGCCGCCGCTGGGGAGGCGATACGTGAGGGTGTTTTAGCTGCCTACTACTCTAGCGACTTTGATCATCCTGCGGTTACGGTCTACGACACAGCCGGCGACCCCGAAAGAGCCGTTAAAGCATACCGGACAGCGGTTGGTGATGGAGCTCAGCATATTATCGGTCCGCTGACCAAAGAGGAGCTGGAAAGGCTAATTGCTGATATAGATCAGTTCGATGTACCGATCCTTGCCCTTAATTCAAGTGACGAACCGTCTGCTATTCCGGACAACATGATTCAATTCAGCCTCTCCCCCGAGCGTGAGGCCAAACAGGCCGCCCTGCAAGCACGCCAACGCGGTTGGGAGGCAGTGGTATCCCTGACATCAGATAACAGCTGGGGGGAGCGCGTTAGCAGCGCCTTTGCTGAGGCTTTTGAAGAAGCCGGGGGAATAATTGCCCAAAGTGCCAATTACGACCCAGCAGAGACTGACTTCAGCAACCCGATTCGAGAAATCCTTAACCTAAACGTTAGCCAACAAAGGTTCCGTCAAATAAATAACCTCCTTGGCACTGCACCTCAATACCAGCCGCGGCGCAGGGCCGACATTGATGGCATATTTATCGCTGCATTCCCCGAACAAGCCAGGCTTATCCGCCCACAGCTAGAGTATCACCATGCCCAAAACCTGCCGGTTATGGCGACATCGCACGTCTATGGCGGGGCACCCGATCCCGAACGGGACCGTGATCTAGATGGCATAATATTCGTTGATGCCCCCTGGCTTGTAGGTGCAACAGGTGCAATCCCCCAAGGCCTTACCCACAGCGAGATAAAAAACCACTGGCAGCAGCTTATGGAACGCCACTCACGTCTCATAGCTCTGGGGATCGACGCCTACCGAATCGTGCCTTATCTCGATGTCATGCGCGAGAATCCGGACGAACGACTTGATGGCCTGACCGGTCAGCTGTATCTAAGTGATGCAAACATAATCAACCGCGGGCTAGTAAGCGCTCGTTTTGTGAGGGGCAATCCAGTTTTCGAAATGCCAACCAGGGAAGGTTCAACTTATGAAGAGATCACCGCTACCGAGTCTGACGAGAAGCGCGAACGGGGAGAGGGTTCCTGACGGCGGCAAGCTAAGCGCGCGGCTTTCTACCGGTGAATATGCCGAAAAGCTAGCCAGAGATTTCCTGAAAAAACAAGGATTAACCACTCTTGCCACCAGGTTCAGAGTCAACCGGGGTGAAATCGACCTAGTAATGGCCGATGGTAAAACAACCGTCTTTGTTGAGGTTCGCTATAGATCTTCTCCAGCATTCGGCGGCGCGGCCTCATCGATTAGCCGAAAGAAACGTCAGAGTCTCACTCGAGCGGCTTCTTACTGGCTGGCACTCAATCCCGGATCGGCGCGCTTTGACGTGATAGCAATTGACGGTGAAGAACTCGAATGGATTCAGAATGCCTTCTCGGCCACACCCTGACTCGGAGGATTAATGGACCCACACGAACGTATCGCACAACTTTTCCATGACAGTATACGCGCCAAGCAGAACGCCTTAGATCAGGTATCTCCCGCAGTAGTCAAGGCGGGTAGGCGTATGGCCCAGGCCCTTAACCAGGACCAGAAGATACTTGTCTGCGGCAACGGTGGCTCAGCAGCAGACGCTCAACACTTCTCTTCAGAGTTGCTGAATCGTTTTGAACTTGACAGACCCGGATTGCCCGCGATTGCACTGACAACCGATAGTTCAACTCTTACGTCAGTAGCAAACGACTACTCTTTTGATCATGTCTTCAGCCGTCAGGTACAGGCATTAGGGCTAGCAGGGGATATTCTCTTAGCTATAACGACTAGCGGCAACTCACCCAATGTAGTCTCAGCGCACCATGCCGCCAAAAAAAGGGGCATGCTCACAATCGCTCTTACGGGCAGGGACGGTGGCAAATTTGCGGAAATAATGGAATCAGATGATATTGAAATTCGTGTCCCACATCAGCAGACCGCTCGTATTCAAGAGGTACACTTGCTAGTAATTCACTGCATATGTGATCTAATCGATCGCAGTCTCTTTGGTGAAACGCATAACAGGTAGGCTCTGCTGCAGTTAATCGTTATCTCTGTCTTGATTGGTCCTGCGCGTGGGGGTTATTTAACCACGCGCAGGTTTGGGCGTTTGCCTCCACCAGAGTTGGAACTTGATGAGCCAGGGGCGTCGTCGCCACCATCCGGATCTTGTCCGGCATTGACCTCATGTGTAGCCTCCCCGCTCTGATTAGTCTCTTCCTCCATCTCATCCTCGGCCCCGAACATCATGCCTTGGCCGTTTTCGCGCGCGTAGACCGCCATAACAGCACCCACCGGAATGGTCACCCCACGAGCAACGCCACCAAACCTGGCACTAAAGCGTATAACATCATTACCCATATTGAGGCCTTGAACAGCTCGTGGGGAGACATTCAAAACCAACCTGCCATCTTCTGCATACTCGGTCGGCGCATCAATATCTGAGCGGCTAGCATCAACCAACAGGTAAGGGGTCTTATCGTTATCGGCAATCCACTCGTAGATTGCCCTTACCAAATAAGGACGACTTGAGTTCATAGTTCGCGCTCCTATCTCAAACTACCGGGCCATATTTAGCTCATCAGTAGTTAGGCTTGCCTTGAACCAATTTGTCAAAAACTGCTCCTCGGCATATTTTTTTACCGCGCCAGCTTCATCAGGTAACTCAACTCCCGCTATAGGCAGACGCCATAGCAGCGGCAGAATGGTGATATCCATCACAGTCAATTCATGGCTCAGGAAGTACTGCTGATCTTCAAAAAGCTCTGCTGCTGCAGTTAAGCTCTCGCGCAATGACCTGCGGGCACTCTGCGCTTTGGATTTTGACGATGTCAAGATCCGATCATAGTCCGCATACCAATCACGCTGCATACGGTATACAACCAATCGCGACTTTGCCCGAGAAATCGGATCAACCGGCATCAAGGGTGGATGTGGGTAGCGTTCGTCCAAATACTCGATGATTATGTCTGGCTCGTAAAGGGTAACATCCCTATCCACTAGCGTGGGCACATCTCCATAAGGATTTTGCTCCAACAACTCCACGGCAGGGCAGTCCGGATCAACCTTAATGCGCTCTGCATCCACGGCCTTAACTGCCAAAGCGAGTCGCACGCGATGACAATGAATACACAGCTCTCCAGTGTAGAGGCGGATCACTTCCCTTCTCCTAACGCAAAGGCCCGGGATGCTCTTATGCACCCCGGGCTACAAACAGCCGCCATTGGTTAATGGTCAAGGCGTTTACTGCTTTTTCAGTTCACGCCAATACTCTTTGTACAAGAGATAGAAGACGGTTGTCATAACCAGTAGGAAGAGAATAACCCAAATCCCCATCCTCTCCCTATCTGCCCTTATCGGTTCAGCAGCATAGGCAAGAAACGCTGTCAATTCGGCCGTCATCGCCTCATATTCGCGTCTGCTCATCTCGCCGTCGCCAGACACCTCAATGTCGACTAGATTACCATCATCGTCGTGGACAGGTTTGGGCGTCCCCTGAAGGTGAGCCAGCACGTGCGGCATACTGGTCCCCTCTTGGATCCAGTTATCAAAACCGACGGCAGCGTCTTCATCCTTGAAGTAGGCGTGGAGAAAAGTATATACCCAATCCTCGCCATGCACCCGGGTAGTCATGGACAGATCCGGAGGTTCGATGCCAAACCAGTTCTCCCCATCCTCCGGATCCATGGGCGAGATCATTTGCTCATGATGTTCGATATCGTCATCAAAAATGAGCTTATCCTCGATCCACTCCTCACCCATGCCGGTGTCTTCCGCCACCCGATCGTAGCGCAGATACTCCACCGAGTGGCAGCCCATGCAGTACTGGGCAAAGTGCTCAGCGCCCTTGCGGATTGACTCCCGGTCATGGTGACTGACGTTGGGATCCTTCATGTCGATCCCGCCCTGGGCAGCACCAGCGAACGAGACCGCCAAGAGCGCACCAAGAACGTACCCTAGTCTCTTTTTGCTCATTTGTCGGTCACCCTTTCCGGAACGGGTTTCGTTTGCTCAAAGCCGAAGTAGGTATAAACCCACAGGAATACGAAGAACCCGAAATAGACCACCGTAAAGATACGCGAAATAAGCATCGGCAACCCGCTTGGTTCCTGCATTCCGGCCCATGTGAGGATCAAGAAAGAGGCTACAAAGACAGCGAGTGCGATCTTGAAACCACGCCCCCGATAACGGATCGAACGCACTTCACTGCGATCAATCCAGGGCAGGAAGAGCAGTATCATCGAACCAGCGAACATCACTACGACGCCCAATGCCTCATTCGGGACGCACTGCAGCATCGCGTACCACGCAGTGAAGTACCAGATCGGATGGATCGTCTCCGGCGTCTGCAGCGGATTGGCCTCTTCCAGGTTCGGGGCCTCAATGAAATAGCCGAAGAACTCTGGAGCAAAGAAGACAATCGCACAGAATATGATCAGGAATATACCCATCCCGACCATGTCTTTAACCGTCACATAAGGATGGAATGCTATCCCATCGACCGGCTTGCCGTTTTTATCTTTGTTCTCTTTGATCTCGACGCCATCCGGGCTACTCGACCCAACATGGTGCAACGCCACTATATGGAGGAAGACCAGCAAGATCAGCACCAGAGGCAAGCCGATAACGTGCAGCGAGAATAGCCTACCGAGGGTTGCCTCGTTAACCAGGAAACCGCCTTGCAGCCAAACTACCAAGTCGTCACCGATAAACGGCACCACGCCGAACAGCGCCACAATGACCTGGGTTGCCCAGTACGATAACTGACCCCAAGGCAGTGCGTAGCCCATGAAGGCCTCGGTCATCATCACCAGATAGATCAGCACCCCGATAATCCAGAGCAGCTCCCGAGGCTTTTTATAGGAGCCGTACATCAGGCAGCGGAACATGTGGAGATAAACGACCACAAAGAACGCCGAGGCACCTACAGTGTGCAGGTAGCGCATCAGCCACCCCCACTCGACGTCACGCATAATGAATTCGACCGACGCAAAGGCGCGATCGACCGACGGCTGATAGTACATCGTCAGCCAGATGCCGGTGATGATCTGAATGACCAGCACCAGGATAGACAGCGATCCGAACAAGTACCAGAAGTTGATATTCTTCGGTACATAGTACTCGGTCATGTGGTAACGCCAAGTACTGGTAAGCGGAAAGCGCTTATCAACCCAGGCTTGTAGTTCGCTTAGTCGGCTAGCGCTTTGCTCACTCATGTCGCCTCGACCTCCTCTTCAGGATCCTCGGGATCCTCACCAATGACCAGCTTATCGTCATCAGTAAAGCGGTGGGGCGGGATCTCCAAGTTTTTCGGGGCCGGATTGCCTGAATAGACACGCCCGGACATGTCGTACATTGCTCCGTGACAGGCGCAGAAGAATCCACCTCGCCAATCGTCATCGAAAGGCTTAGCTTCAACCTCCGGGTGATAGACGACTATACAGCCGAGGTGCGTGCAAACCGGGCTGACAACCAGCACCTCTGGGGAGACGCTGCGGTATAGATTACGAGCGTATTCCGGCTGCTGCTCCGCTTCAGAGTCAGGATCGCGCAGCCTACCCCGCAGGATGTCTTCGTCCTCAAGGTTATCAAGATGTTCCTGAGTCCTGGAGATAACCCACACCGGGCTCCCCTTCCACTCGAACTCAAGACGTTGTCCGTCAGCAAGCTTGCTGACATCTACCTCTATAGGAGCACCTACTGCTTGTGCTTCTACGTTTGGTTTGAGGAAGCCGAGGAAGGGCACGGTTGCAAATACCGCTCCCACCCCGCCAACCACTGTTGCGGCACCGGTCAAAAAACGGCGCCGGCTAGGATCTGGGGCTTCGTTACTCATGACTGTTCCCTACGTGTCGTACCCAAGGGTGTACAAACAGCGCGTAAGCATCTTACATACTGGCTCGGGCGTCAAGACAGTAGCTGTCCATTCCGCCCTAACTCATCGCTGGTGCGTAGCATAAGATATTGACGAGATAACCGAAAGGGGGTTTTCACTACTAAGCAGGATTAGCTATCTCAATGTATTGATGATCAATATCAAATTTAGCCGCAATATGCTCACCTAAACGTTGAACTCCACCCCTTTCGGTAGCGTGGTGACCGGCCGCAAAGTAGTGAATACCGGCCTCTCGAGCGATATGGGGAATGGGCTCAGATATTTCACCACTAATGAATGCATCAGCACCATAGGCACAGGCCTGCTCAATTAGCCGTTCGGCACCACCACTGCACCATGCGATGCGGCGAATCAGCCCAGGTCCAGAACCGACGTGTAGTGGTGCCTGCCCAAGCACAGATTCAAGGCGCTGACTTAGTTGATTAGCACTAAGTTCTTGCCCCGGCACGCCAAACCACAGCAGGTCAGGGATGCCCTTTATCGAATATCTGGATTCGTTAGTTAGCTCCAGCATGTCCCCGAGGGCAGCATTGTTGCCAACCTCAAGATGAACATCCAGCGGCAGATGATAGGCAAACAGATTCATGCCTGAGCACAACAGCCGGCGAAGTCGTCTTGCCTTATAGCCAACTATTCTGTTTTCTTCGCCTTTCCAAAAGTAACCGTGATGAACCAGGATCGCATCGGCTTTCGCCGCCTCAGCCTTTTCGAGCAAAGAAGCACAAGCGCTTACGCCTGTGACCAGGCGCCCAATCTCCTCACGGCCTTCAACTTGCAGGCCATTTGGCGCATAGTCGGATATACTCTCAACCGATAAGTAGTCATTTAGGTATGCTTCGAGCTGATCTCTATGTAACATTGCTCTGTCCATCCATTATGAGGTATCTGCAAAAATTTTTGGCATCCCCTGTTGCCTTGTTCTTGTTATGGAGGAGACCATGACCCATCCCCTAAAGAAGGCTTGGCGATATTCCAGGCACACAGAACGCCATGGATTAGTTACACGAGGCGCCACAAGGGGGGGATTAGAAGACGCCTCCAGGGCGGAATGCCCGACTCGCACCGCTGCGGTTCTGCAGGGCGCCAAACAGATTTGTGGCGACTCCATAGTGCGGTTATTTGCATGACTCTTCCTGGATCCAAGCAGAAACCTATTCAACCATGGCCGTACACTCACTACGGCGAGTGGATAAGGTTTGTTTTAGGTTATGCGACCCTCGGCATAGCTATAGCCATTGCTCTGGTCTGGCTTAATCCTGGCTGGCTTTACTCAGTAATTCCGCAAGACGATTCCGCCAGGCACGAAGGCTTTAATCGAGACATGCCGGTCGAAACTGACCGAGATATTGCGGCGCGCCCTGCTCAGTTAGGCCAGCCCGTTTCCTATGCCGAATCAGTAGCTAGGGCCGCTCCCGCAGTGGTTAACATCTACTCTGCCCCGAGTGAAACAGAGCAGTTCACGCCACCTGGCTACCGCCACCCGCTGTTGGAGAGATTCTTCGAGCAACCCGGGCATCCCCCAAGGCTTCCTAGGCACCAGGCCAACCTTGGCTCCGGTATTATTATCAGCGAAAACGGCTATATAGTCACCAACCATCATGTGATTAAACAGGCAGAAAGCATCAAAGTTGTTCTTCCTGACAAACGCGAAGCCCGAGCAACAGTCATTGGCGAAGACCCGGAAACTGATCTAGCCCTGCTTAGCATAGACCTCCAAGAACTGCCGGTAATCTCCTTCGGCGATGAGAGTGATGTCCGCGTCGGGGATGTGGTTCTTGCTATCGGCAACCCATTTGGTGTTGGCCAAACAGTAACCAAGGGGATAATCAGCGCGACAGGCCGTGATCAGCTTGGTCTATCTACATTTGAGAGCTTCCTACAGACCGATGCGGCCATAAACGTAGGCAACTCCGGAGGCGCCCTGATAGATGCCCACGGACGCCTGATAGGCATAAATACCGCGTTGTTCGACCGAGGTGGCGGCGGCTCTCACGGCATAGGATTCGCTATCCCTGCAAGCATGGTTCAGTCGGTTATAAGCGACTTCTTCGAACATGGACAGGTCGTGCGCGGCTGGCTGGGAGTCAAGACACAACGCCTAACTCCCCCTCTAGCTCGTTCCTTCGATTTAGATGAGAGCAAAGGCGTCGTAGTAACCGAAATATCGCCTGGCGGACCGGTTGAAGGTGGCACACTCAAAACAGGCGATGTGCTGACAAAGATCGACGGCACCCAGATTGAGAGTGTGCAAGATTTTCTTAGGGCCACCGGGAGAAGCCCGCCAGGAACCAGAGTTGAAGTCAGTGGCTATCGTGACGGTGACCCATTTAATAAAAAAATCATTTTAGGCAAGAATCCTAAATCTGACGCACGATAATAGAACCCCTCTAGAAAAATCCCCTGATCCATTATCTGCCCGATGTGGAGGACGCCGTGAATCCATCTCTGGAGGCTTCATGGCGCCATCCCTGGCGCCATGAAACCTCCAAATCGGGTAGATAAGGCTCAGGGGGAATCTTTTAGAGGCGTAGAGGCGCTCAATAGGAGGATTTCGGCTCTTGCAGATCCCGTCAATAATCCCCTGCAGACAAACCTGAGAGAGCGCCCAAGAAGAGATCATTCTCTTGCGGTGTGCCGACGGTTACCCGGAGGCAATTACTAAGCCGCGGATGGCTTCCATCAAGTGATTTGACCAACACGCCCTCGGCCAACAAATGCTTATAGGCCCTTGACGCTGGAATCGCTTTAAGCCGAAAGGTTATAAAATTGGTCTCGCTCGGCAGCACCCGCTCTACCACGGGCATATGCCGCAGCTCTTCAGCCAACCTAGATCGCTCGCCAAGCACTCGTTTAATCGCCTCATCGAGCTGCTGACGATGCTCCAGGGCAAACTTTGCGCTTACCTGGGCTAGCACTCCAACATTGTAAGGAAGACGGCACTTTTCTAGCTGCTCTACCCACTCGGGGTGGGCGATCAGAACCCCTACCCGCAGCCCAGCCAAGCCGACCTTGGAGAGCGTACGCAGCAGCAGGACGTTGGGGTGGTCAAGCAAGCGCGGCAAGAAACTCGAATCAGCGTAGGCGTAGTAAGCCTCATCAACGACCACCACTCCCTCCGTTGATAAGGCCAAGGAGGATATCTCATCCAGATCCAAACCATTACCAGTAGGGTTATTAGGGTGGGCAACATAGGTAACAGCCGGTTGATGCTTGCCTACAGCGGCCTGCATAGCCGCTAAATCAAGGCCGTAATCATCTGCCAGATCAATCTCCACAAACTCAGATCCACTCAATGTGGCGATTACCCGATACATGGCAAAGCTAGGTGCTGGCGCCATAACTGTTCGGCCATGCCCGGCAATAGCTAGATTGATCAGCTGAATCAGCTCATCAGAACCATTGCCTAGCAGCAGCTCTGCACAGGCAGGAACTTCAAAGACCTCGCGGACTACTTTTTTAAGATCGCCGCAATTAGGGTCCGGATATCTGTTTAGCGCAACTTCGCTAAGTCGATTTAGCCACTCATCGCGCAGATCTCCGGGCCAAGGCCAGGGGCTCTCCATAGCGTCCAGCTTTATCGCATCGCCAGGATCGGCGACCTTATAGCCGACAAGATCCTGTATTTCGGGACGCACCCACCGCCTTACCTGCGCAGATAACTCACTCAATTGCCCTCTCCGTGACCGGCTTTTCTAAACTCTGCTGCCTTAGCATGTGCCCCTAACCCTTCACCATGGGCAATCACCGCGGCACTCTCGGCCAACTTAGCGGCCCCCTCAGGCGAACAAAAAAGTGTCGTTGACCGCTTCTGGAAATCATAGACGCCAAGAGGTGAAGCAAAGCGGGCAGTTCGTGAGGTCGGTAGAGTATGGTTAGGACCAGCGCAATAATCCCCTAGTGACTCTGCAGTGTGATGGCCGAGAAAGATTGCTCCAGCGTGGCGAATGCCACCAACTAGCCGCTGAGGTTCGGCAACCGAAAGTTCCAGATGTTCTGGCGCGACCCGGTTGGCTACATCTTGCGCCTCGGCCAAATCGCGGACACAGATCAGGGCACCGCGTTTAGCAAGTGACTCACGGACAATATCGGAACGTTCTAGCTCCGGCAGCATGCGCTCCATAGCCGCTTGGACCTGGTCCAGGTAGACAAAATCAGGACAGACCAGCAAGGCCTGAGCATGCTCATCATGTTCGGCCTGCGAAAACAGGTCCATAGCGATCCATTCGGGGTCAGCCTGTCCATCGCTAATAATCAGAACCTCGGATGGACCTGCAATCATATCGATCCCGACCACCCCGTAGACTCTCCGTTTTGCTTCTGCTACGTAGGCATTCCCCGGGCCCACGATCTTATCCACTGACGGGACCGTTTGGGTGCCATAAGCCAATGCCGCAACCGCCTGTGCCCCACCTAAGGTAAATATACGATCCACCCCGGCAATCTTAGCCGCTGCCAATACCAGGGATGACAACTCGCCATTCGGGGCCGGCACAGTCATAACGATTTCTTCGACCCCGGCGACACGGGCCGGTACAGCATTCATAAGCACTGAGGATGGGTATGCAGCTTTACCGCCCGGAACATATACTCCCACTCTGTCTATGGCAGTAACCTGCTGACCGAGCAGATTGCCGTCTTCATCCTCATACTCCCAGGAATCAATGCGCTGACGAGTAGCATAGGCGCGAATCCGCGTTGCGGCGTGTTCAAGGGCACTCCGCGACTCAGGGCAAATTTCTTGAGCAGCCGCCTCTATCCGCTCGCGGGAGACTTCCAGCTCAGCAACAGAGCCAGCATCAAGGCCATCAAAGGTACGTGTATACTCGAGTAGCGCCTTGTCGCCTCCTGTGCGCACCCCTTCAACCACCTCTGCCACCCGCTGCTCGAGCTCTGCCCCAGGGTGACTCTCCCAGCCGACCAGTTGCTCCAGGCTCTCCCAGAAATCCGGCTGGGTTGTACTAAGGCGTTTAATATCTACCATTGTTGCGTTGCCCCCTGCAGCCCATCATTTGTTATCAGCTGCTGCATCAGCAGCAGTGGCCAAATCTTCGATCAAGGCCCCGATTCGCTGATGCTCCATCTTCAATGAAGCCTTATTAACCACTAACCGTGAGCTTATCTCAGTGATAGTTTCCAAGGGTTCAAGACCGTTAGCGCGGAGAGTATTACCTGTATCGACCAGATCTACGATGAGATCTGCCATGCCCACTAGCGGCGCCAACTCCATAGAACCGTAAAGCTTAATGATCTCGGCCTGCCTGCCCTGAGCAGCAAAATGCTGCCGCGCCAATTCCACAAATTTTGTCGCAACTCGTGGTCGAGGTATATCCAAGCTTGACCCTGTTGGCCCGGCAACCATCAGACGACAACGTGCTATACCTAGGTCAACTGGGTCGTAAATGCTTTCGCCGCGGCTCTCAAGCAAAACATCTCGGCCAGCCACGCCTAAATCAGCCCCGCCATGCTCAACATAGGTTGGCACGTCAGAGGCGCGCACTATCAGCAGGCGCAGGTCATCTCGGTTGGTCTCGATAATTAGTTTTCGGCTCGAGTCCGGACTTTCCACCGGCTCTATCCCGCAGGTAGCGAGAAGCGGCAGGGTCTCATCCAGTATGCGTCCCTTGGACAGCGCCAAGGTCAGGGTTTGTCTCATGAACTCTCCGTTGTTCTAATCAGGCACTCGTTGAATATCTGCGCCCAGCTGAGCAAGTTTCTCTTCGATGCACTCATAACCACGATCAATATGATATATACGATCAACGGGCGTCTCACCCTCTGCCACCAACCCAGCCAGAACCAGGCTAGCCGATGCCCGCAGATCAGTGGCCATTACCGGGGCTGCCTTAAGCCTTTCAACCCCGGTGATTGTCGCACTAGAACCATCGATTCGTATATTGGCACCCATGCGCTGCATCTCCAGGCAGTGCATGAAGCGATTTTCAAACACTGTCTCTATTACTCGGCCTGAACCGGTGGAAATGGCATTAAGAGCGCACAGCTGCGCCTGCATATCGGTCGGAAAGCCTGGGAAAGGGGCTGTCTCAATGTCCACGGCCGAGGGTCGTTGACTCATAACTAGCTCTATCCAGTCTTCACCAACCTCAATTTCCGCCCCGCTTTGACGCAATTTTGCGATAACCGCTTCAAGAAGACTAGGATCGGTATCTTTGAGTTTAACCCGCCCTTGGGTCATCGCTACAGCGGTTAGGTATGTTCCAGTCTCTATTCGGTCAGGTAAAACCCTGTGTGATACTCCGGTTAGTGAGTCGACGCCCTCGATAACTAGCGTGGTGGTGCCCGCACCCCTGATACAGCCGCCCATGGCATTGATGCAATTGGCCAGATCTACCACCTCTGGCTCGCGAGCAGCATTCTCCAAGATAGTAGTACCCCGTGCCAGGGCTGCTGCCATCATCAGGTTCTCGGTACCAGTCACGGTACAGATATCCATATGGATGTGAGCACCACGCAGGCGTTGGGCCGTACCCTTGATGTAGCCTTCTTCAATCTCAAGGTCGGCACCCATCGCCCGTAGTCCGCTGATGTGGACATCCACGGGGCGGGAACCAATTGCACAGCCTCCCGGCAGGGCAACTTCCGCGTGACCGAATCTAGCCAATATCGGGCCTAGCACTAATATCGACGCCCGCATAGTCTTGACCAACTCATACGGGGCCTTGAATTCCTTAATAGAGGAGGTATCCACCTCTACTTCCATACCTTCATGCACGGTCAGCTCGACGCCCATCCTGCCGAGCAGCTCCATGGTCGTAGTGACATCATGAAGATGCGGGATATTGCCCACTTTCATGGGACCTTCAGCAAGCAGAGTAGCAGCCATCACCGGCAGGGCTGCGTTCTTAGCACCAGATATACGTATCTCTCCGTCCAGCTGATGCCCACCTCTTATCAGCAAACGCTCCATGAGCTAGTCCATTCTCTCCTCGAACCCTTCGCCCCCTCGTGCCACCATTCTCAGCACATCCTCTACCCCGCTTGCCCGTATGATGGCACGCATCTGTTGTGGTGCATCCCTAAACGCCAGGCTTACCCCAGCTTCGCGAGCCGCCCGTGACCACTCGACTAGCAGCGCAACCCCAGCGCTATCGGTGCGCTCCACCGCCGAGAGGTCGATCAGTCCAATCTCGCCCGAACGGACGAGTTCCTCACCTTGATGCCAAACATTAGCCACGGAGTCCAAATCAAGCGCCCCGTAAAGCTTAATACAACCGCTCTGGGTATCGCACTCAAGCTGCTCGCAAACCATTAAAAACCAATCTCCTGGTTACGCGCCCTCATGTCCTCTACAACTTCCGGCAAATCCTTATCGCGCAGACGAGAACGAAAATCCTCGCGGTAATTCTGTACTACACTAACCCCTTCAAAGGTCACGTCCTCCAGCTTCCAGGCATCTGAGCTATCAATGAAACGAAACAAAACCCGCGAGCCGCCCTCTACTTCGACCCCAACCTGAATCCCGGCATCGCGCTGTCTACTACCCAGGATACGAAAATCGAGGTCCTTATATTCTTCCATGCTCGAGGCATAGGTGCGCACCAGACTACGCTTAAACTCGTTGATAAATCTCTCCCGGGTCTCTGCGTCGGCATTACGCCAGTGAGGTCCGAGCATACGGGCCCCGATCCGCTCGAAATCAACATGCGGTTCAATGATCGGGGCAAACTTCTCATAGGTTCTTACCGGGTCATCTTTAAGTTCGTCGCCATATTCGTCCAACAGGGCAACAACCTTACTGCTGACCTCATCGACGATCTCGCGTGGGTGCTGCTTAGCATCCGCCGCTGCGCTCCACACAAAGGCCAGCGTAAAAAGAGCGAGGACCACAAGTAGACCAACTCTCGTTCGCAAGGATTTACTTATCATAGGCATACCAATTGCTCTTAGGAGCCACGCCCACCAATTGCGGCAGATTTGCGTGACTCGTAGTGGCAGTAGATGAAACTCCCTTAAGTCTTGAGGTTAGCTTAACTCTGCCCAACGGTAAACTTGCGCCGCTTCAATCCCCCATTGAGCTTATAAACTGACCTATTAACCTCTCCAGGACCACCGCGGATTGAGTCTCGGTGAATTGATCGCCCGGCTGGAGAGTCTCGTCTTCCCAACCCGGATCTATTCCTATGTATTGTTCACCCAACAACCCAGATGTATAGATTGCAGCCCTACTGTCAGCGGGTATGGAGTCGTACCTTTGGTCTATATTGAGCACCACTCGTGCCTGATGGGTCTGCGGATCGAGACGAATGGTTTCAACCCGGCCAATCTTTACCCCGGCCATCTGCACCTGCGCCCTCTCGCGCAATCCCGCCACGTTGTCAAACGTCGCGCTAACCTGGTAACCGGGGGATTTGCGAATCTCCACTAGGCCGCTAACTTGCAGCGAAAGGAACAGCATCGCAGCCAGCGCCACCACCACGAAAAGCCCAACCCATATCTCTACAAGCCGCTGTTGCATAAGTTTTCTCTCTAAAATCAGCCGAACATCAGGGCCGTTAACAGAAAGTCCAGGCCGAGGACTATAAGAGACGCATGAACCACACTCAACGTAGTCGCCCGACTGACTCCTTCGGAAGTCGGCACCGCCATATACCCCTTATGAAGCGCAACCCAGCCCACTACCACAGCAAAAACTACGCTTTTTATAAGCCCATTGAGTATATCATCCCGGACGCTAACAGCATTCTGCATGTTAGACCAAAAGGCACCGCCGTCGATTCCCACCATGCCCACCGATACCAAATAACCGCCAATTATGCCTACCGCGCTAAATATGGTTGCCAATAGCGGGACGGCGATGAGAACCCCAAGGAAACGCGGCACCAGGATACGCCTTTCCGGATCAATCGCCATCATCTCCATGCTCGACAACTGCTCTGTAGCACGCATCAGGCCAACCTCTGCGGTAAGGGCTGAACCAGCCCGACCGGCAAAGAGCAGTGCCGTGACCACCGGCCCTAGCTCCCGGACCAGAGTTAGTGCAACCATCACGCCTACCTGCTCGGCGGCACCGAAATCCGAGAGGGTGTAATAGCCCTGCAAGCCGAGCACCATGCCAATGAAGAGCGCCGATACGACAATTATGACTAGCGATAGAACGCCAAGCTTGTAGACTTGATCAATAACCAGCAGGGGGCGGCGCACCCCAATCGACAAGGAGCGCATTAGCCGCAAAAAGAGGAAGACGCCCTCACCCACCCCCCTCAAACCAGTTATTACCTTGTTGCCAAGTGCCTGTAACAGGCTAATCACGCTTGCAGCTCCTTATGTATCTCTTCGGCAAAACTCGGTCCGGGGTAGTGAAAAGGCACAGGGCCATCGGCACGGGCATCGATGAATTGACGCACCGCTGGATATTCGGAACGCCGCAGCTGTTCAGGCGTGCCCTCCGCGATCAGCCTACCCTCGGCCAGAAGGTAGACGTAATCAGCTATGGCCAGGGTCTCTTCGACATCATGGGAAACCAGAACGGAAGTTAGCCCAAGGATGTCATTGAGCCTCCTTATCAAGTCAACTAGCACACCCATGGTAATGGGATCTTGACCGGCAAAGGGTTCATCGTACATAACCAGGACCGGATCCAAGGCAATCGCCCGTGCCATAGCAACTCGCCTAGCCATACCTCCAGAAAGTTCGCTAGGCATTAGGTTCTGCGCCCCGCGCAGGCCGACTGCCTCCAGCTTTAAAAGCACCAAAGTACGCAGCAAAGGCTCCGGTAGCCGGGTGTGTTCGCGCACGGGAAAGGCGACATTCTCGAACACATTCAGGTGGGTGAACAGGGCCCCGCTCTGGAAGAGAACCCCCATACGTCGACGTAACGCGTATAGCTCGCGGCGCTTTAGCTTAGGCACCTCAACGCCTGCAACCTCCACCAGGCCCTCAGTAGGAGCGAGTTGCCCACCCAAAACCCGCAACATAGTAGTCTTGCCACTACCACTGGGGCCCATTATTGCAGTCACTTTGCCGCTGCGTATATCAACGTCAACGCCGTCAAAAATCCACCGGGAGCCACGTCGCACCTTTAGACCACGCACTTTGGCAAAGATATCATTTGCTTCATCGACGGCCATGGTTATTGTGCCTGTATTATAATCTGAACAATCTATCCGGATAGGGCTAAAAACCTCTTCGAGGACCAAGTATCCACTCAACTGACCATGCGGTCAAACTAGCGCAGGCCGGAGAAATACTGATAGCCTCGCAGGGATGACTCACGGATCCGCCAAAGCCGCAGTTGCGTGGCTTTACAGGTTGCTAGAAGATCTCCAAGAGCAAGCACTAAGGTGTCAAGAGAATTGAACAACACCCTCTACCAAAGCAAGTCAGAGCACAACGACCAGGAACTTGCTGAGCACCAAGAGACAAATAAGCGTCTGCAGAGACTTGGCCAGGAGGTACTTAAGCTGGAAGCAAAGGCTGTCAACTCTTTGGCTGAACGCATCGGTGATAACTTCAGCAGAGCCTGCCGCCATATACTATCCTGCACTGGCAGGGTAATAGTCACCGGCATGGGTAAATCGGGGCATATAGGCTCTAAAATAGCAGCCACCCTAGCCAGCACCGGCACCCCGGCGTTTTTCGTCCACCCCGGCGAAGCTAGCCATGGCGATCTAGGCATGATAACCGGCGCCGATGTGGTGCTGGCTCTTTCCAACTCTGGCGAAACCCATGAACTCAACGCCATATTGCCCCGCTTAAGGCGTCTCGGCGTACCGCTTATCTCCCTTACCGGCAATCCGGATTCCACCCTGGCCCGCGAAGCCACAGTGCACATCGACATACAGGTGGAAAAGGAGGCATGCCCCTTGGGCTTAGCACCAACCTCTAGCACAACCGCGAGTCTAGCTATGGGCGATGCGCTAGCGATAGCCCTGCTTGATGCCCGCGGCTTTACTGCCGAGGACTTTGCCCGCTCCCACCCTGGCGGTCGCCTGGGTCGGCGACTTCTGCTGCACATTGAGGACGTCATGCAGACCGGCGACAAGGTTCCGCAAGTTACTCCCGGAACATTGCTGCGCGAGGCCTTGCTGGAGATAAGCCACAAAGGCTTAGGCATGACGGCTGTAGTGGACTCTACTCAACAAGTGCTCGGCATATTTACAGACGGTGACCTACGCCGCGCTTTAGATCAAGGCATTGATGTGCACACCACCGAGATTGCGACAGTAATGACCCAAGCTCCGCAAACGGCCCCGCCACACCTGCTCGCGGCCGAAGCCGCGGAGCGCATGGAGCGCCATCGTATCAACGCCCTGTTGATAACCGCTGAAGATGGCAGGCTGATAGGCGCATTGAACATGCATGACCTACTCCAGGCCGGTGTTGTATGAGTAGAATAAGCACCACAAAGCTTGCTTATTGCACTCCCCCTAGTGAAGCCATTCTAAGTCTGGCGGCAAACGTCAAAACTGCGATATTTGATGTGGATGGCGTTCTAACTGATGGCACGGTTTATGTCGGCGAGGACGCCAAGCAGATGCTCGCGTTCCATATCCATGATGGCAAGGGACTGCGCATGCTTATAGAGGCAGGGATAAACGTTGCCTGGGCGACTGCGCGCCGCGGCGACGCCGTCCTAGCCCGGGCGCACGAACTCGGGGTTGAACTGGTTATGGATGGCTGCCGGAATAAGGCTCAAGCGGTGCACCAGGTAGCAGCTCAGTTCGGCCATGGGCCGAGTGCATGCTCTTATCTCGGTGACGATATTATCGACATCGCGGCAATAGAGGTTGTCGGTTTAGGGGCTGCGGTAGCTGATGCCCACCCTCAAGTAATCTCCTGTGCTGCTTGGACTACCCAGCACTCGGGAGGACGGGGCGCAGCCCGCGAATTGGCAGAACTGCTACTCCTTGCTCAGAACAAATTAAACTATTAAACGTCCAGATCGCCTGAGGTGGCAGATAAGTGGCGCAGAGAATACTCTTCCCCATTGCGGTAGTTGTTTTGACTATCTTGGTTGGCATCTTCCTAACCCATGATGCCCCCGAAGAAGAGTTGCCCGCTGAACCCGAGGAAGTAGAGCGAGCTGACTACTTTCTGGCCGAATTCGCAATTCATCATCATGATGAACAAGGTAAAATGCGCTCCATATTGAGAGGTAAACAAGGCGAACATTTTCCCGTAAGTCAGACCATTCAGATTGACCAGCCGCATTGGCAGGCGGAGTCAACCGATGGCTCGATTTGGTTCGCAAACTCGCCGTTTGGCTCATTCAAACGCGACACCCAAGTCATAATTCTGCATGAAGACGTAGACATACGCCGCCAGGCAGATGAGCAGCGCCCACCCCTGGATATTGTCACCCGTGAACTGTTTATCAATATCGATAACCATCAAGCAATGACTGAAGAACGGGTAGTCGCCACCGATCCATGGGGCTCGGCAGAAGGCATTGGCATGACTCTGGACTACTATCGCGACAGGCTGCAGTTGCACAACCAGGCGAAAGGACGCTATGAGACTAAACAAGGCGAGTAAATATTTATATACAGCACTGATTCTCTGTCATTGCGCTCTGTCGCTGGCCAGTGATTCGCAGCCCCGCCCACCGATAGAGGTTGAAGCTGACCGAGTCGACATGGATGCCAAGAGCGGAATTAGTATATACCAAGGCAACGCTGTAATGACCCATGGCGAGATGAGGATAAGCGGTGATCGCATAGAGATACACACCACCGAAGAGGGTGAACTAAAGCACCTAATCGTTATCGGCCAACCAGCCCGATACCGCGATCTACCCGAGGGAGAAGAACAGGAAGTGCGCGCTAAAGCGAGTCGTATGGAATATTATGTATCTGGCCCGGAACGGGCGTTATTTTTCGGTGATGCCCTTTTTTGGCAAGGGCAAGACTCGCTAAGCGGCGACAGCGTATTCGTTAATCTCGAAACCCAGGCTGTTAAAGCCCAAGGCAATGATGACCAACGAGCCCGAGCAATCATCTACCCTGGCCAACGTGAGGAGCGCTGAGCTGTGGCGACCTTGAAGGCGGAGGGACTATACAAGAGCTATCGGGGCCGGGCTATCGTTAGTGATGCCAACCTAGAGGTCGCTAAGGGTGAGATAGTCGGCCTACTCGGCCCTAACGGGGCCGGCAAAACAACTTGCTTTTACATGGTGGTTGGCCTGGTTAAGGCTGACGCTGGTAGCATAACCCTTAACCAGGCAGATTTAACCGAGCTACCCATTCATGCTAGGGCCAAAGCTGGTATCGGCTATCTCCCGCAGGAGCCATCAGTATTTCGTAAACTAAGCGTCGCAGACAACCTCAACGCCATTTTGCAGCTGCGCTCAGATCTCAGCCGAGCCGAGCGCAAAAGTGCAGCAGAAGAGCTGCTAGAAGACTTTGGCGTAAATCACGTTCGCGATTCTATGGGAATTTCTCTGTCTGGAGGGGAAAGGCGTCGGGTTGAGATTGCCAGAGCCCTTGCCGCTAATCCGCAATTTATTTTATTGGATGAACCCTTCGCCGGAGTCGACCCAATATCGGTTGGCGACATTCAACGGATAGTTCGCCGGTTAGCCGATCGCGGCATCGGTGTTCTCATTACCGACCACAACGTACGCGAAACCCTGGGCATTGTTCAGAGGGCATATATCCTTAGCGACGGCCGGGTCTTAGCTGCAGGAAACGCCCAAGAAATCCTCGCTGACCCTAAAGTAAGGGAGGTCTATCTGGGTGAGGATTTTAGCTTATGATAAGCTTTAGTGTAGTACTGTTTGAAAATTTAACCACCACTGTAAAGAATTTGATATGAAGCAAACGCTTCAGCTAAGAGTGGGCCAACAGCTGGCCATGACGCCTCAGTTACAGCAGGCCATTCGGCTGCTGCAGCTGTCTAGTCTCGAATTGCATAACGAAATCCAGCAGGCGCTGGAATCCAATCTAATGCTGGAGACTGATGAGGGCGAAGAGACAAGCGTTGCAGACAAGTCAAATCAGGATCAAAACGCGGAAGAGCAACCTAGCGGTGAGGCAATACCCGACGAACTACCCTTGGATACCAGCTGGGAAGATATTTATGACGCCAGCTACGCCTGCGCATCCCCAGGAGCTGATTCAGCCACAGACATCTTAGAGAATCGCAGCTCCAACCCCCAGGGACTGATAGAGCATTTGCTCTGGCAAGTGGAGATGGAGGACCTTACCGAGAGTGAACGTTTAGTTGCCGAGATCATTGTTGATTCTATTGATGAGGACGGCTACCTCCAGTCAAGTGTTGAAGAGATACACGGCCAGCTTCCGACAAGCATCCATTTCAGCCCTAGCGATGTGGAGTCTATCCTTGCCCGTATCCAGCGCTTGGATCCGCATGGCATAGCCGCTCGATCACCTGCAGAGGCACTTTTTATTCAGCTTGAGCAACTCCCCGAAACCACACCTTGGCGAGGGGAAGCGATGGAAATAGTCCTCAACCACTTGGAACGAGTCGCCGAGCAGCGCTATGACGAGATACAAGCCGAGCTAGGCTTGAGTGGCTCGGCTGTTGACGAAACACTCGAACTGATCAGGAGCCTCGATCCTCGGCCGGGTCAACAACTGAGCAACTCTGCACCAGAGTACATCATTCCTGACGTTACCGTATTCCGCCAGGACGGCGCTTGGCATGTTGAACTCAATCGCGAGATGACGCCTACTCTACGGATCAACCCCTACTACGCCAGTCTCGTTAAACGCGGCGATACTAGTGCCGATAATCACTGTTTACGGACCCACCTCCAGGAGGCTCGCTGGTTGTTAAAGAGCTTGCAAAGCCGCAATGAGACGCTGCTTAAGGTGGCCAGCGCCATCGTCGATCGGCAAAGAGAGTTCATGGACCACGGCGAGGAGGCCATGCAGCCTCTGGTATTGCGCGAGATAGCCGAGACAATTGACATGCATGAGTCTACAATATCGCGGATAACAACCAACAAATACATGTACACACCACGTGGGACGTATGAGTTCAAGTACTTTTTTTCCAGTCACGTAAGCACCACAGATGGAGGTGAGGCATCTGCTACTGCCATCCGGGCACGAATAAAACGCTTGATAAGCGCTGAAGAGACCAGCAAACCGCTTAGTGACAGCGCCATCGCTGAATCTCTCAGGGATGAGGGCATCAAGGTAGCACGTAGGACCGTAGCCAAGTATCGTGAATCTTTGGGCATTGCCTCGTCTTCGCAACGCAAAGTCAAACAAAGAGGCTACGGCAATAAGACGCAAGCTGCAGAACTTCGCAAATGAAGGATCCAAGCCATGCAAATCAAACTCAGCGGTCACCATATAGAGATTACCGACTCCTTACGCGACTATGTAAATGACAAGATGAGCAGGCTACAGCGTCACTTTGACAATTTGATTGACACTGAAGTCATACTATCTGTTGAAAAATTGCAACAGAAAGCGGAGGCTAATATACAGCTCGGCAGTGGTGGAGGCAGGGTATTTGCAAATGCAGTCTCTAATGATATGTACGCAGCAATCGATGCGCTGATCGACAAACTGGATCGGCAGATAAAGAAACAGAAGGATAAAGCGGTAGACAAGAAACGTCAGGGCACGTCCTTAAAGTCGAGCCAGCACGAAGACTCGCTCGGGACGTAGTTAAGCTAACTAGCTTACGGACGACATATGGACATCGAGCAACTGATTTCCCCAGAACGGGTCCGCTGCGTTAGTGAGGCCAAGGACAAAGAGCAGGTCCTGTCTTATGTTGGCCAGCTTATAGGCGAAGCCGAAGATCGTCTAACTGGTGATGAGATCTGTAAACGCCTAATGGCCCGTGAACGCCTTGGCAGTACCGGGCTGGGGCATGGCGTCGCCCTGCCTCACGCCCGCCTTGAGGGTATTGATAAGGCCATTGGCGCCTTCATACGGCTCGACCAAGGGATAGACTTCCACGCCTTTGATAGAGCCCCGGTGGACATCCTCTTTGCTCTAGTAGTTCCGGAGCATTTCACTGACGAACACCTGCAGATACTGGCCGCCTTGGCGGAAATGTTTAGTGATCCAGAGCTATGCGAAAAGCTGCGCAGCCCCAGTAGCGATGATAGCTTGCATGAAATACTCCGGGGATGGCGTCCGTCGTCAGATTCAACATGAGTCTTTCAAAATCAAACGATGGCACTATAATCCCCGGTGTGCTGATGCATATCAATGGCCGGGGAGTTCTGCTCCGGGGGCCTAGTGGGGTTGGCAAGAGCGACTGCGCCCTGGCAATGATTCAACGCGGCCATCTTCTTGTAGCAGATGATGCCGTGCTGATTAAACAACAGGACAGTCAGCTGATAGGATCATGCCCGCAGATCGGGTTTGGGCTAATACACCTGCGCGACTTAGGGATAGTAGACATAAGAGAAATCTACGGCGCACAGTCTCTATCCCGCAGCAGCAGGATAGATCTGCAAGTCACACTAACTAGGAATGCAGGCAGTAATTGCCCAATTTCACTAATCAAGGGGCGCCGTCATAGCGCTAATTACTGCGGCACTATTATCCCCGCACTGAAGCTGACCGCTGTAGAGCAACGGCCATTAGCGGAACTCATTGAAATCGCAGTAGCACAGCTAAACTCAACCAGCGAAAAACTATCACACCAAGACATTCCAAACCGTATTACTTACCAAGAGAGTCTTGTTAATACGGACTCTCCCCCATTTGACGGTGCTGGTGAAGATCAAAATACGGCTTATACCCCGATAAACAACCGTACTTCTCGGCTATCACGCGCAGCAGAGGAGGTGGCGTGGCCGAAATCAGGTTAATCGTCGTCAGCGGCCTGTCTGGATCCGGCAAGAGCGTTGCCCTAAACACCCTTGAGGATGCTGGATTTTACTGCATCGATAATTTGCCAGTAAATTTAATCGCTGACTTCGCCCTCTTTGCCAAAAAAAACCATCAAAGGATTGGTAGCAAATTTGCGGTGGGCATAGATGCCCGCAACCCTAAAGAAGATCTTGTCAACCTGCCGCAAACTATAGAATACCTGCAGCAAACTGGCATAACCACGGAAGCCATCTTTCTTTATGCCGATGATTATATTTTGATGCGTCGCTACAGTGAAACACGCCGGCGTCACCCGTTGGCTCAAGATGGCAGACCGCTCAGTGACTCGTTAAAAGACGAAAAGGCGGTATTAGAACCATTGCGCGAACGCGCTGATTGGACTATAGACACCTCAAGGACTAGTGTTCACGATCTAAGATCACTGGTTTATGAAAGGCTCGGAGGCGACCGCCCTACACTCGCGATATTGGTTCAGTCTTTCGGTTTTAAACATGGAATCCCGACCGATGCCGACTATGTCTTTGACGCGCGCTGCCTACCTAATCCGCACTGGGTACCGGAGCTAAGGGCTAGTACCGGGCAGCACGTCGGGGTTTGTGACTTTTTAGAAAACCACCCGGAGACCGAGACTCTATACAATCAGATATTGGGTATAATAGCTTACTGGTTACCAACTTATAAGGAATCAGGAAGGAGCTACTTGACCGTGGCAATAGGTTGTACTGGCGGTCAACACAGATCCGTATATTTAGCAGAAAGGCTTGCCAACGACTTGGCTGAACAGTGCAGTCGGCTAACCTTACGCCACAGGGAACTTCCATGAGCGTAGGATTGCTCCTGATAACTCACCAAAGGATAGGCCAGGAGCTATTACAGATTGCTTCCCAAACTCTAGGTGTGTGCCCGCTACAAACCAAAGCTCTGGGCGTTTATTTTGAAGATGAGCCACATAAGATGGCCCACAAAGCCGAAGAAATGATAAAAGATCTCGACAGCGGCTCGGGGGTGCTTATTTTATCCGATGCCTACGGCTCAACCCCGGCCAACATAGCCGTATCAGCCGCTAAGAACAAGACCACAAGGTTGGTTACAGGAGTAAACCTGCCGATGCTCTTGCGCATCTTCAACTACCACGAAAGCTCTCTTGATGAACTTACCGAAGCTGCTTTTAAAGGTGGGCGCGACGGCATCGTATCACCAACCACCTAGGAGCAGCATGGATGACTTGTAAGGAAGCTGTTATACAAAACCGTCTGGGACTTCACGCCCGTGCTGCGGCACGTTTCGTCAGTGTTGCTTCCGGCTTTAAGTGCGACATCCATGTCTGCTCTGGAGATAAAAAGGTAAACGGCAAGAGCATAATGGGGCTGATGATGCTAGCAGCTGGGCTCGGCACGCAAATCACCATCGAAGCCAACGGCCAAGATGAGGAACTAGCTGCCAGGGATCTAGCCGAACTAGTGGAGAACGGATTCGGCGAAGATCCCAACCAGGAGGATTAAGTTATTCCCCTGCGACCATCATACCATCCACTAGGATTGAACCGGTTCGAATGTTTCCGCGGCAATCCATATCGTTACCTACCGCCCTTATACCGGCGAAGATATCACGCAGATTAGCTGCTATAGTGACCTCCTGAACAGGCCGGCGTATAGCCCCATTTTCTACCCAAAATCCAGCAGCGCCTCGCGAATAATCCCCGGTAACTAGGTTTACGCCCTGGCCCATTAGCTCTGTCACGATCAAACCACGCTCAAGGTTCCTAACCAAAGCGCCAAAGTCATCACGTCCAGAGACGACCTCGAGGTTGTGCACCCCGCCAGCATTTGCTGTCGTCTCTAAACCCAAGCGCCGAGCAGAGTATGTATCAAGTACATAGCGCTGGAGGGTGCCATCACTGATAAGGGGTGAATCGGTCGTCGCAACACCTTCATCATCAAAGGCAGCGCTACCCAGAGCTCGCGGTATATGAGGACGCTCGACCATCTGCATCCATTCGGGGAAAATCTGCTCGCCCTGGCAATCGACAAGGAAAGAAGCTCGCCGATAAAGGGCAGATCCTCGCAAAGCGCCAACCAAATGGCCTACCAGTCCGCGCGCTACCGGGGCTTCAAATAGAACCGGAACCCGCTCGGTAGAGACCGGCTCTGCCCCCAGGCGCTTTACCGCGTGCTCCGCAGCCTTTAGACCAACCTGTTCCGCAGCTTCGAGGTCAGCGGGGTTGCGCGCTACCGTATACCAATAGTCTCGCT
Organism: Halorhodospira halochloris; assembly: GCF_002356555.2. Lineage (NCBI taxonomy): Bacteria > Pseudomonadati > Pseudomonadota > Gammaproteobacteria > Chromatiales > Ectothiorhodospiraceae > Halorhodospira > Halorhodospira halochloris. Next base: position 2,034,230 of record NZ_AP017372.2, read on the forward strand.
GCATGCCACTGCCTTCACCTGCCACGGCAACACAGTTGATGCCGTGGCGCGACTCAGGCACAGATGCCATAAACCCATTACTATTGGCGTAGGTATGCACCCCCTGGTGGGCGCTGACCCCAGCGCCCTCGGTGTTGCTGATCCGCGGATCAGAATTGAGGGCAGCTGCCTCGCAACTACGTGCCAGTTCAATGGCATCATCGGCGCTAATCGACCAGGGGTGATAGAGATCTAAATCGGGTATATCACGAGCCATGAGTTCGCTTGGAGCTAAACCATTAGCTGGATCTTCTGAGGTAAAACGAGCTATATCACAGGCCGCTGCAACTGACTCGGTGACGGCCCGATCGCTTAGTTCGCCCGCGGAGGCACTACCCTTACGACCCCCGAAATAGACCGAAATGCCCAGACTACGGTCTCGATGGTGCTCGAGGGTATCTATTTCACCCTTACGCACGTTAACCGAAAGCCCCAAACCGGCCCCGAGGCTCACCTCTGCTGCATCTGCACCGGACTCATTGGCACGCTCCAAAGCCATATGTGCCAATCTCTCAATATCCGCGACCGCAGGCAAGCCACCATTATTGCGTCCTTTATCCGTCAAGCCTGTGTGCCCCCTACAGTAATACCGTCGACTTTGAGTGTAGGCTGTCCCACGCCAACCGGGACGCTTTGCCCTTCTTTACCACACACTCCTATGCCTCCGTCCAACTCAAGATCATTGCCTACCATGCTCACACGGTTGAGGACTTCCGGCCCACTACCGATTAGTGTGGCACCTTTGACCGGATGGCTTATCTTGCCATTCTCAATCATGTAGGCCTCACTAGCCGAGAAGACGAATTTTCCGCTAGTTATATCCACCTGACCACCACCGAAATGTACCGCATATATACCCCTATCCACCGAGGAGATAATCTCCTCAGGCGATTCTTGTCCAGGTAGCATGTAGGTGTTGGTCATCCGCGGCATAGGCAGATGTGCATAAGACTCGCGCCGGGCATTGCCGGTTCGTTGAGAGTTCATAAGCCCAGCATTCAGCCGATCCTGCATATAGCCAACCAATACCCCATTCTCAATCAGTGTATTGTACTGCGTTGGATGGCCTTCGTCGTCAATAGTTAACGAACCGCGCCGGCCAGGCAAGGTTCCATCATCGACTACTGTACATAGAGAAGAGGCTACACTCTCACCAATACGCCCACTAAAGGCAGATGTCCCCTTGCGGTTGAAGTCACCTTCCAGGCCATGGCCTACCGCCTCATGGAGCAGAACCCCTGGCCACCCAGGCCCAAGCACCACCGGCAGCGTCCCGGCTGGTGCATCCGCAGCTTCTAGATTGATCAGTGCCTGGCGGGCTGCCTCGCGGGCATACGACTCGACTTTATCAGGGGTAACGAACATGTCATAAGTCTGACGTCCGCCGCCACCACTGACGCCGCTCTCGCGGCGTTCACCGGACGCTGCCAGGACAGATACATTGATCCTCACCATGGGCCTCACATCGGCAGCCCAACCACCTGCAGAATCAACCACCAGGATTGTCTCATGGCTACCAGCAAGACTGGCCACCACATGAACTATTCGCGGATCAACAGAGCGCGCTGCATTCTCTGCCCGATGCAGCAAAGCCACCTTATCATCGGCACTGAGGCTGGCCAGCGGGTCATCGCAGTTATAGAGAGGGTTCACTTGACGTGGGCTGAAAGCCATCGGCGTCGAGTTATTGCCACTATGAGCTACAGCACCAGCTGCCTCCGAAGATTCCAGGAGGGCATTTAAGTCAATCTCATCGCAATAAGAGAAGCCTGTCTTCTCCCCGCTTATAGCTCTCACCCCGACCCCACGATCCAGGCTACGAGTACCCTCTCGGACTATCCCATCCTCGAGCACCCAGGCTTCACGCCGGGCTAGCTGAAAGTAGAGATCCCCGAAATCAACCCCCGGGCGCATCAAACGCGCTACGACTCGTTCCAAGTGTGACTGGTCTAGCTCAGCCGGATCGAGGAGTTGGCGCTGAGCTTGCTGCAAAAGATCGGTACCCATATGTGAGTCATAGACCTCGGTAATTGGACAAAAATAAGGCTACAGCTTGCGATGGCCTAGTGCTGGGAAACGACTGCGAATCTCATGCAAGCGCTGCAGATCAACCTCTCCAAGAGCAATGCCAGAGCCGCTAGGCAGGCTGTCTATAACTCCGCCCCACGGATCTACCACCATACTCTCGCCGTGAGTTTCCCGGCCATTGACATGGTAACCACCCTGATCAGGGGCAACCACGTAGCAGAGGTTCTCCACAGCTCTTGTCCTGACTAAAATGTTCCAATGGGCTTCACCGGTAACCGCAGTGAACGCAGAGGGCAGCACCAAAAGTTCCATGCCCTGCTTGGCAAGCTCGCGAAAGAGTTCAGGGAAACGCAGATCATAACACACTCCCAGGCCTATCTTGCCTAACGGAGTGTCGAGCAACAGCGGCTCATGTCCACCCTGCTGTACTTCTGATTCCCGGTAAGCCTCTCCCGGAGCCACTTCAACGTCAAAGAGGTGAATCTTATCGTAACATCCCCACCGCTTGCCATCAGGACCGTATACCGGAACCGCTGGCCTGATCTTGGTGCCGCTGGCCGTGCTCAAGGGCACCGTACCACCCACTAGGAAGATGCCGTGGCTACTGGCCTGCGCTGACAAGAAATCCTGGATAACACCAACTCCGTCGGGCTCGGCAACCTTCAATTTATCGCTCTCTGTATAGCCCATGAAAGCAAAATTTTCCGGCAGAGCAACCAGGCTTGCTCCTGCTCTGCAGGCCTTGCTGATCAGACGCCCTGCCTCCTGCAGATTGGCATCTACATGAGGGCCAGAGGCCATCTGGACGGCGGCAACAGAAAACCTTTGTCTAGATGTCATCACATTCCTTTTACAGTTGTTATCCTGATGAGACTTCCCTCAGGGTTCTGGCAAGGAACCTCTTAAAACTCCCCACCGAGGCTACCTGCCTCGGTGGGGAGGTCTTGGCGCCAGGGATGGCCCCATGAGACCTCCAGGGATGGATTCACGGCGTCCTCCACACCGAAGGCAGCTAGCCTCGGTGGGGAGTTTTGAGAGGCCTCCGGCAGCCCCCCTGAACCCCTCAGCATCAAGGCCGGACTCGCTCTACTTGTGGCTCATTCCAAGGACCGGTTACACGATAGACGAAAGAGGCTGCCCGATCCATCGGACCACCGATGATCCAGTCGGCCATGACTCCTAAAGCACCTCCTGCCCCGCCACCAAATACCAAACCAAATATGGGTAACGTAGCAGCAATTCGCGGCATCACGGCAACCTGCGCATCATAATAGCGGGCAACGTAATCGACAGCGCCTGACATGTCGACTCTAGCAGCTGATGAGTCTATATGCATTTTATCAATTCTCGCCATACCATCACCCAAGAGACTGAACTCCCCCTCCACGCTTTCGAAGGCAAGGCCATCTCCGAACAAGTCGCCGAAGTCCAGCAGAACTCTGCGCGGTAACATCCGCAGCCCAAATAGCCCCACTAATCGCCCTGCCCCGGGGTTGATCTCGGTTATCCGTCCATCGCTCATCTGCAAGCTTAAGTCGCCACTAAGTGAGGCCAAATCGAAATCGAGCGGCGAACCTGGCCACTGCCCTTTGGCGTCCAACTCCACCCCAGCGCGCACTACAGCCGCCGGGGCCCCGAATAGGCCAAGAAGCCTAGCCACATCGGCAGAGAGCATAACTGCTTCGAAGTCTGTACACTGAGGTAATTGGGCTTCGTTACAGTCCTCTTGCCAGTGCGACTGCAGCTGCAAATCCAGCGCCTTCCCGCGGAGTGTAACTTTGCCTTGAGCAAGATAGTCGGTACCATTCCCTGGCTGCAAACTGAGCTTAGCCAGCCCGGCATGCCGGCCGTCAAGCCGCAAGCTCTCAATCCGGCCCGCGAAGATAGGCAATGCTGCGGCATCTTCCGGCGTAAGGCGGGGAAAATCTCTGACCTGAGGCTCAACTTCTTTAGGCGCTGGATCGGGTACTCTGGTGCGACCCTGCAAGGGTACATCTAAATGATCAAGATTAACTCGGATATGTGCTCCACTGTCACGCCAAAAGGCCTCACCAGTGGCTAGATCACCTTCTAAATCGAACCATCCGCGTCCATCTCTTGCGGCCCTAGCGGCAATTCGCTGAACCCCGTAGTTACGTCCACTAAAGAGCAAATTGCCCAGGGTAAGGTTGAGGTTAACCGGCAATAGGTCATGCCAGTCAACTTCCGCCGTTTGCCCATCAGCATCGCCCCCAACATCCGCTAACCCACCACCGACATTATCTGCGAGCCATATCCTCCAGGTATCTACATCGAGCACCGGCAATCTGCCATCGATCGTTATCCCGGCATTAGGCAACTCGGCAGCACCACCTCCTAATCTAATCCCTAGGGCTTGAGGCACGGTTCCTTCAGGGGCAAAGGCCAAAAGATCCAAAACATCAGCGTAGTGCAGGGCATAAGACTCTAGCCCCACATCTGTAAAAGTCGCATCTAGCTGCAATTCGCGGGCCTCTTGCTTACTCAGCCCGAAAGGCTGGGGCATATCTATGGCTAAGCCCTGCAACGAAGAGTTCAGCGAGAGTTCCAGCTGGGGATCGATAGAGGCTGGCTCGAAAGTAGGGGCGATGAACCGCAAGTTCCAGGCCGACTTACCCTCTAACCAGGGCAAGTGATCAGCGTCAATTAACCCGGTTAACGAGTATGGGCTACCATGGGCGGTTACTTCGCCGACCGTCCTTTTCCGCCCATCGTGAGTCTTTAAACCTGCTGAGGCGCTAAACTCCTCTCCACCCCAGATACCATCCAATTCAAGGTCACGCAGACCCTGATTATCTACTTCCACCCCCCCTTTTACATCGCCTAACTGCAAATACTGCTCGAAGTCAAAATCGACGCCGTGAAAATCTATGCCAGTGCGGTATGTCGTGCCCCCTTCTACCGCATCTGTTAATGGCAGCCACAGATCAAGATCCATTTTGAGGGGGCCCGCAACTGCAAAAGGTATAGGTGGGTCATCGAGAAGCTCCCTACCAATCGGTGACTCGGTCAAAAAACAGATGCCGTCTTGGGCATCTCCGCGCGCTCTGCCATAAAGATCAATAACTGTTTTGCTTAAGTCGTCAATTTTTAGCTCGACATCATAAAGCTCTGCCCCACAAGTCACTCCTCGGTGCCCATCAACCGTTAATGAAAGGTTATCCAGGTTAACGTCTACATCCATTTCACTTATTAAAGGCCAATCTTCTTGATAAAGAAGATCAGCATCACGGAACCTGCTTTTAGCTAGAAAAACGCCGTCATTATCAGTAAACGGGTAATCGGCCGGATTTCCCTGAAAAAGAACCTCAAAACCGTCCAACCTGCCGCCTAAGAAAGCCATTTCTATCCAATTATAGACTGGCTCAGGAATAACCTTTGGGGGGATGTTTTCGACCAGCTCTGTTACTTGCAGAGGCCTTATTAAGGAGGTATACAACAACAACTCAGGCCCTTGCCCTGGAAAATAATCCAAGCGACCACGAACATTTTTACTTATAACTTCGCTATCAAAAACACCCCTCTCCAACGATACCCACCATGCCCCATCAAAAAAAAGCCCGCCTCTAAACCGCGCTCGTGCTTGGTTAACCGGCACGGGATCAGCAAATATCTCAGGGAGATATATGGACTCGTCGAGCAACTGGGCTTGTGCGACAAAGCGTCGACCCTGAAAACTAGCTGCAGCGGATACCGCGCCTACCCCAGGCAACCCATTACGTGGTTCGATTCCGGAGCTCGCTACAGAAAGGTTGCCATAAACCCCCCTAATACGTTGAGATAAGCCGACATCGTCGTCAAACTCAATTACCGGCCATAACCCCCCATTAAGGTTGCCAGAGATACCTCCAACGTCGAATATCGCCAAAAAAGGCTCAACATCTACTGAATCTAGGCCAACAAAAACTTCTGGCGCCGTCGACTTGTCAAGCGAGGCGCGCAGCGCCAAACTTATCCCCTTAGCCAAGTTGGCTTGTTCGCCAGCAACCCGCGCTCCTGCTTTGAGCTGCCTACCTTGTTGGACGAGGCGCACGTCTATGCCAGACACTGCGAGCGGCGACTGCTGAGCGGGGCTTACCTGCACCTCGGCAGCTGATATATATATATTAGCGGGTAAGCGAATGGGTTCTTCACCCTCCGCTAACTCCGGAAGCCCCCTTAATTGCCAACCTTTCTCCTCATCTTCAAAAACAATAACTCTTGCATCGCTAATATATATATCAAGACCATACGGCCCTTGCTCTGCCCAGTACCAGGGGGGTTTAGCCACTTCTATACCGAGACTACCAACTTCGAGCCGATCATCCCCCTCGCCCAAGCGCAGGCCATACAGATCCAGCGCAGGCCATACGCCATCCCAGCTTAAGCGGGCAGAATCAATAGTAACCGGGTGCTCTAAAGCCTTAGTCAACAAGTGCTCTAACGGCTCCTCCAAGGGCAGCTGCAGCCAGGCAACCGAGCGCAAGACAACCCCTACGGCGAGGACAGTTGCAGTAAGCACTAAAAGTAAGGCACTCAACCCCTTACCAACTAGGCTTAGTACGGCAATCACTTTATGCTGAGCAGACTCAGGCATGCTACACCGGTATCACATCAAACTGATCCGGGGCATAAAGTGTTTCCACCTGCAGCTCAATGGGTCGCTCGATGAACTCCTCAAGGTGAGCCAGGCCAGTCGATTCCTCATCAAGCAGTGTTTCTACTACTGAAGGGGCGGCAAGAACCATAATCCGCTGTGACTCAAACTGACGTACTTCTCGAAGAATTTCTCGGAATATCTCGTAGGAGACGGTCTCCGCCGTCTTGACAGTGCCCCTGCCGTCGCAATTCGGACATGCCTGGCAGGTGAGCTGTTCCAGGCTCTCGCGCGTTCGCTTGCGGGTCATCTCCACCAAACCGAGTGCGGAAACCTCACCGATCTGGGTTTTGGCATGATCCCTGTCCAGAGACTTTTCCAGTGCCCGCAACACCTGCCGCTGGTGCTCGGGATCGTTCATGTCGATGAAGTCGACGATAATAATCCCACCGATATTACGTAAACGCAGCTGCCTTGCTATAGCTTGAGCCGCTTCAAGGTTAGTCTTAAAAATCGTCTCATCAACATTGCGATGACCGACAAACCCACCTGTGTTGACATCAACAATGGTCATCGCCTCGGTCTGATCTATTACCAAGTGGCCGCCTGATTTAAGGTCGACGCGTCTCGCTAAAGCCCTCTCTATCTCATCCTCTATCCCATAAAGGTCAAAAATCGGTCGCTCACCAGAGTATAGCTCTATCCGCTCTAGCGTGTGAGGCAATAGATCGGAGCAGAATTCGAGCAGGCGCTGATAGCCTTCGTGAGAATCTACCCGTACCCGTTCCAAATCGCGATTCGCCAAATCGCGCATAGCGCGCTGATAAAGCGGTAGATCCTCGTGCACCAGAGTGCCCGGTTGAGCACTGGCGGCACGCTTGCCTATCGAGTCCCACAAGCGGAGCAGGAATTCCCGATCAGAGCTTATCTCCTCTGCACAGGCGCCCTCTGCCGCTGTGCGAAAAATCAGCCCAACCTGTCCAATACCGCCCTCACTCTGCTCATTGATAGCCTGACCAATCGAACGTAACCGCGCACGTTCACTTTCATCCTCAATGCGCGCGGATATTCCCATACCGCAAGAACTTGGGGTGAGGACCAGATAACGTGAAGGCACGGTTATCTGAGTGGTAACGCGTGCCCCTTTATCCCCGATTGGGTCTTTAATCACCTGGACAAGAAGGCTCTGCTGTTCGCGAATCAGTTGATCTATGGGGGGGGCTGGATCAGAGGCATCACGCTGCAAATCAGAGACGTGAAGAAATGCAGTCCTCTCAAGCCCAGCATCAATGAAGGCAGCCTGCATGCCAGGCAAAACGCGGCGTACACTGCCTAGGTAGATGTTGCCTACCAAGCCGCGCCGTTGGGCCCTCTCCAGGTGGATTTCCTGGAGTACACCATTTTCTACCAGGGCCACCCGCGTTTCACGCGGAGTCAAATTTATCAAAATCTCCTGGCTCAACCGGACCAGCCCTCTCTCCAGGGTAAGGCGAATTCGTCGAACAGGAGTGTTGTCTCATACAACGGCAGCCCCATAACCCCAGTATAACTACCTTCTAAGTGCTCGACGAACACCCCCCCTAGACCCTGTATAGCATACGCTCCCGCCTTATCAGCAGGCTCACCGCTCGCCCAATAGCGTTCGACTTCTTCTTCCGTGATTGTACGTAGAGTCACATGGCTGACCGACAAACGAGTAGCTTCGCGATCGTCTGCTAGAGCTACCCCAGTCACCACTCGATGCGTATGTCCACTCAGGCTTAGCAACATATCGCGAGCATGTGTTTTATCCTTCGGTTTGCCGAGTATCTGGTCGTCCAGAACCACCGCAGTATCAGCCCCTAATGCCGGAGCACCCCCTTCTGCTACCGCATAACCGCGCCGCGCTTTTTCCAACGCCATTCGCAAGACATACATTTCAGCCCCTTCATTTGGATCAGGGGTCTCGTCAACCACCACCATTATGGAGTGGTATTTAATCCCTATCAGCTCCAGCAATTCCTTACGTCGCGGGGAACGTGATGCGAGGGTTATCAACTGGTCCATGGCTGACTTTCCTTTCGGTAGTTAGTGCGTGGGGAATCGCTAATTGTGGATGCTACGTTTGCTGTCTATCCCCGATGATAAGGGTGGCCACTGAGAAGGGTCCAGGCCCGGTATACTTGCTCGGCAACCAGAACCCGCACCAACATATGGGGCAGGGTCAGCGGTGATAACGACCAACGCCTATCAGCCCGCTGCAGGACAGCCGGAGCTAAGCCACCGGCTCCACCGATGAGCAAGGCAGCTCTGCCGCCGTGATGACTCCAGATATCAAAGTGCTCGGCCCACTGTCTGGTGCTGAGCGCCTCACCCCGCTCATCAAATGCAATACATGGGACACCGTCTTTTACTGCGCGCAACAACCCGTCTGCCTCCCGTTCAGCAACCTGGGCAGCGTTATTGCTACGAGCAGCAGCAACCTCGGTTAGACTCAGTCGCCAGCCACGACCGAGACGTTCAGCATACTCGTTGTAGCCTTCGCGCACCCACTTCGGTGGCTTAGTTCCTACTGCTATGAGATCTAGGCGCATAATTCAGATTAGTAGCGTATGCCTATAATAGAGCCCTGCTTGCCCCAGTATGGAGGACGCCGTGAATCCATCACTGAAGGCTCATGGCGCCATCCCTGACGCCAAGATCTCCACACTGGGGGAGCAAGGAGGCTCAGGTGGGAGATTTATAGGCGCCTGCCTAACCGCTCCCAACTTGCATCTCATCATCCATTTCCCACATCCGCTCAAGACGGTAGAAATCCCGGCTCTCAGCAGTCATGACGTGCAATACCACATCTCCTAGGTCGATCAAGACCCACTCGGAGCCAGCCTGATCGCCTTCGATCGCCAAGTTAGATAGTCCCTGTTTTTTGGCCGCATCAACCACGTGCCGAGCAATCGACTGGATATGCCGACCCGAATTCCCGGTAGTAACCACCACTAAATCAGTAATCGGAGTCCTTTCACGGACATCAATTACTACCGTCTGCTCTGCCTTGATATCTTCAAGGGCCTGACGGACTATATTTTCAAGCTCTTGTAAGTGCATAGGGCGCTCTCTAGTTAACCATCACAACTGTCTATACCCATACAGAGACTCCGCAACGATGCGCTCCCTTACCCTTTCGGGCAGCAGATAGCGGACCGACTTGCAATTGGCCAGGGCTCTACGAATGCCAGTAGCAGATATTGGCAGGGGGGTTACCGGCTGCACGTATATGCCACCAAATGCCTGATTATGCAGCAGTGCAGGATCACTGATGTGGCGCTCAGCGAGTACAGCGGCCAGTTCGGCTGGCATCTGGCCTGTTACACCAGGGCGCTCAGCGACGACAATATGGGCCAAATCGAAGAGTTGTCGCCAACGCGACCACCCCGGCAAGCCGAGAAAAGTATCATAGCCGAGAATCAGGCAAATCGATGTCTGGGCACCCTTCTCGCGCTGCTCCGCCCATATCTGCACCAGCGTATCGACCGTATACGATGGGCCTTCTCTGTGCAGCTCACGGGTATCTACTACGGCAGCCGGATTGTCGGCGATTGCCAATTCGACCAACTCGGCTCTTACTTGAGGGCTGAGTCTAGGTCGTGCTCGGTGCGGTGGTATGCGCGCCGGCATAAACCGCAGCTCGCTGAGCTGTAACGCTTCCCGAACCTCCTCCGCCGGGCGCAAGTGGCCATAGTGGATGGGATCAAAAGTACCTCCGAGGATACCTATTGAATGGTGGGCTGCCTGCAAACCGATTGTCACCCCTTGCTAACCACCGCGGATATGGCCATCGCCGATTACGATAAATTTCTCAGTAGTCAGCCCTTCCAGCCCGACTGGTCCACGTGCGTGGAGCTTATCGGTACTTATCCCTATCTCAGCACCGAGGCCATATTCATAGCCATCGGCGAAACGTGTCGAGGCGTTAACCATAACTGAACTGGAATCTACCTCGCGCAAAAACCGCTGTGCCATAGGGTAGCTCTCGGTAACTATAGACTCGGTATGTCCAGAGCCGTAGCGCTGTATATGGTCAAGCGCAGCATCAAAGTCATCGACGATAGTGATGCTGAGGATAGGCCCGAGGTACTCGGTTCCCCAATCTTCTTCACTAGCCGCTATAGCCTCAGGCACCATGGCGCAAACCCGTGGGCATCCGCGCAATTCAATATCCGCTTGGCGCAACTGCGCGGCTATCTGGGGGAGGACGCGCTCGGCAACATCAGCCGCTACTAGCAGTGTCTCCATGGTGTTACAAGTGCCAAGGCGCTGGACTTTGGAATTGACCGCAATGGCAACCGCTTTATCAATGTCAGCAGCGCTGTCAATATAAACATGGCAGACGCCATCGAGATGTTTGATTACCGGGATGCGCGCCTCATTGCTAATCCTCTCGACCAGCGATTTACCCCCTCTAGGCACAATTACATCGACATACTCGGGCATCTGGATCAGTGCGCCAACCGCATCTCTATCCGTAGTGGCAATGACCTGCGCACCGTCTTCAGGCAAGCCAGCCTGTACCAATGCCGAGCGAATACACTGACCAATGGCTTGATTCGACTTGATTGCCTCAGATCCGCCACGCAGAATCGCAGCGTTGCCCGATTTAATGCACAGGCCGGCGGCATCCGCGGTCACATTAGGCCGTGACTCATAGATTATGCCGATCACTCCCAACGGCACCCGCATCCTGCCGACTTGAATACCCGAAGGCCGTGAGGCCACCTCGCGCACCGCCCCTACCGGGTCAGGCAGGGCTGCTATCTCGCGCAACCCATCTGCCATCGTCTGGATGCGTGCAGAGGTTAGTTCCATACGATCAATGAGGGCATCATCCAGCCCTGCCTGGCGGGCTGCGCCGAGGTCTTCTTTATTGGCCTCCGCTATGGCCGCGGCGTTGGCCTCGATTTGCTCGGCCATGCCCCGCAGTGCTGCATTACGGGCAGCAGTGGTAGAACGCGCAACCTCACGCCCCGCAGCACGGGCTCGTTTGCCGATCGCCTCGACTTGTTTAGCTATATTGGCCGTTGAGTCGGTAGTCATTGTTCTCCGCTATATAGATGATCATCACAACAAGTCTCCCAAGTATCCCTGAGGGCACTTATAAAAGGCGCCACCGTTTACCAGCCACTACCAATCACCTAGATTCTAGCGCCGCGAAGCCGCTCTAGCCAAGCGCGATACTAGTGCCCTCAAGGCCTCTTGCGGATTACTTCCGGGAACTCCCTTGATGGCGCAATCGACCTCGTGGCAACGGCGCAATAGCCGATGCCACGTATGAGTGGGCTGGCGCCTAGCTGTGGCCTTCAGCAAGCCGCTGCGTCGTTTAAATATCTTCTCCTGATAGAGGATCTTATCATCCGCACCCGCAGATAAGCGGGCGGCAGCTCGTATGTCACGAGCCAAGGCCCATAGAATCAGCGGTTGGCCAGTCCCTTCCTGCTCCAGGATCTCAAGTATGCGGTGGGCCCTGGGCAGATCTCCATTAAGGGCAGCATCGGCTAAATCATCGACGCTATATCTAGCGCTGTCGGCTAATGAGAGCGCAGCGTTATCGGCGCCGACCGGACCTTTGCCGTTAAGCAGCAGGAGCCTTTCGACCGCTTGATCGACGGCAAGAAGATTGCCCTCTGCCCGCTCCACAATGAGCTCAACCGCCTCGCTATCAGGCTTTAGGCCGGCTCTCTCCAGGCGCTGCCGCACCCACTGCGACATCTTGTCAAGCGGCAATGGCCAACAATAAACAAAAACCCCCGCCTGCTCAATGGCTTTGACCCAAGCAGATTCGCGCGCACCTTTATCAAGTCGGTTGCTGGTGACCAGCAATAGCGCATCATCCGGTGGATCGCTGCAATAAACCTGTATAGCACGAGAGCCGGCATTACCAGGCTTACCGTTAGGCATACGCAGCTCAAGCAGGCGCCGATCACCGAAGATCGACATGCTCGCAGCCGCCTCATTCAGCCGCCCCCAATCGAAGTTTGAGTCGACATCAAAAACCTCGCGCTCGGAAAAGCCAGACTGACGCGCCGCCTCACGCCAAGCATCGCTTGCCTCGCGTTGGAGCAGCGGCTCTTCACCGGCGATTAGACAGACCGGCGGCAGGGCCTGCTGTCGCTCGAGCCGGCGCAGAAATGCCTCGGGGGTTTCAGGCATGGTTAGATAACCTGCAGACGCAGCATTATCATCCGCGCAACCTCGTCACGCAGTTCCTCCTCTATATCATCCTCGCGGCGGCGACGTTGATCGGCCCCACCCTCAACCTCGGCAAAGGTGCGCATTGCATTTGCCGCCTGGCGGTCGATGAGCACATCTCCCGCGCTATCCTCAACGCTATAGCTCACTCTATATTCCAAGCGATACTCCTCGGCATCACCACCGACTCCCACCGCTGCGGTCTCCCGGTCGCTGCTTCGCGTATGCAGAATCACAACTAGGTCGGCCTCGTTACGGCTCTCTACCTGCCTACCCCCGGCGCCTTCAATGCCCCTGCGCACAGCCCTACGCAAATCCGAGCTACCGATATCGTCGATCACATAAAGGCCCTGTCCAGCAAGAGATATACCCCCAGGCGATCCCCGCAACTGCCAACCACAGGCGCTGACGACCAAGCCGAGCAAAACCACGGCTAGTAGCGCCCCCCTGAAATAGACTCTGAAGTGGCCGATCTTCATCTCACTTAGCAACAACCACGTTGAGCAGCTTGCCTGGCACGAAGATGACTTTTTTCACCTCTTTGCCCTCCACAAAGCGTTGTACATTAGGTTCTTGCAAAGCAGCCTGCCGAGCTTCATCTTCGCTGGCATCAGCCGGCAGGGTGACGTGACCACGCAACTTGCCATTAACCTGGACAACCAACTCCAACTCATCGCGCTCCAAGGCGCTAGCATCGGCCTGCGGCCATCTGGCATCAACAACGGGCTGCTCATAACCTAGCTGCCACCACAGGTAGTGAGACAAATGCGGGGTTATCGGGGCAAGGATCAATACCGCAGTCTCCAGGCCCTCCTGCATCACGGCCCGACCGGCATCGCTTTGATCTTCAACTGCCTTGCCCAGGGCATTGGTCAGCTCCATGGTCGCAGCTATTGCGGTGTTGAATGTGAACCGCTTGCCTATGTCATCTGAGGCCTTAACAATTGTCTCATGCACCTTGCGGCGCAGATCTTTCTGCTCCTTTGTCAATGACTCATGCAAGCTTTGCGCATCCAAATCGGGCGGCGCCCCGGCACTAACGTGATCGCGTACCAACCCATAGAGACGGCGTAGGAAGCGATAGGATCCTTCGACTCCGGAGTCCGACCACTCCAATGATTGATCCGGTGGCGCTGCAAACATGGTGAAAAGGCGAACGGTATCAGCCCCAAAACGCTCCACCATCTCCTGCGGATCAACGGTATTGCCCTTTGACTTAGACATCTTGGCGCCGTCTTTTAAGACCATCCCTTGGGTCAACAGACGGGTAAATGGCTCATCGGAACTGACCAGCCCCTCATCGCGAAGCACCTTATGAAAGAAGCGGGCATACAGCAGATGAAGGACCGCGTGCTCGATACCACCAATGTATTGATCTACCGGCAGCCACTGGTCGGCGCGCTCATCGAGCATGCTCTGATCCTGATCGGCACAGGCAAAGCGAGCAAAATACCACGACGACTCCATGAAGGTATCGAAGGTGTCGGTCTCGCGCTCAGCAGACCCACCACACTCAGGGCAGGTGGTAGAGTAGAATGATGGCATTGACTTGAGCGGGGAGCCGGCACCGGTAATCTCTACCTCTTCCGGCAAGGTGACCGGCAGCTGCTCATCGGGGACCGGCACAGCACCACAACTCGGGCAGTGGATTATCGGAATCGGCGCCCCCCAGTAGCGCTGTCGCGAAATCCCCCAGTCCCGCAGCCGATATTGGGTCTGGCGCTGACCAAGGCCCTCAGCTTCGAGGCGCTCGGCTATGGCCACAAAGGCGTTCTGCGAGGTCATCCCCGAAAACGGCCCAGATTCGACGAGCACTCCATAGTCACTGAAAGCACCTTCAGAGATATCGAGATCACTTCCATCACCAGGATGGATGACTGGCTTTATGGGGATGTTGTACTGAGTAGCAAACTCCCAATCGCGCTGGTCGTGAGCAGGCACTGCCATCACTGCCCCTGAGCCGTACTCCATAAGGACAAAATTGGCTACCCAGACCGGTATTCGCTGCCCAGTTAGCGGGTGAATTGCCTCCAGACCGGTATCTACTCCGCGCTTCTCGCGGGTTGCCATGTCGGCCTCGGCCGTACCTCCGCTGCGAGCCTCGTCGACCAGATCGGCGATCTGCTGATTACTTGCTGCCAACTCCAGGGCTAGCGGGTGTTCGGGGGCCAAACCCATATAAGTAACGCCATAAAGGGTATCAGGACGAGTAGTAAAAACCGTCAAAACCTCATCGCGGCCGTCGAGAGCAAAGCTCAGCTCGACACCCTCAGAGCGTCCGATCCAATTGCGCTGCATATTAAGCACCTGGTCTGGCCAACCCTTAAGGTTATCCAAACCATCAAGCAGCTCGCCAACATAATCGGTAATCCGCAGAAACCATTGCGGTATCTCGCGGCGCTCGACGAGGGCTCCAGAACGCCAACCACGACCATCAATGACCTGCTCGTTGGCGAGCACCGTCTGGTCAACCGGATCCCAGTTGACCGCAGCAGTATCACGATACACCAGACCCTTACGGTAGAGGCGAGTAAACAACCACTGCTCCCAGCGATAGTACTGCGGGTCGCAGGTCGCCAGTTCGCGCTGCCAGTCATAGCCAAAGCCGAGGCGTTGGAGCTGCTCGCGCATGGCCTCGATATTTTCCCTTGTCCATGCCGCAGGGGGAACGCCACGCTCCATTGCGGCATTCTCTGCCGGCAGACCGAAGGCGTCCCAGCCCATGGGCTGGAGCACGTTATACCCTTGCATGCGTTTGTAGCGGCTAACCACGTCGCCGATGGTATAGTTGCGGACATGGCCCATGTGCAGCCGGCCGCTTGGGTATGGGAACATGGACAAACAGTAGTACTTGGGGCGTGAATCGCCCTCAGTGGCACGGAAGGATTCTTTCTCCTGCCAATACTGCTGGGCTTGAGTCTCTATTTTCTGGGGTTGGTACTGCTCTTCCATTGCGCTCGCATTATTGATGTGGATTGATAGCATGACTAATTAGCCCGTCAGAGCCCCTCAAAAAGTCGCTGTGAACCACCCAGCCCTCCAGAGAGAGCCCGATAATCCCTTTAAGGATAACTCAGGGTGAGTTGCAACCGAAGAGCTGAACATAGAAACTGTTCATAGAAGGGGCACGATTAGATCAAGGAGAGGCCAATGAGCAACCCTGAAGCGGAGAATCAAGATCGCCTAAGCCAAGGTTATGAGCTACTACTAGATAGGGTCAGAAAGATATTCGCAGAAGCTGAGGAGCACGTCCCCTCCCTCAGCGAGGCGTTAAGCCATGCCAAACAAGAGTGCATTAACAATGGTGAGTTAACTCACGAAGAGGCTAACCAGGTAGAGCACTATCTGCGCCGAGATGCTGAAGAAGCCGGTGCTTGGCTCGCTCAAAGCAGTGATGATGATCCACATCTAGGTGACTGGCTGCGCATGGATCTGCAAATGCTTGAGAGCTGGCTATGGGAGGCCTTCTCATCCATCGCTGATCGCACCAAACTGGAGTTGCAAGGGTTCACTACCACCGGCGAACCAAGTGTATATCACAGTGGTGAGGTTGCTGGGCCAGGCACCTTGCAGTGCTTCTCCTGCGGCCGCGAACTGAGCTTTTCCCGCCCTGAGGCTATCCCGAAGTGCCCTGGCTGCGATAATGAGGAATTTATTCGCACCGGCTACGGCGATTTTGAAGATTAACCCAAAGTACTTACTTGGCCCTGCCATTATTAGAGCATCTGCATTACAGGGAACCTCTAAAACTTCGCCAGCGCCACTCATCCGCCCCGGTGTGGAGGTCTTGGCGCCAGGGATGGCGCCATGAAGCCTCCAAGGATGGATTCACGGCGTCCTCCACACCGGAGCGGATGAGTGGCGCTGGCGAAGTTTTAGAGGCACCCTACAGGGGCATTTGTTAGCTGCTGTATTCGACATCGCCGGTAAGCGAGATATTTTGATCAGCTGCTATGGTTATGCTGTTGCCCCAAATTTGCACAGAACCCTGGGCAGACACAGCTACTCCGGCTGAATTGGCGCCATTGGCAAAGCTCACCATCCCATTCAAGCTCGAGACATCCAAACTCTCTTGGGCCTGGAGCGAAAATCTTCCTTGATCCACCTGAACTTCAATCCCTTTGCCAGCTGAGCCCAACTCCAGATCATACCCTGCAGTTATAGCCATACCGGCCTTAGCATTAAATTCAACATTGCCACCAGCTGAACAATTTAAGCTCTCGCTTGAGCCTACCACTGCGGATCCCCCAGCTCGAACACTGATATTGGCAGCAGAGTCGAAGCTTGCGCACCCATTGGCCACTTCTAGACGATCATTAGCTGCAACCGCCTCAGACCTCTGGCCTGCAGCGATCTCCTGTGCCTGCGCTTGGCAATCCAGCTCTATAGGCCCTTCGGCACAGGCGAGGCGGACCATATCGGCAGAGCGCGACTGGCCCAGCTTGATATCCAAAAGGCTCGCTAGGCCAGGACTGTGCAGAGATATCCGCGAACCATCAGCTGCACAACTGCCGGCTCCCTCGACCAGTAAACCTTGACCGGTGCGAGTCTGCACACCACCGTCATGACATTTGAAAGGTGGGGCCAACGGCTTTTCCCTTGCCTGCGGCAACACTCCGAGTATTACCGGCAAATCAGGATCGTGATCAAAGCAGGAGACCAAAACGCGGTTTCCCCCGCTCAGCGGTGTATACCACCCGGCACCATGTACTGCCGGGGAGGCAAAAGGCTGAAGGCGCTGCACTGGATCCGATATCGGCGCAAAGCCCTCTTCGGCGACCACTGCCTCCACTCTAGCCATTCCGGCTGCCGCAGTCTGAGCACGCCCTGCGCCGTGCCCAGAGTTGGCTACCTGAGCGCTCATCACCAGAGGGCGCACCTGCGTGGCAGGCAGTTCGGGACGATAACGCAGCAACTTGCTGCCGAGCAGTTCCGGCATGCTCTCTATTTCAACCCAGAACTCCTGACCATTAGAGCCCCGGCGCAGTCGATGACGGGCGGAGACTATCAAATGCCGACCTTCATAACGGCTCACAAAGTCATCTCCGCCGGCAGCTAGATCACTAACGTTGACACAAACACCAGCTCGTAAAGCTGAGCAATATCCCCAAGCAAAAAACCGATACTGCTGCCCAGTGCTACGCTCGGAATAGATGCGCTGCAAGCGTTCTATGTCAAAACCGGCATCTGTGTATCTATGTGCTTTGGCAGCCGAGACAAAGGGTTGTTCTACTAACTTTTCCCGGATGCGGTATCCGGATAAGCCATAACCGTGTTGATGACCAAGCGTATTGCCTGGCGCCACCTTTAACTGGTTATCGCAGGAATTTGGGCGCAATTGCAAGCCAGGTAATGCGCTAGAGTCATCGACAAATATAGGCCTCTCTGTAGGGCCATCTATCCAAGTGTAATAGATACCTTCTCGCGCCAGGATGCGTTGCAAGAGCGCATAATCGCTCTCTGCCGCCTGCAGAATAAAGCCCCGCTGACCAGTCGACGACCCTACACGCCAGTCAAAATCATCCTCGTCGTAACCTACCTTGGCTAGCAATTGAGCAACTAGTTCTCGCTTTTCTATCCGGGAATAGAGTCTTGTCGAGTGGTTCCAGTTGAGTTGATTAATACATGGCTCGATCCGACCTGTAAATCGCCTCTCGCCACTCACCGGACAGTCCCCTGACGACCAGCTGGTAACTACACCAGACACTTCGCGAGGAGCCCAACCGCCATTAGCCCAGCTTAATTTCGCAACATTCCCAACTATGAGATTGGATTGCCATAGGCGTGAGCACTCTCCATCAAGGGGGCCGGAAAAATCAAAACGAAACGGAGCAGAAAGCTTCTCTTCACCATCTATGGCAGTAATTTGCAACACGATACCTGCAACCTCGACCCGTGCCCATATTTTGCTCTGTTCTAAATTATCGCTCATCAGCTTATCCTTAGGAAAAATCAAGGGAATATCCAACGCAGTCGCTTTTGCGACGTGGAGCCTCTAAATACTCCCCAGTAACCATTTTGCTGCCCGGTGTGGACGCCGCGGATCCATCCCTGGAGGCTTCATGGCGCCATCTCTGACACCATGATCACCACATCTGGTGGCCTCCAAGACCCACCCTGGAGGCACCCAACTGCAACTCGATATTCCCGCTTAATTTTCGGTTATCTCGCTAGCCCGCAAGGAGATTTTTTTGGCTTCCAGGGAGATGTTTTCCCCCTCAATCACCACATCACCATCGCCATCAATTCTTATGCCAAAATCGCTGCCTATTGCTATTTTGCCACCCCCATTACTGATGATTTCGATATCCCCATGCGAGCCAACGGCTAAGCATCCCGCCTCAGCAACCACCGTAGCATCACCATGACGAGTTTTAAGCAGCATCCCTTGACCGCTGCTCAAGTTCAGCGACTCTCCTGCATCAATCTGCGCGTTTGCGTTCTCAGCGCTACACCATAAATCGCCCTGTTCGGCACTTAAGCTTAGATTAGCCCCAGCGCTCCATCTTATCTCCCCTTCGTCAACCGCTATAGTCCAATCACCACCCACCTGGGTGGAACAATCGGCTGCAACCTCAACTAGCCGATTGCCGCCACAGGCGATGTTAAAGTTACCGCCACTGTTTATTTCTAGAGCCCCTTGCGCCGAACTTAAGCTTACTCGAGCATCACAATCTTGCCGACCAGCCTCCATGCGCAGCTCACCGGACTTTTGAGCAGCAGTTAAGGAGAGCGACTCAGCACCATCACGATCATCGAATACCAACTCATGACCTGCCGGTGTGCGCAGCACATGTTGGTCTGGATTGGCGGAATTGACCGGCAAAGGTTGATGTTGATTGCCCAGTGCACCGAGCATTATCGGCCTCTCAAGATCGCCATCAAGCCCCGCCACCGCGACCTTTGTATGGGGCAACATTGGCCAATGCCAACCGTAGCTTCTACCACCATAAGGCTGGAGCAAGCGCAGTGGTGGCGTTGCCTGGCCAGGCGGAGAGTCCCCCTGGTCCATAGCCAGACGTGCCCGGTAAGATCCTTCCTCATCAATATAAGCTTGACTAGGGTTAGAGCCTTCAAGCTCGGCTACCATTAGGCCGCTGGCAGCTAATCTGTTCTTGGGCAGATCGGCGTACTCAAGGGCGACAGATAACAGCCTCGCCCGGCAAATATAGCTGGCTCTTTCTTTTCCCGGACCCCCTCGAATAGCTGCCGCCTGATCCCCTTGGTGGTTGGCGCTGATAACAAAATAGGCACTATTTAAAGCGTGGTTAGGATGGTTGTTAATACGAACGATTTGGCCAGGCGTTAACCTGTTCTCGGTATCTATTTCTATGCCGCCGCGTTGGGCATCAAAGGCACGCTGATAGACCTGCGCAAGTTTCTCGTGGGACTCTCTGCCACCGCCACACTCACCAAAGCGCTCCACCTCACCCCATCTACTAGCCGGCTGCGACTGCACAAGGGGGTCAGTTAATGCGCTACTAGCCACGGCCGCCTGCGATTGGGCTGGAAATTGCGGGTCAAAGCCAGCTATTGCAACTTGCCTAGGCTTCAGTTCGGTCCAGCTGCGGAGGCCGAAAATAGTTCCAGGAGACCGCACCTGCCCGCTTTGCGGAACGTAATCGAGCTCCAAACTTGAACTGCTACTTCCCTGTAGAGAGTCACTGATCACCACTTCGGTAAGGCTTTGCCGATGTCTGAGCAACATAAATAGCCCAGCGCGCGAGAGTATCCGCTGGATAAACTCCAAGTCACTCTCCTGGCCCTGGAGCAGAATCGCCTGTTTCTCGTGCGAGCCCTGAACCTCGAGCGACACCGAGGTGTTTGCTGGCAGCAATTCAGTGAGAACCCCGTATGCTGCGTCCGCAGCGCTGATATTGCGCCATACCCGTTGATGGCGAGATAGCTCCAAAAGTGCCAACGGGGAGCGGATTTTTATGACAAGAGAGGTTAAAGCTGTTGGATGGGCAACATCTTCGACTGCGAATATAATACCATGAATGACATGCGGGTTAGGCTCTAGCGACAAAGCCAAGCTGACTGTAGCAGCCATCCAGTTTGAACGATCGAGCAAGTGATCGCTTGAAATGCGCACAGTGTAGCTATAGTCATCTCCTACCTGCTCCACACCCTCAACCGTCTCTACCTCAATGATTTCACTGTCAATTCCAGGCAAACCAATTCTGAACAAGCGATTTGGGTGGCGTTTGGTTAGCAAAGCAAATAATGACGGCTGCAGACTGGCAACCTGCTGTTGAGCCGAAGGGTTAGCTGAAGTAATCCGCTCCATGGATTCCATTGTCCAATTCCTATTCAGTGGTTATTGAAAAGAGCAAAGAGCTTTCTCGCTCCGCGTTGCCCGCAAGCCAGGTTGAGCATCCTAGACGCCACTTATCTGCGCCCATTACCCATGTGTCGCGTTCACCAGGGGCGATTAAAAGCTCGATTTGGGCCTGATTACGCTGTCCTAGATAAAGTCCAACTAATCTTTTTAATGCTTCACCTCTTGCACTGCCCGGGCTTAACTCAACAGCATCAAGGTGTTGTAACGGCCCTATGACTATCTTCGTCATCCCTCCCGCGACAACCGTCTGCCCGCCTAGGCAAAAATCCTCGCCCACTTTAAGGCCAGTGCTACCTCCCAAGCACCCCTGCTCTGTGGGTTCGGCGCTGTCTACTCCGACCCATGTATGAACTCTATCTGATACTGCCACTGCCATTGTTCCACTGACCCTTTGCACGAGGCTCTGCAGGGCATATTTGCCAGACCGGAGTCGGCAATAAAGATCGGGAACAAGCCCCAGTCCATCATGCGACCGTGAAGTAACCGTTAAACTGCGCCAGGAATCTACCCAACCATGAGGATGCGCTATCTGCTCAACATGCCGCCAACAATCGACTAGAACTGAATATACAGAACCGTTGATTAAGTTAAGCAGCGCCCGCAAACTCTCGCCACTGCGATCTTCAGCTGCAGCCCTTTCAATCCAGTAGTGCGGTAAAGGCGAACCACCGCCGGCTAGCGCTAAGACATTGGCCTCAATTATCCAAAGCCCGTCCTCATCTATCCAACAGCGCCTAATCTCACCTGCGGGAAAACTCAGTTCACTGCTAGGCCGGATAACATAGCGCAGCGAATCTTCATCGTTGAAGCTCTCCAGCAGCATAACTGCTTGCCGTAACGAGAAATCATAACCTCTAGAAACGAGTCGCTGCAGGGCTAAAGGCAATTTGTCCATTGCTCTTCCTCACCGCTAGGCTCAAATACCAAAACCAGCTCAACAAATCGATCTAGCGGTGCCCATTCAAGCAAGACGCCGTGAATAAGCTCAGCCAACAGGCAGGCCTCCCCTCTATCTGGAATATGTCTAGTATCGATAGGCATCCTTACCTTGATGCCCTGCTCAATGACACCCTTGCGCCAGCGAGTAGTGCTTTGCCAATCGATATCACCTATTGCCCGCACCGCAACCGGTACTTGGCTGTGAGCAGCGTTGGCAACAGCAAACAGCAAGGTGCGCATAAACTGTTTATCGGCAAGCCTCTCTATGTCGCAGCGCAACAGGCAATTTAAGAGCTGAGTCTGCGCCGTCTCTACCGGGGCTGGCCTGAACGCACGCGGCCTATGCAAATTATTTACCGTAACGCCTTCTGGTACCTCACCTGAGCAGACATCAATGTTGCCTTTCGACAGATGTAAGCGCGGCAGGTCGCCGTTTGAGTAGAGTACATCGATAGATAGAGTCTGCTCTTGTTTGGCGCTGGCCGGATCGAGACGTATTTCTGGATCGCCCCGGCCGGCGCTCCCCTTATCCGGCCTTACAACTCGGTATAACCCTCCTGTGATGCCATCAACTCCCCATGTTGAAAGGGCCGAGTAGGATTGGCTTTCTCCACTATGGGTACTCCTCCCCTCTACCTGCAAAACCCGATGTACAACCCGACTGTCTGGCCCGTCTGTTTGACTTCTAACAAGACACTCATCTGCACCGGCCTGCAAACGCACAGGATCGGCCCAGCCCCTATTTAGATTAATCGCAGGCACACAGCCGTAGCGCAACACGCTCCGGGATGATTGTTCAACTCCGGGGGCAGGAAACGCCAGGTGGAATATAATATCTAGGGAGTTTAGTTGATCCGGCAGGTCTAATTGATCCAACCCACACAAATTAACAAAAAGCAGTTGCTCGCGGGCCAAAAAATATGCCTGTAACCTTTCAAGGGCTTGACTGCCGGGCAAAGAGACCCCGAACAAATCGCTGCATGACAATGGGAAAGCCGACTCAAAATAAATACTATCTTTTAATCGCAACACGCTGGCGGATAACTCTGCACCTGATAAGCGCACTTCAACATCGTCCACTCTCCTGAGCAAGGCTTCACGCATGGCATAGCCCTGCCCTGACTCATCATCAATCCACAGCAACAACGGTGAAAGGGCATGCTTGTCCCTGAAAGCAGCGGCGCTACCGGTTAGTTTGAACCGCAGCTGACTGCCACCGCCGTAGTGAGAGACCCATTGGAAATCCTCAAGCTTGAATGCCCGCAAAGCAATAGAACGCTGCGCGGCAAATGGCAGGCTTAGCGACTCATTGCCAACTGGCTGGGAATAAAAATGGGTCCCCGCAGCTATATCAGCTCCCTCAATTCTATTTTCATCCAGACCCAATTCAAGTGTTACCGTACTAGGATAGGGGTCTATAAGCTGCGGACAGACAGACTCCAGGAGTTGCTCATGTAGTCCTGCAATAGAGTGCTTAAGCTCTTGGCGCACCCCAGCAGTAAGATAAGCAACCCCCTCAAGCAGTCTTTCTACATAAGGGTCGCGATCGTTTACTTGGGATAAACTGAGCATTTTACCCTGCTCAGGGAAGCAACGCGCAAACTCCTCACCTCCTTCATTTAAGCGCCTCATCTCACCTTGAAAAGCGCGGAGCATGGCCATGCTGTTCTACCTCCATAAAGAAATAGTCCCATCACCTTGAACTGCAAAGCACATTTCTAAATCAAGGGCAGCCTCGCCTAAACCTTTCAACTTAGCATTTACTATTAATGCCAATACGTGGCTACCCTGCTGACTGGGAGGCTGCACTTTAATATTTGCTGAAATTACTCTGGGCTCAAAATCCAAAATATATTTTTTTATATCGGCAGCTAAGCGAGCTGATTGATACTCAACATCAGAGCCAAATGCAGATAAGTCCTTAACGCCGTAGCCTGGAATGTGAGACAGGCACCCTTTGCGCGCAGAAAGAAGCAATCTAATATGTTCTGCAACGCTCAAACGAAGCGATTCACACGATTTAAAATTATGCCAATTAATTTGCTGTCCAGAACATCCCTGTAAAGAGACTCTTCCTTGAACGATATCGAGCAATCCTGCCCCAGGCATTATTCTGTCCTCTTTTAGATGCTTAACTAGGGGCAAAAGCAATCTCTGCCCCTAGTCCAGCAATTACAACAGGTTAATATTTAATTAGCGCCCCTCAGTCCACGAGTCAGAGAACTCTATGTTTCCTTCGATATACGCCCAGGTTATTCTGGCATAACGCATCGACACTTGCTCCATATGTGGAAAACGTTCTTTATCTAACTCTTTTACATTGTGCATAACTGGCTTAACCGAGGTTATCTTCACGTCATGCAGAGTGTGTCTAAAATACTCCTTCTCGTTACCTGTTTCGTCAATTTGATACCAACTTAGGACAAGCTCTTCTAAAGTTTGGCCTTTACTGCATGCCTTATATAGGTAGGGCGAAGAGGCGTCGTATGACTTTGTCAGCACAAAAGGCTCATGCTTGCGCGTACCAGTCAATGCACCCGTGTCATTGTCTGTAGGGATACGCAATTCGTGCTCAAAACCAAGCACCTCTATGCTTCCTTCTCGCTCGGCAACGCTAACAGAACCCTCAATCTCATTCCCTTGGTCATCTTTTAACCACATATATGCAGGAATAGCCATCCATGTCTCCTTTTTTTAACTAATTAGTTGTTATTGGACAATATTTGCACATCACATAGGTTACGCAACTTGCACTTAACCCCCTTTTATCAATACCAACATTTACGCCGGCATTTGAGAAACCAACGAAAGCTTCAGGTCGATACCCTCAATCTGAAAATGGGGCATTACTGACATACTGACGCGAAAATATCCTGGGTTGTCGGGCACCTCCTCTACATTAACTACACCCTCACGCAGGGGCCTGGTAGCCACTAGCGTGGGATCTGGGTTTTGCATCTTGGTCACAAGCGTTTGCAGCCAATCATTCAACTCTTGCTCAAGATCCTGTCTGCTCTTTGATGTCCCAATATTCTCACGCTGCAGCACCTTTAAATAATGAGCCAGGCGAGACACCAAAAATATATAGGGTAACCGTGAGTTTATCCGAGCGTTAGCTGTAGCCAAGCCATCTGAGTACTGCACTGGCTTCTGCGTTGAGTTGGCCGAGAAAAAGCAGGCATGATCACTGTTTTTATAAAAACTCAGCGGAATAAACCCTTCATTGGCCAGATCCAGCTCCTTGTTTTCCGAGATAAGTGTTTCGGTAGGAGTTTTTACCTGCGTACCACGACCGAGATCGAAGCAGTGCAAAGGCATTCTGTCCAACCTTCCCCCAGCCTCTGGCCCACGAATATTCACAGTCCAGCCGTGATCTTTAAATGAACGAGCCATGTTTGAAGCAAAAGCGAAACTAGCATTACCCCAAAGATACTTTTCGTGGTCTATTCCAGTAACCGTCTCAGTATAATCAAACGACCTAACCGGGTTATCTTCTCCATATGGCAAACGTAATAAAAACCTTGGTAGGGTCAACCCAACGTAACGTGCATCTTCGGTTTCTCGAAACCCACGCCACCTTCCATACTCTGCCTTATCAAGATAACTCCCAACGTCTGGTATCTTAATAACCTCATCTATTGAATCTTTACCAAAAAATGAAGTTCCCGCCGCCGCAATGAATGGGCAGTGGGCTGCTGCGGCTATTCTGGATATTTCACTTATGAGTGTTATATCGGCCGCAGAACAATCTATTTCATAATTTGAGATCATTGCCGCCACCGGCTCTCCACCAGGAGTATCATATTCCTGGACATAAACGTGCTGGTACAAACCTGACTGAGTTATATCCGTGACATCTTCCAACTCTTCAGCAAGATCTTCTTTGGATAAATCTAGCAGTTCCAGCTTAACATTAGCTTTTGGATCACTTCGCTCAACAAGGAACCGCAAGCTACGCCATGCAGACTCTATCTTCTGAAACAGTGAACTATGGAACACCTCGTCTAGCTGTTCGCTAACAGCCAAATCAATACGTGCTATATACTCATCAAGTAATGCTTTATCAATGCGTTCTACTGGAGATTCACTTTTTCCTGCCAGATCAAGAAAAACCTGCAACGCTGCAGCCAATCGATTTTCGAAGGGTATATCTGCCATTAGCGTTGCGTCTTTGAAGGTATCAATATCCAGAGCCGTACTTATTGGCTCTACTGCTGCCAGTTCGCACAATCTCGTGTAACTGGCCTGTTGCTCTGCCACTGCCGCTCCCGCTTCCATGCTCATGCTGTTACTCCTGATATGTTTTCATTCCAAGTTACCAGCTGGGAGCCTCTAACCTCCCCCCGGGAGCCATTTAGCTGCTCCGGTTTTCAGAAGACAGTGAATCCATCCCTGGAGGCTCCATGCGTTAGCCCCAGCCACCAAAACCTCTACACCGGCGCTACTAAAGGCTCCGTGGAATTTTATAGGCTCCGAGCTGTATTAGTTATTTCCTGAAACTGAAGGGCCTATTCACTTACTTGGGTGGTATCTGGTTCCACCTCAGCATTGAGCGGCGCTAACTCTTGTAGCTCACCACGCACCCTGGTCAACTCTTCATGGTTGCCAACTATTCTCTCTAGCTCGCGCCGAAAC
Source organism: Halorhodospira halochloris (assembly GCF_002356555.2). Taxonomy (NCBI): domain Bacteria; kingdom Pseudomonadati; phylum Pseudomonadota; class Gammaproteobacteria; order Chromatiales; family Ectothiorhodospiraceae; genus Halorhodospira; species Halorhodospira halochloris. The sequence continues at coordinate 2,061,031 of NZ_AP017372.2, forward strand.
TTAGCGTTATCCAGCACATTCGAACGCAAATCCTTGAGTAGATTGCGCATAGCCAAAAGGTTATCCACTTGAGGGATTTGTCTAGCTACCTCTTCAGGACTGAATGATTTGTAGCTATCAAAAGTGATATCTACAGGTATCTGACTACCATCTTTCGTGAACGTATTATCAACCAGTACTTGTAAGCGGGGGCTCAGCCCGGCCAAAACAGCATCTAGGTTATGTCTATCAACACTTATCCGCTCTCGCTCAGCAATCCTGCCCTGGCCTTTACCATTGCTATAGTCACCGATAAGAAGCATCTTAAGGGGGAGCTCAAGAGTTTTTTTGGCCCCTCCAGTTTGGACATCAACTGTGATATTAACTCGTGATTTTGGAACTTCTTGCTGGTAGCTTCCCATGCCTTATCTCCTCTGCGCTCATCCTTAGCGGAACATAGATTTTATACCACAACCTAACAACCATTTACAACTCATTTTTACTACAAATCTATAATAAACTCCACACTAACTTTGGCTTGATCTTTGCTAAAACAATATGTCGACCCATGACCACCATGCGCCCTCCCTTCCAAACCCCTGTTATAAGAATTCGAGGTAATTTCACCCTCTAAATCTCTTAATGACAGCGCATTTTTCGCCTCACTTATATATTCTTTAAAGCTTTTTCTCGGCACCGCTACGTTTGGGTTACATATTTTATTACCATCTTCGTCATCGCCATTTACCAGAGCGTTAATCCAGTCGCGATTCTCTGCTGACAGCAGCGGGCTGCCATCGACAAAACTTAAACCCGGCAACTCAGGTATTCTTTCTATCAATTCCTTTGTCTCGCTACGGATTCGCTTAGCTAGATAGTCCATACCAAGCTCCATTGCCGCCCTTTCCTCCCAAACCTGAATATCTAAACACAGGTGCCCACCGGGCTCTAAGAAAGCGCTTTCACAGGCTGCTATCACCTCATGCCAATTGTTGCCTTGCTGGAGTTTATTCTTTATTGATCGAATTGCTTGGCCACGTGGCGGTTCAACACCGATCCTGCCATATTTAACTGTTACAAAAAGCAATCCAGCCCATTTCCAGCAACGTGATAAGGCAACCATGCGCATCAGATCATTTTCAGAACGCAGATAGTCAAGCACGCTGCGCAAATGTTTAGACAGGTCACGTTCACTTGTGACCTTACTCTCTGCGGCCACACCGGCTAAGCCATTCTTGTCTCTATCGGGGCTCGAGCCCTTGTTAGGAGCACCAGATCTCGCACTGTCTGAGGAAACCAGGTAGTCAGCTGATCCTTCCGCTACACTTTGCTGATGCTGATTTGTTGCTTGGCGCTCCCGCAAATTAACCTGCATAAATTCACGCAAATTACGCAAAGCGGGAGGTTCAGCAAACAAGAGCCCCAGTGCAACATCCAGCCTATCGAGCTGATTAAGAGCCCGCTCAAGATCGGTTATGGCACAATCAGCTGAGTAGCGTTTTACAAATGCAACGATACGTTGATTGTTCAGCCATTCGATGGCACTACGCCTGCCCTGCTCACGGCGCGGAAACAGAGCTTCGGAATGCTCCTCTATAATTCCAGCAACAGCCTCAAGGGCAACAGCAAAACCGCTTATACCCCGCTCATGCAGTTCGCTTAGGCACAAAAAGCCAAGCACACGCAGATCCTTGCCTTCGACCTCTAGCAACTCGACCGAAAGGCGGCTAATTAGATCAAAATCGGTGCTACCCAACTTCTGAACTTCGTCACTCAGACGTGCAAACCTAATCCCGTATTTCGGATCAGAGCTTTGCTGATCAGCCTCGCCAGTTCTAATATCGCTGGGTAAGTCCAGCAGCACACTTCTTGGCAGCCCCAGCGGGTGATCAATTGATCCAAAGTCTTCACTAGACTGATCCGGGGTTGCCATATTTTCAAATTGATTTAAAGCTTCCATGCCACGCATTCTCCTCAGTTTGGGACCCCCCATATAGGGTGTCTCTAAAAACTCCCTCAGGTTGTTATCGCCCCGGTGTGGAGGCCTTAGTGCTAGGGGTCGCGCCATGCAGCCTTCAGGGATGAATTCACGGCTCCCTCCACACCGGGGCGATAACAAGTTTTATGGGTTCCCCGTTAGAGCTTCTCAAAACCTCATCTGAAACGTCTACCTAAAATGTCACCCGATTAGGGAGGTTGAAATCCGACCAATCCTGCCAAGCAAGAATCGGGGAGCTGCGTTCTGCACGAATATGCAGGGCAAGCGGCTGGTGCTGCTTATCGGCACCCTTGTGCAAATCCCATTCGGCAATAAACTCTGCCGAATTTTCCTGATGCATCTGGTCGGCACCCTGCAGCAATCGCAACAGAGCCCAATCACCAGATGCACGCAGCTGAGTTGATCCTCCAGTTACACCTGATGTCGCTGCCACACGGGCACCGGAGCTACTACTCCCCGACCATGTAAATGAGTGCCAACGTTCAGACTCATTGCGATAACGCAGCCCGTAGCCATTAACATTCATGCGCATGTCAACCAAGTCGGGATTTGGTTGTGCAGCCACATGAAAGCTGAGGTTTATATGATTTGCATCGCCGAAAAGGGACTGAGTGATCTGCTCGCTTTTGTTAATCACAGCCAGGAAGGCTGGCTGCACACCTAGCCCACTACCTTGCCAAACTTTCTCTTGCCAACGACCACCACGACGTACTAAAAAGGGAGTCAACCGCTCCTCAACGAATAGCCAAAAAATCCCGTCACTCCCGCGAAAAAAGTTTTCAAAGTCTCCAACAGCAGCATCTCTACCTGCGCCGCTTAAGGGGAAACGTCCAGCAAGTGAAGCACGATAAAAATTGAGGACATCTTCTTGCCAGAGCGAATTAATATAGCCACGAGAAGCAAGGAGTATCTGTTCCCAGCTACTTTGTAAGGGCGCCTTCAAGAGTGGCTGTAACGCAACCCGCAACTCATGCGACAAATCCATCAACGCCCTGTCAACAGCGAGAAAAGCAGCTTGCAAGGCAATAGATTTGTCTGTACCTCCTAGGACGTCGGCAGCATATTCCTTGCTCGCGCGCCCTTGATTGGAAGAAAAAGCCAGATTTTCCGTCTCTGCCTGTAAAGCCACCAAGGTTTTTGAATATCCCAACAGCAACCTCGGTAAACCGACTTTAGCATCATCAACCCGCAGCAACTCTAGCAACTCCGCGCCACGTCTATCCCTTTGTAGCCGACCAACACTACTAAGACCAACCGTTTCCGTGGCCATCTGGATCATGTCATTACCATCATGGTGCGACATATGATCGTATATAGCGGCAAATAATGCCGCCAGCACACCATCAGAACCTGCAAGGCGATCCAACCGGCGAGTGGAATCATGCAGTGAGTCAAAGCCGGCGGGCCTCAGTGAAGAGATAAAATTCAACCAGCTAGAAACAAAATCCTCTATATATTGCCTCTCAATCTCATCAATAAGATCTTGCTTAATAAGACCAGCACTAGAAGCATTAGCATCCAGGCTTGCCACAACCCAATCGGACTGATTCTCCACGCTTAGCAGGCGCTCTACGTGCTCGAGAACAAATCCTTCCCATGCATCTCCGCTGAATGCCCCGCTAACTACCCCTCCGTCTATAGGTGCTCGCAAGAGATCTCTATCACGGCCACTTAGCAGATCATTTAATGATAGATCCTGAAGGTTGCTCTTCGCCTTAGCTAACACGCGCTCATAAATAACACGTGCATCCGCTTTGAAGGCTAAATCCTGGCGAAACTTCTCAACCAAATCGTGATCAAGATTGGAATATGGCCCAGACATATCAAGAATCAGTTCCAAGCTATGAGTGACTGCTTTTGCTTGCGAGCCACTTATATCTCGGTGCTGATTGCGCAACCAAATCTTAGCCAAAACCCGCCCTGCCTTTTCAGGATCAAGGCGATCTGGGTCGGTGGTTAGCATCCGATAAACTGCTAATGCTTCGTAATAATCTGGACGCAGTATTTCCCTATCGATACTGTTCAAATCACTCCAACTGCGATGGTAACTCAAAAGCTCTAGAGTTAGGCCAGCTCGCGCCTCTTCAAGCACTGCCTCACGGACCAACTTGCTCATCAGAGGCTCAAGCTTCTTGAGTTGCAGACGGGAGGTATTGATGCTCATGGCCCTACTCAAGGCGGACACATTTGAACGCTCGCGCAGCACCAACCAATTATCATGCAAACCCTCAAGCGCTTGGAATCGCTCCTGGTTCGAACTAGAGGGATGATTTAGAGCCGCATGGGCTGTAGCTATTTGAGCGCCGGTCCGCTCAGCTAGATCGACTTCAAACTTAGCAGATTCGGCGAATCCAGCTATGGAGATGATTAACAAAACCAACGCCCCGACAGTGAAAATGCATTTTGATCCATACTGAAGAATTTGCCTGTGCGCTTCAGGAACAACTCGCTCCGCAAGAGGCAATACTCTCTCATTGAGAAACCCTTTGATAAAGTATGATTGTGAGCAACCGTTACTAAAGCGACTTAAAGCCTGGGAGGTTACCTTTGAGCTAGTAAGGTACATGCCTTCAAGACACGGAGGCTTGCGATAGTAGCCATTCCCTGTCAAAAGCCCCACGAATTTACCCAACTTATGCCCAAATCTGCTCAATTGCTCTGGAAACTCAAAGGCAAGCACCCTGCCACTCAAATCCTGGTGTTTGGCGACTTTTTTTATTCGCAGCGAAGCAATTCGATCTAAAAGTTCCTGTAACTGCTTATTAAAATTCTCTGTGCCCCCCGCAATCTCAATTCCCCAAAACTGATTACGTTGCTCGGCATTCAAATCCGCAAAAAAATCATCAAACCCAAGTATCTGATCAGCCTGAGTAAAAACCAAAAATACCGGCACACGTAACCGGATCTCGCGGCGTAAATCATCGAGCCGCTCCCTGATCAGCATTGCTTTGCGGTTTAGCGCTTCTTCATTTGAACGCAACAAATCACCCACAGAGACAACTACTAGTACGCCATTAAGGGGTTTACGTGGGCGCCACTGCTTTAGCTGCTGCAGTAAAGTAGCCCACTCCCCGCGACTATCCTCGCCATCAATCAAGCGACCGCTTGTATCTATGAAAGCCGCACTTTCAGATAACCACCAGTCACACCAAGAAGCCGATTCAGTGTCACGCTCAATAGTCGTCCGCGGCTCACCATGCGGAAAGTTAAGCCCAGAGTTGCGCAGAAATTGACTCTTACCCGAAGAGGTTTCACCAATAACCAGATACCAAGGTAGTTTATCTAGGCCCTTCTTACTCTTTTCACTATTGCCCCGTGCTCGTTGAATAGCTCGGACACCACTATTGATAGAATCCTTCATGAGTGTTAAACGGTGCTCATCGGCACCACTAGCCAGGGGGCTTAGCCGCTTGATACGCGAACGCCGACGAAAGTACATCAAAAAGACTAGAACCGTTCCGCTAAGTGGCCATAACAAGCTCACGCACCAACTGACCAAAACACTTAAACCCAACAGGTGACTACTGATAAGCCACATTAATACAGCCAACACAAGAGACGCCCAAACAACAAGCATGGCAGGTGAATATAATATCTTTAATAGGAACAACAGGGGCACTTTAGGATTCCTTTCCATTTATTTTTAAAGAAAATGCCGGCACTACTAATTATACTTCAGGCAACATCCAGATAGATCCTCGATATAGCCTTGCTCCGATTAATGTCTATATCAGCAACCTGGGTCACATTTTTCTCGGCATACCCCTGGAAGAAGAAATAAGACAAGGTTAAAGAGGTTACGGTGAATGCGACTATTACCCAATAAGGCAAACTAATAATGGCATAGCTAGAAGCTGCGGTCTGCGACGAGGTAACTGACAAATTCTCTTTAGGAGCACCTCTAATTAACTCTATTTCATTGAGCAGCTCCTTTTCCAAGATCTTGAGCTGATCATCAGCGCGCAGACTATAGGCTCCCTTAAACCCCAACCTCAGACATACATAGAATAGTTCTAGCAAATCAATATTACGCTGAGGGTCGCGCCTTAACTCATCCAGACATGCGAAGAATTTCTCTCCCGCGGTCTGCTCTGCGAAAAGCTCCAGTTGTAAAGGCCACGCCATCCAATCTTTTTTATCCTGTCTATTTGAGGCAAGAACTGCCTCATCTATATAAGCAACAAGTGCATAACGGGCTGTATCAATAACAGCTTTCGGCCAGCCTTGCGCGATACCCCGCTGACTGAAATCATCTAGACTAGAGAGTAGCTTATCGCGCATATCGCTAAGTGGTTGGTTGCCGTAAAAGCCTACCCTAAGCATCGCTAAGCCGGAGAGAATATCGCTAGATAACCCTACAAGAGTGCTGCCTTTCGGCTCATTTTCCGCACTCTTAGCAACATCGCCGGGAGACTCATTGTGTGTGCCATTTAATAATTGCCAAAGCTGTACCGCCCATGGCAACAAACGAATAATCCATTTCGCTGTCTTCATTTGCTTTCCCTGCTCTTGACCCTAAAGTAGCCTCTACAAGCTACCTATCACCCACTGCAACAATATCCAATCGTGCTGCCTGCAGTGCCAAAGGTAAATATATCGCCAACGACCCATGCTCCCTAGCTCGTTGCCAATACTCGCCTGAGGGCTCGATAAGAAAGTACTCGTAGCCACTCTTCACCGGTAGCCTATTAGGTGGGCGCGGGGCATGGCGAACCTTAATGCCAGGCAGTGCTGAAGCGACTATTTGTTCAATCTCAAACCGAGAACCAAGCTTGATTTGGCGAGGCAGCTCGTCAATCCATGACACAGACTGTGCATCTTCCAACCGAACCGCTAGATAGATTGACTTATTGTCGAGAATCTCAATATTTAACCCCTCCACCACCAAAATTGCAGGCGATTCGGCAATCAGATCAAGGCGGCCGACTCCTCGCGGCAAGGCCCTTTCTAGCATCTGCTGGACTAGCAAATCAGCTTCTGCCATTACTTCAGTCAGCTGATTATGCTTATAAACGGGCAACTTCCGTTCCTCGCAGTCTTGATCGCTCTCCGGATCAAAGACCATCAATGCCGCGGCTAGCCTAATCAACACTAGAAAAAGGTGCCATGGGTGGGCTTGCGGGTTAACTTGCAGGTTGCGTAGCTCTGCCATCACAGGCTGGAGGGTTTGTAATAACAATAGTCTGCCTATCTGGCTGGGCTCGAAATCGTCCACCCTCCCGGCAGCAGCCTGACTGCGGCGCAGGATATCAACTCGCGCTTGGAGACGATCGATAGTATTAGTCAACATCTTGACTAATACCGATGAAGCCGCTATCCGGCAACAGGCGGGAATAAAGTGAGCGGAGTGTATATAGCTGCTATCATCGTTCCTTACTAATTCAGCGATAGGCAAGCTCAGCCAGGTAGCCGCGGGTGGTTGACCGACAAACAATCGCAGGTTGGGACTAGCGAACATCACCTCCCTCCGCCGCTGTGGATCGTGTTCATCCCCTATCGTGGCGAACCGCGACCGCCACCCAGCTGTCATAGCCGCTTCCGAGTGCTCCGGATACCCCGGCACTTCATGTGCTCGTTCGTTATCGGGCACGCCCAGGTAGATCAGCCCACCCTTTTCGGGTAAATCTACAAGCTTTACCTCTAGCGGCCCATCAATCTGCTCATCGAACGCGATGACCCGGCCGTCGCTCATCACAACACGACACTCTCTAAGACGCAGTACGCCATTACCAAGAGCCTCATCATCAAGTTTCAAGTGGAGTAACCCGCGCGCATGCAGTGCTCCAGCACTGACTCGCAAATCCTGAGCACGCTGCTGGTAACGATCCCACAGCTGAAAGTGCTGTGGAGCTACTAATACCCCTTCTGCCCATAATGGCCGTTCAATCTGAAGCCAGCTTTCCATGCTTGTGTTCCTTGTCGTCATACTCGCGATCATAAAAAAATAAAGAATTATCCCTAACCATCATCTTGATACGCTTGCTGCGACGCTTACCGAATAAGCGCTGAGGGAGTTTTTCGATCTGCTGCCAATACTCAGTAACAGGATCACGAAAAAAAGCAACTAATCCCAGATAATTTGCCTGATCTGCCATCGGCAGCCGAACCTCTTTGTTTTCTTCAGGACGTAGTATTACCTCATAGCGGTCCACCAGGTTACTTGCAAGCACCGAACTATCATCATCTAGCAGATCTACATAAGAGGCCTTGCTTAATTGCTCCTTGCCCTCAAGTTGGTATATGCGCAGCAGCAGGGACAAAGGCTCGCCTTGAGGACCGGGATTAATATCGGCTGCTGCGTCCAACTTTATATTTATATGCGGCGCACAACCACCAAGCATAAAAGTTGAAGAAATGATCGACAGGAGCAGCACAGCCCCAACTATTTTAGCCGCAACCCTAGCTCCTGATGACTCTGACAATAATCCTCTGGAGCATTCATGACAGCCTTCCCGACTCCATGCACGCCATAATACAGCGAGTGCATAGCTCACAATGGCATCTTTTAGAAGCCCCCTACAGCCCAAAAACCAGATCACCGTCAAGCACCTCCTCTATGCTTGCTGTAAAAACCCGATAAGATCTGATATGCCTCCACTCTATTGCCCTAACAGCGACAACCAAGTAACGCGGCGTTCCATCAGAGTGGGAAACCGGGAAACTACCGACCAAGCCATTTACGCTGATAAGCACCATCAAGCTCATGGCATGGGTCGGCAATTCAAGATCGCAGAAACCCATAGATAGCTGCAAACCATCTCCGGAATCATTCACCGCTCGCTGATTTATTATCTCACAGCGAGTAAGCTGCGGGGTTACATCGAATATCTCTGTAACTTTACCTTTGTTATTACGTAACAAATAACGTAACTCAACACTATCACCAGCGCGCCAATCAAATCCTGGCAGCACAATATCAACACTAATATCGCTTATTCTATTAGGACCTACCCAGGAGAATCGGCGATAATCGACTTCAACTCTTATCGGCGGAGCAAAAATGGCCTCACTAATATCTTTGTTTATTCTCCACCAACTCGACCACCGCTCCTGCCGCGACCTGCCAAATACCATCGGCCCACGCTCAGCGTATTGTCTAACCCACAAATAGGCAGGCGCATCTGATCCCTGATCGGCATTAAGTTCGTTAAACGCCCGAGCGGTAAATGGCCCATTACGATATAACTCTCCTAGTGGTCCATCCCGCAGTGTTTCGTAAACAATATAAACCAGACTTGCAGCTATCATCAGCAAAGCTGCGTATATCCCGCCCATCCTAAAATAAACAAGCAACGTGCCCAGAACTGTTAATGATATCGCTATCCCAATAGTGGCAGCTGCCAGAAAATCTCGATCTACCAGGGCCCTACCACCATCGAAAATGCTCAATGCTATACCCACTGCATTCGCCCCTGGGGCCATACGGCGGGCTAACCGCCGCAACATGCGCACCTGCGGATGGCTAGTTGTCCAGCGGCGGCGCTGGTACGCCTCAGCCATCTCAATAATCAGGTTCAAACTGTTGCTAGTTGCAATATAAGCGTTCAGTAGCTGACGAATACCCGCTGGGCCGTTTACCTCTGCTAATGCACTACGCAGGTTGATTATCTCTAAGACACCAAGAAACCCCCTGACAGCCTGGCCTGCCGGACCCTGAGTGAATCTTTCTGCCACATCGGCTAATCTTGTGGGCGCCTCACGACGCACCACCAACTCTGTTATGAGCTGGCCCGGAGCTATCCGTTGCCCTGGGGCAAAATCCGGATTACCTAGCACCCACAGCCTGGAATGGCCACGGTCTCTTGATACCATGCCGCTATATGCCTCATCGTGACTAGCTAACACCTCTAAGCGCTGATCAGCAAAGGCCAACTCTGAAGCACCGCTACCCCTCTTGCGAACCTGAGCCAGCCAACTCTGGACCATATCAATGCGCTGTTCGCCGAGCATCGCCGGCTCCAGCAGGCGCTTTTGCTGCTCAAGCGGGCCAATCAACTCGCTGCCAGGCAGGTCGAGGCGCTCGTAAAGACTAGCCATGGGGGTAAGCATTTCATGCTCATAACTAACTGGTGCCGCGAAGGTCTTGGCTAAATTCCAGAGCAGCTTTAGCCCGTCTACAGGACCTATAGCTCGGCGCTGTTCGGCCAGGCTTACTAGCCCTTCAATCTCGCGCAGGCTTGGAGGTGCCTGATTTAACTGTTGCTCCAAAGAGGTACGACTATAAGGCACCCCCTTACCGCGGCACGTCTTGCTAAGGCCAACAGGCCCGCTTAGAAGTCTGCCGCCCACCCGGATAAAATTATCTAATTCCCTTTCGCTGCAGAGCTGCTCTTGTTGCGGGTGAACCAGCAAGGCGTGCAATAAAGTTCTAGCGAGACGCAGATCTTCGCTATCGGCCTGGATCTGCTCATCACTAAGAAGATGGGAATCAGCTGCCGCTGCCGGCTCGGCCAAATCGTTGCAGTGCTCAGTTAAGGTTGCTATTCCAGCAAATGTGCGGCGGGGAGTATTATTGAGATAGTCCGCTAGAGCACTGACATAACGCTCTTCTGCAAGCAACTCTAGGCGTCGGCGCCGGCAAATTGCGATACGCTGGCGCAACTCGGCCCGCTCTTCTACAGCCAGAAGTTTTTCGAGAAGTTGACGGTCGGGTGGAACCTCACCGAAACCAACTTCTTTCTCAATAAAACCCAGCCTATATATTGTAGCCGCTGCCTGATGCAGTTCTGCGGCCCGAGAGCTCCCAGATTCTTCATCTGCATCCTCTTGATCGACCTCATAGTCTTCATCCGGCACATCTGCATAAGCCGCCATAATCAGTTCCTGAGGCGCGCGACCTGTCTGCAGGGAAGCAACTAAGGCAGCCAAATCGCAGCAAAGGAGCTCTTGCTCACGAGCCAAACAGCGCGCTTGACCGAGTGGATCATCAAGATATATCACTGGCAGCAAAGATTCTGCGTAAGGCAGCAGATCCTCTCGCACCGGACCAAACTCGCCCGGGAGCGGCTCGGCATTAACAAACTCATCACAGCCACCAATATTTCTGCTGCCAGACAAGTCATTAGCGGTAAAAGCTGGATAGCTTGACAGATCAATATCTAGCAGACGCTGCTCATCGACTGCCTGGCTCGCCTCAGCATCACTAGCCGAAGCTTGGCTATGTACCGTCAAACGCGGATCATCGTGGTGTAACCCACCATGTGCCTGCACCCGCGCCCAAGGCCATTGCACGGGAGAATAAACCGCGCTTAACTTGACCGGACTGCCGGCAACATAATACGGAATAACAACAACCGCTCGACCCTGACCTGTAGCGCGGCGCTCATCGCCATGCTCATAAGCCAAGTTAACCTCGCGGCTCATCCCATGCTCATCAAGCCAAAATTCACGCCATAAATACCTTTGCCCATCGTGCTCCCAAAACAGATAGATCCACCCCCCGAATCCACAACCGGCCATCTGCCGCTCATCAGGTGAGCGCGAGTAGAGCCGCAAAAGCACCGGCACCAATGCACTAGGTTGTAGTTCTTGCTCAGAAACGCCGTTCTGCGCCTGCGGATTGCTACTATCAGTTTCCTCTTCGAACCATACTGGCTGTTTTGCTCCGATGGTCAAAGGCACCTTCACGAAGCCATGGCGATCATCGACATCTAGCAGACTCAAATGGACAAATTCTGTTCCCTGAGGTAGTTCATGAGCCTTTACTAACCACCGCGAGCCGGTATTTTCCGCCCAACGAAAGGCCTTAACCCTATGCCAACTACCATCCTCGGCGTCGATGACAAGCTCTCCCGGCAAGGGCGCTTGACTCCCACCGGCAATCTCTATAGCGGTCAGCGGCAACATTTGCTCACCAGCAACCGGGTCAAACGCATCAGCCATGGCCGGTTTGCCTAAATCTTGAAGCAGCGGGGCAGAGGAGGTATTTTCAGTGTTAGAGACCATCTGCTCGAAGGCCCTAACCACCGGCACCCCTTCAACAAACACATCGGGTGAGCCTGCTAGGAAAGTCGCTTCGCCCTCGCGCATACCCGATACGATGCCACCCTGATCGCCACTTTCGTCGCCGCGCGAAACCTCTATCCGGGATGTCTCAACACATACCGGACAGCCCTCTACATAAACTGTGCTAGCAGTAGCCGTAACATCCGCAGTCTCAGCAACATTGACATAGGGGATAGGGATGACCGAGTTGCCAACCGTTGTATTACAGATATCTGTAGTTACCAGTTGCCCTTTTGACTCGGCATGCACCAAGGTAAGGCCGTTAGCACTCACAGTAGGTGGCATCAGCAGCTCTCCTGACCAGCTGCAAGTGACTCGAGCACAATACCGCCGGCACTGTCTGAACCCGCACCACCATAAGTGGCGAGCACGCGTTCTACCGGTTTTGTACTATCGAGCAGTCGACCAATGGCGAGGCCTAACAGAAGGGGTAACCGTGCAGCTCCGGCATAACCCAAGCCACGCCAGGCAGAGATCCGCTCAAGCTCAGGAGGGCAGCGCAACTCGTCAAGACTGCGACGCAGATTAGCGCTAAGGGCCTGATCAGCGGCAAATGCACCGAGCAAACTGACCTCTGCCTGCCAACGCTCAGGTAACGAATGGAGTAAGGAATCCAGGCATTCTACCCACGAAGCCGCTTGTGACATGTCATCAACTGGCGCAGCGCAGCGGACTCTAACCGCTATCTCGTCGGCTGCAATCCCCCCGGCAGCTGAATCAAAAGTCAAATTGGCTAACTGTGCCGCATCTGGAGCATTACCCTGTGCTGCTTTACTGGCCGTAACAGACCTTGTATGCGACTCTCTCCGCGATCGCCTAAGTAGTACGAATCCTGCGCCATCTGCGGGTGCCATACCGTATGGCTGCAAGGTGTTACGGCGAATTCTTGCCAGATCAGGATCGGCAACTACACAATCGCTAGCACAGGCATCTACACCAGCAATCAAGATCGAGCCAACCTCCCCTGAACTGATTGCCCGTACTGCGATATTTAAAACCGCGAAGGTTGATAACCCAGGCGGGACCGTCCACCACCGCGATTTCGACAATTCCGGCAAAGTACTGATCAGTTGCCTTTGAGCCGGCGAGCCTAAACCTTGTTCAGCAATGGCATGCCAAGCTCTACCAACGCGATGCCCGAAAGCTGGTAGCATGACCATCTCATCGGGGTACTGGCGACCAATCCGGTCGCTGAGCTGGCTGGCTGTGGCTTCGACCAATTTCTCGAGCCGTTGCGCATAACCTAAACCACTCAATTGGCTGCAACTGAGCACCGGTACGGGGGCATGAGCAAAATCGGCTGTACCAGCGGCAACCGCACCTGTCTCTGGCGCAACAGTATCTGCAGCCACCGCTGCATACACAGTGCTTGGATCTCTGCCGGCGGCACAGATCATCGCCGGAACCTCAACCATGACCTCGCCATCGACATCGAACCAACCGCTGTCAATATCTTCCCGACTAGACAGGCTATCCATAACGGCAAGATTACTTCTCTGACCACCTTGTCGAGCAGACTCTTCAATTGCCATCTGCAGAGCCCCAGGAGGAAGAAGATGTGCTCGCATTTAGCGCTCCTGAGCGTGGCTCTAAGCCGCTTGCCAAGCACCCTGGGGGATGGTCAATAAAAACCCGCATCCCGTTAGCCATAGTAGCCTGGGACTCACTAAGCCAACCCCTCCAACTAAGCGTTGCTTCACGCCGATCCGTATCAATGGTCAGGGTGTCAAGAGAGAGGCTTACGGTTTCCCACTGCCAACGCCGTACCAACTCAAGATGCGGCACCAAACCGGGCAGATGCCAAGATATAGCATCGCCGCAAGGTGTCTGCGGGATAAGCCCGCCCAAGGTTATTGATTCATTGCCCTGCAAAGGCTCAGCTAAGCGCTGATCATCTGGGGCGTAGTTATAAGCCGCTGGGTGAGGTGGCTGGAGGTAGCGAATCTCGCCAAGTCGATAGGCCTTTTCATCGATCTTGCCAAAACGTCCGGCACGCGGTGCCCAACCAGCTGGAATTGGGCCAAAACCTGGAGGTGTTCCTCGGCCCGGTGGTTTAAGTCGGGGCCGCACGATCCGCGGGATTTCTTCAGCGACGATCTCAGCACCCCAGCGCCGATAACCGCATCCTACCGGATTGAATGGATAGGCATGAGTTAAAGGCGCCTCCCGAGGTCCACCGTAGGCATATTCATAACGGATGGGAACTGGAGTAGTTATCGGCTCAGGCGCTCCAATCCTGCCACGGCTATCCGACTCTCGCTCACCTAGGGCCCACACCCATTTATCCACTAACACTCCACTATCTCGCCTATAGAGGCTGAAACCGGCAGCAACGGCGGCTTTTTCCCCGCATGGCTGAGCCGCGCCGTGAATGATGATTTCACTGCCTTGTTTACAAGGCACCATATCGCCTGCAGCAGCGAGTGAGCTAAGGCGCGCATCGGCATAAAAACGTTCGGTTGGCTCAATCTCAGAGGCATAATCTTGCAACTGCAGTAGGCCATTACAGTTCGGGCTAAGAGTGGCCTTGATTACCAAAGCTACCCCAGCCTGGCCATTTCTCCCGAGCGCTGGCCAAGCAGCACTAGCGAGTTCTTGTGGAGCATCGATACTGATATCCGCGGGCAAACCACTAAAGCCGATTTGCGGCGCGGATTTATCTGCTTGGTTACCTAGTTCAGACATGTTGCGCTCATCTCCCTGAGCTTAGCGCGACGCCGATAACACGGCTGCTCGGCTGATAACCCTGCGGTTTTCCACCCCAGGCGCAGCAAAGCAACTTCCAGTAGGTGATTTATTAGCCAACCACCATATCCGAACAATGTCCGCAACATTGTTCTGTCATTCAAAGGCTCACCTAGGAGCACGCCTGTAGGGTGCTCATCAAATAAACAGCTGTATTCCCGCCACCATCGCTTTGCCTGCTGGAAATCTGCAATATATCCAACCTGCGCCGGCTTATCGGGTCGACGGCCACTACCGGCTAAGCGCATCTGCGGCTGCAATACGAGTCTTCTCCCGCTGACTAGTTGCCAGCCGCTTTCGGCGAATCTGCTGAATCGGGGGTTGGCTAAAGCTTCCAATAGCAACTCTGCCCCAGCACGACTGCCGGTAAGAGCGGCGAGCGGCAAGATCCGCGCAGCATCATGCTCAATACGGTAAGCCAGCAGGTTAGGTAGACTCTCGTCGCCCAGCGCAGCTCTCATCGCCAGGGTGGAATAGCTCTGATCATCTCTCAAAAACTTGAGTAGTTGGCGAGAGCTCAGCGTGCCCGCAATCCACTGCTGGCGGAGAACCGCGAGGCGCAGTCTGGTATCTTCTTGATCAGGCTTGGATGTACGAATGGCCAGTCTATTTCGGGAAGCATAATCATAAACAGAGGCACGCAGCTCAGAGCAAGGTTCAGCTAAGGCCTGGTTAATTTGACTCAGCCGTAAAGCAACTCCGCTATCGGAATAGCTTTGCCAAAAAGCCGGTAACGAGGTATCTGGATCAATTTTATGAATGGCTGCCTCGCCACACCAAAGCAGGGCACGTAAGCCACCAATAGCTATCTCAGTAGGGACCTCGCGCAAAGAGTCGAAAAGTTTATGAATGGAGTCTGCTAGCTTGACGTTGCTGTGAGCTGAGTTAGCCGTTCTCATGCTCTCCAACAACACAGCACAGCAGTAGAGAAAGGCCTCATCATCATCCTGCCAAGAGGCAAACGGCTCTCGGCCCGCCCCACTGAGAGTATGGAGTAGTGCCTGTTCACGCCGATCAAGACTATCAGCGGCACTCAGGCCATAGGCATAGAGGTTTTTTAATCTGCCCAGGTTCTCACGTGCAGCCGTGGTATATGGGACGGCCACATTAGCGAAGAGACTATCCATGTCTCTAGGTATCCTTTTGCTAATTAAGCGCTATTCGCCTGCCGGTTATACGATTCTCACCGTTGGCATGGGTATGCACAGTGTCACCATCGACCTGTATGCGGCCATCGGCCCGCAATTCGAGCATTGACCCGTTGGCCTCGATACGCACATCTCCCTGCTCAGCACAGAAAAGGAATGAACCATCAGCACGGCATTCAAGCCCGAGTCGTGGCACTTCGGCTTTATCAGCAAGGGCGTGAATGACCCAGCCGCCAGTACTCTGTTCTAGCTTTTTATCATCCAGGAGAACCACTACCGAGTCACCCGGCGATAGCGGTGAGAGATCACGGGCATGCGCTATGACCGGTAGCTCAACTATCCCGGAAGGGATCAGCAAGTAGATCGTCACAGCCCGGCCTTCAGCAGCTTGAGCCACCTGAGCTATAGCCGTGGTCAGCCGCGACTGCGCAGTGAGTAGAGAGTTTTGGTGGTGGTGTTGCTTTTCGCCTTGATCCATGGCGGCACGACTCTCCTTGTCGTTGGTGTTTCCACAATCATGCAGCGCTTCCTGTGCGCCAAATACTGGAGCGGGTGATGGGATTCGAACCCACGACCCCAACCTTGGCAAGGTTGTGCTCTACCACTGAGCTACACCCGCTGCGTCGCTACAGATGTGCATTCTACAACGCTTTGCGCCGACGTCAACCCCCCATCCCGGGCGCAAGCAAAATAGTTTCCAACAATTAGTAACCTCTTAACATCCGGCGACACCTTATATGATCTCAAAAACTCCCTATGTGCAAGCGCACCATATCTAAACGCTTCGACCCTAACCAATTGCCCTCACACTCTAGGGGATTACCATCCATATCTTCTAGATACACAGCCTTCATATAGAGCCATTTAGTGCCTTCATCTTCCATCGCTGATGGTCTACTCGAGACAACCGCTACCCACTCTTCACCTACACACTGAACAAAGCCCATATTTTGTCCAATACCTAGAATCCGTGCTTGTTCAGAACCTTCGTCAGGCTGTTTGCGTAGGCTAACCCCGTGCTGAATTACCTCAAGCTGCTTAAGCTCGACAGTCTGAGGCTCTTGGTTGGCTGCTTCGCGAAGGTATTCAATCCATGTGTCAACACCAAGCTTCTCTGTCAACGACCCAAAAATCCCTTCTACTCCTGACACGCGCTCCGCACTGGCAACACTACCACTCAGGATCAGGAGCGCGACAAAAACCCAACATCCCATCATGCCCCATCTACGCATCACATTATGTCTCCATTTATGTCTATAATTAACCAAAAGAGGCGTAACACTTTCTAACTAAACCAAATCAGAATAGCTCCCCAACTGCACTATCCTTGTCGTTTTTAGTTTCGTTATTGAGGCGTTTTGATACCTGCCGAAAATTGTCAGTCGCCACATTTTGAATATGCTGGAGCAAAACCTGCACGGGGTCACCGCTTCGGGTAAGCTCCTGCAGCAGATCACTATGACTAATTTCCAAAGTATCATCGTTTTTTATTTCATTTACAAAACCTTTCATAAACTCTGCAGCCTCTGGACAAACAAACGTCCTATTCTGACTTGGGTTAGACATATTAGGAGACTCGGTCAGAAGGGCAGACTCCATGGCCGGAAAAATGCACAAGGCTGAATTTGTTATGGCTATGGTAAATGCTTGCTTAACAGCATCCTCCCCATCCCGTGCCGAGATACCTAAAGGCACAAGCATAAACACGGAACTCTTCTCACTGCCAGGCTCGAGTGGGGCCTCGAGCATTAAATAAGGCACCACTGTAGCTGAACCTTTCTTTACGGGCTGATCCTTTCGCTGACTCCAATACATATAATTGACAAACGAAGGCACCGGAACAAGCCATCTGGCATTTACTATACTTGGACCACCCTCAACCTCCCCGACTTGCGTAAAAAGACCACCCCCCTCAGCAGCAAAGAGACAGTTTATAACCTCCCTTAGTTGTTCTTTGGAGCCCTTGGCCATACGACTGTTCATGCGTTTATAAAACCCGCCGTCACGAAACAGTGTTCGAGCCCAAATACGGGCTACACGACCTTTAACTGCTGCCTCAAGCATTTTTGTATTGACTTTTTGTGCAGAATCACCAATCTCAAGGAGGCAGGCTTTGAGCCTATGCGCTGCTTTGTTTCTCAGCTCTTCTTCTTTATGCTTAAACTCACCAACAGTAACCTGAGGGTTTTCAAGCTCTTTCACATCTTTTTTATCAAGAAGGTCATGCCAGTCATATCCCTCCCCAAGTGCTTCTTGAATTCTTCTCAAATCGGACTTATCGCTTTCATCCCATAACTCTTCAAAAGTTACATCAGTTCTGAGCGATTTTGCTGGATCGCTTCCCTCAGGAGAAAAGATATCAGAAGAAACCTGGTAATACAGCTTATCATCAAAGTAAACAGGCAGCCGCAGCACGCGATCCTCACGATCGCGCATAGAAATCAATGACTGCTCAAATGCCTGAGCCAACTTGTGACAGACAAAAGCAGTATGTGCTTTTTCTGCCGGATCATCGGCACGAAGATGTTTTTGCAATTTTGCATCAGCAAGCTTAGCCAGAAATCTGGAATAAAACCTATACTCAGTTATATATTTATTGAGAACTGCCCGCCGCCCCTGACGTGCCTTTTCAATATGATCGCTTGACTTGATCCATTGCTTATTACCTTCATCAATAACCTTGTCGTAAGCACTGACAGAGAACTCGTCACGGGCCCGCGCCATGGCTTCTTGAATCCGAGATCGACGACCGAAAGGCAGGATAATAAAATTGACGAGGGAACGCAGCGGCAGCAACAATAACCAGCCCACGACGGCAAACACGCGCAGACCAGACAGCAACTGCATTAGTACGAAAAGGGCAAATGCCACCAGTGGAACCCCCACCCAGTAGTAGTTAGCCAACACTGGACCGGGGACATAAAAGGGCATTTTTTGCATGCCAGTCTCTTCTAGCGGGATCCTTTCGCCTGCTTCATTAATTGCTATCGGCCTGCTCAGGCTCTCAATAGGCAAGGGAGCAAAGACATCCCAGCCTGGCTTCCTATACTCCATTGCGCCATTAGTGCGGTCATAGCTACCTCCAATATCGTGAACCACCACATCCGGCGGACCGTAAATGGATCCCCCGAATATCCACGCACCAACTAAGGCTACTGTTACAAAACGTCGCGGCCAGCTCTTCAGCATCGCCGGAAATAGCCTCTTTAGCCCCCAAATGAACAGCACCACTGCGGCACCCACCAAGGCCGCTTCCGTACCGGAAAAGACATATAGGCCACCGATCAAGAGTGACAATAGCAATGCAAGTAGCGATATTTTTTTCATGAGTTTTCTTGTCAATTATTAGTTGGATTAATTTACGGTGCCGCCCCCCCGTGTTCGTTAACATAATGTCACACAAATGCTATGGATTGAACCCATTGCGACATACTTCGTTATACGCTGGCGCACACAAGAAAACCCTGTGCCCGACGCAGACACAGGGTTAGTTACAAAAGACCACCTTCAAAAAGAGGCCTGCATAGCGCAAAGAACTTATACCAGCTCCCTAAGGCCAGCCACCCTGGCTAGCAAACCCTATCTAGATCGAAGCGATCAGCCTCCATGACCTTAGTCCAGGCTGCGACAAAGTCATTAACGAACTTGTCCTGGTTATCGTCCTGCGCGTAAACCTCAACGTAGGAGCGGAGAATGGAGTTGGAACCAAACACCAGATCAACCCGGGTAGCAGTCCACTTCAACTGATCACTCTTGCGCTCGCGGATCTCGTAATGATTCTTGCTCACCGGCACCCAGGTGTAGGACATATCAGTAAGATTGACGAAAAAATCATTGCTCAGCTGGCCTTCACGATCGGTGAGCACGCCGTGCTTGCTACCAGCGTAGTTGGCCCCAAGCACGCGCATCCCCCCGAGCAATACCGTCATCTCGGGCGCTGTCAGCCCCAGTAACTGCGTCCTATCCAGCAACATCTCCTCGGGAGAGACGGCATAGTCCTTCTTTAGCCAGTTACGATAACCATCTGCAAGCGGCTCCAAATACTTAAAGGATTCTACGTCAGTCATCTCCTCAGTAGCGTCGCCACGGCCTGGAGTAAATGGCACATTTACCGCATAACCGGCCGCCTTTGCCGCCTGCTCAATGCCGACGTTACCAGCCAGCACAATAGTATCCGCTACACTAGCGCCACTCTCAGCGGCAAGAGGCTCGAGCACCTTCAGCACCCTGGTCAGACGCTCCGGCTCGTTACCTTCCCAGCTATTCTGCGGTGCCAGACGAATACGGGCACCATTGGCCCCGCCCCGCTTATCCGAACCGCGGAAGGTGCGAGCACTATCCCAGGCCGTAGCCACCAAATCGGCGATACTAAACCCACTAGCTGCTATCCGCTCTTTGAGAGCCTCAACATTGTAGTCGGTTCGTCCAGCTGGTACAGGATCTTGCCAAATGTGGTCTTCCTGGGGAGCCTCCGGCCCAATATAGCGACTCCTCGGCCCCAGATCGCGGTGAGTTAACTTAAACCAAGCGCGGGCAAAGACCTCATCAAAGTATTGCGGATCGTTGTAGAAGCGCTCGGAAATCTTGCGATACTCCGGGTCCATCTTCATCGCCATATCGGCGTCGGTCATAATCGGCTTCAGCCGTATAGATGGATCCTCGACATCGACCGGCTTATCCTCTTCTTTGATCTCTACCGGCTCCCACTGCCAGGCACCCGCCGGACTCTTAGTAAGCTCCCACTCGTAGTTGAGGAGCAAATGGAAGTAACCGTTATCCCAGCGCGTCGGATAAGTAGTCCACGCCCCTTCGATACCGCTGGTAACCGTATCGCGACCAACACCACGGGTTACCTGGTTATTCCAGCCCAGACCCTGCTCTTCGACCGGGCCTGCTTCGGGATCGGGACCCAGATTAGCCGGATCACCATTACCGTGACACTTACCCACGGTATGACCACCAGCGGTCAGGGCTACGGTCTCTTCGTCGTTCATCGCCATGCGAGCGAAGGTCAAGCGGACATCGCGCGCTGTCTTTAGCGGATCGGGGTTGCCATCCACCCCTTCGGGGTTGACATAGATAAGCCCCATCATCACCGCCGCTAGCGGATCCTCAAGTGACTCACGATCGTCGGCATAGCGACTATTCTCGCTATCGCTAGTAGCAAGCCACTCTTTCTCTGAACCCCAATAGGTCTCTTTCTCCGGGTGCCAAATATCCTCGCGCCCGAAGGAAAAACCATAGGTCTTGAAGCCCATTGATTCATAGGCGACGTTGCCGGCGAGGATGATTAGATCTGCCCAGCTAAGCTTGTTGCCGTATTTCTTCTTGATCGGCCAAAGCAGGCGTCGCGCCTTATCCAGATTGGCGTTGTCAGGCCAACTGTTGATCGGGGCAAAGCGCTGGTTGCCGGTCCCACCACCACCGCGACCATCGGCTATGCGGTATGAGCCAGCGGCATGCCAAGCCATGCGGATCATAAGGCCGCCGTAATGGCCCCAATCGGCCGGCCACCAGTCCTGACTATCGGTCATCAGCTCGGCAAGATCGCGCTTGACCGCTTCAAAATCAAGCTTCTTGACCTCTTCGCGGTAATCAAACCCCTCACCCATGGGGTTAGTCTTGCTGTCGTGCTGGTGCAAGATATCCAGATTAAGTGAGTTCGGCCACCAGTCCATATTCGACTGCCCGACTTGCGTCATTGCCCCATGCATGACCGGGCATCCGCCTTTTTGCTGTGGATCTGCCATCGTTGACTAAGCCTCCAATCTCAAGCTAATTAGAACAATTCCATTCTGCGCACAATGACCAAGAAAAAGCAACAGCAAACCTCAGCCAAATGACTCAGCGAAAGAACGAAATTTAATCCTGCGGCTCCAACCGATAGAGACCACTATCACCTTCATCGGTTATAACGTAAAGATAGCCGTCGGGGCCTTGAGCAACATCGCGGATGCGCCCGACCTCCCCTGACAAGACTATCTCATCGTGAATGACTTCTTCCGTCTGCTTATCTACACGCAGTCGCCACAGCTCACTGCGGACCAAGGAGCCGGCAAAAAGATCACCCTCCCATTGATCTACATGACCTTGGTGGTAGAAGGTCAGCCCCGAAGGGGCAAAAGAGTCCTCCCAATACATTATGGGTTCATTAACCCCAGGTGCAGACTTACCGATGCCAATCTTCTCACCGGTTGAGTACTCTGTGCCAAAGCTGACCTGCGGCCAACCGTAGTTAGCCCCAGCCTCGAGCACGTGCAATAAATCACCTCCGGATGGACCGTGCTCGGTAGTCCAGACTCGCCCAGATTGCGGATGCTTGGCCATACCCTGATTGTTACGGTGACCAAAGCTGTATATCTCCGGCAAGGCCTGACCGAGCTCGCGCTCGAGGAAGGGGTTATCCTCCGGGACATCGCCATCATCAGTGAGTCTGATCATCGATCCACCCGGATCACTGAGGTCCTGAGAGGGGTGGCGAAGCCCTCGATCACCGATAGAGAATAGCAAAGTCCCATCGCCGAGGAAGACAATCCGCGAACCGTAATGGCGGCCCGACTCGTAACGAGGCACTTGGGCGTAAAGTGTTTCGCGATCAGTCAAACGCTCTTCATCAGTGCAGATGCGCGCCCGCGCCAAAGCGGTTCCCGTACCATAGGGATCGTCGGTAAACACCGTATCGGTATCACCGGGACTGGAGTAGGTAAAATATATCCAACCGTTATCTTCATAATCCGGATGCACGGCTACATCGAGCAACCCACCCTGGGCTCCCCCTTCAGGGGCGGTACGCTGAGATGCGTCGGTCTCTATCTCTGGCAGATTGCTCAGCTCATAAACCGTTTTACCATCTATCAGATAAAGATTCCCCGGGCGCTCACTTATCAGTTTGCTGCCATCGGGCAACCAATCTACCGCCCAACCGTGTTCAAGCCCCTCAACCACCTGCACTATATTCAAGTCCGCTTCCTGCGTGGATAGACCTGTCTCGACAGGCTGCTCTACCACCTGAACTTGGGCGTGGGCCGTCGCCACTCCCAGGAAACTACCACCAAAGGCGACTAGGCCAGCAAGCGCAAAGCCGCTGAGAGCGCCGCCGCTATTTCTAGGGTCATCGCCGAGGCTTACCATAATAACCTCCTTCACACATTTATATCCTGTTGGCTACGCCAAAAAATTTCTGTCAAGGTTAGCAAAGCTTGACCTGTTCTGGGAAAATAAAGGGCATGCAAACAACCGACTTTTTAGTAATCGGCGCCGGGGTAGTTGGCCTTACTATAGCCCGCCAAATCCTGATCAGCGAGCCACGGGCTACGGTAACGGTGATAGACAAAGAGCCGGGGCCGGGTCATCACGCTAGCGGACGCAATAGCGGCGTGCTTCACAGCGGTATCTACTATACTGCCGACAGCCTCAAGGCCAGGTTTTCCCGCGATGGCAACACAGAATGGCAAAGCTACTGCGCTGAACGCAATTTGCCGGTTGACCGTTGCGGCAAATTAATAGTTCCGCGCACCGCACAAGAGCACCAACAACTCAGCCTCCTTGAGCAACGTGGCGCTGATAACGGCGTTGAGGTACAGCGCCTTGATGAAAAACAAGTTCGTGATATAGAGCCACGCATCAACACCTGTAGCAATGCGCTCTTTATTCCCTCAACTGCTACTATCGACCCCCAGCAACTAGTCCAATCGCTGCAAAAAGATATTGAAGCTGCTGGGGGCAAAATCCTCTTCAATTGCCCCTATAAGGCACCTCTAAAAACCTCCCCGGCGTCATCATCTACCCCGGCGTGGAGGTCTTGGCGCCAGGGATGGCGCCACGAAGTCTCCAAGGACGGATTCACGGCGTCCTCCACCCCGGAGCAGATGATGGCACCGGGGAAGTTTTCAGAGGTGCCCACTAGTAGCACTGGCTTTACCGCTATTCAGGCCGGCAATGAGCACATCAGCGCCGGACGGATAATAAACTGCGCCGGGCTATATGCCGATCGCATAGCGCATGATTTCGGCTTTGGCAAAAGCTACGCCATGCTACCCTTCAAAGGCCTATATCTATATGCAGCTCCGAGTACCACGCCCCCTCGCACCCATGTCTACCCCGTACCCGATCTGAAGACACCCTTCCTAGGTGTCCACTTAACGCGTACGATTAATGGCGGGGTTAAACTTGGACCTACAGCAACCCCCGCTATGTGGCGAGAACACTACTCCGGCTTGCACAGATTCAGGCTCGGCGAATTGCTGGAGATAGCTGGCCATGAAGCCTATATGCTCGCAACCAACCGCAATCGCTCGCGCATTATCGGCCGTCAGGAACTAAAAAAAAGAGATCCACAGCACCTAATAAACCAGGCAGAAGGATTGCTAGAAGGGCTGGACCAGATGGGGTTCCGGCAATGGGGGAAGCCAGGTATACGCGCCCAATTAGTTGAGCGCCAAAGCCGGGAACTGGTAATGGATTTTACGGTAGAAGGTGACGGGCACAGCCTACATATCCTCAACGCAGTATCGCCCGCGCTTACCTGTGCCCTACCGTTTGCGCGTTATATAGTCGAAGACATGCTCCAATTGAGCAGCTAGAGGGAGAGGGGGAGTTGATTCAAATCGCCGGTCAGGTCCTTCTGACATTTGTCATGACTGCAACCCTATTGATGGTCCTGCGGCGTCCGGCCGTGCAAGCCGGGCTTGTAGATAAACCTACATCACGCAAGCGCCATGGCCGCCCAGTGCCTCTGATCGGGGGCATCTGTATAATCCTGGGCTTTTTCACTGGGATATTGCCCGCTGAACTAGGTTTGCGCGATTATCAAGCCTTATTCACAGGTATGACTCTCCTGTTGATAGTAGGAGTAGTGGACGATCTAATCGACGTAAGGCCAGGATATAAGTTTGGTTTTCAAACTATAGCTGCTTTCTTGCTTAGCGTTTGGGGCGGCTTATTGGTGACCGACCTCGGATATCTGTTTGGCTATCAATGGTATATTGAGCTTGGACTACTAGCCCTGCCATTTACTTTGCTATGCGTTGTCGGACTAACCAACGCTATCAATATGTTTGACGGCCTCGATGGCCTCGCCTCAGGAACCACAGCGGTCGCCCTAGGCTGGCTGACCCTTGCAGGCTTTTTAGGCGAGGCTGATAAATGGCCGCTATTATCCGGGCTACTGCTTACCGCCGTACTCGCCTTCTTGGTCTTTAATGCCCGCAACCCATGGCGCCGACGAGCCGCCTCTTTCCTTGGTGATTCGGGCAGCATGGTGTTAGGTTTTGCCTTAGCTTGGTTCTGCATTGAGGCAGCTACCGGTAGCGAGGCAGTCCTCCCACCCATAGCCATCGGCTGGATTCTAGCCTTACCGGTAATGGATGCACTTATCCTTATGGGCAGGCGGATATTGCGCGGCCAGACCCCCTTCAGGGCCGACAGGGAGCATCTCCATCACACCCTATCTAGAGCAGGTTTTACGCATGGGCAAAGTGTATTCATACTCGTACTCTCTTCCTTTATCCTGGGCGGCACTGGGAGTTTAGCTGCATTAGCCGGAGCCCCAGAGTGGCTTCTCACCGTTGGTCTAATTCCGATAGCACTATGCCACATTGCATTTCACGCCCGGGCCTGGCGGGTGGCGGCATTTATCCGGCGCAAACGCTACTCCAAAACGTAGTTAACCAACCAAAGATGGGGATATTGACTTGCAACATGAAACCCGAATAAGCGCCGACTACAATCCTGCAACGAGCGTTCTGCGGGAGCGGGTGATTCTTGTCACCGGCGCTACAGGGGGGATAGGCAGCGTTGTCTGTCGCCAGTTAGCGGCATCAGGGGCCAGCGTGGTTCTCCTCGATAAAGAGCTTAAAGCCCTCGAGCATCTGTACGACAAGATTGTCGAGGATGGCAATCCCGAACCAGCTATCTATCCCATGAATCTTGAAGGCGCCACCTTTGACCATTTCCCGGAAGTTGCCCAGCGCATCCAGGAGGGCATGGGACGCCTCGATGGCCTCCTCCACGCTGCCGCAACACTTGGCAAACCGGCGCCGCTGGAACTATACGACATGGAGTCCTGGTACCGGACACTGCAGATAAACCTCAACGCGCCATTCATGCTTTCCCGCGCCTGCATCCCCTTGCTGCGCCAATCAGACCAAGCTTCAGTGCTCTTCACCTCAGACCACAGCGGCCGCAATGGGGCGCCTTATGGTGGGGCATACGCAGTATCCAATGCCGGTATTGAGGGGCTAATGCGAGTCCTAGCGGCTGAGATGGCCGATACCACCAATGTGTGTGTCAACAGCATCGATCCGGGTGTAGTGGCCACCTCACTTCGCGCTCAAGCCTATCCTTTTGAGAACCCCTTCGAATTAACCAGACCGGAACAAGTTGCAGGGGCATTTGTGCGCCTTATGGGGCCTGATGGTAGAGACTTTCACGGCCAATCTTTGACAGTCGAGCCCTGTGAAACCGCCACTAGCTAAAGCTAACTTAAGATGGCTGAGCAGGTAGAGATCCATGCTGAAGATTTGCACTGGCTGCTAGAAACGCTGGTAGATAATCATGGCCAGCAGGACTGGTGGCCAGCAGAGTCTTTCTTCGAGATACTGGTCGGGGCGGTTCTGACCCAGAATACAGCCTGGAGCAACGTAGAGAAGGCCATAGCCAACCTTCGTCAGGCCCAGCTACTTGACCCTGAGAAGATCATTGCGGTTTCAGATGACCTTCTTACTGCGGCGATCAAACCATCTGGCTACTTCAACATCAAGGCGCAAAGGCTGCGCAATCTATGTCAAGCCTACCTGCAAGCTGGCGGGTACAGCGGCATGGCAAAACAGACGACGGATGATTTGCGCAGCCAGCTCCTACAAATAAATGGGGTTGGGCGTGAAACAGCAGATGACATCTTGCTCTACGCCTTTGCGCGACCGGTTTTCGTCGTTGACGCCTATACCCGAAGGATCCTCAGCCGACTTGACTGGATAAGCGGAGAGGAGCATTACGAAAGCTTACGCAGAGCCGTTGAGTTCGCCATTGGCCCCGACCGCGGTTTTTTTAACGAGCTGCACGCCCAGATCGTCATGCTTGGCAAAGATACTTGCCGACCAAAGCCACGCTGTACTCAATGCCCGCTTATTTCCTCCTGCGCCTACCCCCGCCAGAACGACCCCTAGGTCGATGCGGCGCACGCTTGCGAACCGGCGGCGGCTCAAGCCCCACATGGTTATAAAGATCGGCCTTCTGCCCATCATCCAGTTCATATAGCTTGCCTTGGCGCAGGTCTCGCGGCATTACTATGGGACCGTAGCGCACCCGGATCAGACGGCTTACCGTAACGCCTTGAGACTCCCACAAGCGCCTCACTTCGCGCTTGCGGCCCTCACTAACGATCACATGGAACCAAGCATTGGCAGACTGGGTAGGCTCATCCAATGGCATCGCCGACTCAACAACATCAAAGTGCGCGGGACCGTCTTCCAGCTCCACCCCTTCGACCATTCTGGCAACCATATCATCGGTTACCTCGCCGCGGATCCGGCAAGCATATTCACGCTCCACCCCCTTGGATGGATGCATAAGGGCGTTGGCCAGCTCACCGTCATTAGTAAATAGCAACAAGCCCTGACTATTTAAATCCAATCTGCCCACGGCAATCCAGCGACCTGGTGTGCGCGGCAACCGGCGAAACACCGTAGGCCGCCCCTCCGGGTCAGATCGAGTAGTAACTTCACCTTCCGGCTTATTGTAAACGAGCACCCTGATAGGCGGCTGCCGATGCACCCGCTGGATCAGCCGGCCATCAAACTCAACCAGATCACGCGGCCCGACTCGATCCCCCAGCCTAGCAGTACGACCGCCGACAGTTACCCTACCCTGTGCAATCGCAGTCTCCATCTCGCGGCGTGACCCAATTCCGGCACGTGCCAGCACCTTTTGGAGTTTTTCTCCCTGAGGAGAATCATTCTCTTGAGCCAAATTGTTACCTTCTTGGTCAGCCACTCTATTCCCCTCTCACTGTGGAGGACTCCGCACATTCTGACGCGGGGTTTTCCGCTGCCTGCCGATCAGCCTGCTGCTTATCACTAGACTCATGTACTGCAGCCAAATCTGGCAGTTGAGCCAGGCTATCAAGATTAAAATGGGCTAGAAAGGCATCGGTGGTTGCATACAGCGCAGGACGGCCTGGGACATCGCGCTTGCCGATCACCTGCACCCAGTCCAACTCTTCCAGTGTGCGGATAATAGATGTACTGACACTAACTCCGCGGACATGCTCAATTTCGCCGCGCGTTATTGGTTGGCGATATGCAATCAAAGCCAAAGTCTCAAGCAGGGCGCGCGAGTATCTTGCCGGCCTTTCTTGCCATAACCTTGAGACCCACGGCGCTAATTCGGAACGCACCTGGATTCGGTAGCCCCCCGCCACCCTACGTAGCTCAATCCCACGCTGTTCATATTCAGACGCAAGGTTGTCAAGCTCCTCACGGACCCGTTCCGCAGAAGGCGGCTCGATGCCGTCATCACTGACAAAGAGATCTTGTAACTGACTAATCCGCAATGGCTCACCCGACGCCAGCAGGGCTGCTTCGATGATATTCTTGACGGTGGGCATGGAAATTTAAGATCAACGTGCTCGAACGTAAATGGGCGCAAAAGCTTCGGCCTGAGCTAGTTCTATCAGTGACTCGCGCACCAACTCCAGCAAAGCAAGGAAGGTCACCACCACGCCTGACCTACCCTCAGAGGCAGTAAACAGCTCGCCAAGCGGAGTATAACTATCATGGGGCAGCTTTTTAAGTGTTTCGCTCATTCTCTCGCGGACGCTGATCGCCTGCCTCTCAACACTATGGGTTTGATACCGCTCGGCGCGCTGTAATAACCCGGTAAGTGCTGTGAGCAGATCTTTGAGCCCGACATCTGGTGGCGGAGTCTGCGGACGGCATTCAGGCGCACAAACAGCTGCCGTAAAAACATCACGTCCCAACCGCGGTTGTTGATCTAGCTCCTCTGCAGCTTGCTTAAACTGCTCGTACTCTTGCAACCTACGAATCAATTCGGCCCTGGGATCTTCAGTCTCTTCATCTTCTGCACTTGAACTCGGCCGGGGCAAAAGCACACGTGATTTTATCTCTGCCAGCATCGCCGCCATCACCAAGTACTCTGCGGCAAGCTCAAGGCGCAATTCGCGCATTAGCTCGACGTAGTTCATGTACTGGCGTGTTATCTCGGCAATAGGGATATTGAGGATATCAAGGTTCTGACGGCGGATAAGGTAGAGCAGCAGATCGAGAGGCCCCTCAAAGGCCTCTAGAAAGACCTCTAGGGCGTCAGGCGGAATGTACAAATCATCGGGGAGACGGCTGAGCACCTCCTCGCCTATTCTGGCAACATGCTCACCGTTCTCATGCTGCTGCCCAGCGCCCTCTTCGTAGCCATCTACCTGCTCTGGAGGACAATCAGTACGCTGTTGCGAATCCAGCACCTCTTCGCTCACCGATACTCCAATCCCATCGCTCCACGCACCTCTGACAATGTCTCACGCGCCTCTTCCCGAGCCCTCTCACAGCCATCAAAGATAATCGAGCGGACATGTTCAGGGTCATTCTCATACTCTTTAGCCCGCTCACGGATAGGCGCTAATTCAGCCTCCACAGACTCAACAACACAGCGTTTGCACTCAATACAGCCGATGCCCGCCTTCGGGCACTCTTCGGCAACCCAGCTGCGGGTGTCATCCCCAGAGTAAACCTTATGAAACTCCCACACCGGGCATTTTTCCGGATTGCCAGGATCATTTCTCCGCACCCGGGCCGGATCAGTTGGCATAGTGCGAATCTTACGCTCAACCTCATCAGTAGGCTCGCGCAAACCGATAGTATTGGCATAAGACTTTGACATCTTGCGCCCATCCAGGCCGGGCATTTTAGCCGTTGGGGTCAGCAACACATCCGGCTCAGGCAACAATTCGCGACTGCTGCCATCGAGGTAGCCAAATAGCCGCTCGCGGTCAGCTACAGTAATGTTCGGCTGGCCATCTAGCAGCGCATGAGCAACCTCTAGTGCCTCGCGATCGCCACTTTGCTGATAGCGCTGACGTAAATCGTTATACAAGCGGGCGTTTTTTTTGCCCATTTTGCGCGCCGCTTGTTTGGCTTTTTCCTCAAAGTCGGGCTCCACACCGTATAGGTGATTAAAACGGCGGGCCACTTCGCGCGTCAGCTCAAGGTGAGCAACCTGATCCTCCCCCACTGGGACCTCAGTAGCCTTGTAGATGAGCACATCAGCTGACTGCAACAACGGATAACCAAGGAAACCGTACGTGGCCAAATCTCTATCACGCAGCTGCTCCTGCTGATCCTTGAAGCTCGGCACCCTTTCCAGCCACCCCAGCGGGGTTATCATCGACAGCAAAACATGCAACTCAGCATGCTCAGGGACCCTAGACTGAATAAACATGCAAGCCAACTTAGGGTTTATACCGCACGCCAGCCAGTCGATAACCATCTCCCAGACGTTATCACCAACCACCCCTGGCGTCTCATAGTGAGTGGTCAGGGCATGCCAATCGGCAACAAAGAAGAAGCACTCATACTCGTTTTGCAGGTTGACCCAGTTCTTTAGAACACCGTGATAATGCCCCAGATGCAGGCGCCCAGTCGGACGCATACCAGACAGAACACGACCAGGATGGGTGTTGACGTTGACCAAGCGGCTCTCCTTAAGCTTCAGCTGAACAATTTATGGGCGGCGGTGGGCACCACGCCACCCCCGCTGTGGAGGACACCGTAAACCCTTCTTAAACGGCACCATATCGCCATTTAACTGGCTTTGATATCCGCGCGCAGCGGGCAGTGTGCGTGGCCTCACTCAGACGCAGTCTTTAGGGCAACCTCTAAAACTTCGCCGGCGCCACCATTCGCCCCGGTGTGGAGGACGCCGTGAATCCATCCCTGGAGGCTTCATGGCGCCATCCCTGGCGCCAAGACCCCCACACCGGGGCGAATGGTGGCGCCGGCGAAGTTTTTAGAGTCACCCTTAGGCAACTCCCTCAAGCACCCTGAAAAACTCTGGTATCTCCTACTCCCTGACGGACGACTTCGGCTGAGTCACCGGTAAGGTCAATGACGCTGCTTGGCCCACCACCGACGGGTCCTCCGGCCACAACCGCATCAATTCGTTTCTCAAGCTTGTCACGAATATCCTCAGGATCATTCAATGGCTCACTATCCCCAGGCATCTGCAAGGTAACACTCATAAGCGGCTCCTCAAGGGTTTCCGTCAGTGCCCTCGCCACCGGGTGATCGGGAACGCGGATACCAATAGTCTTGCGCTTTGGATGTTGCAGCCGGCGCGGCACCTCGCTCGTCGCCCGAAGAATGAATGTGTAGGGCCCAGGGGTGTGGGATTTCAACAGCCGATAAGCAAAATTTTCCATCTTGGCGTAAGTGCCAATATCTTTCAGATCTTTGCAGGCGACAGTGAAGTTGTGGTTGCCATCTAGCTGACGAATAGCACGTATCCTTTCCAGTGCCTGCTTTTCACCCATGCGGCAACCAAGTGCATAGCTGGAATCGGTTGGGTAAGCTATCACCCCACCATCGGCGAGAATCTCTACGGCCTGTTTGATCAGGCGTGGCTGCGGCGTCTCCGGATGAACCTCGAAGTACTGAGCCATACTAATCCCCTTCTTTCCATTGTAGGCGCCCCCAGTATTCTGGGGTCAGATACATTGTAAACAAGTAGAAAGGGGATAGCAGCAACCCTGAGTAATGGGAGAGGATCTAGATAAGAGCGGGCTGCTTATACCACGCAGCCCGCTCAAGCCCCGAACGCTTAACGCCAGCGCTTGAACACAGGATATGCACCTGCGAGCAGAGCCAGGACTGCCAAAGTCACCAGCCATGAGATATCTACTACGTCCATATGCCCCTCCATTACGTGGCGGTTACTTAGTTTATGCTGTCAGCACACTAACATGCCGGCCTAGCCCCTCTTGGGCGTGCGCCCTCAAAAGGCCCCAAAGAGGCACCAGCACACCCGCATGTTGACATGAAAGGGCATCCCACTGGTGTGCGGCATAACCGCCTAGCTACCTTGATTGTTGTCTATCTCTTTGTATCGCAAGACTTTTTAAAAAGTAGGCGGTTATGCCGCACACCAGTGGGATGCCCTTTCATGTCAACATGCGGGTGTGCTGACGGCGCGGCTGGAGACTGGCTGTAGCTGTTGGCATAGCGATAAGCTGAGCGAAGATACTCAACGAACAGACTGAAGGGGGTATATTTATGACAGGCGAAGCTGTTTGGCTAATCTGGTTCATGGCGGCCCTAGCTCTCATCGGTGGAGCACTGCCCATTGTAGTTAAGTGGTGGCGCGAGTAAAGCTGCCGACCTAACTCTCGGTCGAGCTGCCCAGCTCGACCGAGTAATGCAACTCGCTATCCTTCTCCAGAATCCCTCCCCGAAAAACCTAAGAAAACCAGAAGTTTTTACGCCGTGCCGCGGCTACCGCAAGGAACACCGTAACCCCTCCAGCGCGCCCCACCAACATCTAGGAACTGCTGTGTTAATCTGTACAATAGTATTTGGCTAAGGTTGCCCCTCTTAACCAACAAAACCCTACTGCCATTAAACTTCTGTCCATGATCAAGCTAGAGCTTGCAGAACCATAGATCGCAAGGGGTTAGTGATGACCGGATTACAGCAAAGCATTGCCATCGGACCAGCAGCGTTCACGATTGGCACCCTGCTTATAGTATTTGCTTACTTTGTGGCGTTAATCACCGGTTACTTCGCGGGATTACGCCACCAGGTAAGAGTCAGTGACACCCTCTTCATGCTAGTGATAGTCAGCCTGGTGACAGCCAGGGCGGTTTTCGTCGTCCGTTACTGGGGAAGCTATGACGGATTCCTGGCTATGCTCGATATCCGCGACGGTGGCTTCGACCCCGCCGGGGGACTGATTGGTGGACTGACATACACTGTCTGGGCTTACTGGAGCAAGATACAAATCCGCAAACCACTCACGACGGCCCTAGTTGCTGGAGGCCTGGCTTGGGGCATAACAGCCGGCCCCCTGCTAATGATTGAACAACAGTCACGGCCATTGCCACAGGTCACCGTGAGCAATAAAGACGGTGAGCAGACCGGTTTAACCGAATTCGCTGCCCAGCACGAACAACCCATGGTGATCAACCTATGGGCCACTTGGTGCCCGCACTGCATTAGAGAGATGCCCATGTTTGCGGATGCTCAAGAGGAAATGAGTGATATTACCTTCATGTTTGTCAATCAAGGCGAGGACCCGTCGCAAGTCCGCAACTTTATTTCTGAAAGAGACCTGGAGATAGACAACATATTCTTCGACCCCCATAACAACCTGAGCAATGCCACCGGCTCGCACGCCCTACCAACAACTCTGTTCTACGATGAGAATGGCCAGCTAATCGACAGCCGAACCGGCGGAATCTCCCGGGCACGCCTGGAAAGCGGATTAGAACGCCTGCGCTAAGAGGCCGGTGAGCCCAAGCTGTTTGTTCGCGCACTGGAAAACTGCCGGGGAGGGACCTCCAAAAATCCCCTCTCCTTTGCTCAGAGCCTTTTCAGGGTACCTTTGAGATACAGACCGCACGCAATAACCACTAAATAATAATGCGCCAAAATCTTGACGGCATGACCATCTTCTTCTTGATATTGGCGATCTGCACCGGCGTAGGCGTCTACATTATGGAGGGAGCAGGTGTCTGGATTGAGGCTATTAGCAGCGCCGGAGGACTGCTTGTACAGATAGGCCCCATAGTCATTGCAGCGGTTATGATATCGGGCTACGTGCAGACCCTGGTACCGAACGATAAGATCGAGTACTGGCTCGGCAACGACGCTGGCTGGCGAGGCCTTGGCATAGCCATAATTGCTGGGGCGATTACCCCTGGAGGGCCTTTTGCAGCTTTCCCCTTAGTGGTTGCTCTCTACCGAATGGGGGCCGCATTCGAAATACTCGTGGCTTATCTTACCGCCTGGTCAGTGCTCGGGATCAATCGAGCCATGGTCTGGGAGGTACCCTTCTTTGGGATAGAGTTTGTTGGACTCAAGATGCTGGTATCTCTACCGCTGCCAATACTCGCTGCGCTAATGGCCAAGTCCTTGCGCCGATACGTTACCGCAAGCGCCTAATATTGCCATGGTCGTAGCCTTCGTATTTGTCTTAACCGTCCTGACGATCCTTGTTCTTATAGCTCAGGCCCGACCCGAACGCCCCCACCGGGTTGCTATCAAACAAGGCTGGGAGCAACTGCAGCCGCTCCTGGTCCGTTTGCCCCTGGCCTTGATAGCAGCGGCTTTCATCGCCCAACTTTTACCCGAGCAAGCTATCGCTGACGTTTTTGGAGAGGGCTCGGGATGGCACGGGATACTAGCCGCCTCTCTCCTCGGCGGCCTACTGCCGGGCGGGCCGATGGTAGCCTTCCCGCTGATAATTATCTTCCTTGACGCCGGCGCCGGCACCGCGCAGATCATATCCCTACTGACCTCTTGGTCTCTTTTAGGACTAAACCGCATGGCGGTCTACGAGATACCCATGCTCGGAACTAGGTTCACGCTAGCACGGGTCATTACCGCATTGCCGCTACCGGTGGCAGCCGGCTACTGGGCCGGATCCATATCTAACTGGCTACAGTAAGTAAATAACTAAAGTTAAATCCTAGTGCAGCCTGTCCGGATGCAGGTCGGCAGCTTTGTCCATCTCATCCGCAAGTCGACGCAGATATGAGGCAGTATCCCTGTTGCTCATATAGTGGCGGGACATGCATACGGCTGCAAAGAACAGTGACTCCAGGGTCTTCTCTGCGTCATGGCCAGCTTGAATGTAGTTGCCGGCGTTCGTGCAAACTAGTTCTGCTAGGGTTTGATCTACTTCTTCAGCCATGGGACAGATCCTCACTCCTGTTAAGTCATAAAAGTCGGCCTTAGGCAAACTCTATGCACGTTGTCGTCCTCTGGCTGGAAAACTTTAGGCCTAGCCCTCGCCCACCAGCAATCTTTTCTGTTCTCGCACCGAGTCGATCAGTCTCTGGAGAGTTAATTTATCAATCGGCTTGTGCAACAACTGATCGCAGTCAACCTGCTCGCAGATCCGCTCTAGCTCAGAAGGCGGATAGGCAGTTAATATCGCTACAGTAGTGCGCCGCCAGCTATTAGCGGCCTCTATTTGGCGCACCTGATAGGCTACAGTGCGACCATCGGCTCCGGGCATCTGCAGATCCAATAACAGTAGATCGGGCTTCAATCGGCTCCACTGATCCAGCGCATCAAGGCCATTCTCGACATGGACGGGATGACAATTGAAGCCTTTGAGCAACTCACAAAGCATCAGTGCGTTAGTCGGATCATCTTCGGCAACAACCACATCAAGCCGCTCTGCCCCATCTGGGCAAGAGCCATAAGTAGCACTGTTGGCGCTGCTACCGGCACCCTCTCGCCAACCATACTCTAGCGACTGCTCTTCAGTCTTCGGTAGCGTCGCAGTGAAGGTGAAAACCGAACCATGGCCTACGGTACTCTCTAGCACTACATCACCGCCCATCAAGCGGGCAAGCTCCCGACATATGCGCAATCCAAGGCCGCTGCCTTCCTTACGCTTGTCTACTCCCCCCGCCTGCGTAAAGGCCAGAAACACCCTCTTCTGATCTTCAGGGGCTATACCGGGACCAGTGTCGGCGACAGAAACCTTAATCTGCCCCTGCTGAGATGGAGCTACATTGATCCATACCCCACCCTCATCTGTAAACTTAATGGCGTTACTGGTCAGATTGTAAATAACTTGCCCTAAACGCGTCGCATCACCATAGACCCGCTTGGGCAGGTCCTCAGCCATGACCAATTCCAGTTCAAGCCCTTTTCTGTCCGCTAAAGTGCGCAACAGCGCCACCTGTTCGCTCAAGTAGTTGCGCAGATCAAACGGTTCCGGAAAGAGCTCAACCTTCCCCGCCTCTAACCGGGAGAGATCTAGTATGGTATTGATCCGTGCCAAAAGAGTCTCTCCCGCAGTGCGCGAGAGGTTAAGATAATGGCGCTGCTGCTCATCAAGATCGGTCTCACTGAGCAGATCATTCAAGCCAATCAGAGCGCTTAGCGGCGTGCGCAGATCGTGACTAACAGCAGCGAGGAACTCACGACGTTCACGTTCGGCTTGCTCTCGCGCCCATTCGGCCTCTTTCTTTTGAGTGATGTCTTCGTTTATCCCAAAGGCCTTACGCGGCACGCCTGTACAGTCGTACAATTGTCTCCCGACAGCACGGATATAGCGAATCTCGCCATCACGGCGCTGAGCCCTAAATACGAGTTCCCAGCCCTCGCCGTGGCGAGCTGAATCGCGCACGACTCGTTCCATTCTCTGGCGATCTTCAGGCAAAAGCATCTGTTTCCAACTCTCGTAATCGGGCTCAGACTCTTTTACGCCATCGATGCCAAAGATGGAGAACATATATGAGTTCCACTGGAACCTACCGGTTTCCAGATCAAGCTCCCAGACTCCTATCCCCGCAGCCTCGGTGGCTATTTGGAAGCGCTGTTCGCTCTCTTGGAGCGCTTGTTGATGCTGCCCAGCCATTACTCAACCTCAGATCAATGCCGATACTAAGCAAAGACTTTATAACACAAATACTGCACTGCAACACAGCAGTAAGTCACTACTTATCCCGACACCTCTGGCAAACGGGAAGACAGCCAAGCCCCAGCGAAACCCATGGCAGAAAGCACCAGAATTACTCCAGTAACCGGCATTATCACCGTAAGCGCCCCGACACTACCGGCAAGCAGCAGCACCACACCTATAACCGTGTTGCTAACCGCCACATAGTCAGTACGCTTATTACCGCCAGCCATATCAACTACATAAGTTTTCCTGCCTAAGCGAACTCCGGCGTGAGCGATAGCTAGGACAAAAAAGAACAGCGGATATAGCCAAGGGCTAGCTGCCAGTGCAGGGAACAATACAACTATGGCTACCAAAAGGGCACCTACCGCTGCCGCGGTTGCCCCGGCATAGACCATAACTTGACGACTGGAGGTATCCGAGAAGCGTCCCCAAAAAGGGGCAGAGGACAAACTAGCCAAGCCGTCTGCCATTACAAACAGGCCGAGCATGGCCGCAGCGGCGCCAGTATTATCATGAGCCAAAATCACTATAAAAGGTGCCGTCAGAGCCGAGCAGAGCAGCAATGAACGCGCGATCACAAAACGCCTAAATGGTACGTCATCGATAAGTAAACGCAGCCGGGCAAAGGCCTCAGAAATTGCATTCTTACCGCCTGCAGTTGCCCCCGGCTCCTCCTCAATCATCCCATATGCAAACGCCGCCGCAAACCAGAGCAGTGCTGCCACCAAGAGCAACAGCGCAAATAGGGATAGCTCTCCCCCGTCACCACCCAGGCCCAGCCAAAGCACAACACCCACGCCCAGGGTGGCCAATCCGGCCAGTGACGCCGACCAACCATTCAGCCGCCCGCGGCGGGTCTTAGGTATAGTCTTGCCCATGACATCCTTCGATGCCACTGAGCAAAGCCCGCGCGCTAAACTAAACACGACCAAAGCGGCGATTATCGCAGCACCCGCTGCTGCCCCAGATAGCGTTAAGGCCATAGCAGCAATTGCCAGTATTGCTAAGCCTTGCAGAATACAGCCGATAACAAACGCCCATTTGCGCAATTGTTGACTGCGAATATAACTGGCAATGACAAGCTGGGGGATTAACGAACCAGATTCACGCACCGGCACCAAAAAGGCAGTAAATATGCCAGGCACCGAGAGTGCCCCGAACAACCAGGCCAACACAGTTTTGGGGCTAGCTATGGCATCACCCAACTTGGTGAAGAACTGCGCAATAATCTGCAGCAGGAAGTTTCCTGGCACGACCTTGCATGCGTGCTCGCTTATATCAGTACAAACCCGAGCATCTTCTTCATTCACCAACTTTTGATAAATGTGATCCAGAGTATTATTTGAGCTAGGCTGGACTTTCATTATTGAGCGACCTTCCGAATAGTAGCTGCAAGATATATACGCTAAATGGGAA
The DNA here is from genome assembly GCF_002356555.2 of Halorhodospira halochloris. Lineage (NCBI taxonomy): Bacteria > Pseudomonadati > Pseudomonadota > Gammaproteobacteria > Chromatiales > Ectothiorhodospiraceae > Halorhodospira > Halorhodospira halochloris. The sequence goes on from NZ_AP017372.2 coordinate 2,098,969, forward strand.
CATCTGAGCTTCCCCCGGAGCCACTAAACTCCCTCAGTGTGGATGACGCCGTGAATCCATCCCTGGAGGCTTTATGACGCCTTCCCTAGCGTCAAGAGCTCCACACCGGGGCAGCCGAGTGACTCTGGGGGGAGTTTTAGAGGTTCCTAAATGCACCAATATGGCGGATATTCAATAGCATCCTGCGGGTTACGATATATTTTTTGGCGTATCTCACGCTCGCGGGCAATTATCTCGGCAGAGTTGCGACCGGTTATCCAGAGCTGCATTAACATCACCCCCGCTGCAGTCAAATCTTCTGCGCGGATCTCCTCATCTGGCCGTTTAACATGCCTAAACAACACCCCCTCATCCTGCTCCAGGTGGCGAATATACTCATAATCGAGTATATCTTCTACCCTGCCGCTCTCTCGTGCGGTTATCAGCACTATCAAGGTATAGATATGCTCCTCGCCGTCACGCCACTTCTGCCATGGAGTTGGCTGACTCGGCGCTAACCCCGCGGCCAGCTTCAAGTTGTCGGCATAGAGGGAGTTACCGAATGAATAGGAGTAGTTGTAATGATAGGTATGGGCCGCACGCGGATTTATCTCGGTCAGATGGATATCGCCATCGGGCATCAACCAGAACTCAAGATTGAAGAATTGATTGCGATACCCCAAATCGACAAGGCTAGCCATATAGCCTTCTACCCAGCGCTCAATCCGCTCAGCCATATCACGACTTATAGAAACCGGCGGCGTCAAATAGCCAAGCGCCTGATGGTTTGAGAAATAGACTTCCTCAGTTAAACCATAATGAACAACCTCGCCGTCAGGCGTAACATACCCTTCATAGCAATACTCTATTGCTCGGTTCATATCAACAAGATGCTCGGCAACAAACGGCGGCGCCTGCTCGGGGGCCTGCTGAGTCTCGACACCGTCGAGATAAGCGGCATATTGACGGGTGATCTCATGCTGGAGTTCTTTGTCTTGACGGTATGACGCTAATACCCGGGATAACTCTTCGCTATCCTTTATCTTGAATATGCCCCTTCCGAGAGAAAGCGAAGTGTTTTTCAGCATAAAGGGCCATTCTTGTGCGGGAATCTTTGCAGCTACCTCCTCATCACTCTCGTGCAGTGGGTCAACAGCAGCAAAAAAGAAGGGATCCTGCTCTAAGGTACGCATAAGGTACTTGTTCATGCAGTAAAAGAACCCTATCCGCCCAGGCACCGGATTGCCGAGTTGCTCATTGATGAGGATATGGTGAAAGGCATCCTTTTGGGCAAAGCCGGCCACTGCGCTTAGGCGATTATCACGGCAGTAGTCAGCAATGGCGCCAATCTCCTCTCGGCCCCATCCTTGCGGAGTCAGCCGCCGCACCTCGCAAGACTCGCTTAACTGCTTCAGGGCTGGCTCCATATAGGGCTGCGGATTGATCACTCCAAAACGCATCCTGTTCTCCTGCATCTGTCCCTCCCCAAAAGCTCAATTAATGTAAAGTACGGCAATCTTGCAAGTTACATTTATCCTATCAACGGGGAACCTCTAAAAACTTCGCCGGCGCCACCATCCGCCCCGGTGTGGAGGTCTTGGCGCCAGGGATGGCGCCATGAAGCCTCCAGGGATGGATTCACGGCGTCCTCCACACCGGGGCGGATGGTGGCGCCGGCGAAGCTTTCAGAGGCATCCAACGGTAACACTTTGCGAATTGGTATAATACATCGAGGTGCACCTAAACTCCCCTGGAGCCACTCATCTGCCCCGTTGTGGAGGTCTTGCCCCCAGGGATGGCACCATGAAGCCCCCAGGGATTGATACACGGCGCCCTCCACATCGGGGCAGATAATGACTCCTCCGGGGAAGTCTTTAGAGGCGTCCAGTAGGGTGTTATAAAGGTTACTATTAGGCTAATGCATGACTCCGGGGGAGCGGGTAGCAACATGCAAAGAGCACAGCCACCTCAAGCCGCAGAATTTCAACAGCAACTGCTCAACAACCTCGTCGAGGGGATCTTCGGCCTTGACACAGCCGGACAATTCACCTTCCTTAACCCTGCTGCTTGCAACCTACTCGGCTATCCCAACGAAGCTGAGCTGCTAGGCAAGAAGGCCCACGAAGTATGTCATCACACTACATTGAACAAAGCCACCTACAACAGCGCCGACTGCCCCATAAATCAGGCGCTACAGACTGGCAAAGCCGTTAAAGAAAGTGAAGACCTATTTTGGCGCCGCGATGGAACCATATTACACGTACTCCTGCAAGCTGCCCCTATCCATAACAGCAATGGCGCAATCTGCGGCGTAGTAGTCTCTTTCCAAGATATTACCGAAAGAAAACGACTTGAACATAAGCTACAACACTCACATTATCTCTTGAACTATATCATCGAACACAACCGTGCGGCTGTTGCTGTTCATGATACCAATATGAAGTATATTTACGTCAGCCAAAGATACCTAGAAGATTTTAACCTAGAACAACAAGACATCATAGGCAGACATCATTATGAGGTATTCCCAGACCTACCCGAAAAATGGCGCCAAACACACCAAAAAGTGCTAAAAGGCGAGGTCATAAGCGCCGATGACGACCTATATGTCACAAACGAGGGCAAAAAATATTGGACGCGCTGGGAGTGTCGACCATGGTACAAAGACGATAACTCGATAGGCGGACTAATAATTTACACTGAAGTAACAAACCAGCGCAAAGAAACAGAAGAAAAGCTTCAGTTTGACCTGAAACTACAAAAGGTAATTGCTGAAATATCAGCAAACTTTGCTAAAACCCATGAAAAGGAACTAGACAACGCCATAAATAATTCACTAGCCAGGATAGGTGAGCTATTTGGCATTGACCGCTGTTATATTTGTTTATTTTCAATAGGTGATAACTCTATAACAAAAACTCATGAATGGCGCACATCTAACCATACAGCATCGCTAAAAACACCCAACAAACTGCTTTTAACCGACATCCCATGGCTCACCAATAAGATTTGTAGTGGTGAGCGAGCATACATCCCGACATTGGACGATTTACCTGAAGAGGCACAGCTAGAAAAGGACCTACTTAAATTCCATAACATTCATTCAGTTGCATGCCTTCCCATTCTGGACGACAACCTCAAACCCATCGGCTTCATGGGTTTAGACATGTTGTCCGACAACTTTACCTGGCCTGAGCAACAGATCTGCATGCTCCAGGTAATAGCAGAAATAATCGGCAACACTATTTCCCGCATAGAGGCACGCAGAGAGCTTAAACAACGCGAGGAGCAGTACCGACAACTGGCTGAAAGATTCAGAGAGGCCAATAGCAAACTGGAAAGTGCCTACCGTACCAAGACCGATTGTTAGCGGCTTTGGAAAACCGTACAAAATTGGCGGAGGATTCAGACATACTAATACGTTACTGAGATCCACCGCCATGTCCTTTTCCTTACAGGTGGTAAATTAACTCTCTGCTTTGGCTTTTTTGCTCGGAGACTTGCGCTTAGCTTCTCGGGTGTTTCTGCGTTCTTGAGCTTCCTTGTAGCGATATGACTCGCCGTCTATGGCGAGCACTTCGGCGTTATGCAGCAGTCTATCGATCAGGGATACGACACATGCAGCACTCGGGAAGACCTCGCCCCACTCGCTAAAGGGGCGATTGGTGGTGATGATAATAGAGTTCTTCTCGTACCGGCGGCTGACCAATTCGAAGAGCAGATCGGCATAACGCGTCGAGTAGGAGAGATACCCTAGCTCGTCGATGACCAGTAAGCGTGGCCTAGTGAAGCGGTTAAAGCGCTGCTGGAGTAGCCTCTCACTGTCTTGTGAGGCCAGCTCGGCGAGAATGGTGCTGGCGTTGACAAAGAGCGCGGTATAGCCGGCGATCACCGCCTGGTAGGCGATATTGCGGGCTATCATGGTTTTGCCGACGCCATTACTGCCGAGCAGGACGACATTACCGGCCTCGGGGATGAATTCCAGGCTCATCAGGGCATTGATAGCGCCGCGGTCACAGCTAGTAGGCCACGACCAATCGAATTCGCTCATCGGCTTGAAACGCCCTATATGTGCTTCGCTCAGGCGGCGCTCGAGAGAGCGGCGGGTGCGCTCTTGCTCTTCCCAGCACAGCATCTGCTCGATCCACTGCTTATCCTCGATCTCTTCCCAGTGGGCGAGGATGCCATGCAAGCGCAGGGCCTTGGCCCGCTCAATCATTTGCTGCTCAGGTGTTTTCGGGGTCATTGTCGTCTTTCTCATAGTTAGGGGTTAGGGCGTCGTAGCCATCGAGCCCGCGCAACCGGATGCTTGGCTCACGTTGACGTAGCTGCTCGGGTAAGCGCAGAGGCAGCGATGGCGGGCCAGGGGTTTGATCGCGGCGTTGTTCGAGGATCTGGCTGAGGGCATGTGGGTGGGGTACACCACGCTCGAGAGCGTGCTCAATGGCGGCATCGAGCTCGCTGGCGCCGTAGTGATCGAGCAGACGAAGTAGCGCAGCTGTGACGCTGCCGAGGCTATTGGTGCGCGTTGCCGCTTGCGAGAGAAACTCCTTGGCGCGCGGTACAGAGCTGCTAAGCCGGTCGGTGCCACGATGTAGTCGAGCAGCTTGCTTCTCTTGGGCTAGCTTATCGATATGGCGCGGGTCCTCTATTTGAGCGTGGCGATCATAGCTGCGTGGATGCGAGGCTATAACGTTCTCGCCATCAAGCACCTGGATCCTCTCCAGAGTTGCGCTGACGCTGAGTGTTTTGCGGACATATTTGTGCGGCACCGAGTAGTCGTTAAGGTCAAAGCGCACATAAGGGGTTTTGCCTACCTTTACAGGCACGTTCTCATAGCAAGGAAATGGCTCGCTGGGTAAGGCACGTAGGTAAGGCTGCTCCTCGGCAAATGCCTGGCGAACACTGCTATTTTGCTCCTGATCGCAGCGCCGCTCGGCGGCAATGCTTACGCACCAGTGCTGCGCCTGCTCGTTCAGATCATCAAGGCAGTTAAACTGCCTACCGGGCCAGAAGCTGGAACGCACGTAGCGGATTGCCCGCTCGACACGGCCCTTTTCGTTGCCTCGGGCTACGGCTACTGGCCGTGGCTCAAAGCCGTAGTGGGCGCTAAGATCGAGTAGCTGCGGATTAAAGCGGATCTGTTCGGCGTAGCGCTCCAGCACCGCGCTTTTGAGGTTATCGTAGAGCAGGCACCTGCACACCCCCTGCCAGGCCTCGAAGGCGGCGACGTGGCCACGCAAAAAGTTGGCCGTCGATGAGCCGAGGTAGAAGCGCAGAAAGATCCAGCGCGAATAGCTCAGGACCATGACAAATGCCATCAGTGGGCGCTTAGCCCGACCTATGGGCAGTTTGCCGAAATGGCCCCAATCGACCTGTGCCTGCTCCCCGGGCAGGGTACGCAGGCGCATATACGCCTCAGCGACCGGTTTCGGCCGGTACTGGCTTATCAGGTGGCGAAAGTGATCAGGGCCGCCCGAATAACCACGCTCGCGGGCCATGTCATAGAGCCGGCTAGCTGGTATTTTGGGGTAATCTGCCAGGGTCTGCTCGATCCAGGGTACATAGGGATCAATGATCGATCCTCGCCTAGTGCGTTGTGCACTAGGGATACCGGCCTTTGCCAGCACCCTATGGACGACATCGGTGTGGACATTGAGTTGTCGGGAAATGGTGCCGACGCGCCAGTGCTCGGCGTAGTGATAGCGCATGATCTGCGCCTCAAGCTCTTTGGATATAGCCATATCCTTACACTCCATATGCTCGGCGAGATGAGCGCAGAAACATGCGCCTCGGGCTTAGCGCAAGGCAATTCTCGCCGGATCTCAGGGACCCGAGGGGCGCAACGGCTCGCGGCGAGAATAGCGGCGCAGGGTATTTGTGCGGACAAATACCGAGCACGGGCGAGCGCAGAAGTCACAGCGCGGGGCGCTCTCTGTTAGTCGGCGCGCTTGCTGATAATCGGGCCGCTCAACAGGCCGTGCTCGAGCTTGGTTATCTGGCTGCGAGAGCTTAAGTGAAGCATCACTATCAACAGGTGTGGAACCCTGATGCGTCACTTTTTTGTCTCGGCTTAGGGATAGGGATAGGGGTCGAGTCCGGGCCCTGGCTCGATAACGACTCTGGCGCTCTGCATGCTTGGCTTTGCCTCGCCTAGAGTCTTGATAACGCCTACCCGCCTCGCGCAGGGACTGGCGGCGGGCAGCAGTTGCGCATTGCTGGCTACAGTAGCGATTGCCGCGATCGCATTGACTGCAGATCATGACCTGTCGATTGCAGCAATCGCAAAAGAAAAGTCGGCGGGTCAATGCTTTAGGCTGGTTCATCGGGGCGCTTATCCAGGTAAATTGCAAACACTGGACAACGGCGCTAAACCCGAGGATACTGATATGTGCCGTGTCGCAGGACGCGGTGGGCGCGGCATCAGGAGGGTTGTCAGCCTCTGGTTACCTGATGTCGCGTCGCCCTTACTACTTGCCTACCGATTCTCACCCTCTTATAAGCAAATCTCCAGTACTTTTAGCTGCTTAAGCAATAGCTCTGTGGACTTGTGGACGAGCGCTTCGCGCCGCCCTGAGCCCTACGGGCCGTGTGGACAGCCCGTGGACAACCCTGCGGGTTGCCCACCGCCTGCCCACACTCTCAGGGCTCTCGCCCACAGGGCCCACAGAGCCAGCTACTGGTTTATACGGAAAAGAAGGGACAAGCGAAAGCAGAAATCGACACAGAGCGTGGTAGTTAGTCTTAGCTTTTAGCTACCCAGTAGTTATGCGTGTTCTTGAATCCTCCGCCAAATATGTACGGATTTTGGCAGCCAACAACAACCGATTTCCTTAACGCTGTCAGCCACGATCTACGAACTCCATTAAACGCCATACTCGGCTTTAACGAGTTGCTTCTAGACTCCACAACAGACCCAGCTCAGCGTCACTACCTCGAGCTGTGCCGATCGGCGAGCAACCACCTGCTTGGACTTATCGACACCCTGCTCGACCTCTCGCGACTGGAAAGCGGGAAAGTCAAACTTAACGAAGAACGCTTCCACTTGCGGCAGCTCCTTAGTGAGCAGATGCAATTGCTTGAGATCCACGCCTCCGGCAAGGGATTAAGGCTTACGTGGGAGATCGATGAACAGATTCCCGAGCAAGTCATCGGCGATAGCATCCGCTTCTGCCAAGTACTGTTCAATCTAGTCATAAATGCAATCAAATTCACCGATAAAGGCAACGTAACGGTCAATGTCGCTGCCCACGACGAGCGCAAAGTGATTGTGTCGGTGGCGGATACCGGGGCTGGCGTACCAATTGCACTCCAAGAAAACATCTTTGAGCCTTTTCAAAGAGGCAATATCAATCAACAACAGCAACAAGGTACCGGTCTGGGCCTAGCCATCAGTCGCGAACTCACCAACTTAATGGGCGGTGAGATTTGGCTGGAGAGCAGTTCGGCAGCTGGCACTAAATTCTGCTTTACCGCCTTCTTGCCACCTGCTCCACCAAAGGAAAACTTGGACAATCTAGGCGAAAAACCAGCGAATGGCACAGAGCTAAGCCCACAAGAAGGTGATACTAGAGCCGCTAAGAGCGCAGATGCGACATCGCCGCCTGTTAACCTACAGGTCTTGGTTGCCGAAGATGAACCTACCAACGCCCTACTGATACGCGCCTTACTGGAAAAAAGCGGTGCTGAAGTGACCATAACGGAGAATGGCCGAGAAGCCCTCAACGCATGGCACGAGAACAAACCTGACCTGATACTACTCGATTATCAAATGCCGGAAATGAATGGCCCTGAAACAGCAAGCGCTATCCGCGCTAACGAATCGCGGCATACCCAAAAAAGAGCAAAAATAGCCATGCTATCCGCCCATGCCACCGATCAAGCCCGCCGTGAATGCGAGATGGCCGGTGCTGATACCTATTTAACCAAACCAATTCAACGCGCTGAATTATGCAAACTCCTTAAATGGGCTCATAAGGAGACTCTAAAAAGTTCCTCCTGAGCCTTGCTGCCTCGGCGTGAAGGTCTTGGCGCCAGGGATGGCACCATGAAGCCTCCAGGGATGGATTAACGGCGTCCTTCACACCGAGGGTGGTCTCTAAAACTTCGCCGTCGCCACCATCCGCCCCGGTGTGGAGGTCTTGGCGCCAGGGATGGCGCCATGAAGCCTCCAGGGATGGATTCACGGCGTCCTCCACACCGGGGCGGATGGTGGCGACGGCGAAGTTCTTAGAGGCGCCCCATAGGAACTTCTAACTGCAGCTCTGATCAAATCAGCTTTCAAAGCCCGCGCAGCAACGTATTAGGCAATATGGCATCATCCCAATCGGTTTCAGGATGACCAATACGGACTATAGCCAGCTCTGCACTAGGTATGACATAGAGCCTTTGCCCACCGGCGCCATCAAAAAAGAGCACATCATCGGCCTTATATGGGGCTGAATGGCGCACGGCGAAATCGCTCGCTGAATTATATTCACGCTGCCCATCTTCTGGTGCCCCCAGCCAAACGTGCAGGCCGTAGTTAGGATTAACCTCTGACGGGGAGGCCATTTGTCTTATCCACTCGGCAGGCAGGACTTGCTCGCCGGCAACGCGCCCCTCATTGAGAAAGAGCTTGCCCACCTTTACCCACGCCCGCGCAGAAGTAAGCAAACAGCAAAAAGTGCGCGGATCACCGCCCTCTCGATCCAGCCATACAGCAGCATCCGGTGCCCCCAAAGGCTGCCAAATGCGCTCGGCAAGGTACTCGGCATAGGGGCGCTCTACCGCACGGACAAGTGCTATACCGAGGATCTGCGAGTTAAAGTTCATATACTCAAAGGCCTGACCCGGTTCTTGCTCGCGCGGCAAAGAGAGCGCCAGCTCATTTATATCGGCACCGAGCATCAAGCGCATACCCTTATTGAAGGGGGTCGGGCGCATAGCTTCGACCTTCAGTCCGCTACTCATCGTCAGCAGCTCGCGTAAGGCTATATCACCGCGCTCATCCTCCGACCACTCCTCAATATACTTGCCGACCGGGTCATTCAGGCTCTCAATATAGCCATCATCAATCGCCGCGCCAATCAATAGTCCGAGAACACTCTTATGCATAGAGCCGCTATCGAACCTGCTGTCTGAAGCATGATCCTCCCAGTACCTCTCCACCACCAAGGCACCGCGATGATATACCAGTAAGGCCATACTATCGGTATGCTCGGCATAGGTTATAGCTTCAGATACAGCTTCGGCATCAAGCTTATGCTCGTCAGCCACCTCCAACTCAGCATCGCCACCCGGAACCCGTTCATTAGGTTGCCGCCACTCGACAGCAGAGACATCCATCCCCTGCATTGCAGTAGCAAGGCGCTTATAGAAGATAGGATCAGATAAATAGAGAAAAGTGCCAACACATACCAGGAGCAGCAGAAACGCGGCCAGGCCTTTGAGCAGTATAGAAAGGAGTCTTCTCATCAAAAAATCAAAACCTACATCGGCAAGCTCGCTAACTATACTTTAGCCGCGCACATATGGAAAAGGGCTAGAAAGGTGGCAATCTAACCCAAAAGGGATCTCAAAAACTCCCCCGGAGCAGCTAAACCGCCCCGGTGTGGAGGTCTTGGCGCCAGGGATGGCGCCATGAAGCCTCCAGGGATGGATTCACGGCGTCCTCCACACCGGGGCGGTTTAGCTGCTCCGGGGGAGTTTTTGAGATCCCTCTCAGGCTTTCAAGACTGCCACTCTAAGAAGCAGCCAACATTTCCAGCCGCCCTTGCACCCAACCAAAGCCGATCCGCTCCTGCTCCAGGCGCACCCGCTCGCCTAGGCTATCCGCGCATAAGTCGGCAAACAGCGCCGCCTCAGCCGGACTCAAACGCTCAAGCTCGCCGCCAAAGCGGTGCTCAGCTGGCTCACTGGTCCACAACGAACGGTGCGCCTCCAATGTCGCGCGATCCATGAGAAGCGACTCGGCATGTGGTAACGACCGCCGCAACCGATCCAGGATTGCAAAACCGTGGGTATCGATATCACCCCAATATAAGACGCGCGTTCGCATCAACCACGGCACCTCGGCAAGCCGCTCCAAGCCATAGCCGAGCCCGAAGATCACCAGCGCCCGTGGATGCGCCGGGAAGGCAAGGCCGTTGACCTTGTTCTCAGTTATGAAAACGGTATCGACATCCGGATCGAGCCGACGAAACTCCTCTGCAATCAGGGTCAAATCGCTCAGTCCGGCAATCGCACAAGTGTCATCGAGCAGACGCAGGCGCACCTGCGCCGGCTCCTGAGCCAGCCCATAACGCTCGGCGAAACGTCGCACCCCTGCAGCCTGGTGATTGATAGCCGACTCCGGCAACACGCAATCGAGCAGCTCGATAAGCAGTTTGCGCCGCGCCTCGATAAATTTGGTATCAACCCCGGGGATATCCAGCTGACGCAGATAGAGTCCGGGACGTGGGTTAGCCCGAAAGTAATCAAGCACCGCCAGAAGCTGTTCCCACTCGGCGGCATAATCAAGCGCGGTCAAAGGCCGGCGGGCCAACCAATCACGCAGCTCAGGGAAACGCTGCAGGGCATAGCGACTGATCCTGTCAAAGCGTGCCGCCGCCTCTTTCTTACCGATCAGCCGCAGGGCATCGGCCTCGCTCGGCACCACAGCCGCCACTGGCAGGTCATTACGGCCGTGGACCCGATGGTTGTGACACTGCCACTGCAGCTCGTAACCGTAACCGAGTTGACTGCGCTCACCGGCACAAAGCTCACGCACCCAATCGCGCACGGCGCCAAAGTCCTCACCCATCTGCTTAGAATCGGGCCGCTTAAGGCGCAGCTGCAGGGGGAATAGCTCCTCGCCAAGGACTCTCGCCCTGAGGATCTCTCCCCGGTGCCAGCGCTTAAGCAGCTGCTCGCGCAGCCCTGCCGCACGCGTCCAGGTCATTCTACAGCCACTACACGCCGCGCCGCCTTTTGTGCGTGATACTCCTCAATGGTGAGGTTGCTGAGCAAGGAGTAGCAATCGCCCTCAGCGTGGACATAACCGACGCTCGAGACAAAGGGTTCAATGACATGGATCTTTTGCAGCGGCGTTACGATTAGCAGCTGTAGCCCTAAGCGACCGAACAGCTCTAGCCCAAAGCGGGCCGACTCGTCGGAGCCGCGGCCAAAGGCCTCGTCAATAACGACAAAGCGAAATGAGCGTGAGCGGCTGCCTCCCCTACCCTCAAGCCCGAACTGATAAGCCAAGCTCGCAGCCAGCACCGTATAGGCCAGTTTCTCCTTCTGCCCACCCGACTTACCGCCGGAGTCGGAGTAGTGCTCATACTCGGTGCCATCCTCGCGCCAGCGCTCGGCGGCGGAAAAAGTGAACCAGTTACGCACGTCAGTGACCTTGCGCGTCCAGCGCTGATCGAGCTCGGCAGTACCCTCCCGGCCCTGAAAACGCTCGATAATCGCCTTTACCTGAAGGAATTTGCGCTCGTTATACTGCGCATCCTCGGAGCCGGTTACCGCCCCCTCGGTGCAGGCCCGCAGTTGCTCGCGAAAGTCACGGATATCGGCATCGGTAGAGTTATCCGCGACCAACTCGATATAGCGCCCGGGGTTATAGTCGATATCGTAGAGGGAGCTATTGATGATATCGATGCGCTCGCGGATCTCGGCACGCTCCTTGTTGAGCTGGGCCTGGAAATTGGCGATCTCGCGGATAGTATTCTCGTTAAGCAACTCCTTAAAGCGCTCCTCAAAGCGCGGTAAGTCGTCGTCACGCAGTGCTGCCAACATCTGCCGATAGTCATCCGCCGATTCAAGACTGGCGTCGACCTCTTTGGTCTGCAGCGGATAACGCGCCTGATAGTCACTCATGCGCTTGATAATGGTCTGAACAAGGCGCGAGGCCTGGCCATCGCGGGAACTAATCGTATCGGTTAGCCACTTGCGGTAATCCTGCTCCCGGTTATCGCACGAATCGACGGTAAGATGGGGCTCCCCGAGTGCCTGAGCAAACCACTCATCGAGTCGCGGGAAGAGCTGATGTGCCTCGGCATCACTCAACTCTTGGCGTTTAGCTTGGGCCTGTTCCCGAGCTTGCGCCGCCTGCTCGCGTTTTTCTACCGCACGGGCGTAATCGGAGCGCGCACTCGAGCGCTGCTCATCGGTCTGGCGTATAGCCTCATCGAGATCAGCAAGCTGCGCCTCAAGGACGCGTAGCGTATCCGACTCCTCCTCCAGGCGCCGGCGCTTCTCGTCGAGATCGGCTAACTCAACGGCTAGCGCTTGCCAATCAAGTTCAGCAAAATCGGTGTAGTGCTCAAGACGGGTGATGTTATCGCGATGGCGCTGCCAGCGCTTTTGCTCGCCATCAATACGGCTCAGCTGCTCGGCGACAACCTGGATGCGCCGCTCTAAATCGGCGCACTGCCCCTCAAGGGCGGCGATCTTAGCCTCATTGGACCAGCCCAGCACGAACCGCGAACGATCATCAATGCGGTGGCGGTCGTCCTTTTCGTGGCGATCGTGGCCGGCCTTGATTTGGCCCGCCGGGGTTATTGCCCGCTCTTCGCGGCGGAATGAGTCGAGATCAGGCGTACAAGCGTAGTCAAAGCGCCGCCCTAGCTCCTGCTCTAGCCATGGATAAAACTGCGATTCGGGTTTAATAGCTACCTTGTGCACCAACGATGCGGGATGCAGGCGCGGCGGTTCTTGAGCAGCGCGCTGCTCGCGGACCCGATAGTAGACCAGGCGACCCTTAAGATGGCTGCGCTCGACCCAACCGGCGATGGTTTTGTAGTGAGCATCCGGCACCAACAGCGACAGGCCGAAATTATGCAGTAACCGCTCTATGGCGCCCTCCCAATCCGCCTCGTCAGCCCTAATCTGCACCAACTCACCGACAAAAGGTACTTCGCCCTCGTCGATCTGCAGCTCATCGCACAGGCGCTGGCGCATCTCCAACATCCGCGCCGGGATATTGGAGCGGCGCTGACGCAGCGATTCCAACTCGGCTGCGAGCACACTATGCTCGTTGCGCAGATCGCGCATGCTGACCTCGGCCTCGGTACGCTCATTCTGCAGTCTAGCCAAGGACTCATCAGCCGTTTCCCGCTGCTCGGCAAGGGCTTGCTGATTGGCTCGGAAGATCTCTGCCGAATCAACAGTCGGCAGCCCCAGCGACTGCGCCAACTCATTGTACTTGGCCGCACTCGAGCTGCGCCGCTGCTTCTCCTCAGACTTGCGGGCGATATCGCTCTTCAGGCGCTCCAGCCGATCGCCGCCATTATCGGCAATCGCCTGCTTGAGTTCATCGCGCTGACCCTGCTGCTCGCGGTAAGAGCGATCAAGGCTGTTGATGCGATCATCGAGGCGAGTCAACTCGGCATCGAGATTACTCAGCCGCTTATCCAGCAACTCGGCCTTGATCCCGCCGAAATACGCCCCTAAGGCATCGCGCGCCGCACGCAGTTGACTAATCTGTGCGCTGAGCTCGGCGTATTTATCACAGTCTGCAACCAACGGTTCCAGCGCCTCAATCTGCTCACGCGCAGTGCGCACAGCATCGTGAGCTCGGCCCAGATCGTCGAAATGGCGGATCAGGGCTTGGATACGCTCCTCCACCGGGAAGGCCTCAAGCATATGGGAGCGAACAAACTCGGTAAGATTGCCCACCGACTTCATCGATACGGTCTGGCTGAACAACTCCAGGGCCTGCTCGCTATCAATCCCGAACCGCCGCCTGAAAGCCCCCTCATAGCGGGTAAAGGCGTCAAATACCTCGACCTGCTCCATCCCCCGCAAGCGCTTTTTCAGCTCATTAATATCACTACCAAAACCGGCAAAATCGCGGGCAATCGCCAAATCCCTATCAGCCACTAGGTAAAACCTCTCGGGACTACCTTGCGGATCACGCAACCACAATACCTGGGCCAAAGTCACGCCATGGGCCATGCCGGGATTATGAAAGTGGGCCAACACCACGCTATAGCTGCCGGCCCCGCGCAGCGCCACCGAGCGGCTAGCCAGGCCCTCTTCGCCACGCTCGCTCTTATAGTGGCCGAGCACATACGAGCGCAAGCTACGCTCCTTCGCCTCAGCGCCGGCGGCCTTGTTATAGGCAACGCGCTTCGGCGGTACCAGCAGCGTAGTTATGGCATCAACCAGGGTTGATTTACCCGAACCGATATCACCGGTGAGCAAGGCGTTCTCACCTTCCGGACGCAGCACATAAACCTTTTCGTGGAAGGTTCCCCAGTTAAGCACCTCTAAACGGCTGAGACGAAAGCCTCCTCCGCCCTCAGTAGGGGAAAAATCAAACAGGTCAGTTTGCATATATATTACTATCTCTTAGCCGTCATTCTCTTGCTCACTAAGATGCTGGCGGTAAGTCGCCAGGCGTTCTTCGAATTCGCCTAACCACTGCGCATCGACAAACGCCTTGAGGATACGCCGCACCTCAAAGCTATTCTCTTCATTTTTGAGACGACGCACGAACCCCAGCTCCTCAACCCTCTTGATATGGCTATCAAGACGCTCCATCAGCCGTGCCTCGTTAGCCGTATCCGGCATAAAGACGCGCAGCAAGTCGACTATCTGCTCCCGCGTCAGCACTAACCGCGTATCTCCGGCACTAGCATCGTGCTCAGCAAGTCGTTTGCGAAGCAAGGCCAACAGTAGCGAAACAGGAAATGAGAGTTGGCGGCGCCGGATAAGGCGCGGCAATTCCGCCTCGCCCTCTGCAGGCTCATGCTGCTGCAGATAGGCGTAGCCCTCGGCCTCGTCCAGCACCAACTCCAAGCCGAGCACGGCAACATAGTCGCGCACTCGGGCTTGTAGCTTGAGCAGAGACTGCCAGAGCTCGGGCTTGGCATCCTGATGGACTACACCTTGGAACAGCGCAATCAATACCCGCGATAACTCGGGGGCAGCGGTTTCGGCCTCGTTTGGTTGCTGCATAGGATCTCTATCTGCTGAATATAACACGCGGCAATCGCGCCCGGCGGTTGATACCTTGAGGATCCTGCCAGCTGACTACCTGAACCGACTGCTCATCGATAACAGCCCGCTCATCGGCGCTAGCCAGACTTAGATAAGCTACCAACTCGGCCAGGCCCTGTTCGAGTGGGTAGTGCTCGATAACAGTGGCCAACTCCACCTGCTCCCGCTCCTGCAAGCTGCGCCTGATCCTTCCGGAGAGCTCGTTCTTATCGACATAGACCTGCTCAAAAAGCGCCTCCGGCTGTGCCTCGCCCGTGCCCTCCTCAACCACTTGCTGCTCGATCCGGGCTCGAAACGGCGGCACAAAGAGACGCCGCTCCATGGGCATATCAATCATCGGGGCAGGCTCAGCTACGGCAAAGAAATCGCCGCTAGGCTGGTTATCGCGCACAGCCAAGGCGTGCTGTTCCACGTCGTGGATAAGATCCATGATCCGGCGATTCTCCAGCCATGCCTGATCGTCAAGAAACTTCCGCAACTGCGCCGAGAGCCGGGCCACGGTCCGCTGCGTCTCTTCACCGGCGTCCATCCAATCGTAATGAACTCGTGCCAAGCGCCGATCGGGCCCCAACTGTTGGACCGGGTCAAGCTCAATGACCCGCTCTAGCAACTCGGTAAGCTCTTCTTGGCGGGCCGGCGACATCAAAAAGTCCCAAAAGGCGCGAAAGCTCTTGCCCTGATCCGAGTCAGCTATGGCATCACGCTCACCGAAGACTTCGGCAAGCAGATCACCCTTGCTACCCCCCCAAGTGGTAATGCGCTCGCGGACCTGGCGGTCAAGTTCCCGGAAGTTCTGCTCGACCTGACGAAAATCGGCGAGTAGCCCGCGGGCAGTCCGCTCAACCTGATAGTAGCGCTCCTTGAGCTGAGTCTCATCCATAAACTCAAGACGCCCATCACGGATCGCTGCAATCTCAGCATCTATCTCGGCACGACGCCGCTCGAGTTCATTGATCCGCGCCTCGGGGTCAGTCTCCGCACCGTGCACCATCTGCCGTAATAGATCAAAGACGGTCAGCAGGCGTGATTCGGCGCCGACGAACTGCCGCTCCTCAAGCTCCTCCAGCCAGCCCAGGGCCACTTCGGCTGCCGGGGTAAGATCGAAGTGCGGCTCATCGGTAGCGGGCGGATAGAATTTGCGCAACCATCCGCGCTCATCTGCTGCCCAGTCGTTAAGATACTCCCCGGCTGATCGCGGGTAATGCCCCTCACCAAGCTCAACGCGGAGGTGGTGCAGGTAGTCCTCAAGGGCGTTGATCAGCTCACCCTGCGGCTGCGCCCGCCGATTAGGCGCCACGAATGCCCGGTGCATAAAACCGAGCACCAGCGGCGCACTATCGGCGATTAGCAGCCGCCAGGCCGGGTGGTGGCGACGCAGGGCCTCTATATGGTGGTAATCCAAGGCGGCGATAACAGCAGTTAGTGGGCCGTCATGCCGGCATCGACCATATAATTGGCTCCGGTTATGCCTGAGGCGGCATCTGAAAGCAGGAAGGTTGCGGTAGCCGCCACCTCATCATTAGTGACATAGCGCCCTAGCGGAATGCGGCTGACGAAACCCTCTTTTACTTCCTCGCCATGGCCCGGCTGGACCTGATCTTCAATGGATCGCATCATCCGATTGTCGACCGGACCCGGGTTAACGCTGTTTACCCGAATCCCCTCAATCCCTAACTCGGCAGCTGCGGTACGCATTAACCCCATAACCGCGTGCTTACTGGTTACATAGGGGCTGAGTCCTGCAGACCCACGCACTCCGGCAACGCTGCAAGTAATCAGAATGGTGCCACCGCCGGCACGTCGCAGCGCGGGCAGCGCGGCCTGGATGCCATAGCGCACCCCGTGGACATTGACGGCGAACACCTTCTCCCAAACCTCATCACCGGCAGACTCAAATGGCCCCACCTTGCCCTCAATGCCGGCATTGAGAAAGATCCCGTGCACAGCCCCAAACTCTTTTTCTGCCGCACTTATCATGGCCAGATTATCATCCCAACTAGATACATCTACCGCCATAGCCGCCGCTCTCTCGCCAAGGGAGTCAGCTAGCTGCTGAACACCCTCGATTTCTCGATCAGTCAACAGCAGACTTGCCCCCTGGGCATGGAGAGACCTTGCGGTAGCCTCGCCAATCCCACCCGCAGCACCAGTTAGCACTATAACCTTGCCTTCAAGATTGCCTGCACCTGCTTGTCCTGACATTGCCCTACTCCCCATCGTGATTGTGGTGGGTATATTTTACCAGCTTATTAAGTTATGCTCGCCAGCGTCACTCACCTAAAAAGGTTATTACTACGGTCCTCGAGTGCCGCTGAGTACGATGCTCCCACAGAAAGACTCCCTGCCAAGTGCCTAAACAGAGCCCTTGCTGATTAAACGGCACGGTAAGTCCGGGACCGGTTAGCACACTGCGGATATGCGCAGACATATCATCCGGCCCCTCCATGGAGTGAGCGTAGCGTCGATCACCATCGGGAACGGTCCGGGTAAAATACCCCTCTAAATCCTGCAAAACTGTCGGATCGGCATTCTCCGTTATGGTCAGCGATGCGCTGGTGTGCTTGCAGAAAAGATGACATAGACCGTTTCTCAGCTGCCAAGAGCGTAACAGATCGCTGACCCGACTGCTGATCTCTACCGGACCTCGGCCCTTGGTTGCGACGACTAGTTGATCCTGATGTATGCGCATAGTTAAACCATCTTGTTGAGTTTTTAGCGTCTAAAATTACCCTCCAAGCGACCTCTAAAACCTCCCTAGGGGGGACCTCTAAAACTTCGCCGGCGCCGCCATCCGCCCCGGTGTGGAGGACGCCGTGAATCCATCCCTGGAGGCTTCATTGCGCCATCCCTGGCGCCAAGACCTCCACACCGGGGCGGATGGCGGCGCCGGCGAAGTTTTAGAGGTTCCCCAAGGGCAGCTAATCGGCCCTGGGGCGATTTTAAGAGGCGGTTTTAAGAGGTGCCTTCCAGGAGCAAATCGAGAATCTCAAGCGCCTCATCAAAGGCCATATTCTCTACCTCAGCCTGAAGCTCGTCACAATTTAGGCCCAGGCTGCGCAAATAGGCTAGGGCCTGCTCCAGGGTCTCGGTATCGACCCACTCGCTTGCCGCCAGCTTCGCTCGCAGTTGCTCAACAGCTGCAGCAGTACCAACCATATCTGCCGATTGCCCCTCCTGCACCGGCGTCTGAAGCTGATCCAAAGCCTGATCAGCCTCTTGCAGTGCAGCTTCCAGTTCATCAATTAGAGCAGCATCAACCTCAGCTTCAGCCTTCAGTCTCTCCTCAATCTTGACGCTAAGCTCCTCAAGCCGCACTGCAGCCGCATTGCCGGCAACACCTTTTAGGGCGTGAGCAGCGTAAAGTGATGCCTCCCGGTCAGCATGGCGCAGATAGTCAACCAGTTTGGCGTGCTCATTCCGGAGTCGCCGCTGCAAGCCTTGCAAAACACGTATGTAGTCTGCCTGATCACCACCGAAAAGCCGCAACCCCCGCGCAAGATCGAAGCCGGGGAGTTGTTCCGGCAACCGGGTAGCCGGAGCTACTTCACCCCTCGACGCCGACTCGTCCACGGGCAGCTCTGCAACAGCGTCGTTAGAAGTCATTAGGTGTGCTGCTAGACTAGCGTAGAGGTGCTCGCGGTCGATAGGCTTAGCGATGTGATCGCCCATACCGACAGCTCGGGCACGCCGATGATCATCCTCAGTTACAGCCGCGGACAAGGCTAAAATAGGACCACTATAGCCAGCCGCGCGGATCTGCCGGGTCGCCTCAAAGCCATCCATTACCGGCATCTGTAAATCCATAAGGATCAAATCGGGCACTGCGTCATGAGCCGCTTTCACTGCCACAGCACCATTCTCAGCGACCTCAACCTGCGCTCCGGTCTTCTCGAGGAGCAGCGTGGCGACCTCCTGGTTAGTCTCATTATCCTCGGCCAGGAGTATTCGATAACCGGTTAGATCAGGCAGGCTAGCTTTCGCCTCACGACCGCCGATGCCATCATCATCGCCTTTTTCAGCTCGCAGCAAGGCGCTGTAGAGGGTGTTTGCAGTAATCGGCTTGGAAAGCAGTTCGCCGGTTACCCCCTCGGGGAAATCTATCTGACTGGGGTTATAAGCACTGACCATGATAACTGGCGGACCAATACGTGCTAGCTCCCCACCCCGACGCAACCTATCCAGCTCACGACATGTATTGCTACCACTCATACCGCCGGGCATCATCCAATCTAAAAGAATGAAGTCAAACGGCTCGGCACGAGCTTCTGCTGCTGTGACCTTGGTGATAGCCTCTTCTCCACTTGCCGCCTCCTCTACTCGGAAATTGCAATGCAAGAGCATCTCGCGCAGGGTCTCTCGAGTCTGATCGTGATCATCCACAACCAGAATGCGGCTACCCCTAGTATCCGGGCAACGGGCCATGACCGATTCACGAGCCCCGCCCATATTCAAATTAAGCTCGAAGGTAAAGGAGCTACCCTGATCGGGCACCGCTGCAACCTGCAGTTGGCCACCCATCGCCTCAAGCAAGTGCCGGGAGATAACCAGGCCTAATCCAGTACCACCATAGCGGCGAGTGGTTGAAGTATCAGCTTGAGTGAAGGCCCGAAACAGGCGACTGATCTGCTCCTCAGTCATACCGATACCGGTATCACGCACGCAAAAGCGCAGGGTAGCAGCACCCTCATGCTCTGCCTCGATCTGTCTTATGCTCAACTCAACATCCCCACCCTCCGGGGTAAACTTGGTTGCATTACTCAGTAAGTTAGTCAGCACCTGGGTTATGCGCAGCGAGTCGCCGATCAGGCTAGGGGGAATTTCAGGATCGACGTCGTACACCAGTTCAAGCTGCTTCCTATGGCCAACCTCTGCAAATATCGCAGCAAGGTGATCAACGATCTCGTTGATGTCGAAACTGTGCTCCTCAAGCTCCAATTGACCAGCTTCGATTTTCGAGAAATCCAGAATATCGTTAATGATGCCTAGCAACATCCGCGAGGAGCTATGGACCTTGCCCATGTAGTCGAACTGGTGCTCATCTAGAGAGGTTTCCAGAAGCAGCTGACTGAGCCCAATAACTGCGTTTAGCGGGGTGCGTATCTCATGGCTCATATTGGCGAGGAACTCGCTCTTGGCTCGACTAGCCTGCTCTGCCTGTTCTTGGGCTTGCTTGATCTCGGTGAGATCGTCGTAGACGGCGACGATCTCACCTGCTGATAGGCGGAAGATGTAGTTCTCACGCCAACCGCTGATGCGCTGATCCTGGTACTCAGTCACCGGCAGGTGCTCTGGCTCCCCGGTTTTAGCTACTCGCTGCAAGGCGGCTAGCAATCCCATAGCCTCTGCCCCGGGGAAGCTCTCAGTGAGGCGACGCCCGATGACCTCCTCTCGTGCTATCTGGTCGATGCGCTCGGATGCGGGGTTGAACTCCAAAAACTGAAAATCCTGCCCCCCAGCGACCGGATAAAAGACGGCCACACCGCTGCTAGTCTGCTCGAAGATGCCCTGGAAGCGCTCCTTGGCTGTGTGCAGCGCCTCTTCGGCAGCCTTGAGCTCGGAAATATCCTGGATGATAGACCAAATTACCTCGCGCCCTTCTGGCGTAGTGGTCTTGAAGCCGTGGAGCAGAACCGGGTAGCGGTAGCCGTCCCGGTGGATATACTCTTTCTCAAACGGGCCGTACTGCCCGGTCCGCTGAAGCAACTCGAGCTGCGCCTGCTCCTGCGGTAGGTATTCCTCCGGAGTGACATCCCAGTAGCTAAGCGCCTGGAATTCCTCACGGGTGTAGCCGGCAGGCTTATTTATAGCCTCGTTAAACTCGAGGAACTCACCGGTGTTAAAATCGTTCATGGCGATGCCCACCGGGGAGAGTTCGAACAGCCCCCGGAACTTCGCCTCCTCCGCCGCTAGCCGGCGGCGGTTTTCCTCCTGCTCAGTGATATCCCGGTTGACCCCGACCACTCGGACTGACTGGCCAGTGCTAGAGCGAATTATTTGGGCCTGGCCATGGAGGATCCTCACCGCGCCGTCACTGAAGCGCCGGATGGAGATGGTGACGTCGAACGGCGTGCCCTCTCGCATCGCCTGCTCGAAGGCAGCCACCGCCTGATCACGCGACTCCGGCAGCAGGTGCCTGACCCAGTCCTCGAAGGTACCACCGAACTCCTCGGGCTGCACCCCGTAGAGCCGGAACATCCCCTCGTCCCATTTCAACTTACCACTGGCCGGATCGTAGTCCCAGATCCCCAGCCCCGCAGCCGAGGTCGCTAGCCGCAGGCGCTCTGTCAGGGCCTGCTGAGCCTGCTCCGCCTCCTTCTCCGCGGTGATATCCCGCCCCGTGCCGCGAAATCCCAGCAACTCGCCCCCCGCGTCCAAGATAGGCAAGCCGCTGACACGTTGGTACACCCAACTCCCGTCGGGCCGCACTGAGATATGCTCCAGGCCCTGCCATGAACTCTTGCGCGTCGCCCACTCGTTGAGAAGCCCCCGGACTCTCTCGGCCTCCTCGGCAGGCATGAAATCGAAAGGGGATCGACCGATAATCTCGTCTACGGGCCGCCCAAGAAGAGGCTCTACCGGCGATGTAACAATACTATAGCGGCCCTCGGGGTCGATCTCCCAGATGTATTCCCCCGCGGCAAGCGAGACGTCCCGGAGGCGTTTCTCACTCTGCTCAAGCTCCTCAAACAGTTTCCGGCGTTCGGTCATATCAGCGTGGCTGCCGATCGCCCGCAGTGGCTTACCGTTGGCGTCACGCGTGATCACCCGACCCCGGTCGAGAATCCACTTATAGCTGCCGTCCTTGCAGCGCACGCGGTGCTCGTTTTCGTAAGTCTCGGTCTCGCCGCGAAGATGACGCTCCAGATCGGCCAGGCAACCCTCAAGGTCATCCGGATGCACCCGCCGCTTCCACTCGTCGAGGGTATTGCCGATCTCGTGCTCCTCGTAGCCGAGCATGCGCTTCCACTGCGGTGAGAAATAAATCGTATCGGTGGCAGCATCCCAGTCCCACACCCCCTGCTCGGTGGCCTCCAGGACGAAGCGCCAGCGCTTCTCGCTCTCGGCAAGCCGCTCCTGGGAAATGCGCTCCTCGGTGCGGTCGAGAATGTAGCCACGGATCAGGAGCGGCCTGCCGTCGGTGTCGTACTCTGGGGAGGTGTAGTCATAGAACCAACGGTACTCGCCGGAGCGGGTGCGCAGGCGGTAGTACTGTTCAAAATACTGCGTCCCGCAGGCTAGGTAGCCGGCGACCTCCTGGCCAATCCGCTCGGCATCGTCGGGATGGATCAGGTCCGTGAAGCGGAACCCAGGGGCCATCATCTGCTCCGCGGTGTAGCCCAGGACCTGCTCGACATTGGGGGAAGCGTAGTGGACCGGCCAGCCGGGCTCAGGGCGCCAGAAAAAGATGGCGACGGGACCACCGGTAAGGAATGCTAACGCCTCAGTGCGGCGCTGTTCCTCGCTGGAGACCTCATGGAAGAGCAAAATGGTAGTATTGTCGGCACCGGCGCCCTTCACACTCAGATCGACGACAATGTCCCGTGCATCCGCGCCCCGGAGGACCTCCCGGCTATCGTAGGCCTCTCCCGAGCGCAAGGCACTGAGTAGGCCGCAAGAGGCAGCCGCGACCGGCGTATCACGAAAGGGACAGCCGAGTGCAGGTGCGGACTGTATATCCTTAAGATTCGACAGGTCGGGATTGCAGCCAAGCAGCGCTGTGAAGGGCTGACCGATCAACGCCTCACTCGTGGTACCAAGGATCGAGCCAGCCCGGCGGCTGGCGCGGTTAATGTTGCCTGCGGCATCAATAACGAGGAGTCCGCCGGGGACCTCCTCGGTAATTGATTCCAGGTCGCGGTTGCTCTGCTGCAACTCCCGGTTTAGCTGCGCGAGTTCCCCCTGCTGCTCCTGGAGAAGGGTGAACCACTGGTTGAAGTAGAGATTGACTAGCTCCTTCTGGCTGATTACACCGGTGAGCCTTCCAGTATCGTCGACGACAACAACACGCTTGATCTTCCTTTCACGGCAGAGGCTCAGCGCCTCAGAGATACTGGCATTCTCGGGGAGTTTCTCCACCGGGACGGTCATGGAAGAGCCGACGGTGTTATCCGGATCGGTGCGCGCGGCCAGGAGGTTGATGATATCTTTCTGGGTAAGGATACCAACCGGGTGGTCGTCTTCGACGATCACTGCCGCTCCCTGGCCCTGCTCGGCGATCGCCGCCATCGCCTCGCGTAGCGTAGCACCACGTGTCAGCTGGGGCGCCTTAACCCAGCGGAAAAGTTCCCCGACGCTCTGGGTCTGCGCCAGCATTTGCGGATCCAGACCCGCGGCCAGGTCGGTGTAGCTCAGGATGCCGCACAGCTCGCCTTGCCCATCAACCAGGCAGATATGCTCGCCGCGGTTGCGGATGGCCTTAAGCCCATCAACGACGTTAGCGTCAGGGTCCAGAATAGTAGCCAGAGGCAAATCGAGTTCACCCAGGGGCGTCTCAAGGTCTGAATCCATGGCATCAAGGCGAAGCAACATGGAAGAAAGAAAGAGCTTAAGCCCGTCGTCACTTTTTACGACTACATCACGTATATTGCAGTCGCGCATAGTTGCTACGGCCTCGGCCAGGGTAGCTGTGGTGGGGAGAGTAACAACACTCTTTGTTGCCAGCGCACTCAGCTTAGGGAAGAACATAGGCCCACCTCTTCAGGCAACTGCTACAAAGCTCAGGAAACGGATGCCTCCACCCGGTTACGCCCATGCTCCTTAGCGACATATAGTGCTCTATCAGCCGCTTCTTGAAGAGAACTTGCATCATTATCATGCGGCCCTGGCAAGACTGTTGCTACTCCAACACTGACGCTGACTACGTTTGCCACCGAAGAGTGGGTATGAGGGATGGCGATATCCGCAACGGACTGCCTAAAACTTTCCGCTACCTGCCTTGCGCCATCCGCATCCGTATAAGGCAGCAGTACAACAAACTCCTCTCCACCGTAACGGGCAACAAGATCAGTATTGCGGTTGGGCACTCGGGCCAGAGCACCGGCAACTCGCCGCAAACACTCATCACCGGCGCCGTGGCCATAGTTATCGTTATAAGCCTTGAAATGGTCTATATCCATCATGATCAGCGAAATCGGCGTACTACCCCTCTGAGCTCGCGCCCACTCATCTTTAAGTTGCTGATCAAACCGCCGGCGATTAGGAAGGTCGGTCAGACCGTCGCGCTGAGCTAGGTGCTCAAGTTCGTCTGTCCTGCGCTTTAGGTCTATATGGTTACGCACCCGCTTGCGAGTAATACCGGGAACGAAAGGCTTGACAATATAGTCAACAGCACCTAACTCCAGCCCGCGCTCCTCATCTGCGGCGGTGTTACGCCCAGTCACAAAGATTACCGGTATATTCTGGGTATGCTGAGCCTCTTTAAGGCGTCGGCAGACCTCATAGCCATCAGGATCCGGCATGACCACATCAAGCAAAATAAGATCCGGCTGCGGTTCGCTTGTCGCTAGCTCAAGAGCCTTTTGGCCACCTGTGGCGACTTGAATCTCGTAGTCTCGCTTCAGCAAATGGGCGAGGACCTGGATATTGCTTGGCTGATCGTCGACCACAAGCACCCGAGGCGCTTCTTTGGTATCTTTTTGACTCATCAGTGCCTGCCTACCGTGTGTATCTAAGCCTCATGGGCATACTGCAAGAAGCGACCTCTAAGGGCGTCTCGAAAAACCTCCCCGGGGCTATTAGTCGTCCCGGTGTGGAGGACGCCGTTAATCCATCCCTGGAGGCTTCATGGCGCCATCCCTGGCGCCAAGACCTCCACACCGGGACGACTAATAGCCCCGGGGAGGTTTTTCGAGACGCCCCTAAGAAGAAAATCATTCCAATACTGATTAACTAAGGGGGCCAATGGCTATCTGCTCCAACCATTGAAGCACCGTTTACCATCACATCCGATATAAACTTACTATACCATTAGACGCACCCAAAAACTTCCCATTAACAGCAGCTACTATTGGGTCTTGGGAAGGGAGGCAATGACGCAACCTAGGCGCCATTGCCTCGACATAGGTAGTTTTATATGCCCGTCTAAGGCGGCTAACGCGCCGAATAGGCTACCACTAAGAAAAACAGCGCAAACGCGGTTAAGCCACCAAAGACTGCGATGACTGCCTGGGACTCAAAAACAGCAATGCCAAGAATCGTTAATATTGCAGAGACAACAGCTATAGTTATAGCTATACGCTCATCTGTAATCTTGACCTTCTCTTCTGCCATAAACCTGCCTCCGTTGCGAATATCAGCTTTATCAGCTCAGACTGGGAGCCTCGGGAAGCCCCAGGTACGTACCAGTATAACTGGCTGGGTCAGCAAGGTGCAGGGTTGGCCTTCGGTCATGGGTTACGTGCCGCTAAATCAATGAAATCTCGGATAGTCTCTCTGTCAGGTGTTTCACCACGCCCGACGAAGTGACGGTAGAGCACTCGCAACAGACGTGCCTGGGTAGCAGGCTCAAGACTTAGGGCTCTCTCCTGCAACTCCTCAAAAGCAATCAAACCTAAAGATTCCAAAACCTCTAGGTCCAAAGCCACACCTTCGCTCGGCACCTGCTGACCGGACTCTCGCCCAGTAAGCAACCAATCTAGCGACACCTCACCTATGTGCGCCAAAGCCACTAGCTTACTAGCAGTAGGCTCATTCGCTTCTGAGATGTAACGGTAAAGATGGCCCTCGGATATGTTAACCAGCTCAGCCAATCTCTTTTTGCCCCCCACCGAAGTCGCAATCGCTGCAATGCGTGCCCCTAAACCATACCCAGATACTTGCAAACGATTATTTTTCCGGTTTTGGGCTGCTCCACCTTGATCGATAGTCTCCATCTCAAATCCTCACCAGGCTATCTTCCCTTATGCATCAACTAGCAGCCGAAAGAAAACTCTTATATGATTGATTTTATGCATAAAATCAGATTTCCTCACTACATGACTAAAGAGTAAGCAAGAGCATTAGCACATGAGTGAAAAAAAACCCAAAAAAAACACCACTCTCGGGACTGGCACCGTGCAGATATTGTAGCCGAGCTGCGCAAATCCGGATGGAGCCTGCGCCGCCTTGCGATTCACCACGGCTACTCATCGCCGACCACGCTTACTACGGCTCTTACGCGGCCATGGCCCAAGGGCGAGCGCTTGATCGCATCTGCTATCGGAGTAGATCCGGCTACGATATGGCCAAGTCGCTACATTGCTAATGGTACCACTCAAAAGTCTAGCAATCACCGAAAAAAGTAATCGAGCAACAACATGGCCATTGTGCAGTGCAGCACTAGAATCGACTTCAAGGTGCAAGAACTACCACTGTTTGCTGTCCCTTGCTGCTAAATAGCTTGACACCAGGGATTGACCCACTTTGCCCTCCACACCAGGGCAGTTGAGTGGCTCCGGGGAATCTTGTAGAGGCACCCAACAGCTTGTGGCTAGACGGAGGGGGGGAGCCGCCTAGCCGTTAATTGATTTACCTAGCTCTTTACTCTAGGAACGGTCAAAATCCTTCCATCATGTCGTCCATTTGCTGTTGAATATCACCCATCATGGCTGTAGCTATATCATCCGCCACCTCTGGACATTGCTCGGCCACCCCTTGCTCTATTGTTGCCATATCAAGCTGCTCTTGTTCTATGCGCGCTTCGATATCGCCAATAGCTGCTTGCAGCTCTTGACTATCCATTTCATCAATTGAATGGCCAATATCACAGAAATCGCTTATAACTTGATCTTCCGGACTGCCGCAGCCAGCAAGCAGAGCTAGCGAAGAGCAAACCCCAAACGCAACAGCAACTGTTTTTTTCATCGTCTCGGCTCCTTTTCCAGCCTATTTAGCTTTGATAGTGCATTTGCAAACCGACATATACTTATGTATACAAACGCACGCACGAGAGGGTACATCAGCAACCCCACAGAACTCCACCGATAGCCTCCACAACCGAATACCAAGCCCGGGAGAAGAGCTAGATGCCAGTTGATTACGACTACATAAAAGATGGTGCGGCTATTTATACCAAGTCATTTGCGACCATCCGCGCTGAGGCGCAGCTCGACCGCTTTACCAGCGATGAGTCAAGGGTAGCGGTGCGTATAATCCACTCCTGTGGCATGGTAGAAGTGGCTGACAAAATCTCTTTCACCACTGGAGCCACTCGGAGCGGACAGAACGCCTTGCTCGCCGGCAAACCTATCCTTTGCGACAGCAAGATGGTAGCCAATGGCATCATCCGCAGCCGCCTGCCTGCTGATAACGAAATAATCTGCACGCTCAGCGACCCAAGAGTTCCAGGGCTTGCCGAGAAGATCGGCAATACCCGCTCCGCAGCCGCCCTCGATCTTTGGGGGGAAAAGCTTGATGGTGCTGTTGTCGCTATTGGTAACGCCCCTACTGCCCTTTTCCGCCTGCTTGAGCTGATCGATTCTGGTGCTCCTCGGCCTGCTATAGTTATAGGAATGGCGGTAGGCTTCGTTGGTGCGGTCGAGTCAAAAGAAGCTCTAGCGGCGCGCCCTGAACTGGAGTCGGTTATCATCCATGGTCGGCAAGGAGGCAGCGCTATGGCAGTGGCAACTGTCAATGCTCTTGCCAGCAGCCAAGAATGACGGCGCTACCACTAGGAAACCTCTGACAGCTCCCTCCGGAGTCGTTCCACTGCCTCGGTGTGGAGGTCTTTGCGTCGTGTATGGCGCCATGAAGCTTCCAGGGATGGATTCACAGCGTCCCCCACACCGGGGCAGTGGAACGACTCCGGAGGGAGCTGTCAGAGGTACCTACCTAAAACTGCACCGGCTGAATACCAACCCCAAAAGCCCAGCCACCCTCGCCGCTCTCTTCATTTTCGATCCAGCTAGCGTCGACTGTGACCTGGTCATCGAAGATCACCGCGCGCAAACCAGTCTGCCAAGCAGGATCGTCACCTCCGGTAGAAAAGATCTCGGCAACCCCCTCAAACGGGCCGCCCAGACCGCCCTCTACTGCCAACCCCCAAAAGCCATCTGCATCATTATCGTCATGATCGTAGACGCCGCCGAGATTGACGTGGAGAAAGACCCGCTCATTGGCAAAGCCTTCGGTGTAGGGCACAAGCAGAAAGCTTTCTGCTATCTCCTCGTTATCCCTATCGTATTCAAAGCCGCCAAAGAGCCCTACGCCATACCCATGTGGATCAAGACTACGCAGCAACCATTTGCCCTCTAAGACGTAGTTCTCCTGCGCTTTATTTCGTAAAGACTCTACCTCGGCGGTGACCTGCCAGTTGCCCTGCAGCCGTGTAGTGGCATTAGCAAAGGTGGCCTTATCCTTGTCGCTATGCCAAATCTCCGACTCAATAGCGTTGGGCGCGATTAAATCGGCATCTTCAACCTCGTATTGCCCGGCTGCATGGAGCATCGTCGGTAGCATTAGTGCAGGCAGCAAAGCTGCCTGCCAGGCACTGGACAGCGTCTGTGGTGACCGCCACAACCGTATCTGCTTGTGTTCTTTTGTCATGATTAACTCCCTGAATATTTGCGTATTATGCCTCTATGCCCAACAGCCAGGCGGCCAGGCTGAAATAGATCAGTAGGGCACTGAAGTCTTTGATGGTAGTGATAAAGGGGTCAGCACCCGGAGCATGATCGAAGCCGAGCTTGAGCAGCACCCAGGGCAAGAGAAAACCCAAGACGCAGGCCAAGACCACTGCAGCGAATAGAGACAAGCCGATGACCGGCCCCAGCATAGGCATATCGTTAGGCAGTCCCTGCCAGAAATAGGCAATCAAGCCACCAGCAAGACCCAATACTGCGCCGAGCATCACGCCGACTGCTAACTCACGGAGTATGTGGTAACGGAAGAAGCGTTCCAAGCGGATATGACCCAGGGCAACCCCGCGGGCGAAGATAGTTGAAGACTGGGTACCTACATTACCTCCCATATCCATGATTACCGGCACGAATATGGCTAGAGCCACCAGCGCTTCAAGCACACCTTCAAAGTGCTCGACTACCCCGCCTACAGCCATACCGCCGGCCAATGCTACGCACAAGAAAGCGAGTCGAACCCCAAATGGGTACTTCAATGATCCCTGGGTCAGCCGTTCGCTACGGACAATCTCTTGCGCCCGGGTAAGGCTGCCGACCCCGGCCTTTTTGTAAACGTCCTCCGAGGCCTCTTCCTCAAGCACATCCATTGCATCGTCGAAGCGAATAATGCCAGCCAGGTGGTGCTGCTCATCCAGCACAGGCAGTATTGGTAGATCGCGCCGCTGCAACAGTCGAGCCGCCTGTTCGCGGTCTTCGTCATTATATACGTAGAGGTCTGCTCCCGTTGCTAGCTCCTTGGCGCTGACTTGGGGATCGCTACGCAGTGCTTCAGCCAGGCGGACAAACCCTTGATAGCGGTTGTCGCTATCAATCACACAGACTACCGCGGTTACTTGAGCATCTAACGAGCTATTGCGCACCTGCTCGATTATGTCGGCGGCAGTCTTATCGGAAGTCACTGCTAGGTAATCATCGTGCATTACCTCATGCACCGGGTTGTGAGTCGTTATACCATGCGCATCAATAGCGCTCGCTATACCGACACTATGAATCTCAGTCATGCTGTTATTAGTCATGGCAAAATCTCCCTCTCGAGTCTTTATCTCGCTGTCGAGATATTTTTGATAAAAAAGAGCCCGAGGGGGTTTTTGTCTAAATTAAGCAGATCTTGCATACTTAGACAAAAATCCCCTAACACCCCTGATTTATCAGGAGCTAAAATAGACCCTTTAATGACGTAGCACAGACCAATTTATCTGCAGCAAAACAGCCTAAACAGGCACACGCTGCAGATAGTTATATCCGCTGCCACGACTTACACTCTGAATGTCTTGAGGAGATCCCCAGGTCGGCGCCTGACCTGGAGGCACTAATCCGCGAGGGAGGGAGGCTTCAGGCAGGCTTTCCGACCCGGCAAGCTCCGTCAAAACGGTGTGCTCGGGTCCAATTTGTACTTCGACTACTCGGGTCGTCCATCAGCGCTTTTCTGGTTACCTCCTTAGATTTCCAAATACCGCGCACAATCCTACTCAACCTTGTTGCATAACTCAAGGGGCCAAAGATGAAATTCTCTTTACAATTGACGACCGATGCGAATTAAGAGCGACAAACTTATTTCCGAGTAACAATGCGAAACTTCTGGGGATGCCCTATTTCTCATCACTTGTAACATCTTTACAGGACTACTCCTGAGGTTTGCCGTAGCCAGCACACGCAGTCAGCATAAGCATAACTGAATTCGATTTAATTTGTAGTGATGTTTCGTCGAGTGATAAAGTCATATTTGATCGATACCAAAGCCCAACACTGATGAGAACACGCCCTATGGAAACTCGGAAGGGCTTTCCGAGGCAGGCTAGCCAGCACCAAGGTCCCAGTCAGGAGAGCATGGAGTTTAGGCTTGCGCTGCTCCAAGAAGTGGCTTGCGCAGGGTTCTGGGAGTACGACCTGTGCAGCGGGCAAGTGAAGGCTGATGTGCAATTATTTGCCCTTTACGGCAGTTCACCTTCGACAGATTCTGATACCGGCAATACCGCTTCGTCTCTTGATGCTCTGCGCCAGCATGTCCACCCCGACGACCTACCTAGAGTTGAGATGCATTTGCGGGAGTTTTGCGAGCGCCCTCAACCATGGAATTTGACTTACCGTATAATACGCAATGACGGACTTCTCCGGCATTTTCGCTCGGTGGGACGGGTGGAGAGCGATGCGCAAGGAGAGCCTCACCGATTAATATGCCTTGAACAGGATATCACCGATTATCAGGAGACATTACAGGCGCTGCTCGAGCGCCAACGCCAACTCGATACCATTTTTTACCGAACAAGCAAAATCAGCCTGATCCAGGGCGGCCTAGACGGCGTAATCCAAGATGCCAGCCTGGGGGCAGAGGCACTATTTGGCTACCCGCGCGAAGAACTCATCGGACAGAGCGTAAACGTGCTCTACCCTGATGGGGAACAGAGTATCCCTGCCGACCTCATAGAACGTCTGCACCAAACCGGTCAGGAAGTAGCCGAAGAGGTTAGACACGTACACCGCTCCGGGACTGAGTTCCCGGCCCTGCTAAACCTAGTCCCAATCCATGATGAAGAACACCAATTGGTTGGCGTAATCGGAGTCTGCATGGACCTTAGCGAGCAGGCAGCAGAGCGGGAGCGTTACCGCATGGCCCAAGAGGCAGCCCGATTTGGGATCTGGGAGTGGAATCCCGAGCACGACGAAGTCCACTGGGACGAGGCTACCTGGCGCATGCTCGGTTACGATCTAACCTCGAAACAGCGACTAAGGTTTTCCGACTGGCGAGCACAGGTGCACCCCGAAGATCTGGCTGAGGTCGAGCCTGTAGTCCTGGAGCATATCAAGCAAGGCACCCCCTTCACCATCGAATATCGCTACTATCGCGCTGATGGCAGCTGGCTTTGGGTACAGGCGAGAGGCCAAATCGTCAAGCACACCCCGGATGGCCGACCACAGCTGCTGATAGGCACCCATGTCGAAATTGAGCAGCTTAAACATACTGAACATGAGCTGCGTCTGCGTGAACAAGAACTCCAGCAAGCGGCAATAATTTTCGAGGAGTCGCGAGAAGGGATTGTCATCGCTGACAGTGACGCCCGTATCATCACCACCAACCGCGCCTTTACCGAGATTACCGGCTATCCCGAGGAGCAAGCCATAGGGTGGCGCCCGCAGGACCTACTGGAGTCTGGCTACCACGATGAAGCCTTTTTTGAGGCCCTGTGGCAGGCAGTAGATGAACTCGGCACATGGACCGGCGAGATGTGGGGGCGTCGCCGAGACGGGAAGATTTATTCCGAATGGACAACCATCCGCAAGCTGCACGACGAGCAATACAACCAAACCTACTATGTAATCATCTTCGCCGAAACCACTGACATCAAGGAGTACCAGCAGCAGCTCGAGCACATCCTGTATGTTGACCCACTAACCGAACTACCCAACCGCACGCTCTTTTGGAGCCGCCTGGAACAGGCCCTGCGCCAAAAACACAATAACAGTATATTGGCCGTACTCCTTGCAGATTTCCGCAGTTTTGGGGAACTCAATTACAGCCTGGGGCACGCGGCCGGTGATCACGCCCTCCGGCTCATCGGCAAGCGCTTTGGTGAGGCAGTGGACCAGACGGCTACCGTTGCCAGACTGAGTGGCGATGAGTTCGCAGTTCTGTTACCGCAACTTAGAAACCCAGACGAGGCAGCAATCGCCGCTGAACGGCTTCTAGCCACTGTGGAGGAACCGGTACCGTTTGATGGCACTGAGATTCCGCTCTCCATGTGCCTCGGCGTTGGCATTGCCGCACAGGAACCGGCCAGCGCCGCCACAATCATGGAGCAGGCCAACGCCGCCCTGCGTGAAGCCAAGCGCGAGGGCGTTGGATGCCGCTTCTACAGTGAGGAGCTTACGCAACGTGCCCGCGACCATGTACAACTTGCCTCCGATATGCGCCGCGCACTTGATGCGGACCAATTTGTGATCCACTACCAACCGCAGGTAGACCTCGTCTCTGGCCGCTGGTGTGGCCTTGAAGCCCTCTTACGCTGGGATCACCCGGATCATGGACCTATTTCGCCAGCGCGTTTCATTCCGGTAGCCGAACGCAGCGGTCTCATTGGCCGCCTAGGGACATGGGTCCTTGAGCGAGCCTGCCGAGAATATCAGGAACTGCGCGCAAAGGGACACGACTGGGGCAGCGTGGCGGTCAACATAACTGCGCCTGAACTGGCTGAACCGGCCTTCACTGACCGCGTGCTTGAGACCCTTGAGCGCACCTCGCTACCCCCGAGCTGCCTGGAATTGGAGATTACCGAAAGCCTCTGGGTCAACACAGATCCTAAGACCGTCGAGACCTTAGAGCGATTGCGCCGGCATGGTGTTTCGGTGGCGGTGGATGACTTCGGTACCGGCTACTCGGCACTGAGCTACCTCAAGGACCTTCCCGTCGACAGGATCAAGATCGATCGCTCCTTCATTCACGCCTTGGAACACGAATCCCGCGCCACTACCATCACCGATGCCATACTCGCCTTGGGCCAAAGCCTAGGACTGACCGTAGTCGCCGAGGGGATTGAAACTAGGGAGCAGGAGGCTTACCTGCGCGAGGCGGGGTGCGAAAGAGGACAAGGATTTTACTACGCCCGGCCGGCGCCTTTGGATGCACTGCTCTTATGCTGCTAACTACTCCTTTTTCCTATACAAACCTACCCGGAGTTATCATCCACCCCGGCGTGGAGCAATCCTCGACAGCAGAGGAGATCAATCGCAACATCACCAATATCCGGGATGTCGCCAATGAGACCCAGAACAGCTTCGAGCGTGTCCAGCAAGCGGTCGAGAAACAAAAGAGGCTCGTTGAACAACTCAACGAGGAACTTGCGAGGATTCAGTTTTAGCAACGTCGAGAACTAAACATAATATGAGAATATGGGTTGATGCCGATGCCTGTCCGGTGGTGATTCGCGAGATCCTCTTCCGGGCTGCCGAAAGGACTCGGGTGGAACTAATCCTAGTGGCTAACCACGCCATCCGCGTTCCGCCATCGCAGGTGATAAAATCCATACAGGTTGGCGCCGGATTCGATGTGGCCGACCACAAGATAGTACAAAGCGCCGCGCCAGGGGATCTGGTCGTGACCGCCGACATACCTCTGGCCGCTGAGATTATAGAGGCTGGCGCCCTAGCGCTGAACCCCCGCGGTGAATTGTATACCTCGGAGACCGTCAGGGAACGGCTTAACATGCGCGATTTCATGGACACCATGCGCGCTAGTGGAGTTGAGACCGGCGGAGCTGCAGCGCTTAGCCAGCGCGACCGGCAAGCATTCGCTAATCAGCTAGATCGCATCCTCGCTCAGCGCGATAAAGACATATAGCAGTTTAACCATCTTTATCCATAAGGCTATCTTCTTCAGCCCCCATCTCTTCGTGGCAATAGACATAGACCACCCCGCTCAGGCGTCGGTTAAGCTGTTGGAAGCCGTCTAATACCTCCCAAGCTGGATAAGGCAGACCAGGCTGATAGCGCTTGGTATGGATCAGCCAGCGACTGATCTCCTGCTTACGAGTTAAAATCTTACGCCCTAAGTCGGGGCGCTCGCGCAAGAGCATCCGAGCCACGGTATTCATTTGCTTGGTAAAGCGTGCTGCGGCTTCGAGAATCAGCGGTCGGGCAACTTCTACCGCACTGCGATCGTACTCTAACAGGCGGCCAACTTGGTCATGCATTTCGTGACCGAGGGTGCGCACAATCATCGGCACCTCACGCATAAAATCATCTAGGGTATCTTTCAATGCTTGATCTTCTGGACTCAGCGAGTCGTCGGCGATGGCGTCTAGAAACTCGGTCAGCTCGCTGCATACCTGCTGGATTTCGCGTGAACGATTATCGATTTCCGCGGCCAATTCAGCAGATAAATGGCCCTGGCGCAGCCCCTGCATAACGCTCTCCCCAGTCAGATGTAAGGAATCGAACACCCGCAAGGTTTCGCGCATAGCGGCATTGATAGCCAGGGTATGGTTTTGCAGTAATAAAGGGTCGAGGCGCGCAATAGTGGGCCGCCCCGGGCTTTCCGGCTCGGGAGTAAGGGCGCTGACTAGGCGCTCCAGGGTCGGCACAGCCAGAACTGCCAAGCAGGCCAATGCATTGAAAAGCGTGTGAGCCCAAGCGGCCTGCTGCGGCATGCCCCCTATCCAGTCTTGCGGCTGCAGCGCTGGAAGGGTGAACAAGATCAAAGCTAGAGCTATCGCCAGGGGCACCTTGACCATAAGCACAGCCAACCCTAGACGGCGACCATGCACATCTGCCCAGCCGGCGATCAACACAGTCAAACACAGGCCGATGTTAGCCCCCAAAACCCAGAGCAACAGCATCTCCAGACTAATCTGCCCACCTGCCACCAAGGCCAGCGCCACTGCAATGGAGGCGGTTGCACTCTGAACCAGCAGGGTTAGCAGCATAGCTGCGATCATAAGCAGCAGCGGCAGCTGCGCTAGGGCTTCAAAAAGAGCTTCTACAGCTGGATCCGAGCCTAGAGTAACGGCTGCATCGCTTAGCAGCCCCATACCCAGGAGAATAAAACCGAAGGCCAACAAGGACTGGCCAACCCCACGGAGCCGCCGCGCCTCCAAGAAGAGAAAAAGAAACGCTCCCACAGCAAAGAACAGGCTGTCATAATCTTGGAGGTCAAAAGAGACTAGCTGAACCAGCACCGTACTGCCGAGTTGAGCGCCGAGCAACACCGCTAGTGCATTCCGCCAAGAGACGCTGCCACGCCGCGTCATCTGCACCGAGAGCATAGCAGTGGCAGTGGAGGAAGGCATAAGGGCACCACCCGCCACCCCGCCGGCGAGTGCTCGGACGCGAGTGCGGGTAAACCCTTGCAACCAGTCGAGCAGGTCACCCCCCATAGCCCGCGCAAACCCCCTGCGCAGGAAGTTTAAGCCAAATATAACAAGCAAGATTCCGGCTATGAGATCGATCAACTGCCTTGCCTCGTCCCTAAATTAAACCACACGGTTGAATACCAACGCCGGAGGCATAGCAACTACCCCCGCTCCCTTCATTTTGATCCAGACGGTTTTGCTTACTTAACAAAAATCCCTTAAGGGAGTATCTGAAACTTTCTCGGAGCCACTTTATCTGCAGCTAAAAACCACAACAGATAGTGATGCAGATCAGCACATCTGCTGCTGCAAATCACACCAAAAAGTTTTGAGGAGTTCTCCAGGCCGGGGCCAACCTGGAGGCATTAACCCGAAAGGGAGGGAGGGTTCAGGCAGGCATTCCGACCCGGCGAGCTCCGTCAAAACGGTTAGCTCGGGTCCAGTTTGTACTTCGACTACTTGGATCGCCCATCAGCTCTTTGCTGGTTACCTCTTAGGACTTCTTGATAACGTGCGGAAGTTTACATAATTTGCTTGTACAATTCAAAGGAGACATCAGCTTATCGGCAGTTTGCTTGTGCAGAGATTTTCTAGGTACTCTTTGAGAGGCTTCTAAAACTGGCCATTAATGGCCAATTGTCTCCGGGGAGTCTTTAAATTCCCCCTGAGCCACTCCAACTGCCCCGGTGTGGAGGTCTTGGCGCCAGGGATGGCGCCATGAAGCCTCCAGGGATCGATCTACGGCGTCCTCCACACCGGGGCAGTTGGAGTGGCTCAGGGGGAATTTAAAGACTCCCCGGAGGAGCCCTTTGAGCTCTCTGGATTGACTCTTTTCATGCAGCCAAATACCAAGATGTTAGCAATCTCACAGAAAAAGAAGAAAATCCTAAGTTTGCTAACTATCGGGGCATCCTTATTGCCCTTGCATACTGCAGCAGAGCTGGCCATCGACTTCATTGACATCGGCCAAGGCGACGCCGCTTACATTCACGCCGATGGCTACCATACTCTTATCGACGGCGGCACCCCCCGCTATGACGTCGCTGACTATCTACGTGCTAACGCAGTCGAGCATATCGATGTACTTATCGCCACCCATCCTCACGCCGACCATATCGGCGGACAAATCGGAGTGCTGCAGCGTAAATCAGTCGGCAAGATCTGGTTTAGCGGCGATGAACACGGCACTCAAACTTTTGAGGCTTGGCTTGATGCCGCGCTTGAGTCGAATGCCAGTTACCGTGAACCAACCAGGGGCCACACCAAGCAGCTCGGCGACACAACCCTAACCGTCCTCCACCCCGGCGAACAGACTCGCGGCAACCACCTTCACGATCGTAATCTGGTGGTGCGCATAGAGCGCGGACCATGCGCGGCGATTATTACCGGCGATATTGAAACCGCCGGTGAGCGCGAGATCATACGCGGCGGGCTTGATTTAGACGCCGACCTACTCGAACTCGGCCACCACGGCAGCCGCACCTCAAGCAGTCAAACCTGGCTCGATGCCGTTGATCCTCAAATAGTTGTCGCCCAATACGGCGATGGCAACCGTTACGGTCACCCCCACACCGAGGTTGTGGAGCGCATTCAGGCTAGTGGGGCTGGATTTTTGGGGACAGGAGTTAACGGCACCATACAGCTGCGCTGTGGCACAGATGGCCGTTGGCGAATCAAGACTGAGCGCAGCGGCGAGGTCATCCCGGGGGATCAGCAAGAGACACACGATAGCAAAGCAACCGCACAGGATGTCGATTGTATCGACCTTAACCAAGCAAGCGCGAACGAGCTAGAACGCATAACCCATATCGGCTCTGAGCGTGCCGCACAGATAATTGAGCAACGCCCCTGGTCACAGGTAAGCGATCTCGATAGCATTCAAGGGATTGGCCCAGGGCGATTGCGTGACATTAAACAGCAGGGACGTGCTTGTATTAAATAGCTGCAGAGCCTGATAAAGTTGCACCCAGAGGCATCTAGAGGGCACCTGTAAAACCTCCCCGGAGCAACCATCTGCCCCGGCTTGGAGGTCTTGGCGCCAGGGATGGCGCCATGAAGCCTCCAAGGATGGATTCACGGCGTCCTCCACACCGGGGCAGATGGTGGCTCCGGGGAGGTTTTTACAGGCGCCCTAGAGGGTAATGGCTTAATAATTGTGCTATGCACAAATATCTACTCCAAGGAAGGAGTTTTACAATGAAAGATACCGCCCTTGCCCGGGTAAAGGCTGACACTAACAACCTGCGCACTTTTAGCACTAAGTGCTTAACAATACTGTTTATAGCTGTGCTTTGTTGGCCAACAGGCGTAATTACTATGACTTCCAAATCAGCGGAGCCATTAACCAACCCCGCCCACGAGCAACATGACGACCCGGCAAAAACCGATGAAAACTGGCATGAAGCAAGCGTTGATGCTATCGACGAAGGAATTGCCCGACTATTGGTAGGCTCTGCAGGGAATATTTACGAGATAGATGCCCGGCGCCTCCCCGAAGGGGCCATACCTGGCACATCATTGCTCCTTACTGGGCCGTTAACCGCGGGACTGGAGGCGGTAAGCATTGGCGTCGATACCGCCACAACAAAAGCCCGCCAAGGGCGTGTTCGAAATAAGCTGGACCTCCTAAGACAACGCTCAACAGACTGAATTAGCAATTAATTTTTTTGATCACCTGGCAAAACGCCCAGCTAGTTTGACAATGCTGTCACGCAAGCCTATCCTCGGCTAATAAATATATTCTTATAAAAGCAACCATTCATGCTGAATAAGCCCATCACTGGCTTGCAACTAGAGAGGCTGCAATGACAGATTTGGAGACCGATGTAGCTGTTATCGGCGCTGGCAGTGCCGGATTGCGCGCCTACCGAGCAGCTGCTGCCCACACCAACCGGGTACTACTGATAGAGGGCGGACGCTACGGAACCACATGTGCCAGCGTCGGCTGCATGCCCAGCAAGCTGCTCATAGCCGCCGCAGACTCTGCCCACACTGCTCAGGAAGCAGGCGATCTCGGCGTCTACGCCGACTCGGTTAAGATCAACGGCGCCAAAGTTATGGAGCGCCTCCGGACCCTTCGCGACCGATTCGTCAGCGGCGTCGTCAGCAATACCGAGAAGATCCCAGCCGAGCGGCGGATCCACGGCTATGCCCGGTTCGAGGACGCGCAGACCCTTAAGCTCGACGACGGGCGGCGGATCCGTGCCGAGCGCATTGTAATCGCTACCGGCTCCCGTCCTAACGTCCTGCCGATGTTCGAGGGGCTTGGTGACCGAGTCGTAGTCAACGACGATCTTTTCGAGTGGAGCGATCTGCCTGAATCAGTCGCGGTCTTCGGCCCCGGGGTTATCGGCATGGAGCTGGGCCAGGCCCTTCATCGGCTCGGCGTCCGCGTGCGCATCTTCGGAGTCGGTGGTTTCCTGGGACCGTTGACCGACCCGAGCGTCAAGGAAGCCGCGGAAGGTATCTTTGCTGAGGAGCTAGACCTCGACACCGACGCGCAAGTCGACTCCCTAAGCCGCGAGGGTGATCAGGTCTTGGTGCGCTTCAAAGATAAGAACGGTGACAGTGTGGAAGAGCGCTTCGAGTACCTGCTCGCCGCCACCGGGCGCCGCCCTAACATAGACAAACTAGGCCTAGAGACGACCGGCTTAAACCTTAATAAAGACGGCGTGCCCGACTTTGACCGCTACACCATGCAATGCGGCGATAAGCCGATCTTCATCGCTGGCGATGCCAACAACGAACACCCGGTAATGCCCGACGCCTTTGATGAGGGCGAGATCGCCGGGAACAACGCCGGTCGCTACCCAAAAGTCGAGCCGGGACGCCGCCACCCACCCATGAGCATAGTCTTCACTGAACCTCAAATGGCGTTGGTAGGGATGCGCTACGCCGATCTACCCGACACCGACTACGCTGTAGGCGAGTTCAGCTTCTCCGCTCATCCCCGAGCCATGGTGATGCGTGCAAACCGTGGGCTCATGCGCTTTTACGGACGGCCCTCTGATGGCGCCTTCTTGGGGGCCGAGGTCCTCGGGCCACGCGCCGAACACTTAGGACACCTGCTAGCCTGGGCCGTTGACAGTGGCATGAGCGTCGGGCAGATGCTTGATCTGCCCTACTACCATCCGGTTTTGGAGACGAGCATTCGTAATGCCCTCAGCGACCTGCAGCAGAAGATGCAGCACTAGTTAATAAACCATACCCCCGGTGTGGATGGCGTCGTGAACCTATCACTAGATGGCTTCATGGCGCCATCCCTGGCGCCAAGACCTACACACCGGGGCGGATGGTGGCGCCGGCGAAGTTTTTAGAGGTCCCCTTAGAGGCTGACTAAAGAAGTTCTGGATTTTCTCCTGCTTCACTGCCCATTAATCAATCTAGTTCATCCTCAACATCCTGTAGTGAATCATATTCAACAAACTCTACATCCACTATGTTGGGATATGCGCTTACCAGAGGGAATCTTATTCCATAATATTTGATCTCGACTTCAAGATCATGTTTGGCGGCCCTATCTAACTTCTCCGTTAAGTCACTGGAATTAAAATGCAAATGCCACATTGAATCTCTATTCACAAATTGCCCCTTCGGTGTATATACGCGATAGTGGGCAGTTTCATCACCGCCGACATTCTCCACCCTGGTTACTTCGGTAGTTAATGTGTTAATAGTAGCATGATTGTAACATCCTGGAATAACAACAAAAAAAGTGAGAGCAGCGCCAATCACCGTGTTTCGTATTCTGGCAAAATTACCGAAGAAAAACCGAATAGCCGGATGTGCTGAACGTAAACTATAAAAGACTTCTTCACTCATGACATCTCCTTACAACCCAAAATGCACCTAAGAAGGCCCTCTACAAACCCCCCATGCGAGCCTAGCTTCCTCGGTGTGGAGGTCTTGGCGCCATGAAGCCTCCAGGGACGGATTCACGGCGCCCTCCACACCGAGGAAGATAGGCTCGCATGGGGAGTTTATAGAGGCTCTTTAAGAAGCGCGATGCTTGAGGGCTATATGAACGCCTCTAAAACTTCCCCGGAGCTACTCATTGACTGCCTAGGAAGGAAGACGCAGTGAGCACCAGTCTCCGAGGGAACCCCCTGTGATCTATATGGTAACTAAAGCCATGGATCAACCGCGATGATAGCATAGAGTCTTGAGTGGATCTTTTCAGGTGCATAGAGGAACCTATACCCGGAGCTTTTACAGACACCAATAATCAGACTTCAAACTTACTTGCACTGAGGGCCTGGTAAGATAAATCTCAAGAGGCGGGCAGTGGCATACCTACGGTGCGAGTCCGCTTGGTTATCAGCACCAAACCGCGAATGTTGATGGAACTTCACCCCGAGCATTGAGAGGTTCTTTTCCATTGTCCACCCAGATGACCGTGCTCCGGAAAAGAGGGTGATCCCGTTCGGGTTACCGTGAGCGTAGGTGTTGCCGCTATGGCTGCGGGCCTGTCATTACAGAGCCTTATATCAAGGTCAGATCAGGCGATGTACGAGGCCAAGCAGAAGGGTCGCAACCAAGTTATAGTCTGGCAAGAAAAACGCAGTTAAACATCACATGGTAAGCCCTTGGGGGAGGCTACGTCCGTGAAATATTATGAATTTCGAGAATTAATCGCCGAGTTCGCAAACAAGTTCGGCATCCCAGGCGTAGCTGCCGGCCTGTGGCACAAGGGCAAGACGGTGTACGCCCACCACGGAGTCACCAGCACCGAAAACCCTCTGCCGATCGACAATCACACACTCTTCCAGTCGGGCTCAATCGGCAAGACATTTACAGCGACCGCATTGCTTATGTTGGAGTCTGAGGGGCGTGTAGATCTGCAATCACCGGTGCGCCGCTATATTCCTGAGTTACGCCTAGCGGATGAGTCGGCAGCTAAACAAGTAACGCTCCAACAACTCTTAAACCATACTGCAGGCTGGGAAGGCGATTTCTTCCCGGATACAGGCGAAGGCGATGATGCACTGGCGCGTTTCGTGTGCCGTTTCAACGAACTCACGCAGCTAACGTCACCCGGCAAAGTCTTCTCCTATAACAACGCAGCTTTTAGCCTTGCCGGCCGTGTTATCGAAAAAGTTACCGGAGAGACATACGAAAGGGCAATCCGCAGTATGCTCCTTCAGCCCTTAGGTTTTCGCGAGTCCTTTTTTTCACGCGATGAGATCATGACGCGCCGGTTTGCCGTCGGCCACACGCCTGCAGAGGATGATAGATTACAGATCGCCAGACCCTGGGGATTGCCGCGCAACAGCGCGCCGGCGGGAGGCATCAGCACCAGTATCGCGGATCTGCTCGCCTGGGGGCGTTTTCATGCAGGTGACTCTTTTCGGGGAGATGGCTTACGAGAGTTGAGTTTTTCGAAGCTTTCCGCTATGCGAACTCCCACGGTCCACACCCCTGGTGGGGCGTTTGGCGATGCAATGGGTATCGGTTGGTTCCTAAGCAATCTCGGTGACACTTGGCTAGTGAGTCATAGCGGCAGTACACCTGGCCAAGAAGCCAGCCTCTCTCTTCTCCCTGATT
This sequence comes from Halorhodospira halochloris, assembly GCF_002356555.2. Lineage (NCBI taxonomy): Bacteria > Pseudomonadati > Pseudomonadota > Gammaproteobacteria > Chromatiales > Ectothiorhodospiraceae > Halorhodospira > Halorhodospira halochloris. The sequence continues at coordinate 2,140,916 of NZ_AP017372.2, forward strand.
ACGATTGGGCCCTTGCTCTGCTGACCAATGCCAGCCCTGTTGGTTTAGCCATGAACCGGGAACTCCGGCAACAAGTACTCGCATCTTGCACTGGGATTATCGAGGAACCCCCTAAGCCAAAGTCAGTGGACTCAGCTAGACTCACTGCGTATGCAGGAGAATATCGCGCTAGAGGAATGTGTTGCCGGGTGGATGTAGATGAAGCAGGGGAGCTGGTTTTAAGTGTGAATAATGACCCGCAACTGGTTGAGCAAGCTACCGAGGCAGACGAGGCTTCACTATCTCACCCAATGACTCTACAAGCAGGGCTTGTGGATGAAGATACGCATCGCTATGTATTCAAAAGCGGTTTATTTCAAGGCATGACCGGATATTTTGATTGTAATAGTGATGGTGAAACCAAGGGGGTACACTTATTTGGACGATGGTTGCATCGCGCAAAAATGTGATTAGTCGAGCGGTCCGGATGGTACTCACTACCATCTTTTAGGCAACTCAGCTGAGTATGCTGCATTAGTCAGGCTGAAACTGAGAGGCAATAAATGTGACTCTCGCAAATAAGATGGTCGATTCCATTCAGCTAGGGAGAGTCCCACCCGCTGTCAATGCCCTGCTGGAAAGCACAGTACAAGACCTGGCCGCTGTGCGTGGAGTTCGGCACGCTATAGTTGGGGTCGAAGCCGGTGACTGCTCTTACCGCTGGATCGGCGCTGCCGGCAGTGCAGATGCGACCGGGGGGTTGATGACAGCGCAGACGCCCTACTTCCTAGCCAGCGTGACTAAGCTATACATCGGCGCAGCGGTCCTACGCCTGCATGAACAGGGCCAGCTGTCCATTGACGATTCACTAATTTACCACCTACCTGCCCGGCAGCTGTCGGGTCTCCATATGCGTCGGGGCATTGATCGCACTGCCGAACTTACCTTGCGACACCTTCTAGGACACACCTCCGGTCTTCCGGAATACATATTCGCGGCACCCAAAGGCAAAAAGGCGCTACTTGATAGGGTCTTAGAACAGGATGACCTGAGCTGGAACACCGCAGATGTGATCGAGATGGCCCGGGCGGCAGGAGAAGCCCACTTTAATCCCCGGCCCTTTGATGATAACAGGCACACTATCCGCTATTCGGACACCAACTTTCAGCTGCTCATGGCCGTGATTGAAGCTGCTACCCGCAGACCAATCCATGAGGCATTTGCTCGGCTAATCTATGAGCCACTTGGCTTAACCCAAACATGGCACCCTGGAACGCATTTAGATACGTCTACACCACTTGCAGCATTGCCGTGGGCGGGAGCAGAGCCGCTGGACAAACCTCTTGCCTTGCAATCGTTTCGGGACTTGTTTAGCACCGCCGACGAGACCCTGATTTTCTTGCGAGCGCTCATTACCGGGGAGCTATTTGATGATCCTGCCACCGCAGGGCTGATGTGGCAGCACTGGAACCCCTTTAAGTTCTCTCTTATACGCAGGGCACCATCCTGGCCCATCGAGTACGGATTAGCCATGATGCGGTTCAAGAGCCCGCGTTTTCTAGAGCCCTTCATTTATTCCCCGCCTTTGATCGGCCATACCGGACTTTCAGGATCTTGGCTCTTCTATGCCCCCGATGCCGATTTATACCTAACCGGGACAGTAGATCAACTGACAGCCCCAGCAGTACCGTTCAAGTGGGTGCCACAACTCGTTAAAGAGCTGCGCACTGCCGGCTCTGAAACCTGAGTATCCCAACTAAGACGCTGGTCCAGATTTTTATTAATACGGCACCCTACTCGGCAGACCACATCGACGTAATCTCATTGGCTGCTTGGGGAAGAGATAGCCTCCCCAAACCTCTGTTACTCGTTCCCGGCCACCTCGATCACCGGCAAGCGCCCGCGCAACCCTTCCTCATCAGTGTCGTAGAGTGATGCTACCTCCGCTAGGTACGCATCCTCTTCGCCCTCCGCCACCAGGCCCACCGGTAACGTTACGTAGTGGCTACGGTTACCGGTGTGATCGTCGTGAATGCCGAAACCGAAGGTCATCCCGGCCCTATCGAGAGCCTTACCCAGCTCGTGATCCGTGATGAGGCCACCGTCAGCTGAACGTGCCTCGAGAGGCCGCACCACCACCACATCATAGCGGCCTTCGCCTGCTTCCGTTTCTGTCCAGCCGGTGAAGGCCCAGACACTGCTCCGCGCCCCCTCCGCCTCCTGCATGACGCGCCGAGGGATCAGCACCCCATCGTCGAGAATGTCACCCAAGGCGTCCCCAGCATCCCCATAAGGACCAAAGTCTTTCTGCAGGACGTAGTCTTCGCCGTCCCAGGCGATGAGATGATCGTCCTCTGCCAGATCTATAGCGTTATTGCGGGGGTGCCCAGGCTCAACGATCAGCGGACCAAGCCCTGCGCGGCGCAGTTTGGCGAATTCTTCCTCGTCTAACCCCCAGAATCCGGTTTCTCGGGGATCGTAGACATACCGCAGGTAGTCACCCTCGACGCCATCCCCAGGATCCTGGTTACGCCAGTTGCCCCGACCACTGGGGCTGAAGCGCTCGTCCTCCTCAACCAACGCATTGTTACCCTCACGGTAGTGGTAGACGTAGTCCCCGGAGGCATGACCCATCGGCGCTGAACGTCCCATTCGAACCTGGAACAGATCGAGAAAACGCCCCTGCTCCAAGGAATCTGCCAGGGCTTGGGTGTCACGTCCCTCGTAACGGGATGCCAGCCGCTCAGGGGCGCGGTAGTCGTCCGGGGTTTGCCCCTCCAGATCGCGACTATTGAGGGTGTAGTGGCGCATGTCCGACTGACCCTCAAGCAGCGTACCCTCAACGTCTGAGGCCTCAGGTTCATAGGCACCGGGCATATTACGCAGATCATCGTGGCAAGCGATAAAGCAGCCCTGAGCATTAAAATTACCGCTCTCGCCGCCGTCGAACTCGTCGGTAACCGGATCGGCAGCCGGCGCACTCATCGCTACGAGTCGCTCCTCGTAGTCGAAGCGCCCCTGAGCGGGGAGATCTTCTGAAGCTACCGGTTCGGCCCGCTCGGAGCCCGCATTGCGCTGCTCACCCCGAGCGCCGAATGACTGCTCATCGGCATCCCAGCGGTAGGTCTGATGGGTTATGTTCGGGCCCGGCTCGCCCCGATCACGACCGCTGGCATCGGTGTCCGAAGTCCACGACGCGTGGATATACAGATACTCGGCATCCCGCGCAGCCCGCAACTCCAGCTCACGCGTGCCCGGCTTGTCGTAGTCTGCTGCTGCTTCGCTGAGATCGACCCCCATCTCGAACGGATTAGACGCGGCCCAGTCCCACTCACTATCTATCCCGCCATGGCCGTAATCCGGATCCGCATGGCAGTTCCAGCAGCCGGTAGGATTGCCAGGCTCAAAGGCGTACCAGCCCTGATGGCCGTCAGTCTCGGCCTCAGAGTGGTAGCCGCTACTCGGCTGGCGACCTTCACCGGCATTGGCGAGCCACAGCCGGCTGGCCTGATTGGGATAGAAGGCAGTGACTCGCACCGGCTCGCCGAAGCTAAGATCCTCTATCCGCCTCGCAACCTCAAGCCGCTCCGGGTCCTCGACAGCAAAGAGATCTAGGGCTAGCAACGAGGCATCCGGGCGTTGAGCATCGGGCTCCGGCTGTGTGTCACCGGTCCTCTCACAGCCAGTTCCCCCAAGAAGGACGAGACTACTGATGACCGCCGCAACCCGAAATCCTCTTCCGGATAAGCGGCCACTCAGCAGCCACGCAACCTTTGTTTCACGCTTGCACACCATGCTCGACACCGCTCCATTAGCCCTTGACATTTGGGAACCTCTAAAAACTTCGCCGGCGCCGCCACCATCCGCCCGGTGTGGAGGACGCCGTGAATCCATCCCTGGAGGCTTCATGGCGCCATCCCTGGCGCCAAGACCTCCACACCGGGGCGGATGGTGGCGGCGCCGGCGAAGTTTTTAGAGGCCACCATTTGCTTGTTAAAGTTACCCGGTTAAGCCAGTTATGCACAACCCGCAAAGCTCGCGATTTTGACGGATAATCAGCCCGTGATAGTGCGCGAGCGTCGCTTTGAGATCTTCAAAAGACTCATAAGGCGTTGATTTAAATGCAGTAGCCACTTTTCTGAACAAAGTCTATTCAAATCCGCCAAAGGCCTGTTCAGATTAGGCAGAGAGACTTTCTCCACAGAGTTTTCCACAGCTTTTGTGGACAACTTCAGCAGCGCTCCATCACTTGCAATCTTTCCCGTCGATGCTACAAACGCGCTGATAACGCCGCCGTGCATACCACCGATAGAAAGGCTCCAGCACCCGGGTAAGCCCCAGTCCACGAACTAACCACGACAGCCAACGCCAGTAAGGCAGGTACGACCACACTACCGTGAAGGCAGCTACACCGCTATGTAAGCTCCCATCTCTATCCCTACAATGGAAACGCTGCATGGCTTGCTCCCAGGTCAACCCGGTTCCCTCTAGCGAATTAGGCTCATGAAGGTCGCGCCACTCAATAGCACCTGCCCGGTCAAGGCGCTGGTATAAAGCAATCTCACGCCGACAGACCGGGCATTGCCCATCAAAAAATACTGTTGGACGGGTATCGGTAGAAGTAGATTGAGAATCAACCAATTTATCAGCCTCTGTCGCTGTATTAAGTTCACATTAACTTTCAGTTCCACCAGCCGGGCACCTCTAGACACCTCCGGCCTCCCAGGCGCCATCACCTGCCCCGGCGTGGAGCTCTTGGCGCCAGGGATGACGCCATGAAGCCTCCAGGGGTGGATTCACGGCGTCCTCCACGCCGGGGGAGATGATGACGCCAGGGAAGTGTCTAGAGTTTCCCCAGTCATAGTGACTGATCAAACATCAAGGACAAACCCCATCCTCCGGTGAGCCGTCGTGTTCGACTTCCACAAGTTCGTCTACCGCGAAACCCCACTCCTCAGCTTTTGTTACCAGGTCAGACAGCACATCCTCATCAAGATCAGGCTCGCGCGCCAAAATCCATAAGTAATTACGGCTAGGCCCTGAAACCATGGCCCACTCGTAGTCATCATCAAGGACGATCACGTGGTATCCGCCAGCGATTGGCCAGAAAAACACCACCCGTAAACTGGCGATGTCGGGGCTTTCGCGAAAGGTAGCTGTACCTTCAATGCTTTTCCACTCGCAATCATCAGTGTCAAAGCCACGGTTAATGACCTTAATTGTGCCATCATCTTGAGCCTGGTACTCAGCTGTAACATGGGTCAAACCACGCTCGAAGCGATGATCCAGCCGCTTGATCTCGTACCATTTGCCAGTATAGCGTTCGGCATCGAAGTCGCTTACAGGCTCAATTCCGGAAGGCGCCCCGGTGCAAGAGCTAAGCAAAAAAACAGCCACGACTGCTCCTATACAAGAGCGGACTGTTAGCCTGGTGGTGGATATTAAATTATTCACAAAAGAACCCTTAAGTTTTTACGGCTGCAGCGTATAGGGCAAGATGCTCCAGAAAAAAGCTCTGGCCGAAGGGATACCATACCAGACACTTATTGCCAGCATCCTCCAGAAATATGTCGAGGGTCGTCTGCATGAAGATCGATAAGCTGCTCTAGCGCCTTCCCTTCGGGCACCTGCTCGACGACCTTGAATTCAAAGAGGTAAAGATGGCCGTCGAAGCCGGTCGTCATATCGACTCGGCCGGTGTTGCTGGCGTCCTTCACGGTTACACCGAGGCCCAAGGCGGCGAAGTGGCTGTCGATGCTGAGTCTCTCTGCCTGATCGTGAAGGATTTCGCTGATGTGCTGGTCGAGTTTGCTGCCGGCTATGCAGTACGCCGTCGGCGAAGCTCAGGCGAATCACCGGATGGTGTACCGACCACTCCCACCGGTCGTGGATGTAGAGACCGCGAAAGAGTGCCTCCCGTCCCTCGAAGAGCGACTTCAGGGTGTCGAGCAACAGGCTCTTGCCGAAGCGGCGCGGACGGGAGAGGAAGAAGTACTTGCCGGCATTGATCAGACGCTCAATGTGAGGCGTCTTGTCGACGTAGTAGTATTCACCGCTGACGATATCGGCAAAGGTCTGGATGCCGATAGGCAGTTTGCGTCGGCTAGTCATAAGAGAGCGCCAAAATACCTATTCCAGGCCACCAAATAGTGACTGTTGATTGGATTCTACGACAACCCGAATTTTTCGAACTTCATGGGCTGGAAAGCCCAGGTTCCTTGCGATCCCTAAGGGATGGCGCCATGAAGCCTCCAGGGATGGATTCACGGCGTCCTCCACACCGGGGCAGATGGTGGCGCCGGCGAAGTTTTAGAGGTTCCCTACAGTGTACTGGTAAAACCTTGCCCAGCGGTAGCACGCAAACCCTAACAATCGCAATCTGCGGCGGGGTGGCCAGAGTGAAGCTAATGTGAATTTATGCAATACCGGGCGATACTGCTACACTCAACTTAAGCCAATACCATCAATGGGAGCTGCCCATGGTAGAGCGCGTAGAGGCGGCTTTCTCCTCACTCTCGGACTTCCTCTGGGGACCGCCGCTAATCGCCCTGGTAGTCGGTGGCGGGATCTTTTTCCTGATCTTCTCCCGCGGCTTGCCCTATCGCCACTTCGGACACGCCCTCGCGGTAGTAGCCGGACGCCACGACCGTCCCGACGACCCGGGCGATATCAACCACTTTCAAGCCCTCTCCACAGCGCTCTCGGGGACCTTAGGCCTGGGCAACATCGCCGGAGTGGCGGTGGCGATAACCATGGGTGGACCTGGTGCTATCTTCTGGATGTGGGTGACCGCGCTCGTCGGCGTCGCCACTAAGTTTTTTACCTGCACCTCAGCCCTGCTCTACCGCGGCTACGACAGCCAGGGCAACCTTCAGGGTGGCCCAATGTACATGATCCGCGAAGGCCTGGGCCGGCGCTGGATGCCGCTTGCTATGTTCTTCTGCATCGCCGGGCTCTTCGGCACCCTGCCAATTTTTCAGATCAACCAACTCACCGAAGCTTTGCGTGATGCGATACTGGTGCCGGCCGACCTGCTCACCGAGGAGCAGATTCCGTGGTTCAATTTACTTTTCGGCTGCGCCATAGCCGCAGTGGTCGCGGCGGTTATATTCGGTGGAATCTGGCGCATCGGTTACGTAGCCTCGCGTCTGGTACCTGCCATGGTCATCGCCTATATGCTTTGTGCGGTAGGCATCCTTGCCCTCAACGCCGCGGAAATCCCGCAATACCTTGGACTGATTGTCACCGACGCCTTCTCAGGGCAAGCGGTAGCCGGGGGGCTGCTTGGGGTGATGATCGTCGGCGTGCGCCAGGGAGCCTTCTCCAACGAGGCCGGGATCGGCACCGAGGTTATGGCCCTTGGCGCAACCAAGACCCGCAAACCGGTTCGCGCCGGCCTGGTGGCCATGATCGGACCGGTTGTCGATACCCTCATCGTCTGCACCTGCACGGCCCTGGTGATCCTCATCACCGGTGCCTGGGTCGCCGACGGCGAAGTCGAAGGCGCGGCACTCACCGCCGCCGCCTTTGCCGAGGCCCTCGGCGGCGCCGGGCCGTGGCTGGTGGCGGTGCTAGTGGTGCTATTCAGTATGACGACGATGTTCACCTTCTGGTACTACGGCGCGAAGTGTCTCGGCTTTCTCGTCGGCGCCGAGTACCAGCACTATTACAAGTACTTCTATACAGCACTGGTGGTAGTAGGTGCAGTGGCCACACTGGAGGTAGTCATCTATCTGGTTACTGCCATGTACGGGCTGATGGCCATCCCCACCATGATCGCCACCTTGCTGCTAGCACCGCGGGTGATGCGCGAGGCGCAGGACTATTTTCGGCGCCGGGATTGGCTGTGAAGGTCTTTATCTATAAAAGACCGCAATTTGCCGGTTCGGCTATGGGGCTCGCTTAGGCTGGTTATCCGGGATGGAGGAAGAACGGATGCCCCATAGCATCCATAGCATCGTCACAGCTAGGAGCTAGATGTGGATCCATGCGTCTCTCCCGGGGTTGTGGCGGTATCGGACGGCCTCCGCGGCGCCAGCGACTCGATCCACTGTCGCAGCTCCGCGCGATCTAGCGGCTTGCTCAGAAATGCATCGAAGAGACCGGCCTCAATGACCGACTCCACCTCGCTGCGGGCATAGGCGGTGTAAAGGGCAATAGGAACTCGGGTGTGTCCTTGGGCCCTCTCCTCTGATCGTATGCGCTCGGCCAGCTCCTCACCATCGAATCCGGGCATGTTGCGGTCGATGATCAAAGCATCGAAAGTCCGTGTTTGCCAAGCCTCCAGAGCGCCGGCGCCGTCCTCGGCCGTGGTGACCGTGCAGCCGAGTTGCTCGAGCAGGGTACGGGCCAGGAAGACATTGACCGTCTCGTCATCGGCCACCAACACATTCAGTGTGCTGGCCGGAGCATCCCCGCTAAGGGGAAGGGAGGCACGGCCGCAGCCTGAGTCGGCGTTCTGGGTCGCCTCGGGCGCCGCAACCGGCGGCAACGGGAGCGTCACGCTAAACGTGGAGCCCACCCCGGGTGCGCTCTGAAGAGAAACCTCCCCGCCGAAAAGCTCAGTGAGTTCGCGCACGATAGCCAGCCCCAGACCGTGGCCACTGCGCGAGCCTCGGTAGCCAGCGCGATCGAAGGCCGCGAAGATGTGCTCCTGATCCTCTGGGGAGATCCCCGGCCCGGTATCGCGTACCCGGAAGCTGATCCATTCACCGTGGCCTGCGCTTACCGTCAGATCGACCTGGCCCTCATTGGTATACTTGATCGCGTTGCCGAGCAAATTCGACAGGATCTGGCCCAGCCGGGTGGCATCGGCCTCTACCCACTGCGGCACGCCAGGCTCGATTTCACTGGTGAACTGCAGGCCGTGCTCTTCGGCGAGGTGGCGGTGCACGGTGCACTGGCTTTCGATCGCGGCGTGCAGATCAAACGGCGCTGGCTGCAACTTGAGCCGGCCAGACTGCAACCTACCGAGATCTAGCAACGAATCGATCAGCTCCAGCAGCCGGCGACTGGCGTGGCGGCACTGCTGCACGTAGCTTTGGCGCTGCTCCTCCTCCAGATCCGATGTGGCAAGCAGCTCGACGAATCCGGTCAACGCGTTAAGCGGCGTGCGCAGGTCGTGGCCGACGGCGTTGAGGAAGGTGGTCTTGGCCGCCACTGCCTCGGCCAAATCCTGTGCCGCTCGCTTCTGATCGCTGATATCGAAGCTTACGCCAAGCATTTCCACCAGCTCGCCGCGAGAATTGGTGATAGGGTGGATCGTGAGCAGCGCCGGGAATCTACTGCCATCCCGGCGAACCAGTTCCGTCTCCATGCGGGCGGGTTGGTGCTCATGGCACAGGGGATCGACATATCCGGGTAGCCGTTCGCTGTCAGCATCAGTATGCAACAGGCTTACGTGTCGGCCGATCAGCTCCTCACGGCTGTATCCAAACAGCGCCTCAGCACCGGTGCTAGCCTCAAGGATTACCGAATTCAGATCCGTTTTAATCAGGCTGACTGACTCGGCGGCCGCGAAGATCGCTTCGAGATCGTGCTTGCGCGCCTCAAGTTGCTCGCGCAGCTGCTGTTCAGCCTGCTCAGCACGCCGGCGCTCGGTGATGTCGTGCAAATAGCCGTGCCAGAGCGTGCTACCATCGGCCTGGCGTTCCGGCGTGGAATTCCCCTCGAGCCAGACCGTTCCCTTTGAGGGGTGGTGGATCCGAAAGCTTTGGCGCCAAGGCGTCAAGGTCTTTGCCGATCGTTCCATGCTTCGGTTAACCTCGTCCCGATCGGCCTCGTACATTAACTCAAAGACGCGATCAGGGCACTCTAGGACCGTTTGCGGCGTAACACCGTAGGTGTCCTCAACCCCACCATTGGCATAGACAAAGGCATGGCGGCCATCAGGCCAGAGCTGGCATTGATAGATGAACCCGGGCAGCTGCGCGGTGAGGTTAGCCAGCTGCTCTCGCACTTTTTCCAAAGCCTGGCGCTCGCTGATATCGCGCAGGATTCCGGCGGCATGCCAGCGCCCGGCAATCTGCACCGGCGCCAGAGACAATTCCAGTGGGATCTCGTGCCCATCCCGGTGGACCGCCTCGACCTCCGTGTGCTCCCCCACGCGGGTCTTCCCCCCAGACTCCCGGAAATAGCGCATACCTGCCTGCATGGCCGCCCTGTGGCGCTCAGGGACGAAGCGGTCATGGAAGGGGACGCCCTCAAGTTCTTCGGCGCGATAGCCGAGCAGCTTCTCGAAGGCCGGGTTGCAGTAGACCAGCCGGTCCTCGGCATCGATCAGCACAATGGCATCGAGTGCGGCGGTGGTGATCGCCTGGAACTTGGCTTCAGCGGCCTGATGCGCCTGTTCGAGATAGCGCCTGTCGGTGATGTCTTCGAGGATATGGACGGAGTACCGGTAGGCTCCTTGTCCATCCCGGGCGACATACGAGCGTGATAGGAAAGTCCGGCCATCCGGCACAGAGAACTCCTCGGCGATCTCTGAGCAGCCGGTATCATAAACATCGCGCTTCTCAGCCGACACCTTGGCCATGGCCGACTGACAGCCGGGCAAGGGGCCCTCGCCGCAGGGGAAGAAGTGCCAGTAGGGGTGGCCGATCACCTCTTCGAGCGTAGCGCCAGCCTCTTGGAGGTAGGCGCTGTTCGCGCGCAAGATCCGATAGTCCTGATCGTGGAGGAAGATCGGATGCCCCATGGCATCCATAGCATCGTCCCAGCTAGGAGTTAGATGTGGGTCCATGCGATTCTCCCGGGGTCTACGCGCTACGGCTGCACCGATCCTACCTGATAGAATACACAATTAATGGAGCGACGGGTAGCCGCGCGACCTGGGTATCAGTAAGCCCCCATGCGCGGGCAATGTTGTTGAGGCGTCTGTCTCGGCCCCGTGACTCACTGCTCATGCACACCCCAGGATGCAAGCACATCCCGGCTGGGCATCGGAGCACTGAAGAGAAAGCCTTGACCCTGCCAGCAACCGGCGCCGAGCAGGGCCGACCGCTGAGCCTCGGTCTCGATTCCCTCAGCTAGCACCTCCATCCCGAGGCGATTACCTAGGGTTACGATCGATTCGACAACAGCCGCCTTGCGTTGGCACTCAGCGATATCCGCGACAAACGAGCGATCGATCTTGACTCGATCGACGGGGAGTTTGGTCAGGTAATGGAGCGACGAGTAACCGGTACCAAAGTCGTCTACTGCCACCCGCACTCCCTGCTCACGCAATTCGTTCAGATCGTTGACTATCGTCTCAGAGGGTTTAACCATGAGACGCTCGGTGATCTCTAGTTCGAGTTCATCCGGGGTCATCCCGATGCGCGCGAGTTGCTCCAGCAGTTGATCGCCCCAGCCGGGGACTTCCATCTGCGGCGCGGCGAGGTTGATTGCCAACCAGCCTGGCTCTAGACCCTGCTCGAGCCAAACCCGGTAGTGCTCACCGGCAATGTCGAGTACTTGCTCACCAACGCAGCGGATTAGCCCCGCCCACTCAGCCACCGGGATAAATCGCCCTGGCGAGATCCAGCCCTGTTCGGGATGGTGCCAGCGCACTAGCGCCTCAATACCGAGCCACTGACCGCTGCTCAAATCGACCTGCGGCTGGTAGTGTGCCGTCAAAACGCCTGCATCCAGGGCCCGGCGAAGCTCCGTACTCAGATAGACCTGCTCCCGTGCCCGCTGAGTGAACTCGTCACGGAAAAACTCGTAACGCGATCCAGACCGCCTCGATTCGCGACGCGCGGCATCGGCCTGATCCATGAGCGCATCAGCAGACTCGTCCTTAGAGCATGTGAGCGTAATGCCTACCCACAAGCCAACCTGAATCGCCTCATCGGAGACCTCAAGCGGGTCACCAACCTTTTCGACAATGCGCTCGGCAAAATCGACCACTGCCTGACTGCTGCGCAGCTGAGGTAACAAAATTCCGAACAGATCTCCACCGAGGCGCCCGACAGTGGCTGTGTGGGGCAGCAACTGGCACAATCGGGCACCGACCGCTGCAAGCACCTCGTCCCCGAAGTCTTGCCCGCGACTGCCGTTGATTACAGAGAATGTCTTGAGGTCGCAGACAATCACCGCCAGCCATGGATCACTTTGGCCCTGGAGGATACGAGCCTGCTCGATGCGGTCATGAAAGAGCATGCGGTTGGGTAAACCGGTGATCGGATCGTGGTAAAGCAGCCGCTCTATCTCTGATTCATGTGCATGGCGCTCAGAGAGATCCCGCATCAGAGTGGAGTAGCGCACTACCGCGCCCTGCTCGTCACGGTGGGCGATCAAGACCTGCTCCACCGGTAGGTCGGTCCCGAACCCCCTGTGCTTGAGGCGCGTCTGCCCGCGCCATAACCCGGTCTTCTCGGCCGTTGGGATGGCCTCATTCAGGAGGCATTGCAAGCTTTCATCGTCATGGGCTTGAACAAGCCGGGCAGATAACGATTCCTCGTTGCCAACCTGCCCTTGAGCTTGACACATAGCCTCATTGTGATAGAGGAGTTGACCGCTGGCGTCAGCGATCCCGATATAATCTGGCAGCGCCTCGAGGAACTCAAGCAGTAGCTGATGCTCGCGCTCCGCGGCAAAGCGCTCCGTTTGATCTTCGATAGCAACCAATACTTTCGGCCCGACCTTGTCCTCGCCGCTCTGTTTGACGGCGCAGCAGTAAAGTACACGGGGTTGGTGCTGTGGGTTCAGGGCGTGAAGGATATCTTCGATAGCCTCTGTTTGCGGAGGGGCGGTGCCGAGCAGCTGCTCCCAGGGCCACACCGGAGTGGGATTCTCCTGAGTAGTTTGCAAATGCCAAGCCAATTGATTTGTCAGAATCGACGCTTCGTCGCTTTGAAGCCCAACAAACTCCCGGCCAGCCGGATTGAGCGGGGTAATCCGGTGCTGTGCGTCAACGACGAGCAGGCTAACCGAGGGTGACCGCAAAGAGCCATCACTTCGCGAGCAAGGCCAAGTTCCGTTGAATCCCTCGATCATTGATCGATCCACCACACGCAGAGATTGACCATGTACCAGCTAGGAGTGGAGTGCGCGTCCATAGGGCTCTCCTGGGTTGATGTTGGGATCAGCAGGCGGCTGCCGCCGTACTAGTGATTCTATCCATTGACGCAGTTTTTTCCACTTCGCTTCTTCGCCCAAGCAAGCAGGTGAGAGAGTGAATCTAACCTTACTGGCTTGGTCATATAAGTGTCGGCACCGCTCTGCAAACACTGCTCGCGAACCTCTGCGGTAGCATGCGCAGAGAGCATGGCTACTGGCGTAGCACCTCGATTTTGCTCTGCTTCAGCCTTGCGCATCTCCATTACCGTCTGTGCCCCGTTTAATACAGGCATCTGCATATCGAGTAGGATCAAATCGAACTCCTGCTCAGCCTGCTGCCAGATATCGAGCGCTTCCTGGCCATTTTCGGCCACTGTGGCCTCCACCCCGCAGCGTTTGAGCAACGACTGAATCAGCAAGATATTTGTCGGCTCGTCCTCAGCGACGAGCACCTGCATACCGGCGATATTCTCTTCAGCAGCTGGAGTGTTACCGGCGGGGCCCGATTCAGCTTGAGCGGAATCTGCTGTTAGCTCGCTTTTATCCCCAATGATCTCGGCAGTGAAGGAGAAGGTCGATCCTTGGCCCGGGACGCTGCGAAGCCATATTTCCCCGCCCATTAGGTTGACTAGCTGCCGGCTGATAGCTAGACCTAAACCGCTGCCTTGCAGGTGCCTAACTTCATCGGTGCCTCGATCAAATGGCTCAAATATCCGCCTTTGCAGTTCATAGGGGATGCCGGGACCATTATCCTGGATTGAGACTTGTAATCTCTTTGTATCGTAGCGGGAGAAATGGACCCGGACATAGCCGCCGTCGGTAAACTTGATAGCGTTGCTGACCAAGTTGAATAGCACTTGGCCAAAACGGGTAACGTCACCGAACAGTAGCTCCGGCAGGTTACTATCAACAGAGTACTGCAGATCTAGACCCTCATCCTTGGCCTGCTTTTCCAGTATCGGCATTTTCTCTGCAAGAAGTTCACTTAGCAGAAACGCCTCTTTGTGCAGCGTGATTCGCCTAGCTTCTAAGCGTGACAAATCGAGCAGCGTATCAATCAGCCCTAGCAGGGTGCGACCAGCGGATTGGCACAGTTCGACGTGCCGCCGCTGCTCGGCGCTAAGCGACGACTCGGCCAACAGGTCGGTAAAGCCGATAATCGCATTCAAGGGCGTACGCAGATCGTGGCTAACCGCGTTAAGAAAGTATGTCTTAGCTGTCACCGCTTCGGCTAAATCCTGTGCTGTACGCGTCTGCTCGCTGATATCGAAGCTTACACCAAGTGCCGCCACCAGTTCGCCATTAATATCGGTGATGGGGTGGATCGTAAGCAGCGCCGGGAAAGTACTACCATCCCGGCGGACCTGTTCCGTCTCCATGCGGACGGGTTGGTGCTCGCAGAAAAGCGATTCAGCATATCCGGGTAGCCGCGCACTGTCAGCATCAGTATGCAATAGGCTGATATGTCGGCCAATCAGTTCCTCACGGTGATACCCAAACAGCGCCTCAGCGCCGGTGCTAGCCTCAAGGATTACCGAATTGAGATCAGTTTTAATCAGGCTGACCGATTCGGCTGCCGCGAAGATCGCTTCGAGATCATGCTTGCGCGTTTCAAGTTGCTCGCGCAGCTGTTGTTCAGCCCGCTCAGCACGCCGGCGCTCGGTGATGTCGTGCACGTACCCGTGCCAGAGCGTGCTGCCGTCAGCCAGGCGCTGCGGCGTGGAATCCCCCTCGAGCCAGACCGTTCCCTTTGAGGGGTGGTGGATCCGGAAGCTTTGGCACCAAGGCGTCAGGGTCTGTGCCGATCGTTCAATGCTCCGGTTAACCTCTCCCCGATCGGCTTCGTAGATGACCTGATAGATGTGATCGGGATGCTCCAAGGCCTGTTCTGGCGTGACGCCGTAGATCTGCTCAGCCCGGCCATTGGCATAGACGAAGGCGTGACGGCCGTCGGGCCAGAGCCGGTATTGATAGATGAACCCGGGCAGCTGCGCGGTGAGATTGGCCAGTTGCTCCCGCGCCCGCTCGGACTCCTGTTGAGCCCGCTTGATCTCGGTGCGATCGTCGCAGACAGCGACCACTTCGCCGGAAGAGAGCCTGAAGATCCGGTTCTCGCGCCAGCCGGTGATACGCTCATCCTGATACAAGGCCAGCGGCAATTCCTCCGGCACCCCGGTGCGGGCCACCCGTTGCAGCGCTGCCAACAGCCCCATTTCCACGACCCCTGGGAAGCAGTCGGTCAGCCTGCGACCGATGACCTCGTCGCGGGTGATCCGCTCGATGCGCTCGGATGCCGGATTGATCTCAATGCACTCGAAATCCCGTCCCTCATCCACCGGACGGAAGACGGCCACGCCACTGCCGGTCTGCTCGAAGATTCCCGCGAAGCGCTCCTTGGCTGCGGCGAGTTGCCGACGATACTCCTGCTCCGCGGTGATATCGCGGCTGATGCCCACGATGCGCTCTGGGCTACCGGAGGCATCGCAAATCACCTGGGCATGTCCGTGCAGGGTACGGCAACTGCCATCATCCGCGCGACGAATCTCCATCTGGATATCGAATGGGGTACGCGAGGCCACCGCCTCATAAGGCTCAGCGACCGCAGCTTCGCGGGACTTAGTCAGTAGTGCCTGGGCCCACTCCTCAAAGGTGTGACCGAAGACCTTGGTGTCGAGGGATTCGGACTCCGGCGCCTCGACCCAGCCTTCAGAGGCGTGACCGAAGGTGGCCGGATCAATCCCGTAGAGGCGGCACATGCCCTCATCACACTCGAGCCGGCCGTTTTTTAGATCGTATTCCCAGATGCCGAGCTCGGCTGCCGAAGTCGCCAGGCGCAGGCGCTGCTCACAGGCAAACTGCGCCGACGAATCGATAAATGAAAGTGCCACGCCCCAGTCCCCGGTCTCCTCGTCATGAAGCGGTGAGGCCTCGATAACTACTGAGAAGGAGTCCCCGACGCGTGGGCGCAGCCAAACCGCGGAGTCTATGGAGAGCGGTTCACCAGATACGGCAACCTGAATCAGCTGTTCGATGAACGCCGTTGCCGATGGCTCAATCCGTTCGGTATCGAGCAGCGTGTCGAAGCTCGTACCAAGCAGCGCGGTTCTATCGGAGTGGCCAAGGAGACGACAGGCGGCTGAATTAAGGTAGGTTAGGCGACCGGTGGCATCCAACACACAGAGGGCTGCGGCTTGACAATCGAGCAGCTGGTGGAGAAACCCGGCCGTGATCTTGTTAGGTTTCGCCGAAGGCCCATCCATCCCTTCACCCCTTAGGTTTCGCCGAAGGCCCATCCATCCCTTCACCCCCCCCCCCCCCCCCCCCCTGTGTCATCCCACCACACTCAGCCAAAGGCTGTACTCTGGCGCCGCAGAATAAACCGGAGTGATTAGCAGCGAGCAGAGCAGCTATCCGGCCAATGGGGGGGAGAGGAGGGACGGACGCACTGGTGGCTTGTCTGCCTTAGCTATTTTGGTTTTAAGCTTACAACTAAAACAGCACGACAAACAAGTGAATATTTAGTGCCCTTCGGGCGCCTAAACCTGCCGGACGAACAACACCTCAGGGCGCTAGCGTTGCAGCCCACTAGCCACCCAGTCCAACAAGCTGCTCAAGGCGCAGCGATCAAGCGGCTTACCAAGATACGCATCGCACCCCGACTCGTTTATCAGCGACTCAACCTCGCTGTAAGCGTAGGCTGTGCGTAGGGGCACCTCCAAAAACTTCGCCGGCGCCACCACCCGCCCCGGTGTGGAGGACGCCGTGAATCCATCCCTGGAGACTTCATGGCGCCATCCCTGGCGCCAAGACCTCCACACCGGGGCGGGTGGTGGCGCCGGCGAAGTTTTTGGAGGTGCCCATAGCACAATCCTGGTAGGCTGCCTGCCCTGATCATGTTCCTCGGCGCGTATTTAGCATCAGGCGGTTACCGCCCTACCAGTGATTCGATCCATTGCCGCAGTTCTGTACTATCC
Organism: Halorhodospira halochloris; assembly: GCF_002356555.2. NCBI lineage: Bacteria > Pseudomonadati > Pseudomonadota > Gammaproteobacteria > Chromatiales > Ectothiorhodospiraceae > Halorhodospira > Halorhodospira halochloris. Next base: position 2,157,910 of record NZ_AP017372.2, read on the forward strand.
AGCGGTTTGCCCAAAAAGGTATCAAAGAGCCCGCCCTCAAGCACCGGCTCAACCTCGCTGCGAGCGTAAGCAGTGTACAGGGCAATGGGCACCCGAGGGCCACCCTCGACCTGCTCCTCGGTGCGGATACGCTCGGCCAGCTCAACACCATCGAGATCGGGCATGTGGCGGTCGAGCACCAGAGCGTCCAGCCGTTGCGTCCGCCACGCCTCCAAGGCAGCGGTGCCGTTTTTGGCCGTGGTGACCGTGCAACCGAACTGCTCAAGTAGGACCTGGGCCAAAAAGACATTCGTCTGTTCATCATCGGCTACCAGCACATGCAGCGTGTTCGCTGGGGTCTCTTCGCCAAGAGGCAGCGAAGCGGCTTCCATGTCGGGGGCGGCATCGCGTTCTGTCTCTGGTGCTGCGACGGGCGTTAGCGGCAGCGTCACGCTGAACGTGGAGCCCACCCCCGGCGTGCTCTCAAGCGCGAGTTCTCCGCCGAACAGCTCGGTGAGCTCGCGCACGATGGCCAGCCCTAAGCCGTGGCCGCTGCGCGAGCCCTGGTAGCCGGCGCGATCGAACGCCGCAAAGATATGTGCCTGCTGCTCTGGGGGGATCCCCGGACCGGTATCGCGCACTTGGAAGGTGATTCGGTCATCGAGCTCAGTGCATACCCTCAGATCAATTCCCCCATCTTGGGTGTATTTGATGGCGTTGCTGAGCAGGTTCGACAGGATTTGTCCCAGCCGGGTAGCATCGGCCTCTACCCACTGCGGCACGCCGGCCTCAAGTCCACAGGTGCAGGTGAACTCTAGGTCGTGCTCTGCGGCGAGGTGGCGGTAGACGGTGCACTGGCTCTCAATCGCTGCATGCAGATCGAAGGGCGTGGGCCGCAGTTCGAGCCGGCCCGCATGTAGCCGGCTTAGGTCGAGCAGTGAATCGATCAGCTCCAGCAGTCGGCCGCTGGCGTGGCGGCACTGCTGCACGTAGCTCTGGCGCTCCTCTTCTTCCAGATCCGGCGCGGCGAGTAGGTCGACGAAGCCGGTCAGTGCGTTGAGCGGCGAGCGCAGGTCGTGGCTGACGGCGTTGAGGAAGGTGGTCTTGGCCTTCACAGCCTCAGCCAACTCCCGCTCCGCGCGCTTCTGATCGCTGATATCGAAGCTTACGCCCAGTGTTGCCACCAACTCGCCGCGAAGATCGGTGATAGGATGGATGGTGAACAGCGCGGGAAAACGACTGCCATCCTGATGGACTAGCTCCGTCTCCATGCGGATCGGCTCATGGTCCTTAAACAATCTCTCGACGTAATCGGCAAGCCGCTCAATGTCCTCTGCCGTATGCAGTAAGCTGACGTGTCGGCCAATAAGTTCCTCGCGCGAATAACCGAACAGTACTTCTGCACCAGTACTGGCCTCTTCGATGACTGAATTGAGATCAGTCTTGATGAGACTGACCGAGCGGGCCGCCGCGAAGATCGCCTCGAGCTCTTTTTGCCTTGTCTCAAGCTGCTCGCGTAGCTGCTGCTCGGCCTGTTCAGCGCGCCGGCGTGCGGTGATGTCTACGCCTACCGCCTGGAAATGGCTCAGCTCCCCCGCTTCATCGAAAAAGGCCCGGCAAGTCCACATCGCCCAGAGCTGCATACCGTTCTTGCCCGGCATGCTGTTCTCGAATTGGCTAACCGGATGGCTCGGGGTGGAGCCCGCCAAGTGCGCCTCGATGTTCTCACGCTCCTCGGCAGGTAAATAGTCCAGCCAGCGCTGGCCAATCAGCGCCTCCGGCTCCACACCGAGGCAATCCCCCAGGGCAGGATTAGCGTAGGTGACTGTGGTGTCGGGCAGGAAGCGCTCAATCATCAGCGGTTGGTTCTCGACCAGATCCCGGTAGTGCGCCTCGCGCTCGGCAAGTTCGCGCTGCAGAACCCGCTGCTCGGTGACATCCTGGGTTGTACCGCGCACTATCCGCGGCCGGCCCTGGGCATCGAACTCGGTGTATCCGCGCCCAAGCAGAATGCGTTCGTTGCCTTGAGGAAGCCGGATGCGGTGTTCGACCTCGAAAGATTGGCCGGATAGGGCCTGCTCCAAGGATGATTGAACCTGCGAGAGGTCGGGCTTAAGGACTTGATCTAGATACGTCTCCAGATCCAGGGTTTTCGCTTGCGGATCGATCCCGAAAAGCTCGTACACCTCACCGGAACAAAATAGTTCCTGAGAATCAACATCTAGGATCCAATGCCCGAGACGGGCTATGCGCTTGACCTCGACTAAATCCCGCTCATGCTCGCGCAGTGCTTGCTCGGCCTCCTTGATCTGCTGGATATCTACATGCGTTCCCGCCATGTAGGTCGGTGAGCCATCGGCGCCACGGCGCAGGGTCTGCCCCCGGCCCTGCACCCAAAGCCAGCCACCATCGGCGCAGCGGTAACGAAGCTCGATGGTGAACGGACTGCCTGCAGCCAAATGGCTCTCAACGATGGGTTGGACCCGCTCTAGATCCTCGGGATGGACGAGCTCCTGCCAGTCGGCAAACGCCAGAGTGCCCTGCTGCGCGGGATCGTAGCCGAGCATGCGCCAGCACGCCGCGTCCCAGTAGACCTGATCAGCTGCCAGATCCCAATCCCAGACCCCGAATCCGGCCGCCTCCTGGGCCATGCGCAGACGCTGCTCATCGGCGAACTGCGCCGATAAATCGATGCAGGCAGCGATCTCGCCAACCACCTCGCCGCGCTCATTGCGTAGCGGTGCGACACTCAGCTGGGCCCGAAAGCGCTCGCCGGTGCCGCGAATCAGCTCGCACTCCGTGGTGTAGCCTTCGCCGGTTTGCTGCAGGCGAGCGATCTTCTTCTGGACCTGAGCATGCTCGGAAGGGTCGTGGAGGATGTAGATGTTGCTGCCGATTAGCTGCTCGCGCGTGTACCCGAACATGTGTTCGGCGCTGTTGCTGGCCTCGCGCACCGTGCCTTCTAAATCGGTCTCGGTCAGGGCCACATCGGGAATCGCCCGGAAGATGGCCTCAATCTGCTGCCGGCGCGCCTCACTGCGCTGCAAGGCCTGGTCACGGGCCTGGCGTTGCGCCTCCAGCTCGGCAACCTGCTGCTCGAGCAGATCCGACTTGTGGCGAAGGCGCATGTGAGTGTCGACCCGAGCACGAACAATCGCCGGTGAAAACGGCTTGGTGATGTAGTCCACCGCGCCCAGACTCAGGCCGTATTCTTCATCACTGGCCGCATCACGAGCCGTGACGAAGATAATGTCGATGTTGCGCGTCTGCGAATCCGCCTTGAGGCGGCGGCAAATCTCGTAGCCATCGAGCCCCGGCATCTGGATGTCGAGGAGGATCATATCCGGTTTCGGTCGATTCGGCGCTTGTAGCATGGCCAGCGCCCCATCGCCGGAGGTAGCCACCTGGACCCGGTAATCATCTTTCAGAACATTGCCGAGAGCCTGGATGTTAGTTGGCTCGTCATCTACTACCAAAATGGTCTGGAGCGGCTCGTCGCTGCTCATGATTGTTCCCCTTGATCGCCTCGGAGCAGCCTATCGAGACTTTGCAGGGCCTCATCAAACGCGAACTGTTCAACCAACTCCTCCAGGGCGTCGTAGCCAAGTCCCTGACTACGTAAGTAGGCTAGGGCCTCCTGGAGCGTTTCCTCTTCGATAAGCTCGCAGGCCTCCAGCTTTTCACGCAGGCGTGTTACGGCCTCCGCCGACCCTTGCCAGGCTGTTTCCGGCTCTCGGGTCAGCCCATCGAGAGCCTGTTCAGTATCCTGCAAGGTCTGCTCAAGGCGCCCGATGCACTCCGCGGTGACCGCATTTCCCGCTTTCAGGTCGTGATCGATTTGTTCCGCCTGCTGCTGCAGATCCATGGCACCCAGCGTTCCGGCCACGCCCTTGAGGGTGTGGGCGAGCCGATTGGCCTGCTCGTTATCACCGGCGCGCAGGTGATCGATCAGCGCGGCGTAGTCGGTGGTCAGTTGGCCGCGGAACCTGCGTAGCTGCCGCAGGTAGAGAGCCTTGTCTTCGCCGAGGCGGCGAAGCCCGCGTTCAAGATCGAACCCGGGCAATTCGGCTGGCAGGATCTGGACGGCGTCGGCCGCGCCGTCGGAAACATCGGCCGGGGCCGCTGCCACAGCCTTGCCTTCGATGCGCAGGTGCTCGGTCAATGCGGCGTAAAGATCCGGGCTTTCGATCGGCTTGCCCAGGTGACCATCTGCGCCGGCCTGTGCTGCGCGCTGACGATCCTCATCCATCACGGCCGCTGAGAGGGCGAGGATGGGGCGGTCGTAGCCTTCTTCGCGCAACACCCGCATTGCCTCGTAGCCGTCCATCACCGGCATCTGCAGATCCATCAGCACCAGATCCGGCGGATTGGCGCGGATCGCCTCGACGGCCACGGCGCCATTCTCCGCGGTCTCCACGGTAGCCCCGGTCTTCTCCAGCAGTTCTGTGGCCACCTCCTGATTGATTTCGTTGTCTTCAACGAGCAGCAAACGGTGGCCGCGCAGATCCGGCGCGTGGTGGGGTGTGCGCTCATCGCCCTCTGCTTCTGCTCCCTCTCCCCGCTCAGCGCGGGCTAGCGCATCGTAGAGCGAGGAGGCGGTCAGGGGTTTGGCCAAAAAGTCAGTGACTTCGTTCTCGCCGATCTCGACCTCCTCGCGGGCGTAGGCGCTAACCATCAGGATCGGTGGCTGGGTCTGGCGCAGCTCGCCGGATTGGCGCCGGCGTTCGACCTCGGCACAGGTCTCGGTGCCGGTCATGCCCCCGGGCATCATCCAATCGAGCAGGATGAAATCGAATGGCTCCCCGCGCTGCTCCGCCGCTACGATCCGCTCGATGGCTGCCTCGCCGCTAGCCGCCTCCTCGGTCGTGAACGCGCAGTGGTGGAGGAGTTCGCGCATGATCTCCCGGGCACTCGGCTGATCATCGACAATCAGCACGCGCTGACCGCGGGTGTTCGGGCAGGGGATGGTCGCTGCACGGTCCTCGCCCAAAGGCAGAGTGAGTGTGAAGGCAAACGTGCTGCCTTCCCCGGGGGCGGAGTCGACCGTGAGTTCACCGCCCATGGCTTCAACCAGCCGCCGGCTGATCACCAGTCCAAGGCCGGTGCCGCCATAACGCCGGGTGGTGGAGGTATCGGCCTGGCCGAAGGCCTGAAAGATCCGGGCGATTTGCGCCTCGCTCATGCCAATGCCCGTATCACGCACGTAGAAACGCAGCGTGGCGTGGCCGGCAGGCGCCGACTCGACACTCCGTATGCCAAGCTCCACGGTGCCACCTTGCTCGGTGAACTTCGTGGCGTTGCCGAGCAGGTTGCTGAGCACCTGCGCAAGGCGCAGCGAGTCCCCGACCAGGGTCTGTGGGAGGGACGGTGGGATGTCGTAGAGCAGTTCCAGGCCGCCGGCGTGGGCCTTCTCGCCGAAGAGGGTCGCCATCTGCTCAACCACATCGAAGAGCTGGAACTCGCGGGCCTCCAGCTCCAGCTTTCCGGCCTCGATCTTGGAGAAATCGAGGATGTCGTTGAGGATGCCGAGCAGCATCTTCGATGAGTGCTCGATCTTTTGGATCTGATCGCGCTGCTTGGCGCTCAATTCGGTTTGCGCAAGCAGCTGGCTTAGGCCGATGACCGCATTCATCGGCGTGCGGATCTCATGGCTCATGTTGGCCAGGAACTCGCTCTTGGCTTGGTTCGCGCGCTCAGCTTCCTGCCGGGCTTGTACCAGGGCCTCCTGTTGCTGCCGGCGCTCGGTGATATCGTCCTGGATACCGAAGTGGCCGGTGACGCGGCCATGTTCATCGTGCAGGCAGGTATAGTCCCCAAGAATGATCACGGGCGTGCCATCCCCTTTCTGCTCGTGCGTCACCGCATGGGCACGGCCTTGATCGAAAATCTCCCGAAGCACGGCGCGACCATGCTCGATCTGTTCGTCGGGGAAAAAGTCCCGGTAGGTGAGGCCAATGAAATCCTCACGGTCAGCGCCATATTGATCGAGCATAGCCTGATTGATCTTGGTCATGCGGTGATTGGCCATGGCATGGCCAAGCAGCGATTCTTTCTCCGCCTCTGAGGCCGCGTGCCAGTCGATCGGCTCATCGAGCATCATGAAGAAAAAGCCCATGATCGACTGATTGAAGAATTCATCGAGCAGCGCCTTGCTCTCGTTCAACTCCTGCTCGGCCCGGACTCGGTCGGTGATATCGTTCACATACCCGTGCCAGAGGGTGCTGCCGTCAGCCAGGCGCTCCGGTGTAGCATGGCCCTCCAGCCAGACCGGCCCTTTCACGGGATGCTGGATCCGGTAGCTGTAGCGCCAGGGTGTGAGGGTCTCGGCCGATTGCTCAATGCTCCGGTAAACCCCTTCCCGGTCGGCCTCCCAGACGACTTCGAAGAGGCGATCGGCGCACTCCATGGCCTCTGCCGGCGTGATGCCGTAGATCTTCTCAATGCCCTCGTTGGCATAAACGAAAGCCGAGCCTCCGTCAGGCCAGAGGCGATATTGATAGATGAATCCAGGCAGCTGCGCGGCGAGGTTAGCTAGCTGCTGCCGCGCCCGCTCGGACTCCTGTTGAGCCCGCTTGATCTCGGTGCGGTCCTCGTAGACAGCGACCACTTCGCCGGAAGAGAGCTGGAAGATCCGGTTCTCGCGCCAGCCGGTAATCCGTTCGTCATGATAGGCGGCCAGGGGCAGTTCTTCGGGCACGCCGGTGTCAGCCACCCGTTGCAGCGCCGCGAGCAGGCCCATCTCCTCGACACCCGGGAAGCATTCGGTGAGCCTCCGGCCGATGAGTTCATCGCGGGAGGTCTGATCAATGCGCTCGGATGCCGGGTTGATCTCAATGAACTCGAAATCCCGCCCCTCATCCACCGGACGGTAGACGGCCACGCCACTGCCGGTCTGCTCGAAGATCCCGGCGAAGCGTTCTTTGGCCGCCTGCAGGGCTTTCTCGGCGCGCTTCTGATCGCTGATATCGAAGCTTACGCCGAGTGTTGCCACCAACTCGCCACGAAGATCGGTGATAGGATGAACGGTGAACAGCGCCGGGAACGTGCTGCCATCCTGATGGACTAGCTCCGTCTCCATGCGGATCGGCTCATGGTCCTTAAGCATTCTCTCGACGTAATCAGGAAGCCGCTCAATGTCCTCTGCCGTATGCAGTAAGCTGACGTGCTGACCAATAAGTTCCTCGCGCGAATAACCGAACAGTACTTCTGCACCAGTACTGGCCTCTTCGATGACTGAATTGAGATCAGTCTTGATGAGACTGACCGAGCGGGCCGCCGCGAAGATCGCCTCGAGCTCTTTTTGCCTTGTCTCAAGCTGCTCGCGTAGCTGCTGCTCGGCCTGTTCGGCGCGCCGGCGTGCGGTGATGTCTACGCCTACCGCCTGGAAATGGCTCAACTCCCCCGCTTCATCGAAAAAGGCCCGGCAAGTCCACATCGCCCAGAGCTGCATACCGTTCTTGCCCGGCATGCTGTTCTCGAATTGGCTAACCGGATGGCTCGGAGTGGAGCCCGCCAAGTGCGCCTCGATGTTCTCGCGCTCCTCGGCAGGTAAATAGTCCAGCCAGCGCTGGCCAATCAGCGCCTCCGGCTCCACACCGATGCAATCCCCCAGGGCAGGATTAGCGTAGGTGACTGTGGTGTCGGGCAGGAAGCGCTCAATCATCAGCGGTTGGTTCTCGACCAGATCCCGGTAGTGCGCCTCGCGCTCGGCAAGTTCGCGCTGCAGAACCCGCTGCTCGGTCACATCCCGATTGACGCCCACGACCCGCACCGGGGCGCCGGAGGCATCGCAAATCACCTGGGCCTGCCCGTGCAAGGTACGGAACCTGCCATCATCCGCACGGCGGATGTCCATCTGTGTATTGAACAGGGTCCGCGAGGCCACCGCCTCTTTGAACTCCGCCGCTGTTTTCTCGCGGGACTCAGGCAACAGGGTCTCGGCCCAGTCCTCAAAGGCGTGACCGAAGGTGGCCGGGTCGATCCCGTAGAGGCGAAACATACCCTCATCCCAGTCGAGCCGACCGTTTGTCAGGTCGTAGTCCCAGATGCCGAGTCCGGCTGCCGAAGTCGCCAGGCTCAGGCGCTCCGTCAGTCTCTTTTGAGCCCGCTCGGCTTCTTTCTCAGCAGTGATATCGCGCCCAGTGCCACGGAAACCGGTCAGCCTGCCGCTTTCATTAAAAATGGGCAGGCCGCTGACCCGCTGGTAGACGAGGCTGCCATCCGGGCGCAGCGAGGCATGCTCCAGGTCTCGCCACGCACTTCTTTCATCGGCCCAAGCCTTCAGCAGGCCGCGTACCCGCTCAGCTTCGTCATCCGGCATGAATTCGAAAGGCGAGTGCCCGATCATCGCCTCGACCGGGCGGCCAAATAGAGGTTCCGCCGGCGAAGTGATAAAGCTATAACGCCCCTCTGTGTCGATCTCCCAGATATACTCACCCGCTGCCAGGGTGACATCCCGAAAGCGCTGCTCGCTCTGCTCGAGGTCACGGAGGGCTTGCTTTTGTTCGCTGATATTGCGGAATACGGCCAGCAACAGGGTCCGTTCCCGGGTCGGCAGCAGCACCACCGAGACCCGCACATCGATGAGGGTGCCGTCTTTGCAACGGTGCTGGGTCTCGAAGTCGTCTTGCCCCTGTTCAAAGATGGCGCGGATGTGCGCGGTGATCTCTTCCGGCGTCTCTAGGGCCTCGTAATCGTTGATGCGGAGACTAGCGAATTCCTCGGCCGTATAGCCGAGTTGCTCATGGGCGATGCGGTTGAACCGCAGCGGCAGGCTGCTGTCGGCATCGATGAGCAGGGTAGCATCGGGATAGAGTTCAAACAGGGCGGAGTGAATCTCCTGCTCATCAAGATGCTTCCCCGTGTTGTCGTCCACTTCGATGCTCTCCTCTGCGGCCCTCTGCGATTGGAGTCTTGGAGCAGCAGAGAACAGACAGTCTAACACGCTCCACTCAACCCGACTAACAGCGCGGATTCTACTGCTGAGAGTAGGGGTCGCTGCAACTGCTTGTCCAATCGAGCTCTGGGAGATTCCGTCCCGTGTGGTTGAGTGTATCAGGGGGAGTGGGTGTCGATCGCTACCAATCGGTGCCGATTGCTACTGATCTTTGCGTGAGTAAAGCCAGTCGCATGAGCTGGCCTGTGCGCTTATGGTGCTATGTGGGGAAGGCTTTATCTTTGAGAAACTGCGTAACCACCCGCTTCAGGTACCATCGTCGCAGTGCATTCGATCGCTGAGAGTGCCTTCAAAGCAGTGGCTTGTGTGCGACGTGGTTGATTGTACGCGTGTGCGTTGGGTGGCGACTGGAGATTGCGTTACCGTATAGTCTTCTGGATTTCCTTAGCCTCAAAGAGTAAATTGTAGTTTTGTACGATGCCCGCTGAAGGGGACGGTCGTGGAGAGTGGAGAGTGGAGAGTGGAGAGTATAGAGGGTCGGCCGACAGGTGCGGAGTGCTCTGGTCGAATACTCTCGACACATATAGCAGTAGTCGTACCTCATCTCAATTATGCCGCGGCTAAGTTTCTGACTCAGCAAAAAGAGCTCTAAGAAACCTAATGCGGCATTGACAGCCCAAGATCACGACAGATGTGGCGTTCTGTTGTGATCTCAGGAGGGCTATAGTGACAGCGTATAAGAGGCAGACAACGGTGCGAGTAAGACAGCACTGCACCTTGCCCATACCCTCTGCGCTTATCGGTGAGTTAGCCATATACCGCGAGCATCTCGGCCTATCGCCCTACCCTGCCCCGGATAAGACGACTCCCATGCCCTTAAGCCTCTACCCTGTACGCGACGGATGGCAGCCGGTGCATCGCAGGACTGTATACCGGATCGTAAAGCAGGTATCCACGAGACCGCTAAGTGCTAGCCTTCATGGGCCGCTTTGGGACATACCGCCAAATGCTGGAGAGCCGAATCCCATCACCCTAACATCCATCACCACAAAACAGAGCAACTCTCTCAAACCGGGTAGATCCCTCACAGTCCCACTTAAACCACTATGCCTGCTGCTTCGCCCAGCAGAGTAATTCGACCAGTGCATCGAGGCGTATCGGTTTAGTCATGTAAGTGTCAGCCCCGTTTTGTAAGCACCTATCGCGCACCTCAGCACTGGCATGAGCGGAGAGCATAGCGATAGGAGTGTGCCGCCGTCCCTGTTCGGCCTGGGTCTCTCGCACGGCATGCGCAACCTGCACTCCGTCGAGACGTGGCATTTGCATGTCGAGCATGATCAAGTCGAACTCCTGTTCAGCTGCTTGCCAGAGTTCTAGCGCTTGCTGACCATTTTCCGCGATGGTCTGCTGCGCACCACAGCGTTCGAGCAGCTCCTGAATCAATATGATGTTAGTGGGGTCATCCTCGGCTACCATCACACGCATTCCAACAATTTCTTGATTATCGCTTGTTACGCTATTAGAACTGCGATCATCGCTGCCGCGATAGGCTTCCACATCCTCAGGATCGGGTATTAATGGTGCAGTAAAGAAGAAAGTAGCGCCCTCACCAGGGACGCTATGGAGCCAAAGCCGCCCACCCATCATGTGCACCAGCTCGCGGCTGATTGCCAGGCCCAAGCCGCTACCCTGAAGCTGTTTCGCATCCGCAGTACCGCGCTCAAACGGTTCGAATATCTTCTGCTGCAGGTCCACCGGAATACCGGAACCACTGTCCTCAACCGCCACCTGTAAACACCTCTCGCTGTAACGCGATACGCTTACACGGATGCGGCCGCGCTCAGTGAACTTAATAGCGTTGACTACCAGATTAAAGAGTAGCTGACTGAAGCGGGTGGTATCGCCCAACATCTGATCCGGCAGCTCGGCATCGACCGACCACTCAAGCTGCAGCCCTTTTTCTTCTGCCTGCCTTGTGAGTATAGCCATCTGCTCGGAGAGAAATGGGCGTAACTCAAAGGGGGCACTTTGGAGAACAAGGCGACCGGATTCCAGGCGCGATAGCTCAAGCAGCGTATCGATCAGACCGAGGAGATTATAGCCAGCCGCCTGACAGAGCTCGATTTGGCGGCGCTGCGTCGCGTTGAGCGGCGAATCAGCCAACAAGTCGGCAAAACCAATGATGGCGTTAAGTGGAGTGCGCAGGTCGTGGCTAACTGCATTGAGAAAGTCGGTTTTGGCGCGGTTAGCGGCTTTGAGCTGATTTATGGCCTCTTTCTGCTCGCTAACATCGCGCAATATCGTTGACATATGTGTGATCTCACCTTTCGCATCGCGATGGCTAATCATCACTTGGGAGGTTGGGATATGTTCACCATTCGCTCCGATGACGGTTGTCTCACCTTGCCAAATGCCCTCTCTCCCGATCCTCGGGGTGGACATCTTCAAGAAAACTGTCAGCATCAGCACGAAAGAGCTCTGCAGATTGTCCCCAGATTCGCTCATAAGCAGGATTTACATATAAGATCTGATTATCTTTTCGCAGCCAAAAGGCATCACTGATGGTGTTGGCGATTAAGCGAAAACGCTGCTCACTTTCCGCTACCTCCTGCTGAGCCCGCTTTAGATCGGAGATATCGCGGATGATCGTCGAAAATTGAACCACTTCACCGGAGTCGTTGCGGTGACCGATGATCACCTGTGAAGTTGCCACCTCTTCTCCGGCAGCGTTCCAAATGGCTGTTTCCCCTTGCCAGAAGCCGTCGCGCCGGGCGGTCGGCAAACCTTCATTGAGGAGTAATTCGGCGGCCCAAGCGGGATGGCAAAAATAGATGAACGCTCCAATAGATGGTTCGACCGGGATGGCGGTACCACACTGGCATAGCTGCCCATCACTTGCGCGTGGTATATCTGGCACACCGAGCTTTTCCCTGCCTGCGGCATTGACATAAATCAGCTGCCCGCTAATGTCATGTAGCGCGATTATATCCGGCGTCTGATCAAGTAGTGCGATCAACTGCTGTTGAAATTTTGTTTTGGAGTCTTGTTGAACTGAATGTATATCCTCGTCCACACACTCTTGCTGCTTTTTGCACTCGCGGAAGGTAACAACCGTACCCGCCGTCTTTTCACCTTCACGCAGCACAGCAGCTTCAACAATTACCGCAAGGGGATCGCCATTGCGTGTTCGAAGCCAAGTTACTGACTCGAAGTTTTGTGAGGAGCCAGTTCTCGCAACCTGAATTAGCTGCTCAGTGAGCGCCAGGGCGCAAGGGTCATCCCGATAAGCGTACACCACTGATTCTAAGCGCTCTCCGAGCAACTCCTCCGGATCGGGATAACCGAGCCGTTGACAAGCAGCTGCGTTGATGTAGGTAAAACAGCCTTCTTTATCAACAACACAGACAGCACCCGGCTGACTGTCGAGGATACTTGCTAAAAATGCGAGCCTATGCCCTTCCCTTTGTGCTGCATCGTAAGTCATCTTTCCCCCATTGAAGTATCAGCTCCGTCAACCGGCGCTCGCGACTAGCGAAACTCACCGCCTTTGATTAGCGACTAGCCGACTGCCGGAGGGGGGCAAATCGCAGCTATAGGCCTGCAACAGCTGTTATACCAACCTCCAGAGCCTCTTTTTCGCCTTTTCCAAGAAACCTTGCAAAAAATACGCCATTAGTTGGCACCAGGGCCCAGCACTACGCTGACTCAGGGCCACGTAAATACCGTCTAGACCTCTACAACAGGGTCGGTTTTCAGAGCGGCTTCACAACGTGCCGATCTGCCTGTTCCCGCCATCCAAAGCAGTGCTAGCGCTCACTCGGTCGGCAGATCCACTCCTTGGCTCACTAGAAAGTGCTGCCCCCCCCGCTTGGCTGATTCCAAGCAACTTCGTTCGGCTACCCATGAAGTAATGTTTGGGCACGATTTCTAGCCATACCTTGAGCTCTCAAACTCGACGATAAGCTCGATTTTTACACCGGAGTAACCCAGTGGTTCAGGGGGGGCCCTTGGAGGCACCCAGGAAGGGGATCCAAGCTGCTAGCCAGGGGTGGCATATCTTATGCAATCCCCTATATACCGCAGCTAAATTTGTGAACTGGGGGTACGAAACAAAATCGAAACGGGGGGCATGAAGTATGAAATTGTTAACGGCAATTATAAAGCCTTTCAGGCTCGACGATGTCCGGGAGGCGCTCTGCGCGATCGGTGTGCAGGGGATGACCGTCACCGAGGTAAAGGGTTTCGGGCGTCAAAGGGGGCGGACCGAGCTCTATAGCGGGGCTGAGTACGTAGTCGACTTCATACCTAAGATGAAGCTTGAGGTGGCCGTGGAGGATGGCCTAGTGGACCTTGCCTGTGATGTTATTACTAATGCTGCTAACAGCGGCAGGATCGGTGACGGCAAGATTTTCTTGTCCAACGCTGAGCAGACGATTCACATCCGCCGGCAGAGACGACTTCTAAGATAACTCTCGGATGGAGCAGGAGAGATCTGCGAAATGGATTGCTCGAAGATGCAGGTACGTAGGTGAGGATGCTCATGAATCTGCCGGGTTCCACGACACTTCATCTTTCAGCGCCTTGAGCTGGGGCAAAAGTCGGGGCACGTCATCCTGGATGATGCTCCACAGAGTGTCATCGTCGATACCGAGGTGGCCGCGGATGAGGCGGTTGCGGGTGGCGATGATCATCCTCCAGGGGATTTCAGGATGCTCGTCCCGAACCTCATCCGAAATATGGGTGGCGGCTTCGCCGATCAGCTCCAGATTGCGCAGGGTGGCATCGTAAGTGAGACTACTGGCCACGAAATCCGTCTAGTCGAGGCCCTCGGTGTAGGCAAGCACCTTACCGGTGAAGCGATTTGGTAACTCTTCTTTTAGAGGGAGGGACATGTTACATGGCAGCTTGCAGAACACCAGCCGACTCTGGCCATCTAGTCGGGTGAAGCAAACCCATTAGTTTTGAGTTACGTTATGTGTGCCCTCTCTGCCGAGCAATCTTGCGCTAAAAGGCTTTAATCTTCAGCAAAAACGTTCTCTACTCGTGCAGCATCTATGGCTCGATCAAACCAGTGATCAAGCTGTTCTAGGGAAGCATTCTCCACTCGCTCTTTATAGAGCCTTTTTGCCTGAGATCCGAATTTGCGCTCAATCAGGCGAAGAAGGTCTGATGCCTTAGCCTCTAGACGCCCTCTTTGCTGCCCTTCTTGACTTCCCTCTTTCCATCCTTCTTTACGTCCTTCTTGCCGTCCTTCTTTACGTCCCTCTTGTCTCCACTCTTCTGCCACTGCCATCGTCAACTCCTCCGCCCGCTCACCAGAACGGTTTTGCGTCACCGCATAGTTTAGATCCGATTGCTCAATGGTATTACCATGGACTTGGATAAGATAGACCAGTAACGGCTTCTCCAGCGGATGACCAGAGGGCAAATCCTCAAGCAGCTTCTCCAACTGATCGCGGCTGAGACTCTCGAGATATGCCCACGCCATAGCACGGAATACTGATCTGACTTGCGGGTCTTGAGAGTAAGACTCGTCCGCTTCATCGGCTCGCAGATGCCGGAGCTGATATCCAAAATGGCTTTGCAGCTGCCGAATCTGCTCATCCGCTTTAATGCAATCGAGCAAAGATAGCGGCATGTTCCACTCCCGACTACCATTGTAGATAACCAAAGGGATGATAGGCGGCAGATTACGGGCACGTTCGGCCTGTCCCTCACGCTTATCCTCAACATAGCGAAGCCAGATGCGCTGCATATAGCCGAGTAGCTGAAGGGGGGTCTTCGGCTCTGGATCGGATTTGTGCTCGATCAAGACATATATAAACACCGGGCAGCCATCCTGCAGCCAAGCCCTAAATAGCCGGTCGCTATACGTCTTTCTAAGATTAGGCTCGACAAAGCTGCCCGGCAGTGGCTCTGGAAGATCATCGACAAGCCGCTCTCGCACAGCTTTGGGCATATTCTCGCGAAGTACCACACTGGCTCTCTGCGGCGACTCAAGGAGCTTTTGGATCAGCGAATCATGGGGAGTCTTCGGATGATCAGCCATCGGTATAGAGCATCTGCTTTTCTCTTTTGTGTAGGGAGTTTAACCGATGGCCAACCCGAACAGTATCCTGACTGGCACGGCCCGAAGGTCAATCGCTCGGATCCACACTGGCGACCCTGGACCCGTCCACTCAGCGCCCAGGCCCGCTATTACAGCCTGCGCGTAATTCACCGGCTATATGCCTGGCTGGTTCGCCGGGGATATTTGCACTTTAACCCACTTGATACCGCCGATATCGTCGACTCAGCTCCCCGGCGCAGACAGCAGCAGTACCGCTTTCTACCAGAACAGGCCTGCAAGCATTACTTGAAGTAGTAGATACGCCTCCTGGGGCGGCGTGTGCGTGTGGTAGCCGGGCATGGCCGCATTATGCACGTAATCGCTCATCGCAGCTAGTAGTGGCGTGCGCGTCCATAGGGCCCTCCTGGGTTGATGTTGGGATCAGCAGGCATTTACCGCCCTACCAGTGATTTGATCCATTGCCGCAGTTCTGTACTATCCAGCGGTTTGCCCAAAAAGGTATCAAAGAGCCCGCCCTCGAGCACCGCCTCAACCTCGCTGCGGGCGTAAGCAGTGTACAGGGCGATCGGTACGCGGGGGCAGCCCTCAGTTTGCTCCTCAGCGCGGATGCGCTTGGCCAGCTCAACACCATCGAGATCGGGCATGTGGCGGTCGAGCACCAGAGCGTCCAGCCGTTGCGTCCGCCACGCCTCCAAGGCAGCGGTGCCGTTTTTGGCCGTGGTGACCGTGCAGCCGAACTGCTCAAGCAGGACCTGGGCCAAAAAGACATTCGTCTGTTCATCATCGGCTACCAGCACATGCAGCGGGCTCGTTGGGGTCTCTTCGCCAAGAGCCGGGGAAGCGGCTTTCATGTCGGTGGCGGCATCGCGTTCTGTCTCTGGTGCTACGACGGGCGTTAGTGGCAGCGTCACGCTGAACGTGGAGCCCACCCCCGGCGTGCTCTCGAGCGCGATTTTTCCGCCGAACAGCTCGGTGAGCTCGCGCACGATGGCCAGCCCTAAGCCGTGGCCGCTGCGCGACCCCTGGTAGCCGGCGCGATCGAAGGCCGCAAAGATGTGCGCTTGCTGGTCTGGAGGGATCCCCGGACCGGTATCGCGCACTTGGAAGGTGATTCGGTCATCGAGCCCAGTGCATACCCTCAGATCGATTCCCCCCTCCTGGGTGTATTTGATGGCGTTGCTGAGCAGGTTCGACAGGATCTGGCCCAGCCGGGTGGCGTCGGCCTCCACCCACTGTGGCACGCCCGCCTCAAACAACCCACAGGTGCAGGTGAACGCTAGGCCGTGCTCGCCGGCAAGGTGGCGGTAGACGGTGCACTGGCTCTGAATCGCTGCATGCAGATCGAAAGGCGCGGGCCGCAGTTTAAGCCGGCCCGCCTGTAGCCGGCTCAGGTCGAGCAGTGAGTCGATCAGCTCCAGCAGTCGGCCGCTGGCGTGGCGGCACTGCTGCACGTAGCTCTGGCGTTGCTCTTCTTCCAAATCCGGTGCGGTGAGTAGGTCGACGAAGCCGGTCAGTGCGTTGAGTGGCGAGCGCAGGTCGTGGCTAACGGCGTTGAGAAAGGTGGTCTTGGCCGCCACCGCCTCGGCTAGCTCCTGTGCTGCTCGCTTCTGATCGCTGATATCGAAGCTTACGCCAAGTGTCTCCACCAGCTCGCCGCGAGAATTGGTGATGGGGTGGATCGTGAGCAGCGCCGGGAATCTACTGCCATCCCGGCGAACCAGTTCCGTCTCCATGCGGACGGGTTGGTGCTCATGGCACAGGGGATCGACATATCCGGGTAGCCGTTCGCTGTCAGCATCAGTATGCAACAGGCTTACGTGTCGGCCGATCAGCTCCTCACGGTTGTATCCAAACAGCACCTCAGCACCGGTGCTGGCCTCAAGGATTACCGAATTCAGATCCGTTTTAATCAGGCTGACTGACTCGGCGGCCGCGAAGATCGCTTCGAGATCGTGCTTGCGCGCCTGAAGCTGCTGGCGCAGCTGTTGTTCGGCGAGTTCAGCACGCCGGCGCTCGGTGATGTCTTCTTGGACGCCGAAATGGCCGGTGATGCGGCCTTGCTCATCGTAGAGGCAGGTGTAATCCCCATTGATGATGATGGGCGTACCATCCATTCGTTGCTCATGCGTTACCGCATGGCGCTGGCCTCGATCAAAAATCTCTCTGAGTGCATCGCGAGCTTGCTCAATATGCTCATCTGGGAAAAAATCAATGAAGGTTAAACCAATTAAATCTTCTTCCTTAGCGCGGTATTGATCCAGTATGGCCTGATTGATTTTGGTGACTCTTTGATGTGTCTGTTAGCGGCTTTGGAAAACCGTACAAAATTGGCGGAGGATTCAGACATACTAATACGTTGCTGAGATCCACCGCCATGTCCTTTTCCTTACAGGTGGTAAATTAACTCTCTGCTTTGGCTTTTTTGCTCGGGGACTTGCGCTTAGCTTCTCGGGTGTTTCTGCGTTCTTGAGCTTCCTTGTAGCGATATGACTCGCCGTCTATGGCGAGCACTTCGGCGTTATGCAGCAGTCTATCGATCAGGGATACGACACATGCAGCACTCGGGAAGACCTCGCCCCACTCGCTAAAGGGGCGATTGGTGGTGATGATAATAGAGTTCTTCTCGTACCGGCGGCTGACCAATTCGAAGAGCAGATCGGCATAACGCGTCGAGTAGGAGAGATACCCTAGCTCGTCGATGACCAGTAAGCGTGGCCTAGTGAATCGGTTAAAGCGCTGCTGGAGTAGCCTCTCACTGTCTTGTGAGGCCAGCTCGGCGAGAATGGTGCTGGCGTTGACAAAGAGCGCGGTATAGCCGGCGATCACCGCCTGGTAGGCGATATTGCGGGCTATCATGGTTTTGCCGACGCCATTACTGCCGAGCAGGACGACATTACCGGCCTCGGGGATGAATTCCAGGCTCATCAGGGCATTGATAGCGCCGCGGTCACAGCTAGTAGGCCACGACCAATCGAATTCGCTCATCGGCTTGAAACGCCCTATATGTGCTTCGCTCAGGCGGCGCTCGAGAGAGCGGCGGGTGCGCTCTTGCTCTTCCCAGCACAGCATCTGCTCGATCCACTGCTTATCCTCGATCTCTTCCCAGTGGGCGAGGATGCCATGCAAGCGCAGGGCCTTGGCCCGCTCAATCATTTGCTGCTCAGGTGTTTTCGGGGCCATTGTCGTCTTTCTCATAGTTAGGGGTTAGGGCGTCGTAGCCATCGAGCCCGCGCAACCGGATGCTTGGCTCACGTTGACGTAGCTGCTCGGGTAAGCGCAGAGGCAGCGATGGCGGGCCAGGGGTTTGATCGCGGCGTTGTTCGAGGATCTGGCTGAGGGCATGTGGGTGGGGTACACCACGCTCGAGAGCGTGCTCAATGGCGGCATCGAGCTCGCTGGCGCCGTAGTGATCGAGCAGACGAAGTAGCGCAGCTGTGACGCTGCCGAGGCTATTGGTGCGCGTTGCCGCTTGCGAGAGAAACTCCTTGGCGCGCGGTACAGAGCTGCTAAGCCGGTCGGTGCCACGATGTAGTCGAGCAGCTTGCTTCTCTTGGGCTAGCTTATCGATATGGCGCGGGTCCTCTATTTGAGCATGGCGATCATAGCTGCGTGGATGCGAGGCTATAACGTTCTCGCCATCAAGCACCTGGATCCTCTCCAGAGTTGCGCTGACGCTGAGTGTTTTGCGGACATATTTGTGCGGCACCGAGTAGTCGTTAAGGTCAAAGCGCACATAAGGGGTTTTGCCTACCTTTACAGGCACGTTCTCATAGCAAGGAAATGGCTCGCTGGGTAAGGCACGTAAGTAAGGCTGCTCCTCGGCAAATGCCTGGCGAACACTGCTCTTTTGCTCCTGATCGCAGCGCCGCTCGGCGGCAATGCTTACGCACCAGTGCTGCGCCTGCTCGTTCAGATCATCAAGGCAGTTAAACTGCCTACCGGGCCAGAAGCTGGAACGCACATAGCGGATTGCCCGCTCGACACGGCCCTTTTCGTTGCCTCGGGCTACGGCTACTGGCCGTGGCTCAAAGCCGTAGTGGGCGCTAAGATCGAGTAGCTGCGGATTAAAGCGGATCTGTTCGGCGTAGCGCTCCAGCACCGCGCTTTTGAGGTTATCGTAGAGCAGGCACCTGCACACCCCCTGCCAGGCCTCGAAGGCGGCGACGTGGCCACGCAAAAAGTTGGCCGTCGATGAGCCGAGGTAGAAGCGCAGAAAGATCCAGCGCGAATAGCTCAGGACCATGACAAATGCCATCAGTGGGCGCTTAGCCCGACCTATGGGCAGTTTGCCGAAATGGCCCCAATCGACCTGTGCCTGCTCCCCGGGCAGGGTACGCAGGCGCATATACGCCTCAGCGACCGGTTTCGGCCGGTACTGGCTTATCAGGTGGCGAAAGTGATCAGGGCCGCCCGAATAACCACGCTCGCGGGCCATGTCATAGAGCCGGCTAGCTGGTATTTTGGGGTAATCTGCCAGGGTCTGCTCGATCCAGGGTACATAGGGATCAATGATCGATCCTCGCCTAGTGCGTTGTGCACTAGGGATACCGGCCTTTGCCAGCACCCTATGGACGACATCGGTGTGGACATTGAGTTGTCGGGAAATGGTGCCGACGCGCCAGTGCTCGGCGTAGTGATAGCGCATGATCTGCGCCTCAAGCTCTTTGGATATAGCCATATCCTTACACTCCATATGCTCGGCGAGATGAGCGCAGAAACATGCGCCTCGGGCTTAGCGCAAGGCAATTCTCGCCGGATCTCAGGGACCCGAGGGGCGCAACGGCTCGCGGCGAGAATAGCGGCGCAGGGTATTTGTGCGGACAAATACCGAGCACGGGCGAGCGCAGAAGTCACAGCGCGGGGCGCTCTCTGTGAGTCGGCGCGCTTGCTGATAATCGGGCCGCTGAACAGGCCGTGCTCGAGCTTGGTTATCTGGCTGCGAGAGCTTAAGTGAAGCATCACTATCAACAGGTGTGGAACCCTGATGCGTCACTTTTTTGTCTCGGCTTAGGGATAGGGATAGGGATAGGGGTCGAGTCCGGGCCCTGGCTCGATAACGACTCTGGCGCTCTGCATGCTTGGCTTTGCCTCGCCTAGAGTCTTGATAACGCCTACCCGCCTCGCGCAGGGACTGGCGGCGGGCAGCAGTTGCGCATTGCTGGCTACAGTAGCGATTGCCGCGATCACATTGACTGCAGATCATGACCTGTCGATTGCAGCAATCGCAAAAGAAAAGTCGGCGGGTCAATGCTTTAGGCTGGCTCATCGGGGCGCTTATCCAGGTAAATTGCAAACACTGGACAACGGCGCTAAACCCGAGGATACTGATAAGTGCCGTGTCGCAGGACGCGGTGGGCGCGGCATCAGGAGGGTTGTCAGCCTCTGGTTACCTGATGTCGCGTCGCCCTTACTACTTGCCTACCGATTCTCACCCTCTTATAAGCAAATCTCCAGTACTTTTAGCTGCTTAAGCAATAGCTCTGTGGACTTGTGGACGAGCGCTTCGCGCCGCCCTGAGCCCTACGGGCCGTGTGGACAGCCCGTGGACAACCCTGCGGGTTGCCCACCGCCTGCCCACACTCTCAGGGCTCTCGCCCACAGGGCCCACAGAGCCAGTTACTGGTTTATAAGGAAAAGAAGGGACAAGCGAAAGCAGAAATCGACACAGAGCGTGGTAGTTAGTCTTAGCTTTTAACTACCCAGTAGATATGCTTATTCTTGAATCCTCCGCCAAATATGTACGGATTTTGGCAGCCAACAACATGTGTCAAGGCATAGTCAAGCAGCGCCTCTTTTTGCTCCTCTGTAGCACCCTGCCAGTCAATCGGTTCATCCAGCATCATGAAGAAGAAACCGCTAATCGACTGATTAAAGAATTCTTCGAGCCGCGCTTTGCTCTGTGCCAGTTCCTGCTCGGCTCGAACCCTGTCGGTGATGTCGTGTATGTATCCGTGCCAGAGCGTGCTGCCATCGGCCAGGCGTTCCGGCATGGAATTCCCCTCAAGCCAGGCCGTTCCCTTTGAGGAGTGGTGAATCCGGAAGGTCTGGTACCACGGCGTTAAGGCCTGTGCCGATCGTTCAATGCTCCGGTAAAACTCACCCCGATCGGCCTCGTAGATGACTTCGAAAAGGTGATCGGGGTACTCGATGGCCTGTTCCGGCGTGACGCCGTAAATCTGTTCAGCCCGACCATTGGCATAGACGAAGGCGTGGCGGCCGTCGGGCCAGAGCCGGTATTGATAGATGAATCCAGGCAGCTGCGCGGTAAGATTGGCCAGCTGCTTGCGCGCCCGCTCGGACTCCTGTTGCGCCTGCTTGATCTCGGTGCGGTCGTCGTAGACCGCGACCACTTCGCCGGAAGAGAGCCGGAAGATCCGGTTCTCACGCCAGGCAGTGATACGCTTATCCTGATACGAGGCCAGCGGCAATTCTTCCGGTACCCCGGTGCGGGCCACCCGTTGCAGCGCTGCCAAAAGCCCCATTTCCACGACCCCTGGGAAGCAGTCGGTCAGTCTGCGACCGATGACCTCGTCGCGGGTGATCTGATCGAGGCGCTCGGATGCCGGGTTGATCTCAATGCACTCGAAATCCCGCCCCTCATCCACCGGACGGTAGACAGCCACGCCACTGCCGGTCTGCTCGAAGATCCCGGCGAAGCGCTCCTTGGCTGCGGCGAGTTGCCGACGATACTCCTGCTCCGCGGTGATATCGCGGCTGATGCCCACGATGCGCACTGGGATACCAGAGGCATCGCAAATCACCTGGGCATGTCCGTGTAGGGTACGGCAACTGCCATCATCCGCGCGACGAATCTCCATCTGGATATCGAATGGGGTGCGCGAGGCCACCGCCTCGTTTAGCGCAGCCACCGTGCTATCGCGGGAATCGGGTAAGAGTGTCTCGGCCCAGTCCTCAAAGGTGTTACCGAAGACCGTGGTGTCGAGGGATTTGGACTCCGGCGCCTCGACCCAGCCTTCAGAGGCGTGACCGAAGGTGGCCGGATCAATCCCGTAGAGGCGGCACATGCACTCATCACACTCTAGCCGGCCGCTTTTTAGATCGTATTCCCAGATGCCGAGCTCGGCTGCCGAAGTCGCCAGGCGCAGGCGCTCCGTCAGTCTCTTTTGAGCCCGCTCGGCTTCTTTCTCAGCCGTGATATCGCGCCCAGTGCCACGAAAACCGGTCAGGTTGCCGTCTTCATCCAGGATGGGCAGACCGCTGACCCGCTGATGCACGAGGCTGCCATCCGGGCGCAGCGAGACATGCTCCAGGTCTCGCCAAGCACTTCTTTCATCGGCCCAGGCCTGAAGCAGCCCATGCACACGCTCGGCTTCATCGTCCGGCATAAAGTCGAATACCGAACATCCGATGATCGCCTCAACCGGGCGACCTAGAAGCGGTTCCGCCGGCGAAGTGATGAAAGTGTAGCGACCCTCGGGGTCTATCTCCCAGATGTACTCGCCCGCCGCCAGGGTGACATCCCGAAAGCGCTGCTCGCTTTTAGCTAACGCACGCTCAGTCTCCTTGAGCTGCTGGATCTCCACGTGCGTGCCCACCATGTAGATCGGCGAGCCATCGGCCGCGCGGCGCAGGGTCTGGCCGCGGTTTTGCACCCAAAGCCAGCTGCCATCGGCACACCGGTAACGGAACTCGATGGTAAAGGGAGTGCCCGCAGCTAGGTGGTGCTCGAATTCGGGGAGGATGCGCTCCAGATCTTCAGGGTGAACTAGGGCTTGCCACTGCGCGTAGGTCAATGTGCCCTGCTGCTCGGGATCGTAGCCGAGCATACGCCAGGAGGCCTCATCCCAGTGGGCACGATCGGTTTCAACGTCCCACTCCCAGACCCCGAAGCCGGCTGCCTCCTGCGCCATGCGCAGACGCTGCTCACGGGCGAACTGCGCCGATAAATCGATGCAGGCCCCGATTTTACCTACCACTTCGCCGCGCTCATTGAGTAGCGGTGCGACACTCAACTGGGCCCGAAAGCGCTCGCCGGTGCCGCGAATCAGTTCACATTCCACAGAGTAACCCTGAGCGGTGCGCTGCAATCTAGCGATACCCTCGCGCACCTGCGCATGCTCAGCCGGATCGTGGAGCATGTAGATGTCACTGCCGAGAAACGCCTCACGTGAGTAACCGAACATAAGCTCGGCGCTTCGGTTCAGCTCGCTCACCTTGCCCTCAAGATCCGTCTCGATTAAGGCTACATCGGGAACCGTCCGCAGAATAGCTGCGAGCCGTTGGCGCTGTGCCTCGCTACGCTCCAACGCTTTGCGCTGCTTAGTAATATCTTGGATAGTACCCTGGATGATCGACTGGCCGTTCTCGTCCTTCAAGCGCTGCGCGATCTCACGGACCCACAGTGTACGGCCGCCAGGGTGGACGATACGGTACTCCCCTTCACAGGAGCGCCGGGAAGGATCAGCCTTGAACTGAGATTCTGCGATCTGGCCGCGATCCGCCTCTGGGACCCGGGCGATGAACGCCCCCCAGTCCGGTTTCGATCCATCCGGGTCGAAGCCGAAAAGCTCGTAGGTCATCAACGACCAGATCAGTTGCCCGGACTCAGGGTAATGGATCCAGTGCCCGATGGCACCGATTCGCTCGGCCTGCTCGGCGCGCTGTAGGGCTTGGTTAAGGGCGTGGTGTTGCACTGTAGCATCCCGAAAGGTGACCACCACGCCGCGCTCTTCGGTCTCGTCGCTGTTGAGCGGTGAGGCCTCAATGATTACTGGAAAGGATGTCCTGGCACATGGGTGCAGCCAGAGTACCGAGTATATGGAGAGCGGCTCGCCGGTTACGGCAACCGCTGTCAGCTGTTCGGTGAGTGCCGCCGCCGATGGTTCAGCCCGCTCGGTGTCGATCACCGTGTCGAAGCGCTCGCCAAGCAGCGCGGTGTCGTCGGAGTGGCCGAGTCGCCGGCAGGCCGCCGGGTTGAGGTAGGTGAAGCGGCCACCGGAATCAAGCGCGCAGACGGCTACCGCTTGAGAATCGAGCAGCTGGTGGAGAAACCCGGCCGTGAGCTTGTTAGGTTTCGCCGAAGACCCATCCATCCCCCCACCCTCCTGTGTCATCCCACCATACTCAGCCAAAGACAGTACTCCGGCGCCGCAGAATACACCGGAGAGACTGACAGCGAGCAGAGCAGCTATCCGGGCAAAAGGGGGGGGACCCACGCACTGGTGGCTCGTCTGCTTTAACAGTCCCGTTTTAAGCTTACAACTAAAACAGCACGAAAAGCAAGTGAATTTTTATTGTTCTTTGGGCGCCTAAACCTGCCGACGAACAACACCTCAGGGCGCTAGCGTTGCAGCCCACTAGCCACCCAGTCCAACAAGCTGCTCAAGGCGCTGCGATCAAGCGGCTTGCCAAGATATGCATCGCACCCCGACTCGCTTATCAGCGACTCAACCTCGCTGTAGGCGTAGGCTGTGCATAGCGCAATCCTGGTAGGCTGCCTGCCCTGCTCATGCTCCTCGGCGCGGACGCTTCGGGCTACCTGATCGCCATCAAGATCCGGCATCTTTAAATCAAGCAGCAACATATCGAAATCTTCCGCCTGCCAAGCCGCTAGGGCCTCTGTGCCACTCTGCGCGCAAACAACCTCGCAACCGAGCTTGATCAGCAGCGCCTGAGCGAGCATCACATTGGCCGGCTCATCATCGGCGACAAGAACATTGAGGGGGCGCCGTGCTGAACTCGCAGTTGGCTCTGCATCAGACTCGCCCGCCGCTATCGAAGACTCGCCCTCAGGGCTCGGCTCACTGGCTCTGGGCAAGGGAATGGTGAAAGCAAAGGTTGAGCCTTGCCCTGGTGTACTACTCAGGGAGAGCTCGCCATCAAGCAGATTGATAAACTCGCTGACAATCGCCAACCCCAGCCCGTAACCTTGGCTAGTGCCCCTATAGCCACCGCGATCGAAGGCAGTGAAAATCTCTTTTTGCTGCTGCTCGCTTAGACCCGGCCCGGTGTCGTGGACAGCAAAACTGACTCGGGTATCGTCTACGGCACACACCTCAAGATCGACACCGCCCTGCTGGGTGTATTTAACGGCATTACTGAGAAGATTAGAGAGCAATTGCCCGAGTCGCGTATCATCCACCTCGACCCATCTGGGGACAGCTTCAGCTATGCTGTAGTCTAGACTTAGGCCCTTCTCACAGGCCCGGGACCTAAGCATAGCAACCTGGTTATCTATCAGTGCAGGCAACTCGGTTGCTCGTGGGCGCAGTTCCAAACGACCGGCTTCAAGGCGGGCGAGATCGAGCAGAGTCTCAATCAGGCCGAGAAGCCGTTGTGCCCCTTGCCGGCATTGCTCCATGTACTCAGAGCGTTGCTCGGGTGAAAGTTGCGGATCATCGAGCAGCTCAAGAAAGCCCATCAAGGCGTTTAGCGGCGTGCGCAGGTCGTGGCTGACGGCGCTGAGGAAGGTGTCTTTCGCGCGTATAGCGTCGGCGAGTTCCTGCTCAACGCGCTTTTGATCGCTGATATCGAAGGAGACACCAAGAGCGGCGATGATCTGGTCATCTGCATCCAAAATCGGATGCACCGCTAGATGCGCCATAAATGTGGTGCCGTCACGCCGTCGCATTTTGGTCTCTAAGCGAATGGGCAGGCTGCTCTGGTCGAGTTGCCGAGCCTCAACGTGCTCCTGTACATGAAGCATGGAGACGTGCTGACCGATCAGCTCACTCCGCGAATAACCGAATAACGCCTCCGTGCCACAGCTAACCTCCTGGATTACTGTGTCGCGGTCAGTCTTAATCAAGCTAACGGAGCGGGCCGCCGCGAAGATCGCCTCGAGCTCTTTTTGTCTTGTCTCAAGCTGCTCGCGTAGCTGCTGCTCGGCCTGCTCGGCGCGCCGGCGTGCGGTGATATCTACGCCTACCGCCTGGAAATGGCTCAGCGTACCGCTGTCGTCAAAAAAGGCGCGGTTGGTCCAAAGAATCCAGTACCTCAGACCGTCTGCACCTGTCAGGCTGTTCTCGAGCCGGCCCACCGGTTGCTGCGGAGTCAAGCTCGTTAAGTGTGCTTGTGCCCGTTTCTGCTCATCAACGGGAAACAAGTCGATCCAGCGTTGCCCGATCAGTCGATCCGGCTCGGTCTGGACGTAAGCCGCCAGGGCCGGATTGGCATACGTAATGGTGGTATCGGGCAGGAAGCGCTCAATCATCAGCGGCTGGTTCTCGACCAGATCCCGGTAGTGCGCCTCGCGCTCGGCAAGTTCGCGCTGCAGAACCCGCTGCTCGGTGACATCCTGGGCCGTACCGCGTAGAAGTTGCGGATTCCCGGCAGCATCAAACTCCGCATAGCCGCGGGCCTGCACAATCCGCCGACCGCCGTCCACACTCATGAGGTGGTGCTCAAGCTCGTAGGGATCCCCCCGGTTTAGAGTGCGCTCTATGGCCTCATAGAGCTCAGGGTGATCTTCAGGCGGCACTCTGGAGAGAAAGGTGTCCCAGTCCATGGCCGTTGCTGCCGGCTCCAAACCAATAATTTCGTAGATCTCGCTCGACCAGTGGACATCCCCAGACTTTATGTCATAGAGCCAGTGACCGAGTCGGGCAATGCGCTTAGCCTCAGTGAGTTCCAACTCGCTACGGCGCAGCGCGAACTCAGTCTCCTTGAGGGTCTGGACATCAACGTGAGTTCCCACCATGTAGGTCGGTGAGCCATCGGCGCCACGGCGCAGGGTCTGCCCCCGGCCCTGCACCCAAAGCCAGTCAGCATATGCCAGAGTGCCCTTTAGTAACCCCATGGGGCGCACTCCGGAATCGGCACCTTGATGTCTTCGGGACGATAACTACGCACGATCTCTAAATCTTCTTCTGTCAGGTTGCACTCAAAGGCACGCAGCCGCCGCCCAGCGGCACGCTGCAGAGAATAAAACCAGGGCCGTGCCCACTTCCCAGCCCTGCGGGTGACCACGCCCACGTCGCCGGTTTCCAACTCGACCACCGTTCCGGGCGGATAGATACCGAGTTCCCTTACGATATACTGAGCATAATGCGCGGGGTAAAGATGATCGGCCTCGCAGAATAGTTCGCGCAGTACCTCTTTTGGGGGGCGAGCAGACCGGTGGGCCCTAGGCGTGACCATGGCCATATAAACATTAGCGACCATGAGCAGGCCCGCGATATCGCAGACCGAATCACCACGGATACCGCGTGGGTAACCCGATCCATCCAACCGCTCATGGTGCTCCATGACGGCGCGCAACCAGTTATCATCATCCAGCCCAGCTTCGCGCAGGATCTGCGCCGAACGCTCCGGGTGCTCCACCAGCGCCTTGCGCTGAGCCTGGCTAATGTCAGTGGACTGTTGATCGAGTACGGCGCGTAACTCAAGCATGCCAATATCTGCGCTCAGCGCCGCGCCGATAAGACTATTGCGATACCCCTCGCAGCATCCAGCGGCGCGGGCAACAATATCGGCTACGATTGCCTGGCGCAGGGGCTGCAGGATATGTTCCGGATAGGCACGGCTAAGGTGCGCCACCCCCAAAGCAGCGTCAGTGTCCAAATCGATCAACCGTTGCAGACGCTCGACGACTTGCCGAAGCCGAGGCAAAAAGTCGCGCTCACCGGCTCGGATCCTTTCGTAGTTTCGCTGAAGAGCTTGAGCACAGGCATGCAACCGCTCGTGCGGGCTTAAATCTTCCTGAACGGGATTGCCACGCCGGACAGCAGGCCCGCCAGGATGCGTAAAGCGGCTATGCCCTAATTTCGAGAGCGACCGGCCGCTCAGCTCAACCCGTCCATCGTGAAAGATGCGCCGGAGCTGATTCTGGCTAAGGATCTGCTTACCACGGCGCATGAGGAGCCGCCCTTCCTCATCGTAGACATCAAAGGTCAGGCGATCCCCAACCTGTATGTTAGCCCCGAGCCCTAAGATAGCGGGTGAATCCTCGTAGCCTGCGCGCATTGTTAACCTGCCATATAGTTTTCTTTCAGATTATGGGCAGATTAACCGATAAACATTAACTAGAAATAAACCCGGATAATTTAGTGCGCTCCAAAGGTGAGCTTCGCCAATGGAGGGAGGTTCCACCCAGATAATTAGTCAGTTTTATCTAGTGGCTACAACACCGCGCAAGGCGGACAGCGTAACCCGTAACTCCGAGGCTTTCTGCACGCAGACGACACAGTTAATAAACTATGTTCAGCGTTCTCAAACCCCGTATGGCCGCCCCCCAGCTTCAGCCGGATCCAAGCCGAGGCGAACTCGACTGATCAACTGCCTCAGATGCTTTTCACGGATCGGCTTTTCCAAGAGCGCGTCAACCTCGACCAAATCGAACTCCTGCTCTATCTCTTCGCGCGAATAGGCCGTGCAGAGCACCTTCGGAACCCGCCGCACCCCCGGCCGAGCATCCTCTTCTGAGCGCAGCACTCGGGCCACCTCAATGCCGTTCAGTCCAGGCATGCTCAGATCAAGCAGAAGCAAATCGAACACCCCTTGCCGTGCAGCTTCCAGGGCCGCATCCCCCCTCTTAACCAAGGTAACCTCGCACCCTAGGCGCTGCAGGCGCAAGGGAACCACCACCGCACTGGTCTGCTCGTCTTCGGCGACGAGCACGCGCAGCGACTGCCCAAGGGAATTCGACTCCGGCAGCTGCTCCTCGATCTTATCCTCAACCTTCTGAGCCGGTGCACAAGGCGGCAGGTGCGCGGTAAAACCGAAGGTCGAGCCTTGACCGGGGGCAGACTCGACCCAAAGGCCGTCGCCGAGACGATGAGCGAGTTCCTTTGCGATTGCCAACCCCAAGCCAGAGCCGGCAACCGGTCCATCATAACCGAGCCGATCAAAGGCATTGAACATTGTCTGCTGCTGCGCCTCGCTCAGGCCGGGGCCACTGTCCTTCACGGCGAAGCCCACCAGCTCACCGCCCTCGGCCTGAACTTCGACGCACACGCGCCCCCTGTCCGTATACTTGATAGCGTTTTCCACCAGGTTGCTCAGCACTTGGACCAGACGCGTGGGGTCGCCGATAACCCAGCCGGGGACATCTTCAGCGATCGACCACTCAAGGGTGAGTCCCTCCTCTTGCGCCCGCTGCAGCAACAACCGACATTGTTCCTCGAGCAACTGATGCAGTTCCATGGGAACCCGCTTTAGTTGGATATTACCCGATTGCAATCGCGCGATATCCAGCAACGAGTCGATCAGCTGCGCCTGCCGCTCGCCCGCCTCCTGACAACGTTTAACAAAGTTCTGCCGTTGCTCTCTGCTTAGATCGGCGTTGCCGAGCAGTTCCACGTAACTAATCAGCGCATTTAGCGGAGTTCGCAGATCGTGACTGACGGCCCTGAGAAAGGTGGTCTTAATCCGGCTCGCATCCTCAAGCTGCTGCTGCACCGCCTTTAGATCGCTGATATCGAAAGTCACCCCCAGCGTGGCCACGACGCTGCCGTGTTCGTCCTGGATGGGGTGGATAAACAGCCGAGCTGGGAAAGACTCGCCACTCTTGCGCATCAGCCGAGTTTCGAAGTTCAGCTCCCGTTGCTCGCAAACCAAATGGCCTACCCACTTCGCAAGATCAGCTTGATCCTCCGTGATGTGCAGACAATTGACAGGCTGCCCGATCAGTTCCTCTCGGCTATATCCGAAAAGCTGCTCAGCGCCGGCACTCACGTCGATGACGCTTGATGCCAGATCTGTCTTGACCAACCCTACCGAAGTGGCCGCCTTAAAGATCCCTTCGAGTTCCTCCTGACGCTGGCGCGCTGTGGCCTGCGCCTCCTTCATGGCCGTGATGTCCTGGATGGTACCGCGCAGGATGGGTTGCCCTTCTTCACCCTTATCACGCTGGGCAAGCTCGCGAACCCAGACTACCCGCCCGTCAGTGTGAATGATTCGGTATTCGGCCTCCGTTCGCTCACGCTGCGGCTCGCGCGCGAGCTGGGACTCAGCCACCTTGGGCCGATCTTCGGGATGGACCCGCTCTAGGAAAGCATCGAAATCCGGCGGCGATCGGCTGACATCAAAGCCGCACAGCTGGAAGGTTACGGGCGACCAGGTCAAGGTGCCCTCGTGGAGGTCGCTGATCCAATGGCCGAGCCGCGCGATTTGCTCGGCAACCCGCAGATCGTGATTGGCTTGATAAAGCGCCTGCTCGATCTCTATCTGCGCGGTGACATCCCGCGCACTACCGACGCTGCATGCTGTGTAGCCGGCAGAAGCGAACGGTGCAGAATTGACGGCGTGCACCCAACGCACCTCGCCGTCCGGCCGCACGATCCGGTAGGTTTCATCGAATCGGACATCTCCCGCCTTGCACGCGGCCCAGGAACAAATAATCCGCTCACGATCACCCGGGTGAACCGCGTCTAGGAAGCTGTCGGGATTCGCCATCAGCTCCTCTATGCTGCGGCCCCAGATGCGCTCATAAGAAGAGTTCACGTAGAGCATCTGGTCGCCGGCGCGCAGCCAAACCACTTCCTCCATGGCCTCGCTGATAATCCTCGCTCGCCACTCGCTCTCTACAAGCAGCTGCTCACCGCCGGAGTAACAGGTTGCCGCCTCTGCTGCTGTGGCATCGCTGCTACAACCCCCGTCCACAGGGTGCCCCACCGACTGGATCTCCGTAACCTCAAGATCGGGCCCGAAAAGCGCCACATCCGTCCACTGGTACGGCATTACTCCGCCATCGACCAGACAAACCTCGTGGGTATAAGTCTGGAAAGGTGCCGCTGGCCCGAGTTGCGCGAGAACCGACCACACCCGGGGACGGGCGGACACAGGCACCCACTCGATCCAGCGCTGACCGAGCAGCGAGCCCGATCCCCCCCCGAATAGGCGCGCATAAGCTGCGTTCACGAAGGTCAGCGTCGTATCCGGTCTGAAACGGCAGAGGGCTACATCTAAGCTTTCACCAGGATATTCTTCGTTGACGTTGAGTGTGGCCATGGGCACAGCTACTCCGGGACGAGGACGCGAACCCACCATAACGCCGCCGCACAAGGCGGCTAACTCGGCTGCGGTTGGGCAGAGGTAACCCTCACCGACCGGAGCACGCTGCAGCGGGTTTTCAATACTTTATTGTTCCAGCATCGGAGCCGCGATTTTCAGCTCAGACAGTGCACTGGGCTATATTGCAGGTAGCCTACAATGCTTCCCGCAAGTAGTATATACTATTTCATTAAATACTATAAGGTTATTAAACTCTATACATGCATCAGTGTCACGGTAGCGCCCTCATTGAGCTTCAGCACTATGACGGCGACCATGGATTGATGTTGGAATAAGACTTGGAGTATCGTCTTTGGCTGTGGATGTGTCGGGCGAAGTTGCTTCCCTCGGTCGATTCGTCTCTTCGAAGGTACGCCATTCCGGCGCTGCTGCTATGCTGCTTTGGTGATCGGGTCTCTCTCCTAGATTGATATCCGACAGCAGTGGGCCAGCCGATGATCGAGGGCCGGTGAAGCAAATCGAAACGGACCTCTACCTTGTCCCATGAGCCACTGGCACTACGACTAGAGGAACCATGTACGAAAACCACAGAGATCAGGATCAGCTCGGTGCAGAGGACATAACCACCTTCAACTAGGCTAAGCAGAGATTCGATGCCATGGAAATAATCGATATCGACAGCGCGCTCGAACGGCTCGATGGGGATCGGGAGCTTTGTCGCGAGCTGCTTCTCGATTTCTACATTGATTACTACGAGGTCGACCGGATCCTGCGCGATAGGCTTCGAGACGGTGCCACCGAAGACGCCCGGCAGCTGCTCCACAACCTGCGTGGGGCCGCGGGGAATCTGGGCATGGGAAGGCTCGAGACTGTCGCCAAAACCCTGTCGCAGCAGATCCGCCTGGGCGCGGTAGAGGTATCCGCGTTGAACAATTTCAGCGAGGCCCTGCACCGCGTATTGAGCGAACTGGAGCACACTAAAAGACTGTGAAACCACCGCACATTCTCTTAATAGAAGACGAACGGAGCTCGCGATCCATTTGCCTAAACGCTCTTCTTAGGGCCGAGTACCAGGCTACCGTAGCCCTAACAGCACGCGAGGGACTGCGGCTGCTGCGCAGCACTCACTTCGACCTGGTGCTGCTCGACCTCAACTTGCCCGACGCCGACGGTCTATCCCTTGCTAGCACGCTGCACGGCAGCCATCCCGAGTTGCCGATTATTATGATGACGGTACGCACGGCAGCGGAGCAGCGCGCGGCTGGCCTCGAGGCCGGCGCAGTGGACTACTTGAGTAAGCCCTTCCATCAGACGGAGCTGATCCATCGGGTCCGTCGAGCGCTGGCCGCAGGCCCCCCGACTCCAGCCACGCAGATTACCTTCGGTCCATGGCTGCTGGAAGTAGAGCAGCGCTCACTGCACCACGCAGAAGGATTTGAGCTTGAGCTGACCCTAGGCGAGGCGCGGCTGATCGAATTCCTGTTGCGAGCCCGGGGACGGCCGGTCAACCGCGACCAGCTCGCCGAGGCAGTGGCACGCAGCCGAGAAGGAAATCCCAAATCCGTGGACGTGCTGGTATCACGCCTGCGCCGCAAGCTGGAGGACAAAACCCGCGGTCTGCGGCACATCGTGGCCGTACCGGGTTTAGGCTACCGGATCGAAGTCGGCGAATGAGTCGCCGCAGTATCCACACAACGCCCCAGGCACCCCACCCGAGTACAGGCAAGACCGATTCCCGATTCTCTCAATATTATTTGGCATAGCTGCTAGCCACCCAGTCCAACAAACTGCTCAAGGCGCTGCGATCAAGCGGCTTGCCAAGATACGCATCGCAACCCGACTCGTTTATCAGCGACTCAACCTCGCTGTAGGCGTAGGCTGTGCATAGCACAATCCTGGTAGGCTGCCTGCCCTGCTCATGTTCCTCGGCGCGGACGTTTCGGGCTACCTGATCGCCATCAAGATCCGGCATCTTTAAATCAAGCAGCAACATATCGAAATCTTCCGCCTGCCAAGCCGCTAGGGCCTCTGTGCCACTCTGCGCGCAAACAACCTCGCAACCGAGCTTGAGCAGAAGGGCCTGAGCGAGCATCACATTGGCCGGCTCATCATCGGCGACGAGAATGTTCAGTGGGCGCCGTGCTGAACTCGCAGTTGGCTCTGCATCAGACTCGCCCGCCGCTATCGAAGACTCGCCCTCAGGGCTCGGCTCACTGGCTCTGGGCAAGGGAATGGTGAAAGCAAAGGTTGAGCCTTGCCCTGGTGTACTACTCAGGGAGAGCTCGCCATCAAGCAGATTGATTAACTCGCTGACAATCGCCAACCCCAGCCCGTAACCTTGGCTAGTGCCCCTATAGCCACCACGATCGAAGGCAGTGAAAATCTCTTTTTGCTGCTGCTCAGTTAGACCCGGCCCGGTGTCGTGGACAGCAAAACTGACTCGGGTATTGTCTACTGTTCGCACCTCAAGCTCGACACCGCCCTGCTGGGTGTATTTAACGGCATTACTGAGAAGATTAGAGAGCAATTGCCCGAGTCGCGTATCATCCACCTCGACCCATCTGGGGACAGCTTCAGCTATGCTGTAGTCTAGACTTAGGCCCTTCTCACAGGCCCGGGACCTAAGCATAGCAACCTGGTTATCTATCAGTGCAGGCAACTCGGTTGCTCGTGGGCGCAGTTCCAAACGACCGGCTTCAAGGCGGGCGAGATCGAGCAGAGTCTCAATCAGGCCGAGAAGCCGCTGTGCTCCTTGCCGGCATTGCTCCATGTACTCAGAGCGTTGCTCGGCCGAAAGTTGCGGATCATCGAGCAGCTCAAGAAAGCCCATCAAGGCGTTTAGCGGCGTGCGCAGGTCGTGGCTGACGGCGCTGAGGAAGGTGTCTTTCGCGCGTATAGTGTCGGCGAGTTCCTGCTCAACGCGCTTTTGGGCACTCATATCGAGACTGACGCCGAGCGTGGCCACCAACTCGCCGTGCTTATCGGTAATGGGGTGGACGGTGAACAGCGCGGGAAAACGACTACCATCCCGATGGACTAGATCCGTCTCCATGCGGATCGGCTCATGGTCCTTAAACAATCTCTCGACGTAATCGGCAAGCCGCTCAATGTCCTCTGCCGTATGCAGTAAGCTGACGTGTCGGCCAATAAGTTCCTCGCGCGAATAACCGAACAGTACTTCTGCACCAGTACTGGCCTCTTCGATGACTGAATTGAGATCAGTCTTGATGAGACTGACCGAGCGGGCCGCCGCGAAGATCGCCTCGAGCTCTTTTTGCCTTGTCTCAAGCTGCTCGCGTAGCTGCTGCTCGGCCTGTTCGGCGCGCCGGCGCTCGGTGATATCTACGCCTACCGATTGGAAATGGCTCAACTCCCCTTTTTCATCGAAAAAGGCCCGGTTAGTCCACATCGTCCAGAGCTGCATACCGTTCTTGCCCGGCATGCTGTTCTCGAACTGGCTAACCGGATGGCTCGGAGTGAAGCCCGCCAAGTGCGCCTCGATGTTCTCACGCTCCTCGGCAGGTAAATAATCCAGCCAGCGCTGGCCAATCAGCGCCTCCGGCTCCACACCGAGGCAATCCCCAAGGGCAGGGTTAGCGTAGGTGACCGTGGTGTCGGGCAGAAAGCGCTCAATCATCAGCGGTTGGTTCTCTACCAGATCCCGGTAGTGCGCCTCGCGCTCGGCAAGTTCGCGCTGCAGAACCCGCTGCTCGGTGACATCCTGGGCCGTACCGCGTAGAAGTTGCGGATTCCCGGCTGCATCAAACTCCGCATAGCCACGGGCCTGCACAATCCGCCGACCGCCATCCACACTCATGAGGTGGTGCTCAAGCTCGTAGGGATCCCCCCGGTTTAGAGTGCGCTCTATGGCCTCATAGAGCTCAGGGTGATCTTCAGGCGGCACTCTGGAGAGAAAGGTGTCCCAGTCCATGGCCGTTTCCGCCGGCTCCAGACCAATAATTTCGTAGATCTCGCTCGACCAGTGGACATCCCCAGACTTTATGTCGTAGAGCCAGTGACCGAGTCGGGCTATGCGCTTAGCCTCAGTGAGTTCCAACTCGCTACGGCGCAGCGCGAACTCAGTCTCCTTGAGGGTCTGGACATCGACATGGGTACCGACCATGTAGGTCGGTGAACCATCGGCGCCACGGCGCAGGGTCTGCCCCCGGCCCTGCACCCAAAGCCAGCTACCATCGGCGCAGCGGTAGCGAAGCTCGATGGTGAACGGACTGCCTGCAGCCAAATGGCTCTCAACGATGGGTTGGACCCGCTCTAGATCCTCGGGATGGACGAATTTCTGCCAGTCGGCAAAGGTCAGAATACTCTGCTGCTCGGGATCGTAGCCGAGCATACGCCAGCACGCCTCATCCCAGTAGACCTGATCCGCCGCTAGATCCCAGTCCCAGACCCCGAAGCCGGCCGCCTCCTGGGCCATGCGCAGGCGCTGCTCATCGGCGAACTGCGCCGATAAATCGATACAGGCCCCGATTTTACCTACCACCTCGCCGCGCTCATTGAGTAGCGGTGCGACACTCAGCTGCGCCTGAAAGCGCTCGCCGGTGCCGCGAATCAGTTCACATTCCACAGAGTAACCCTGAGCGGTGCGCTGCAATCTAGCGATACCTTCGCGCACCCGCGCATGCTCAGCCGGATCGTGGAGCATGCAGATATCACTGCCGAGCAACTCCTCACGCGAGTAGCCAAATATCCGCTCGGCGCTGCGGCTCGCCTCGCGAATCGTACCCTCAAGATCCGTCTCAGTTAGGGCTACATCGGGAATCGTCTCCAGGATAGCCTCAAGCCGCTGCCGGCGCGCCTCACTACGCTCCAACGCCTCGCGCTGCTCAGTGATATCCTGGATGGTCCCCTGGATGATCCACCGGCCGTTCTCGTCTTGCCAGCGATTGGCTATTTCCCGCACCCATACCACGCGCCCATTCGGGTGGACTATCCGGTATTCACCCTGGCTCTGGTCGGTGTCGGCTTTCGACTGCAGCTGATATTCGGCTACCTGATGGCGATCTTGCTCCGGTATCCGGGCGATAAACTCTTCCCAGCCCGGCGGTTCGGCCTCGGCAGGGAAACCGCAAAGCTGATAGGTCATAGGCGACCAGATCAGCTCTCCTGTTGCAGGATAGGAGATCCAGTGGCCCAAAGAGACTATCTCTTCAGCCCTTTGCAGCCTTTCGTGAGCTTGCTCTAGCGCCTGCTCCTGAAGTTTTTGAGCAGTAACATCCTGTTCAAAACCAATGAGCAGACAGGGTTCACCCTGATCGTCGCGCTCGACGTGGCCACTTGAGTGCAGCCAGCACAATTGGCCATCACTGCGGTATATCCGATATGTGAACCGCCAAGGCTGTCCGTTGGCTATGGCGGCTTGTACCTCCTCTTCTACCCATGATAGGTCTTCAGGATGCACATGCTCACGCCAAAGCGCATAGTCTGTAGCGAGGCTGCGCTCGGACTCGCTATTGTCATAACCGTATAGACTCTGGCACTGCGCATCGGCATTGACCTGCCCGGTGCACAGGTCATATTCCCAAAAGCCGATTCCACTGACCTGCTGGAGCAGGTCCAATTTGCACTTAGCGCTTAGGCAGCCGCACTTGGAGCCTTTTTTATTTTCCATGAGCTTAAGACCTCTCCGGGCCTGTATTTGGACCTTACGCTGTCAGCGCAAAGACTCGGGGAGTGACTGAGCAGATCCTGCGAGTAGGAGACCTGGTGATGGGTGATGTTTGCAGGCCTATATATTGAAATAGCATGCAATTACGCCCCAACAAAAAACCCTACATGATATGCAGAATATGCATTTCTGCAGCGCGAGTCTAGCCTCCTTAGCTACCACTGCTGCATTTCCGCGCAATATAGCAGCCAGACCAGAAACGGGTGCGCGTTAACGCCACTTAAGCTCTTTTTTTGTGGTGATACTATCGTAGCTACAGCATAAGCCGTTATAAACAAAGAATTATTTTTGATGATAAGCAATTGTTAGAGACTGCCTATCTGCGCAGCTAAAGGGGCTTGACGTAGTTAAGCCTGCGAAGTAGCGTTCGGTCGATTTTTTTCAGGAATTGAGGCGGGGGGGGATGTATGGGTCGCGATAAAGTCGAGCAACGCACGTCTGATTTTTCCCAAAACTTGCTCGACAAACTGCCTGTAGCCGTCTGCAGCCTCGATTCAGCAGGCTGCTTCACCTACCTCAACACCGCCGCTTGTCAGCTGCTCGGCTACCCCGATGAGAGTGCGCTGCTCGGTGTAAACTTTAGCGCTGTAATCGATGCCGAGCGCACTCCACTGCCAGCAGATACAGTCACGGAGCGATTAGTTGCGGCAACCGACGAACCGCTATGCGCTGACACGACGCTATGGCTGCAGCCGCGTGTAGGCGCTGCGCTCCCGGTAGAGGTTGAGGTGGCAGCGCTGCGTAGCGCAGAGACAGCCGCGGGCGAAGTGGCGGTTACACTGCGCGAGTGCAGAACGGTGCAGGATATAACCGAACAGCGCGCTCGCGAGCGTTTCCAGCAGCAGCTGGTGGCGATCCTTGATAGCACCTCAGACCTCGTCACTCTCCACGGCAGCGATGGGAGTCTGATCTACATCAATGAAGCTCTTAGGGCGCGTTTTGGCCTGCAGCAATTACCGTCCTGCCCTTCCGTTGAAGAGGCGATCCGCCGCCGCCATCCGCCTTGGGCTGCCGACCTGCTTTTGAACGAAGGGCTGCCGACAGCCCGGCGCGAAGGTCTATGGCAGGGGCAGACGGCCTTTTTAGATGCCGATGGCCAAGAGATCCCTGCCTCTCAGGTGATCATCGGTCATCGCGACTCCTCCGGCGAAGTCGTTCAACTATCAACGATCATCCGCGATATCTCCGATCTGAAGCGCACTCAGCAGGAGGCCGTAGAGAGCGAGCAGCGTTTCCGCCTGATCGCCGAGCATACCCGCGATGTTTTCTGGTTGCGTTCTGAGCAAAAGGCGCTCTATGTAAACCCCGCCTATGAGCGAATCTGGGGACAGACCCGAGAGCACTTCTATGCCAACCCCAACAGTTTTCTTGAGAGCGTTCATCCGGAGGATCGTAAAGAGGTTGAGACTGCAATAAACCAGGCGATAGCGGCTGGCGAAGAGATTAATATCCGCTACCGGATTGTCCGTCCCGATGGCGATGTGCGCTGGATGGAGGCACGCAGCTCCCCCTTCAAGATCAGCGGCACAGAGGAAACGCTACGTGCCGGTGTTGCCCGCGATGTCACCGATGAAGCCCTGGCTATGAGGCGGCTCGAGCAGCTGGTGGCGATACTCGATAATACTTCGGACATCGTCGCATTACACGGCGAAGATGGGACGCTGCTTTACCTGAACGCCGCTGGCAGGGCAAAAGCCGGCATTGATAACCAGGCTGTCGACGGGATGTTGGGTATTGCGGATGATGGCTCAATGCCGCCCCTGAGTCTTGAAGAAGCGATTAGTCGGTTCCATCCACCGTGGGCGGCCGATCTGCTCCTGAACGAAGGTCTACCGACTGTCCGGCGTGAAGGGCTGTGGCAAGGCGAGACGGCGATCCTCAAGGCAGATGGGACACAGGCCCCGACCTCACAAGTGCTGATCGGCCATCGCAATAGCTACGGTGAGTTAACCTATATCTCCACAATACTGCGAGATATCTCTGATCAGAAAAAGGCTCAGCAGGAAGTGGCCGAGAGCGAGAGGCGTTTTCGGCTGATTGCCGAGAATATCCGCGATGCCTTTTGGCTGCGCACCGATGCCCAAACCCTATACGTCAATCCCGCCTATGAGCGAATCTGGGGACAGCCGGTAGAGAGCTTCTACGCCAATCCCAAAGCCTTTTTGGAGAGTATCCACCCGGAAGATCGTTATGGGGTTGAGAAGGCGCTGGATCAGGCGATAAGTGAGCGCGAAGAGTTCAACGCCTTATTCCGGATAATCCGCTCCAATAGTGAAGTTCGCTGGATTCAAATGCACAGCCTGCCGGTGCCAGGCCGTGAAAGTGAGGGCATGCGCGCCGGCATTGCCCGCGATGTGACCGAGCGTGAACAGGCATTAATCCAGCTTCGCGAGGCCAACCGGACTAAAAGTGAGTTTTTGAACGCCGTCAGCCACGACCTGCGCACCCCGCTTAACGCCATCATCGGCTTTACTGATCTGCTCGCTGACTCAGAACTCGACGCTCATCAAAGGGAGCAGGTTAAGCTATGCCAGGCCGCAGGACGCACTCTTTTGGGGCTGATAGATACATTGCTCGATCTATCGCGCCTGAAGGCCGGGCGCATGACGCTGCAAAAAGAGGCTTTTCTGCTGCGTAAATTTCTCGCAGAGAGGATGCCGATGTTGTCTCAGCAGGCCGAGGATAAGGGTCTGAATCTGCAATGCTCAGTCGATAATGGCCTGCCGGATAGGCTTCAGGGAGATACAACCCGCCTCTCCCAGGTGCTATTCAATCTTGTCAGCAACGCCATCAAGTTTACCGACAGCGGCTACGTCCGGGTGCATTTCTCCCGATACGATTCAAAGAGATTACAAGTCTCGGTCCAGGATAATGGTCCCGGCATTCCGGATGAGTTTCAGGAGCGGATCTTTGAGCCGTTTGATCGAGGCACCGATGCAATCAAGCATCTGCAAGGCAGCGGTCTGGGTCTGGCTATTAGTCGGCAGCTGGTTAATTTAATGGGTGGGGAAATATGGCTTCACAGCACCCCCGGCCAAGGATCGACCTTTTTCTTTACCGCCGAGCTTCCCGAGGATGAATCTGAGCCCGCAGTTGATCCTGCTCAAACTGCACCTGAATCTGCCAACGGAGCTCCTGCTGATAGGGAGAATGTTGCTGGCACGCGGGTGCTGGTCGCCGAGGATGAGCCGACTAATATCCTGCTGATCCAGGCGTTACTAGAGCGCTGCGGGGCGGAGGCCACAGTGGCCGAAAATGGTCAGGAGGCGCTTGATATATGGCAGCAGGCTGAGCAGGAGTTCGATTTGATCCTGCTCGATATGCAGATGCCGATACTCGATGGAGCACAGACGGTAAAATCACTTCGTGAAGCTGAAGTAGCACAAAACCGAGTCTATACGCCGGTAGCCATGCTCTCTGCGCACGCCAGCACAGAGGTTCGTGAGCAGTGTTTGCAAAGCGGTGCCGATACCTATATGACGAAGCCAGTACGCTTAGATTCGCTTACTGATCTGCTCAGTTGGGCAAAGCGCAGGCAGAGATAACGCCGAAAGGTGAAAACATAACCAATACGGGGGAACCTCTAAAAACTTCGCCGGCGCCACCATCCGCCCCGGTGTGGAGGTCTTGACGCCAGGGATGGCGCCATGAAGCCTCCAGGGATGGATTCACGGCGTCCTCCCCACCGGGGCTGATGGTGGCGCCAGCGAAGTTTTTAGAGGCACCCACGGGGGATAGAGATAGAAAAATTGAATTTTCCATGCTTCTCGAAGATGCCGTTATTCAAGCTCATTGGCTGAGCACCGAAGGCTCAACTTGCAGGACCTTTAAGGGGCAGCCAAAACCTAACCTCAAGACCTCCTTGCGGACGGTTGTGAGCAGCGACGCTCCCTCCATGGGCTTGAACTGCTCGCCGGACGATAGCCAGCCCCAAACCGCAGCTACCAGAATCACGCTCGCGAGCCGCGGATAAGCGGACAAATGGCTCAAACAAATCGTTCAGCCGCTCTTCAGAAACCCCCGGGCCGCTGTCAATAACGCTCACCCAGATGCCATCTTGATCCCGTTGCCAGGCAACATTTATTACCCCGCCAGCAGGGGTATAGCGCAACGCATTACGCAACACATTCTCTAAGGCCGAACGCAGCAGGTGCCGATCACCGGTTATCTGGAGGTGCGGACCATCCTCCTTGAGCACATTACAACCACTAGCCTGGGCCTCGAACTGAGCATCTTCACAAACCTGGCCTATCAGCTCATGCAGATCAACACTCTCCATGTTTGACGCACCTGCGCCACTCTCTAATCGTGCCAGAGTCAGCAACTGACCGATGAGCTGATCCATGCGCTCGATATCATTTTCCATCTTTGCCAACGCATTGCTATCGCCGCTTGTCTCCCGGCGTGCCAATTCAAGGGCTACCTGCAAGCGCGATAGTGGCGAGCGTAGTTCATGCGATATATCCCTAAGCAACCGATTCTGCGCCTCAACAAGGGACTCCAGCCGTTCGGCCATGGCGTTGAAATCACGCCCCAGGGCGGCTATCTCATCACCCCCGCGCTCTACCACCGGCACGCGGGCGTGTAGATCGCCCGAGGCCAGGGCCTGGCTCGCCCGGCGCAATCGGCGCAGTGGACGACTTAGGTAGGCAGCCAAGCCTCCTGCTAATCCTCCGGTAACCGCCAAGGCAATGACCGCCCGCAACCAAACCGGTAGACCGCCTAGCCCCTCCACCGGATGCAGCGCGATCAGATAGAAATCATGCGCACCGGCAAAATCAACTACGACCCTTTTGTAGAGCATGCCGTTAAGGCGGCCACGATCTTCGGCGGTATCGAGCAATATTTCCCGATCCTGTTGACTGAGCCCCCGCAACATGCGCCTCTGCATCCCCCGGGTAGCCAGCTCATCCTGGCCCAACAAGACAAAACGCAGCTTTTGATCGCGACTCAAAGAGCGCAGATAGCCGTGCACAGCTCCCCAGCCACCCTCCTCGGCGTAGAGGTTGCTGATTTCTTCAGCAACCTGCTCTAGTTCAGCTTGCGAAGGCAGGCTGCTCGCAGGAGCCCAATGGTGCCAACTGACCACAAATGCGCCAGCTATAATGATCCCTGTTAACCAGAGCCAGAGGAAGAGTTTAAGGAAGAGACTGCCCATTAATTACTCATCTATGCGATTTCTTTCAAGAACTTCTAGCTCGAAGCCATTTTGTTTCCCGGTTCGGAGGTCATGGCAACAGGGATGGCACCATAAAAACTCTAGGGTGCCTATAAAAACTTCGCCGGCGCCACCACCCGCCCCGGTGTGGAGGTCTTGGCGCCAGGGATGGCGCCATGAAGCCTCCAGGGATGGATTCACGGCGTCCTCCACACCGGGGCGGGTGGTGGCGCCGGCGAAGTTTTAGAGGTGCCCTCTAGGGATGGATTCACGGCGTCCTCCACACCAGGACAGTTGAATAGCACCGTAGAAAATTATTAGAGGCTCGCCCCGGGGGAGTGTTTATATGTGCCCTTACCAGAGACATACTGATAGCCTACCCCACGCACCGTCTTGATCCGCTCACTGCCATCATCAAACGGACCCAACTTGCGGCGCAGGTTGCTGATGTGCCAATCGATGCTGCGATCGTAGGGGGTTAAGGGCCTATTTAAGGCCTCACGACTGAGCTTATCCTTATCCACGGCCTGCCCTACCCGGCGCAGCAGGCAGGCGAGAAGATCCAGCTCCGCATCTGTCAGTTCAAGCGGGGTTATCGCAGCCGATTCGCAACCGCGCAAGGTTGCACGCCGCTGGCCTAAATCAAGGCACAGGTCACCGACCTGTAACTGCTCCGCGGAAGATGCCACCTCAGACTGCGTACGGCGCAACAGCGCCCGCAGCCGAGCCACTAGGACGCGCGGATTACAGGGCTTAGGCAGGTAGTCGTCGGCCCCGAGTTCGAGCCCCACGACGGTATCGACATCATCTCCCCGGGCAGTAAGCATGAGTACCGGTTGATCGTGATGACTCTGGCGCAGTCGCCGCAACACCTCAAAGCCATCGTATACCGGCAGCATTATGTCCAGAACTATTATATCCGGTCCTGCAGTATCGACCTTCTCCAGGGCCTTCTGACCATCGTAAGCAGTAACCACTTCAAACCCATCGC
The DNA here is from genome assembly GCF_002356555.2 of Halorhodospira halochloris. Taxonomy (NCBI): domain Bacteria; kingdom Pseudomonadati; phylum Pseudomonadota; class Gammaproteobacteria; order Chromatiales; family Ectothiorhodospiraceae; genus Halorhodospira; species Halorhodospira halochloris. The sequence goes on from NZ_AP017372.2 coordinate 2,200,602, forward strand.
CAGTTAGATAATCACTAAGCATGGCGGTCAATTCTTGGTCATCATCGACAAGCAGAATCCGGGTCAAATTTGCTTTTCCTCGTTATAGGGACCTCAAAAGCTCTCCCGGAGCCACTTAACTGCCCCGTTGTTGCCCCGGTGTAGAGGTCTTGGCGCCAAGGATGGCGCCATGAAGCCTCCAGGGATGGATTCACGGCGCCATCCACACCGGGTCAGTTGAGTGGCTCCGGGAGAGCTTTTGAGGTTCCATTATGGGCTCTTTGCTATAAAACCGGACTGCTTAACAGCTTATCTCACTCTCTTTAGTTTCCACGACCCGAGCCATCTCGGCCTGGCTCGCCTCGGCCCGATTCACCCCTGCCGAACTCGCCTCGGCCTGAATCACTTCGATTGTTCGAACCGCTTCGGCTATCTCCTCGCCAATCTCCTCCACCTCCTTGACGCAAACGCTGTTCAGCACTTTCACGGAGATCTAAAAATTTCTCAAGCTGTTCGCCGGTGAGGACCTCTTTCATCTCTTCATGCATCTTATCGAGATGCCGATTGCGTATCTCAAGCAACTTATCGCGCTGCTCATCGCTCAGATCAAGGCGCTGAATTATCCGTTCCTGCATAGCGCCCCTCTCCCAGCTCTGCTCAAGCTCACCTTTGCTGTCAGAAGCCAAGACTGACGGGCTAAAGAGAGCCGCTGTAAGGCACAATATACCAGTAGAAAGGATTTGTTTACGCATAGCTAGCCACCTCCAGACAACAGTACAGCCAAGAACACTACTGTCGCGCTAAATTTCTACAGCGCTTAGTGGACAATTTACGCTGTCTGGATGTTAGTTTGGGTAGCCGCTATGCAAGTTTTTGTAAGGGGGATCAAAGTAACATTTAGGCCAGCCGAGCGTTGATCGGCTAAAAGCCGATGTCCAAGTTGGTAGGTCAGCACCAAAAGGCACCGACCCCCCTATTCTGCGAACTCAATCAGCAGATCCTTGGCTTCGATCTGACTGCCAGGCTGCACATGCACAGCCTTTATCTCTCCATCGCGCTCGGCGTGCAGACCCATCTCCATCTTCATCGCCTCGATGGTCAGCAGTAGATCCCCGGCCTTGACTCTCTGCCCCGGGGTCGCGGCCACCGCAGCCACCACTCCCGGCGTGGGGGCACCCACATGGGCTGGATTATCTGATTCAGCCTTGGGGGTCTGCACCACCTGAGCCTTAGCCTTGCTATCCGCCACATGGACGGTACGGGGCTGGCCGTTCAGCTCAAAGAAGACACGACGATTACCGTCGTCACCCGGCTCGCTAACGGTCATCAGCCGGATCTCCAGCGTCTTGCCGTACTCTATGTCGACGCTGATCTCCTCGCCCGGCTCCATGCCGTAGAAGAAGTTGCGCGTCGGCAGGGCGCTCACCGGACCATAGCGCTGAGAACGCCGCATGTACTCGGTAAAGACCTTCGGGTACATCAGGTAACCGTTGAGATCCTCATCGTCAATTTCGGCACCGTCGAGCGCCTCACTCGCCTGCTGCCGGGCCTCTTCCAGATCTAGCGGCTCGAGGTACTTGCCAGGGCGATCTTGCAACGGCTGCTCACCTTTGAGAACTTTCTGCTGGATGCCTTGCGGCCAACCGCCGGGCGGCTGCCCCAAATTACCGCGCAGCATGTCGATTACCGAATCCGGGAAGTTCACATCTACTGCCGGGTCTTCGACCTGCTCACGCGTTATCCCCTGGCTCACCATCATCAGCGCCATATCACCCACCACTTTAGAGGAGGGGGTAACCTTTACGATGTCACCGAAGATTTGGTTAGCGTCGGCATAGGCCTGCGCCACCTCATGCCAGCGCTCCTCCAGCCCCAATGAACGAGCCTGCGCCTTGAGGTTGGTGAACTGCCCACCCGGCATCTCGTGGAGGTAGACCTCGGACGACGGCGACTGCTGGCCGGTCTCGAAGGCGGCGTAGTGGGCTCGCACTTGCTCCCAGTAGTTGGAGATCGCGCGCACATTCTCCATGTCGAAGCCGGTATCTCGCTCGGTGTGCCGCAACGCCTCGACTATGGAACCGAAGACCGGCTGCGAGGTGTTACCGGAGAAGGAATCCATGGCCACGTCGGCCACATCTACGCCAACATCGGCCGCCGCAAGAATAGTGGCGCCAGCAATGCCGCTGGTGTCGTGGGTGTGAAAGTGGATCGGCAGCCCCACCTCCTCTTTGAGCGCCGGGAATAGCACCCGCGCCGCCTCCGGCTTGAGCAGTCCGGCCATATCCTTGACCCCAAGCATGTGGGCGCCGGCATCGCGCAGCTCTTTGCCCATCTTGACGTAATACTTGAGATCGTATTTGGCCCGCCCAGGATCGAGGATATCGCCGGTGTAGCAAATCGTCCCCTCACACACCTTGCCGGTCTCCAGCACAGCGTCCATAGCCTCACGCATGTTCTCGACCCAGTTAAGGCTATCGAAGACGCGAAAGATGTCGACGCCGCTTGCTGCGGCCTGGTGGACGAAGGCGCGCACGACATTATCCGGATAGTTGGTGTAGCCGACACCGTTGGAGCCGCGCAGCAGCATCTGCGTCATCACATTCGGCATCGCCTCGCGGATCTGCCGCAGCCGCTGCCAGGGACACTCCTGCAGGAAGCGATAGGCAACATCAAAGGTGGCCCCGCCCCAGCACTCGACACTGAAAAGCTGCGGTAAGTTAGCCGCATACGCCGGCGCCACCCGCACCATATCGAAGGTGCGCATGCGGGTCGCGAGCAGCGACTGGTGAGCATCGCGCATGGTGGTGTCGGTGAGCAGCAACTCTTTACGCCCAGCCAGCCAATCTACTAGCCCCTGCGGCCCCTGCTCTTCGAGCAAGTTGCGGGTACCCGGCAGCGGCTCACCCTGGGCCTTAGGTGGTGTCGGCAGCGGAATCCCCGCCGCCGGCCGGGGGCGGTCGATGACTTCCGGGTGACCGTTGACGGTGATCTCCGCCAAATAGGTCAGCAGCCGAGTGGCCCGGTCACGGCGCTTGTCAAACTCGAAGAGCTCCGGGGTCGTGTCGATAAACTTCGTGGTATAGGTGTTGTCGAGGAAGACCGGGTGCTTGATCAGATTCTCCACGAACGGGATGTTGGTGGAGACACCACGAATGCGGAACTCGCGCAGGGCGCGATCCATCCGCGAGATTGCCTCTGTCGGCGTGGGTGCCCAGGCTGTCACTTTCACCAGCAGCGAGTCGTAATAGCGGGTGATGACACCGCCGGCGTAGGCAGTACCGCCATCAAGGCGAATCCCCATGCCGGTAGCCGAGCGGTAGGCGGTGATGCGCCCGTAATCGGGGATGAAGTTGTTCTGCGGGTCCTCAGTGGTGACCCGACACTGCATGGCATGGCCGTTTAGCCAGATCTCGCCCTGATCGGCCTTACCCGTAGCCGCATCTAAGTGCTCGCCTTCGGAGATACGGATCTGCGCCTTAACAATGTCGATCCCCGTAACCTCTTCGGTTACGGTATGCTCGACCTGAATGCGCGGATTGACCTCAATGAAGTAGAAGGAGCCGGTGTCCATATCCATAAGGAACTCGACGGTACCGGCGTTCTGGTAGTCCACATGCCGTGCGACCTTAAGCCCCAGCTCGCAGACCTCGGCGCGCTGCTCCGGGGTAAGGTACGGCGCGGGCGCGCGCTCTACCACCTTCTGGTTGCGCCGCTGCACCGTACAGTCGCGCTCGTATAGGTGATATAGGCCACCGTGAGTATCACCCAGCACCTGCACCTCGACGTGGCGGGCCCGCTCAATCACCTTCTCAAGGTAACCTTCACCACTACCGAAGGCCGCTTCCGCCTCGCGCCGCCCCTCCAGGACCTTGGCCTCCAGCTCTTCGGGGCCAAGGATCGGGCGCATGCCGCGCCCGCCGCCGCCCCAGGAGGCCTTGAGCATCAGCGGGTAGCCGATCTCGTCCGCCCAGCGCCGGGCAGCCGCCATATCCTCTCCGAGAACCTCGGAGGCGGGGATCACCGGCACGCCGGCGGCGATAGCCACGTGCCGGGCGCTCGCCTTGTCCCCGAGTGCGCGCATCGTCTCCGCGCGCGGGCCGATAAAGGTGATACCGGCGCGCTCGCAGGCGTCGACCAACCGGGGATTCTCCGAGAGCAGCCCATATCCGGGGTGCACGGCGTCCGCGCCGGCCATCTTCGCCACCCGGATGATCTCGTCGATCGAGAGGTACGCCTCGACCGGCCCCATGCCTTCGCCGATCTGGTAGGCCTCGTCCGCCTTGAATCGGTGGAGACCGAGCTTATCCTCTTGGGCGTAGACAGCAACGGTGCGCTTGCCGAGCTCATTCGCCGCGCGCATCACGCGAATAGCGATCTCGCCGCGATTGGCGATCAGGATTTTGTGAAACTGAGCCATTGATTCCCCGAGTAACTAGTGAATATCTCCCCAGTATACACCGTAGCACCTTGAAAAACTTCCCCGGGGCCATTAGCTGCGCTCACTTGGTAACCTCAAAAACTTCGCCGGCGCCACCATCCGCCCCGGCGTGGAGGACGCCGTGAATCCATCCCTGGAGGCTTCATGGCGCCATCCCTGGCGCCATGAAGCCTCCACACCGGGGCGGATGGTGGCGCCGGCGAAGTTGTTAGAGGCACCCTGTAAACACCACCCAGCCAAGCAAGTTACCCACAGATTTTTCCATAGCTTTTGTGGACAACTGTAGACATAGGGCGACATAATGCGCCGCTACTGACCGACGATTAGATCTTGCCAGTATCACGCACAATACAGCACTATTCCCTATAAAGATCCACAATCGCCGATAGCTAGAAGAGATGTCCGAAAGCCTCCTACGCCAGTGGACAATGCTCCAGTCTATCCCGCGCCAACCGCGCGGGATCAGTGCTCCCCAACTCCACGAACGACTGCACTATGAAGTGCTATTCAAGCTCGCTGCGTATCATACAACGGGATCTAAACACCCTATCCAGTGAGTTTGCTTTAATCTGCGAATATCAAGGCCATGAGCAGCTAAGGCATCAATTTCTAAAGGAAAATTGCTTATGAGCTTTCAATGGCGAACTTATACATTCGAAACCCCCTGGGAAGCCCTTGTTGGTGCTTGGGCCGAAATAAGTGATATCAATAACTTGCAAATAAGCACTGTACGCAGTCTAGCCACTGACTGTGATGCAGCTACCCGACATATTAGCCAGGAGGACGCAAACGACAGCCTGCCTCGAATTTACGACGTCGGCACCCATGCAGAGGAACAAGAGGTACCCTTTGATCCCGATGATCATATAACCGCTTTGATGGAAGCTGCTGAACGAGCTTTACACGAACTAGGAGAGGCTTAGCGGCGAATAACGCGCAGGGCCTTCCTCGATGAGATCCTACGGCAGATCTCCAGTTCCACTCCGGGCGTGGTCTTTGGCTGCACAATAGCTGCGCACCACTTCGTACTTAACGCCGCCCTGAGCCGGGATAGAAGAGACCAGGCAAAAGCGCTCGACCTCCCAGAGTACCGGCTCGATGGGGCCGAGATTCAGCGGCGCCTTTGGCTTGCGAACTACTGTGACATGCGGACAAAACGGTCGCGCCTCGGGCTCGAAGCCACAAGGTTGCAGCACGGCACTCAGATCCTGGGCCAGGCGCTCCAGCGGCTCACGCGGTTTCACATTGCCTAGCCACAGCACTTTGCCATTACCGAAGCACCCCAAACCCTGCAGTTCGAATGCAAACGGCTCGAAGCGGACCGCTTGCGCCGCTTCGGCTAAGCACTCGGCATAGGCGGTGTCGGCAGCACCGATGAAGGCCAGAGTTAGGTGCAGGTTATCGCGGGCTACTGGACGTCCACCGTGCCCGGAAGGCACGCGCGAGCAAATCGCTGAGCGTAAATCGTCATCTGGCCACAGCGCGAAGAAGAGGCGTTGACGCCGATCCATATGGGTTCACACGACGCGCAGTCGAGCTGTGTTTGAGGGGCTCTGGTTTGCCAACACCTTCAAATGGTTCTCGCTTAATCTCTTTGATCAGCCTGTTGATTCGGTTAAGAATCTTTTTGTCGGTTTTCTGCCAGTACAGATAGTCCTCCCAGGCGTTCTCAGAGAAGATGAGCTTCATTCAAAAAGTGCCTTTTCTTGACCACCGCCTTGCTCCAACTCTACGACGGATTCCAGCAAACGCCGAGCGTTCTTTGGTGCGCGCAGTAGGTATGCAGTTTCTTGCAGCGCCTCGTAATCCTCCAGGGAGATCATTACCACGGACTGCGACTTGCTCCGAGTGATGATCACAGGAGAGTGGTCTTCACAGACCTGCTCCATGGTTTTTGCTAGATTGGCTCTGGCAGCTGTGTAGCTAATGGCATCCATAAGATTACTCCTGTACAGAATAACGGCCATATTCAGAGTGCCGTACGTAAAATGATACGTCAACGCTGGCAACTATCCGGCAACAGCGGCTGGTTTAGCCAACCGTACCTTAGCTCATCCTGTCTTCCCGCTGCGTTGTTGACCCATACAGACAGTGCTTTTGACCCTTGACATTTGATTGTCAACACCACCCAGCCAAGCAAGTTATGCACAAGGCTCAATGCTTTCGATTTGAACGAATAATTAGCCTGTGATAAAGCGCAAGCACCTCTTGAATTCTCATACAGCCATCATAACTATCTGATTTTATTCTTATCACTTCTTATGTGAACAAGAACTATCCAAACCCGCCAAATGCCCGTTCTGATTAGGCAGATGGAAATTCTCCACAGAGTTTTCCACAGCTTTTGTGGACAACTTTAGCTGTCCTTCTACCGTCAGACCTACCCTCCGCCGAGCTAGCATCATCCCTAGCCACTTCAATGAGCATGGGTAACCAAGAAGCATCTTGCCTCTACACTACCGCCACTCTTCCCTCCTCTCTCGCCTGCTCCTTCCACCCTATCTATCTGCCATGTCCTTCCATAATCCACCTTCCCGAAACATGGACGGGTGTTGTCATGTTCGCCTAAAAGAATCTTTCACTAATTACGACCAGGCTGCTGCTTACCGATGCGTTCACCCTTGAGCAGGTACGCAGCACCGACGACGTTATGTTTCGTGAAAGTCGATTTCGGACATTCGTAATAGCTGGCTACTCCTGCCCGGAACTCGGACAGAGGGCGAATATCTTCATCGGCACGGAGTCTGCGGAAATAAACATAACTGTTGACCCACAAGACGCGGCCCGCTTGTCCTGCACCGAGTAAATACGGAAACTTATCAATGCGTGAGGTTTATTAACCCAAACCACATGCATCAAGGTTTTTATCGGCAAGGGAGTGCGACCACCCAAAAGCCACTGGAGCGAGGATTTCATGGACACCAGAGGCGATGAGAACAGCGCCCTACAGGTCAAAGTTCAAAGCTTCGAGGAGCTGACCGCGGCGGGTAGGGAGCTGAAACTTGACGACTACCAGCGCGGCTTTGTATGGGATGAACAGCGTGTTCGGCAGCTGATCGACGACCTCGCTGAATTCGCGAACCAACAGCTTTCGAATAGCAAAGCGACTCAGCCGGCATACGCCTACTACATGGGTACGGTGTTACTGAGCAGGGAAAGCGAGCAGCCGGGAGAAAGAGGCAACTCCGCGTACGTAATTGACGGTCAGCAACGGCTCGCCGCTCTTTCACTGCTCTGGAGTGCGGCTCAAGAGGGCTCGGAAGTTCCACCAGCAATGGCTTTCAGCTACCGCGACTCAAGATCCCAGGCGCAACTGCAGGCAGCGTACAAAACGATCATGACCGGACTAGACAGGACCGGTTTGAAAGCTACACACCGGACCAGGGAATTGTTCAAGGACGTCGAGCTATTCAGACACATCACTCTAACTGTGGTAACTACCGGCAGTATCGATGAGGCATTCACTTTCTTCGACAGCCAGAATAGCCGCGGCGTCCCGCTCCATACCACTGATCTGCTCAAGGCCCACCACTTGCGGGCTATTCGCAACCACGCCCCACATCAGAGTTCTCAAGCTGAACCTATCCAGAGGGATAGCGCCCGGCGCTGGGAAGGGATGCAGCAAGCATCTAACGAGAAAAACTCGCCTGCCGGTGAAGATCCAGTGCATCGCCTGTTCAACTACTACCTGTGGCGAGCCCGCAACTGGTTCGGACCTCTTAGCCAGCGCCCCCTCTACCCGAGCCGCAAAGCCCTGCAGAAGACATTCAAACAGAATGCCTACCCTCCCCGGGAGCTAGAAAACCGTCTCCGGGGGCGACCTCCCGAAGCCGTCAACGGCGCCGAGGGGAATAAGCTAGCGGAAGGCGGGATCGACCGCGTGGCATGTTTCCCCTGCACAGCAAGGGTTCACCACTCGGTGGTGAAGTGGGAGCCTCACCAGAAAGAGTGGGACATGGAGGTCAGTCTGCCTTCACTGGGGACTGCGCCACATAACTTGCCCTTCACCCTCCGTCAACCGATCGCCGAAGGGGCAGGTTTCTTTCTCTACGCACAGCGCTACGAACGACTTCTAGCGCACATGGAAACGCCCCCACAGGTAGAGCATGTGCCAGGTCAGCGCTCTGGCGATGACTGGACCGACTTTCGCCACCTTTATCAAAAGGTTGTCCTGGAACTGTCTCACTACCTGCGCCAGGCCTTCCTCCTAGCCTCGATGCTCTACATCGACCGCTTTGGCACTTGCCGACTGTACGAATTTGCTCTCTGGCTTGAGTACATCCTTGGCGCCGAGCGGCTGATCAAGGCCTCGATTTTTCAGTCCAGTTCACGGTCGGTGCTTGAGCGTAATGATGCCGGTAGCGAAAGCATCGGCAACCTACTCGATTTCATCGCCGTCAACGAGATACCAGATCCGGTGATTCGGGCTCTGCAGGAGGATCGAGCTGCTGACAAAGCCCTTGAGAAGGCCCTTCAGGATAACATCAGCGAAGGTTCTTTTACCTTCGGAGAACACAGCGTCCGAGATCGCTACATTAAGGCAGTTAGCCGTTATTTCAACCAAGCGGATAAGGATAGGGATAAGGAAAAATTGCCGGAAAATGATCAGGAACGTCGTGACTGGATCCTGGAACGCCGCAACTGGATAACGGATATGCTCAGGAGTGGAGGAATTAACCATGGGTAACAAGCACGAGGCGCGTTCCGGCTGGCAGGATTCCAGACTCATGACCCTGAGCCAACTAGTCACTGCAACTGATAATGAGGAAACAGGGCGCAGTATCGGCGATCCGACGGTCCGCTTCCGTGTTCCCATCTATCAGCGACTCTACGTCTGGAAAAAGGAGCAGATAGAGCGGCTTCTGAACGATATTCTTGATGCGTGGAAAGCCGGTAATGCCGACTACTACATCGGCGGAACTCTTGTGGTTGAGAGACAGAGCAGCGACCGGCAGTCGCAAGATCTTGAATTAATCGACGGCCAGCAGCGTCTGACCACTTTGCTGCTGACAGCGCTGTATCGGCTTGACGCACAAAAACAGCCTGTCGAAAGCAGTAGCTCTTACCACGACCTGCTTTTCCATCCGGGGACTGCATCCGCAGGGCGCGACCCTAGGCTCCATTTCGAAATACGAGATAAGGCCAACATCTGGTTACATACGGCATTGAGAAAGGGCTTAAAAGAGGCACGCAAGCTTAATCTTGCTGAAGAACAGGCCCACGACAACTTTGGTATCTCTCCGCACAATGAGACTATCTCTGATGACACACCCCGGGACGGCGGTATCGTCAAGCTGGAATATGGTATCGAGATCATCGAGGAATGGTTCACTAACAATAGCACCCTTATCTCGGATCAGCCCCAAGGCCAATGCGACTTTGACACCTACTTGCTAAACCATGTCCGCATGCTCGTAACCAGTGTTCCGGGCACTATGGACCTAAACCATCTATTTGAGACCATCAACGACCGCAGCGTTCAACTAGAACATCATGAGGTGCTTAAAGCGCGCATGCTCAAATGGCTCAAAGGTGATGACAACGGGGAAGGCAAAGAAGGCACTTATACAGCCTGCGCCCGCATCTGGGAGGCCTGCTCGGCCATGGATGACTACTGGGAGGACGCACTTGCGGAGGCGGCAGGAAAGAACAAGGTGAATGTTTACGAGGCAATCATTGAACACAAGATATGGAGATCGGGAGCTTTAGGAGGGAGTGTTCTGAGTTCTGTTGCCTTGAGCGGGAAGGCGGCTATCGATCTCTGTCGACCCAAGGATGTTGCCCAGAATTCGGATCCAGCCAAGGATGAGGTGAGCTTGGAAAAGCTTGTCAAAGATTGGGGAAATGCGAGTGATCTGCCAAGCAATACTGACAAGGCGGGTGATGGGGATCATGCAGAGAAGCAGAGTTCCGCAAGCCTGATCAGCTTCCCGATGCTCCTACTGCACACCTTGAGGATTTGGCTCCACCGTCATGGTCCCAAGGGCGCCGATCTCGAAAGATTCGATAGCTTTAAGCTGCTCGAAACCTTCGATGCCCTGCTGCTCTCAGATAACAGCATGTCCCATCCACTCCCAGATATCCGCGAGCGGGTAAAAAGTTTCATCGAGCTTCTCTGGGAAGTCCGCTTCCTGCTAGATCAGTACATCATCCGCTGGGTTGAGTTGAAGGAAGGGGGAGAATGGGGACACCGGATCCTCAGACTTGAGCAGAATAAGAGCACGAGTCTGCGTCGCGCTGACGCCGAGCAGTCTGGTGACAAGGAACTCTCGCTGCTCCAGAGTATGCTCTATCACAGTCAAGATATTCGCCAGTTGCTCTGGCTGACACCGCTGCTCGGGTATCTGCACTCCCGAACCTTCCCCACTGAAGAACGATCAGGACAAACGGCTCTGGTACCGTCCGAGCAAGGCACAGAAAGCGATCTAACGGTCTTCATGCGCCACCTTGATAATGGCCTGTTCAGCAGCCCCTCGCTAGGTTCTAAAAACTCTGAAACTGAAGCAGAGTCCCTGCTGCAGCGCAGCCGCGCCTTCCTTGAAAAACCCTGGCGCTCGTTCAAAAAACCTACTATCGAGCCTCTTCACGGGGGGTTCCACGGCACCGATGACATGCCCCGAACATCCCACTACTGGTACTATAAGGCCGATTTTGTCATCTGGCGCCGTTATCAAGGGGGCTCGCAATCTAATGAGTCGTTACCGCAGCTCCAAGGCCAGAACGACGTAACCCAAGGCCAGCTTGAAGATGCGTGGCAGCATTTCCGGTTCACGGCTCGCGCCTCAGTAGAACACATCCGCCCTCAGACCTCACAAGAAGAAGGTCAGGAGAAAGAAGGCTGGGGCGATGCCCTGCACTCTTTCGGCAACCTTGCCCTAGTCTCGCGTGAACGCAACTCCGAGTTTAGCAACAAGCCATACCATGAGAAGCGAGTTAAATATTTGACGCGACTTCGACAAAAGGATCTACAATCCCCGAAGCTAGCCTTGGTGTACCTTTACGGCGGTGTGCCTGAACCTTCAGGCCTAGGCCTGAAACATGGAGAGTGGGGAGCCGAGCATGCCAAGGCACATATGGAGTGGATAGAGAGAAGCATGGAAGAGTATTTCAGCCTTGCGGGATATTCCGGTAAAAAGATTGCGGACACCGAGCCTTAGCGGTTGCGGCAACTAGCTAGCCGGCGACACTAATGCAGCTTATCATTCCAACAAGGCAGATGGCTTCTCGCCAGCCTAATAGCGCTATGCTCCCCAGCAGCGCTGGGATTTAACATCGATATGGGTGCCACGGTAACCGAGGAGTTTCTTTACACAGGCGGGCCTGACGGCTCCAGTGAATTCGAACCTGAAAGGTCTTCAAGTACACTGTTGCCCGAGAGGAGCTTTCCTATGGATTGTTTTATCGACTCGAGCTGTAGTTCGCTCATATCACCCTAGAACACCGTGGATAACCCAGTGGTGCAGCTTAGCCGACGCTATGGACCACTCAGAAGATCGCCGCATCGCCCATCTCGATATGGACGCCTTTTTCGCCTCCGTCGAGCTGCTGCAGCATCCCCAACTGCGCGGCCAAGCGCTGGTTATCGGCGGTCGGAGAGCAGCAAGATCGTCGACTGGCGATTATCTGCGCCTGCGCGATTATTCCGGTCGAGGCGTGGTGACCACAGCCACCTACGAAGCGCGGGAGTTGGGAGTCAGATCGGGCATGGGACTCATGAAAGCGGCGCAGCTAGCCCCCGACGCCATCCTGCTGCCGCCAAATTTCGATGCCTACCGCGACTACTCACAGCGCTTCAAGTCCGCGGTCTCTACAATCTCCACACAAATCGAAGATTTAGGCATCGACGAGATCTACATAGACCTGACTGGGCTGCCGGAAGAGAGCGTGGCCCTAGGCCAACGCATCAAAGCCGCCGTTACCGACGCCACCGGACTGACCGCCTCGATCGGCATCAGCCCCAATAAACAGCTAGCTAAGCTCTGTTCCGACCTGGATAAACCCGACGGCCTAACCGTGCTACAGCGCTGCGATATACCTTCCCGAATCTGGCCACTGCCGGTCGGCAAGATTAACGGCATCGGGCCACGCACCACTGCCCGCTTACAACAGCTTGGAGTGCACAGTATTGGTGATTTGGCTGCTTTCACGCCCGCTTGGCTGATTGAGCAGTTCGGTGCCTCATTTGGCCACTTCCTGCACCGGGCCGCTCACGGCATAGACGATCGCCCCGTGGTGACGAAAAGAAGAGCCCCGAAGTCGGTTAGCCGCGAGACTACGTTTGAACGCGATCTGCACGCCCGCCACGATCGAGCAGAACTTGCGCAGATCTTCACCTCCCTCTGCGAGCGCGTTGCCGACGATCTACGCCGTAAGGGCGTTCGCGGACGTACTATCGGCATCAAGTTGCGCTATGCCGACTTTAGTACGCTCACCCGCGATCATTCGATTGACCAGCCGACCCGTGACCCGCAGCGTATCCGCCGCGCCGCCGGTGAGTGCCTGAAACGGGTGCCACTTGAGCAACGCTTGCGCCTACTCGGCGTACGCGTCTCGGGGCTGATCAGCGAAGAGCAGGCCGCTGCCGCAGAACCATTACAGCTGGAGTTCGATTGGACGGGGTGCACATAAAGGCCTAAGCCACGCGAGGAGGAGGACGCCATGCACTTCCTGATCATCATCAACGACACGCCCTACGGTACCGAGCGCTGCTACAACGCCCTGCGCCTGGCCACGGCGCTGCTCAAGCGCTCGGAGGAGAACCAGGTCACGGTCTTCCTGATGGCCGACGCTGTGGGCGGCGCCCAGGCCGGCCAGAAGACGCCGGACGGATTTTTCAACATCGAGCGCATGCTCAAGGGGATCCTGACCAAGAAGGGGCGCAGCCGGGTTCTGCTCTGCGGGACCTGCATGGACGCCCGCGGCATGACGGAGGATCACCTGATGCCCGGCCCCGAGCGCAGCACCATGGACGAGCTCGCCGAGGTCACGGTCAATGCCGACCAGGTGCTGGTATTTTGATACCACGAGGAGGATCAAGCATGAGCGAGCTAGCAAGGACCTGGCTCCAGGACACCTATCCGGTGCGCAGCCTGGAGCTGCCCAAGGGCGGCCAAGGACCCAGTGGTTCCACGAACTGGCGGAGGAGGCGGAGCCGGCCTCCTGCTCGGGGCTCTTGCGACCCCCTTCTATGTTGAGGGCCTGCTAGGCGCGCAGATCGACGTTGATTTTTGGGTCATCGCCCAGCAAGTGCTGGTGATCGTAGCGCTTAGGTGACGACACATAAGACAGCCCGGGGGCGGCGCTCAGCCGCCCCCGTAGCCGCCGCCACCGGGGGTCTCGATGACGATCCGATCTCCCGCCCCAAGCTCCCGGGTGGCGGTGCCCGGCAGCTCCTCGACGCTGCCGTCGCTGCGCTCGATGGCGTTGCGCCCGCACGCCGCATCGCCGCCCCCGGCCAGCCCGAAGGGCGGCACCCGGCGCCGGTTCATCAGCGTGACCACCGTCATCGGCTCGAGGAAGCACAGCCGCCGGATCACCCCCGCCCCGCCGGGATACGCCCCAGCGCCGCCGCTGCCGTGGCGGATGGCAAAACACTCGACGCGCACCGGGTAGCGCCACTCGAGGACCTCCGGGTCTGTCAGGCGCGAGTTGGTCATGTGCGTGTGCACCGCCGAGCTACCGGCGAACCCCGGCCCGGCCCCGGCACCGCCGCACAGGGTCTCGTAGTACTGGTGGCGCTGGTTGCCGAAGGTCAGGTTGTTCATGGTGCCCTGGCTGGCGGCCATCGCCCCCAGCGCCCCGTAGAGGGCATCGGTGACGGCCTGGGAGGTCTCGACATTGCCGGCGACCACGGCCGCCGGATGGCACGGATTGAGCATCGAGCCCTCGGGCGCGGCGATCTCCAGCGGTTGCAGGCAGCCGTCGTTGAGCGGGATGTCGTCATCGACCAGCGTGCGGAAGACGTAGAGACTAGCCGCCCGGGTGATGGCCAGCGGCGCATTGAAATTGCTTTGCAACTGCTCGGACGTGCCGGCAAAGTCGATGCGCGCCCGGCGGGCGGCGTGATCAGGGCGCACCGCCACGCGGATCCGCGCCCCGCTGTCCATCTCGACTGTGAAATCACCGTAACTGAGCCCATCGATGACCCGGCGCACGTGCTCGGCGGCGTTCTCCTGGACGAACCCCATGTAGGCCTGGACCACCGACAGGCCGAACTGCTCGACCATGCGCCGCAGCTCGGCCACGCCCTTCTCGTTGGCGGCGATCTGCGCCTTCAGATCGGCGATATTCTGCGCCACGTTGCGCGCCGGATACGCCCCGGCGCCCATCGCCGCGGTGAACGCCTCTTCCAGCAAGCGCCCCTCGGCGACGACCTGGAGGTCGTTGATGAGCACCCCCTCCTCGCTCACGCAGGTGGAGTCCGCCGGCATCGATCCCGGCGTGCGGCCGCCGACATCGGCGTGGTGGCCGCGGCTGGCGCAGAAAAAGAGCAGCTCCACGCCATCCGCGGAGAAGACCGGCGTCACCGCCGTGAGATCCGGCAGGTGGGTGCCGCCGTGGTACGGGTCGTTGAGTAGATAGACATCGCCGGGACGCATGCTCGCGCCGCGGGTGCGCAGGATAGCGCGCACCGACTCCGACATCGAGCCGAGGTGGACCGGGATGTGCGGGGCGTTAGCCACCAGGTTGGCCTCGGCGTCGAAGAGCGCGCAGGAGAAGTCGAGCCGCTCCTTGATGTTCACCGACTGCGCCGTGCCGGCGAGCGTCGTCCCCATCTGCTCGGCGACGGAGCGGAACAGGTTGTTGAACACCTCCAGCAGCACCGGATCGGGACGGCGGGTGTCGACTTGCGGCGTCCGCGCCGGCACCGCCTTCTCGGCGGTCACCGAACGGCGCAGGATCAAGTGATCGCAGGTGGCGACCTCGCCCTCCCAGCCGGCATCGATCACCGTGGTAGCATTCTCCTCCTGGAGGATCGCCGGCCCCGGGATGCGCATCCCCGGCACCAGGTCGGCGCGGGCGTAGACCGGCTGCTCGGTCATCCGTTGCCCGTCCCAGGCCTGCACCCGGGCCAGTGGCTGCGGCGGGTCCGCCGGTGACGGCGCCTCATCCTCCGGGGCCTCGACGGCCGCGGCGCGGTGGATCGCCTCGACGCTGAGCGCCTCGATCACCCGCGGGCGCTCCTCCAGTACAAAGCCAAAGCGCTGCCGGTGAGCCCGGGCGAAGGCCTCGTCCAGGGCGGCCACATCCGCACCACCGGGGACCACCAGCGCGGTGTCGGTGCCGGCGTAGCGCACATGGGCCTGCACGTGCACCATCGTCGCAGCGGCGGCCAGCCCCTGCTCGGCCAGCTCGGCCCGCGCCTCGGCGGTGAGCTCGTTGATGACGCGCTCAAGCAGCGGCCCGCTAGCCGGCTCCAGCGGCGCCTCCACGCTGCGCTGGGCCATGGCGGTGATATCGGCCAGGCCCATGCCGTAGGCCGAGAGCACCCCCGCCAGCGGATGGATGAACACGGTGCGGATGCCCAGGCAGTCGGCCACGGCGCAGGCGTGCTGACCGCCGGCACCGCCAAAGCAGTTGAGGGCGTAGCGGGTCACATCGTGGCCGCGCTGCACGGAGATCCGCTTGATCGCCTGCGCCATATTCTCCACGGCGATGCGCCGGAAGCCGGCGGCCACCTCGACCGGGTCGCGGGCGTCACCCGTCTCGGCGCGGATCCGCTCGGCAAGCTCGGCAAAGCCCTGGCGGACCCGGTCGGCATCCAGCGGCTGATCGGCGTCGGGGCCGAAGAGGTGCGGGAAGAACGCCGGCCGGATGAGGCCGAGCAGGACGTTGCAGTCGGTGACCGTCAGCGGGCCGCCCCGGCGATAGGCCGCCGGCCCCGGGTCGGCGCCGGCGGAATCGGGGCCCACCCGGTACTTCATGCCGTCGAAGTGGCAGATGGAGCCGCCGCCGGCGGCGACGGTGTGTATCTGCATCATCGGCGCGCGGATGCGATTGCCGGCGATCTCGGTCTCGAAGGTGCGCTCATAGGCGCCGTCGTAGTGGGCTACGTCGGTGGACGTCCCACCCATATCGAAGCTGATCAGCCGCTCGAACCCGGCCATCGCCGCCGTGCGCACCGCCCCGACGATGCCGCCGGCCGGACCCGAGAGGATGGCGTCCTTGCCCTGAAAGTGCGCGGCACTGGTCAATCCGCCGTTGGACTGCATGAATAGCAGCGGCACATCGCCGAGCTCCGCGGTCAGGCGGTCGACGTAGCGGCGCAGCACCGGCGAGAGGTAGGCATCCACAACGGCGGTGTCGCCGCGGCCGACGATCTTCATCACGGCGGCGGCCTGCGCACTGGTCGAGACCTGCGTAAAGCCCACCTCGCGGGCGATACGCGCCACCGCCTGCTCGTGCCCGGCATCCCGCCAGGCGTGCATGAGCACCACCGCCAGCGCCCGGTAGCCGGCGGCGTGGGCGGCGGCCAGGCGCTCGCGCACGCAGGCCTCATCCAGGGGGCGGAGCACCGCGCCGTCGGCACCCAGACGCTCGGGGATCTCCAGAACCTGCGAGTAGAGCATCTCCGGCAGGCGCACCCGGCGATCGAAGAGATCCGGGCGGTGCTGATAGCCGATGCGCAACTGATCGGCGAACCCCTCGGTGATGGCGAGCACAGTGGGCTCGCCGCGGTGCTCGAGCAGGGCGTTGGTCGCCACCGTGGTGCCCATGCGCACCGCCTCGATCCGTTCAGCCGGGATCGGGGCGTCGGCAGGAAGGCCAAGGATCGAGCGGATCCCGTGGAGGGCGGCGTCGCTGTACTGCTCGGGGTTCTCGGAGAGGAATTTGCGGGCGATCAGACGCCCATCGGGGGCACGGGCAATGACATCGGTGAAGGTACCGCCCCGGTCGATCCAGAACTGCCAGCGCTCTCCCATCACACGGCCTTCCACCATGGCCCTCTCCTACGATCCAAACAACCCTGTATTCTCGCACACCGCACGGCCAGGAGCATCCTGGATCGCCCGTAGCGGCCTTAAATTGCCCAAGTCAATTACCAAGTCAATTAAAGGTAAGCTCTGAATCTGGCCCTGTTTGAGAAGGGAATAAGACTACGAGTGGGCATTGACCAACCTATAGAGGGATTTTTGGCCCTTGACATTTGCTTGTCAACACTTCCCAGCCAAGCAAGTTATGCACAGGGCTCATGCTTTGCGATTTAAACGAATAATTAGCCTGTGATAAAGCGCAAGCATCGCTTCAAATCTCAGATAATCATCATAAGTACCTGATATTAGTCTTTTCACTGCTTGTATGAACAAGAACTATCCAAACCCGCCAAATGCCCGTTCTGATTAGGCAGATGGAAATTCTCCACAAAGTTTTCCACAGCTTTTGTGGACAACTGCAGAGGCGGAGATACGCTGATACGAAACAAATTATATAAGGCTGCTAGCGACCTCTGCCCAAGGCACCCCTGCCTTGCCGAGTACATCAGTGAAATCTGCACTCAGGCGGCAACAAGCTTCTTGACCTTAAGCTCTTTACGGTGCTGTTCAGCATGCCAGAGCTCATACTGGGACTGCTGGTCCAGCCAACTCTCTGCCGAAGTATCAAACGCAATGGAAAGCCGAATGGCCATCTCCGGACTAATACCGGCCTTACCGTTCAACACGGCACTCAGGGTTTTTCGGCTTACTCCCAGGGCTTCTGCAGCGGCCGTTACAGAGAGACCCATGGGCTCCAGACAAAGCTCACGCAACACTTCTCCAGGATGCGGGGGATTGTGCATCAACATCGACGGCACCTCAGTGGTAATCTTCATAGTTCACTATCTCGGCGTCTCCGTCCTCGAACCGGAAGGTCACTCGCCAGTTTTCGTATCGTTCGTCCAGGTTTCGGATGATGAGGCTACCGAGTTGGCGGGTGTCGAGGGGGTTCCCATTGCCGTTTAGCAGGCTTATATTGAACTGCCCGGCCAGACCCCGGAGGGCCGGGTGTTAACACAAAAAGAGCAGCTGGATTACGTGATGAAACTGCCTGAACTTCCAGCGGTTCAGAAGAGAATTAGACACTTCACAGGGCAACTAACTGAAGTCCCAACGCCAAAATAGAACAAGTCTCATGAGAGCTAGATCCACTCAAATAAATTCGTTAGCAAAGGCACTACTGCTTGCAGTGTTACTCAGCGTAGGTTGCGAACAAGGTGGGCAACATAATACCTCCGGCAACGCCAATAATTATGATGATGGAACGTACCGAGGCGGATTTTTTGATCGCGATGAGATACAAGTAGTAGTTGAGGTGACCCTAAAGGATAATACCGTCACTCAAGCCAACTTTCGCCATCTTAGTTACTCCGGTGTGGACTATCTAGGTAGCGATAATGAAGCCGTAACAGGCATCGGCAAGCAGTATAAGGCACTGCTCAAACAGCTAATCGATAACGACATTGACAGCGTCCTACCTCGACTCTACGAACCAGGTGAGCTGCTTGGTGAATACGATGATGTAGATGGAGTAAGTGCGGCCACGATCCGCTCCGCCAAGGTTATTTCGGCGATCCGCGATGCTTTGAACCGTGGTATATACTCTCATCCGGATCATTAAGATAGCCTGTAAAACTCCTCTGAATCGTGGGTTTATCTCTCTTACGCTGCACTTCCAAGCTGGCACTGCTCCAGTGTGCGCTTATTAAGCAGTTGAAACTGGGAGCCTTTTGCTGACGACCTGCGCTCCTGGCTGGGCGAAAGCATATAAGGCTGCTAGCGAAGTTGCTAAGCTGACGTCGCAGCCCTGGCCAGAAGTTAGTCCAGGTCATGGATACACAAGCGAGTTAAACCTAGGATCGAAATATCAACGTCCTCTCTCGGAACCCCACGGCTGGCACCCTCCCGGTGGGTATCGAAAGTAAGCGGCTATAGCCCGCCGCATGTAATCGTCGCTCATCGGCTTTGCCTTCTACTGCAAGAATGTATCTCAATAGCAGATGCTGCATGTTATATCGTCAAGTAGGGGTAGACCCAACAGTCGTGTCACCAGCCGCCACTTCTCTCAAGGCAGGGCCAATCGAGTGTGAACCGCCCATACGGATTGACGTATTCCCAGATCAGTGGTGTCAGCGCCGCATAGTCGCGCGACGTGAACCGTCCCTGCCAATGTGGTCTTGCCAGCACTGCCCTGGCCGTTAGTCCGTCACGAGGGCATATCGGCTCACGTACCGAATGGCTTCAATGTGCCACTCCGGCAGTCCGTGCTCGATCGCACCGTCGAGTACGTAGCGGTAGTAAGTTGCTGTCGGCTGGAGTCCGTCCATAACGGCGTCGGGTTTTGCCCGGTAGGTGAAGGCCTCAATGGGCTTGTCGTTGTCGTTTTGGACGGTGACGTCGATGCGGTCATAGCGCGGGCCTTCGGCGTCGTCGAGTGCTGGCAACTGCGCGGCATCCATGCGAAAGATGACTCCCGGCAGCCAGTGTTCCGGCTGTCCCGTCCAGTAGGCGTTGCATTTGGCTGAGCCGTCGGCGCCTCGTTTGTGAAAGGCGAGTTGGTGGCCCTGCAAAAATGCCCGACCCACAGGGGTGGCCGAAGGCACCCGCGCCTGGAGTCTGCTAGTGAGCATGTTGGAGCCAAACGCGAAGTAGAGCATTACCCCTCCCGGTAAAACCGCTGCACCGGGGCCCACTGTTCATGGCCCAGGCGAGTCTGCAAAGTTCCAGCCCCAATCCGGCACGCCGAATCGAGCCTGAGCAACACCACCAGCGATTGTAGCGAGTGGCGTGCTTGCCAAGAGTATACCCCGTCCGTCCATGGGGGGATACCGCCTCGGAGACGGCTCGCTCGGCGAGGGAATGGAGAGCGTCCTGGGTCTTCGGTTCTTCCAGATGCGACGCGTAAAGCTGGTAAAAGCGCTGCGAAGAGGATTAGCATAGACGAGCATGTTCGTCTATCTTTTTTTGCAACTGCTTGAACCCCTTGTTTGACCATGAACGACGACGACACCGATCACCACCCCGCGCTGCTGATCACCGGCTGTTCCAGCGGCATCGGCGAGACCGCTGCAGCGCACATGGCCCTGCGCGGCTGGCGGGTCTTCCCCAGCGCCCGCCGAAGCGAGGACGTGGCCCGCCTGCGCGAGGCCGGCTGGGAGGACGCCCTGGTGCTGGACCTGGCCGACAGCGCCTCCATTGACGGCGCGGTGGAGCAAGTCGCCGAGCGCACCGGCGGGCGCATCGACGCTCTGTTCAATAACGGCGCCTATGGCCAGCCCGGCGCGGTGGAAGACCTCTCCCGCGCGACCCTGCGCGAGCAGCTGGAGACCAACCTGCTCGGCACCCACGAGCTGACCACCCGGGTGCTGGCACACATGCGCCGCCAGGGCCGCGGGCGCATCGTGCAAAACAGCTCGGTGCTCGGCTTCATCGCTTTGCCCTACCGCGGCGCCTACGTCTGCTCCAAGTTCGCCCTCGAGGGGCTCACCGACGCCCTGCGCCAGGAGCTACGCGGCAGCGGCATCCACGTCAGCCTGATCCAGCCCGGACCCATCGCCACTCGCTTCCGCGACAACGCCCACCGCGCCTTCCAGGCCCGGATCGATCCACAGAACAGCGCCCACGCCGCCACCTATCGCGCGGTGGAGCAGCGCCTGGCCGGCGCCGGCGCCTCGACGCCCTTCACCCTCGAGCCCGAGGCGGTGGCCATCAAGCTGGCCCAAGCCCTGGAGCACCGGCGCCCGAAGGCCCGCTACCACGTCACCGTGCCCACCCACCTCTTCGCTGCGCTCAAGCGCCTACTGCCCACGCGCTGGTTGGACCGGCTCCTGCTGGCGGCCACGGCCTCGGAGCGCCGCACTCGCTAGCCCTGCTCAGACCACCTCGCCCTCGACCACCGGCTCGCCGCGCTAGAAGCGGAACGCGCAGTCCTGCACATCGACCCGGATGCGATCGCCCTACCCGAAGTTGCCCTTGAGTATCTCCCGGGCCAGCGGGTTCTCGACCTCGTGCTGCAGGATCGGCTTGAGCGGGCGGGCGCCGTAGACTGGGTCGAAGACCGCTTCGCCGATGCGGTCCGGGGCCGCTTCGCTGAGTTGGGGTAGAACAAGCAGTCATGTCACCAGCCACCACTTCTCACAAAGCCGGACCAGCCGAGTGTTCATGTCGAGTTCGAACCGCCCGTACGGAGTGACGTGCTTCCAGATCAGTGAACCTGGGCTACCTCGGCGTGTCCGGTACGGCCGCTGCAAACCTCGCGGTAGCTTGGGTCGGGCGACTCGCCGCCGGCATAGCCGGAGATGGCTTGGTGTACTGCAGGAAGCTGCTGAAAGACGCCTTCGATAGCAAAGCAAGCCTAAAGGAACAAAGAGCCAATCGAACGGGGTGAGGCATCACTCCTCTCACTGAAGGCGAGACGAAAACCGACAGCTACAATCTGATCAGCCCCGGCAGCTCCGTGCGCAGGCTATCCAGGTCCATCATCATCTCCGCTGTCGGCGGCCCGCCGGTGCCGTAGGCCAACTGCTGCGGCGTGTATGCCTCGAGCAGGAGGATGCCGCCGGGGCGCAGGCCGCGCGCGGCGCGGCGATGCACCGCCGGGCGAATCCCGGATGGCAGGTGACCGAAGATCGATACGATCCCCGCCCAGGCGCCGGGCTTGATCGGGTGCTCGGCGAGGTCCGCGTGGACGGTTTCCAGGCTGACGCCCCGCTCGGCGGCGAGCCGACGCGCCTTCTCGAGCCCGACGGCGGAGGCGTCAACCGCGGTGACGGGGTAGCCGCGCTCGGCGAGCAAGACGGCATTGCGCCTGTACTGCCCAGAAATGTTGAGAGACGCCAATGGGTTGAACAGGCCCTGCCGAACGAAGGCTTGGTCTAACGTACACTGCGGATTGCGCTAAGTCGCAGCCTTCAAGTCGCACAGTGCCGAAGCTCTACGAAGGGGACTCGGTCGCTCGCCCCGGCCTCGGGGCGTTGGCGCGGTCTGGATAGGCTGCTTCGGCACTGCTCCAGGCCTTACGCGATGACTGACCTCTTGGTAGCGCTCCAACGGTCAATTGGCGCAGTGCCAACTCGGAAGCGCAGCGTAAGAGAGATAAACCGACGATTGATTCAGAGGAGTTTTTCCAGGCTCTCTTAGTGATCCGGATGTGAGTATACACCACGGTTCAAAGCATCGCGGATCGCCGAAATAACCTTGGCGGAGCGGATCGTGGCCGCACTTACTCCATCTACATCATCGTATTCACCAAGCAGTTCCCCTGGCTCATAGAGTCGAGGTAGGACGCTATCAATGTCGTTATCAATTAGCTGTTTGAGCAGAGCCTTATACTGCTCGCCGATGCCTATTAAGGTCTCATTATCGCTGCCTAGATAGCCCACACCAGAGTAACTAAGGTGGCGAAAGCTGGCCTGAGTGACGGTATTATCCTTTAGGGTCAACTCAACTACTACTTGTATCTCATCGCGATCAAAAAATCCGCCTCGGTACGTTCCATCATCATAATCATTGGCGTTGCCGGAGATATTAGGTTGCCCACCTTGTTCGCAACCTACGCTGAGCAACACTGCAAGCAGTAGTGCCTTTGCTAAAGAATTTATTTGTGTGGATCGAAATCTTGTGAGGCTTGTTCTACTTTGGCGTCGGGACTTCATGTCAATAGTGGCACTATGCGGATTGGCGAAGAAGTTGAGTAAAACTAGCAGCAAGGCTACTTTGAGGAATCCTCTAATCCATCGAAATGTACCTAGCGTGCAGACAGAAAGCAAGGTCAGCTAGGCCGAGCCCCCCGATTGTATCAATTCCTGGCCATCGTTCTGTGGCCTATTAACGGCTGTCGATACTCGCCAATACTGCAGCCGAGCCGCGGGCAGCCGTCGAGAGGCCTGGCGCACCGCGGTGCGCGTGGTGCGCTCCGGACTCAGCCACTCCCAGCGGCAAGCAGGGTCGAGGACAACCGGTTGCCGCGGATGGATCGTCTCAAGTGCCGGCGCCGCCGGTTCGGTCAGCACGACACAGCAAGCTCCAGGGGGCTCGTCAAGTGGCTCCCACAGCCCGGCGAGAAAGATTACCCGCTCTGCGTCCTCTTCTTTAAGTGTTATGTAGTAAGGTTGCTTGGTGCCGTTTTCCTGCCGCCACTCATACCAGCCGCTAGCAGGGATCAGACAGCGACGACGCTCGAAGGCCTCTCGGAAGTAGCGACTGGTCGCTGCCTTCTCGGCACGAGCGTTGATCGGCTGTGGGGCATGCTGGTCAGCCCAGCGCGGGCGAAACCCCCAGCGTGCCCAGCTACACTCAACTGCACCTGACTCCCCGGTGCGTATGGTAGCGATAGCAAGGCCAGGGGCAATGTTAAACGAAGGGGTAAATTCCTCAACGCCGCTGATGTCGAAGTAGTTGGCGGCGATCTCGGCCATCGGTGTTGTGAGCGCAAAGCGACCGCACATGGGGCAGGCCCCCTCTGGTGCAACTACAACTACATGCTACACAACCGCGTATTGCATAACTAAGTGCGCATTATGTACGCGACTATAGCGTAGCTAAAGGGGGAGCATTGGCGGCATACCGCTTTACCGGCGAGCAGCAGATATGTGAAGAATGTTTCGAGGCGGTGCAGGCAAGCAATGTCATATGAGGTTAATGTGCAATAGCCATACAAGCTTGCTAGCCTGCGATAAGGTACAGTTGCTAAAACTTATGCCCGAAATCGTTTAGCCAGGCCACTGCGAATCGGACTCGGCCTCAGTCATAGGCGTGCGCCGCCGCCCTGAGCTCCGCGGCTATCTCCTCACGCAGCGCTTGCGGCTCGAGGACCTGGACAGCCTGACCAAAGCCGAGCAGCCACCAGCGCAGCTGCGCTGTCAGCGGAACCGACGCCCACAGGGTACACCAGCCGTCGTCGCAGGCCTCAATCACCTGATCCGTGGCAAGGGGCGCCTCGCCCAGGTGCTCGGCGACTCCAGCACTGATCCGCAGTTCTAGATCAATCGGTTCACCTTGCTCGGGAAGGTCGAAGGCACGCTCCTCCTCGATATAGGCATCGACGTCGAACCCCTCGGGTGGCACGACCGGATCCTCGAGCAGTTCCGCCGCCTCGACGCGGTGCAGGGCGAGCTGACGGACATCCGTGTAATCGCGGAGTGTCGCAACCAGATAGGTGACAGGGTCACGCGATACCAGCGCGAAAGGGTGCACCCGGTAGCTCTTCAGTTCGTTGCCCCGGCTGCGTGTTCGGTATTGGGCATAGAGCTGACGCCCTTCAAGCAGCCCCTGGCAGACCCGGTCGTACACCTCCTGGTCTATGGGAGGCGCAAGCAGCGGCTGCGAGCGACTGATCACCCGCACCCGGTCCGGCCAGTTCGCCAGTTGCGAGCCACCATGGGCCAGCACGCGCTTGGCGGCCTCGAAGTGTGGCTGCAGCGCCCGCAGGGCCTCGGGAGCGAGCAGCCCACTCAGGTGCAGTTCGGCCAGACGGAAGGCCAGTGCGGCTGCCGGAGATAGGCCGGGGACGTCGAGCACCGGCGCATCGGGCCGCCACGACCAGCGCTGCTCATTGCCCTGGCGCTCACAAAGCAGGGGGAATTCCAGCGAGAGGGTGTTGAGATCCCGCTGCACGGTGCGCAAGCGGATGTCGTAGCCTTCGCTGAAGAGCCGCTCATGCAGCCCAGGGGCACTGACCCCTCGCGGGTAGCGGGGGATGGCCTGGAGCATCGTCCACTGGCGCAGGATGGTGTCGGTCATCGCTCGTTCCCTGGGCTATTAGCGGGATTCCAGCGAGCATTATGCGGGATCCGACGTGTCCGAGCCAAGCCCGTCAGGCCGTCGCGGCGCCCCCCCGGCACAGGCCGATGCACAGTGTCACAAGAAATGTGGAAGAATCGGTGGAGTGAACTGACGCCCGCGGGCGAAAGCCGCATCCGCAGGGTATACGAGCCTGCAGAAAGCTTGCATCCGCATCCGGGCAGCCACCGACGACACAATTTGTCGCCCCCTTCCGGCACCCTGTTACACGTTCATCAAGGAGAACGTGCCATGGCTTGCCTATCCCTGACTCGCGAAATACAGCATGAGCGCCGAGTCGTGCAGCCCGAACCTGACCGTAACGGTGGGGCGCGGCTTACCGATCTCGGCGAGCGCAGCGTACGCATTGAGGCGGCCTCGCTGCATGCCCTGGATCTGCTTGACGCACCGCGGCTGGAGCATCTCGATCTTACCGGCTGCCGACCGGGTCTCTTCCTCGCCCTAGCGCGCTGCCCGCATCTGCAGCGCATCGACCTGCCTGCAGGCGAACCCGGAGCCGTCATCCACTGGGATCAGCACGGAGTGATCGATAACGAGGCGGTGATTTACGGGGCGGTGGAGCATCTAGATCTGTGTGGTCGCGGCTACGCCTTCGGTCTACCTAGCACCGGCGCCGCGGCGCGCAGCTGGCAGGGGGCGCGTATCTGTACAACGCCGGCGAGCTGGTTTGCAGCCACCGAGCAGGCCCTGATCTGGCTCGGCAGCGAGTGCACGCCGGTGAAGCTGAAGATCCCGCAGCCGGCGCGCAGTATCGCCATCCATGGCCCGGGGGTCGAGGCGGTAGAAGCTAGAGAGGATGCCGCCTTGGAAGCAATTGATCTGCATCAGGCACTGGATCTGCGCCAGATTACCCTTGCCTCACCGCTTTATGGGCTTGCCATTGAGCGCGCCGAACGTCTCGAACGGGTTCTGGCTAGCGGCGAGGCGCTTCAGCTCAAGTACTGCGGGGATCTGCTCAGCGGCGTCCTCCTGGAAGGCACTTGGTCCCACGCGCTGCTGGCTGACACAACCATTCGCGACGATACTGCGCCGGTCCTAGAGCAGGTCGTGGTCCGCGGCGGTGAGCGCCCCATCGGTCAGGGCCAAGCCCGGCACGTCCATCCGTGGCTGCCGGAGAACCGGCGCACCCCTTTACTCGCTAGCGAAATCCCGCTGCTGCTTGAGGCCGCCCAGGCCGGTGAGCGCCGCGCCAGCACCGCGCTGATCCGCTGGGCCGAAGCAGTGCCCCGGCGCAATGTCCTGTTCGCGCTGCAGACCCTTTACAGCCTGCTGGAGCGTCCCGATCCTCCCTTCGAGCGTATCTGGCAGGCTCGGCAGACCCTGGCCCGGCGCTTTAGCAGCAGCCAAAGACCGCGTCCAGAGTGGGGCTGGAATCTGCCGGAGGATCTCATCGAGGAGGCCCTGCGCATGGACTTGCGTCTCTTTGCTCGTTGCCGGGGCCAGGTGACCGCGACCATGCGCCTGGATGTCCACCTGCGCAACGCCCCACGTTCTCAAGTCTTACGGATTTTGGCGGCGATCGCTGCTGATCGCGGCGTGCCGACCGCGGAGCGCAGTGTGGCGCTAGATTTGCTGCGCGAGGCGCTAGCGGTGGCTGCGCGCGGCTTTATCGCCCGCCCCCGCGGCGCCGAATACCAGGGGCCGCCGAGCGATCTCGGTCCGCTGGTGCGCGTGATCATCGAACAGGCTGATCGCTCCATGGCCGACGATCTGCTCACCTGGGGCGAGCGCGTCGTAACACTCAGTAAGCGGGTGCGCTACCTCGGCGAGTTCGCCGCCCATGGCCACGCGCCGAGTCGAGCGGCAGCACTGGCCATTGGGCTGCAGTGTCCGCCCTCGGGTCAACACCGGCGCTGGGGTGCTGAGCAAGCGCAGGCGATCCGGCAGCAGGCAATGGCTGCCGCCCTGACCCCGCCCCGCAGTGACCGGCTAGCCGACCTCAATGCCAATCAGGAGGCCCGATCATGAGCACCACCCCTGTCTCCCTGAAGGATGCTCACGCTATCTTGCATCATCAGGCCTCGGCGCTGCTCGCCGAACCGAGCCGCGCCCATCAGCTGCCTCCGACCCTGCTCTGGGGGCCGCCGGGGGTGGGCAAGAGCAGCGTCATCCGCGACGTATGTGATGAACTTAACATCGGTTTTATCGATATCCGTCTCTCCCAACGCGAGCCGGTGGATCTGCGCGGATTACCCGTCCCCCGGGCTGGGCGTGACACACAACTCCGCTGGACACTGCAGCTCTGCCCCTGTACTCTGCCGCCATGGATACTGGAAGAGACATGGCGGCATTGGAGGACTGGGCTACGGCGCATCGTGGGCGACCTGTGCTCGAGCACCGGCTCAGAGATCTGGGGCGAATCGAGTGCTACCCGGTTGAAAGCGATGAGGATCTGCGGCTCTGGGAGGAGCTACTCGAAGCCGAGCACTTTCTTGGCTCCGGCCCGCTGGTCGGGCGGCGCCTGCGCTATCTCGTGCGCAGCGAGAACTTTGGCGACGTAGCGGCGCTCGCCTTTTCGGCGCCAGCTTTGCGGCTTGGCGCCCGCGACGGCTGGATCGGTTGGAGCGATGTTACCCGCGCCGAGCACCTCGATCGGGTGGTTTGCAACACGCGCTTTCTGGTCCGGGGGCACCTGCGTGTGTCGGGACTGGCGAGCCATGTGCTTGGTCAGATCCTGCGCCGCCTGCCCGAGGACTGGGCCGCTAAGTACGGCGAGCCCCCGGTTTTGGTCGAGACTTTCATCGATCGCAGCCGCCATCGTGGCGGTTGCTACCGGGCGGCGAACTTCATCTATATCGGCGACACCGCCGGGCGTGGGCGTAATGATCGCTACCATGAGGGCGGTGCCGGGGCGAAGGCGGTCTATCTCTACCCGCTGTGCTCCGACTGGCGTCGCCGGTTGGGTGCCCCAGAGCAGCCGCCCTGCACGCCGGATATTGACGATTGGGCCAGGCATGAGTTCGCCCATGTGAGCTTGGGGGATCAGCGTCTGCAGCAACGCTTGATCCGCGTCGGCCGCGCATTGGCCGCACAACCGACGGCCTCTTTGCCCCAGGCCTGTGGCAATCGGGCGGCGACTCAGGCAGCCTATCGGCTATTTGCGCACCCGAGGGTCACCATGAATTCTATTCTCGGCTCACACTACCAGGCCACCGTCTCACGCTGCCACGCCGAACCGGTGGTGCTCGCCGTCCAGGATACGACCACGCTCAACTATGTCGCGCACCCGCTGAGCGAGGCCGGATTCGGCCCGATCGGCTCGCGAGCTG
This sequence comes from Halorhodospira halochloris, assembly GCF_002356555.2. Lineage (NCBI taxonomy): Bacteria > Pseudomonadati > Pseudomonadota > Gammaproteobacteria > Chromatiales > Ectothiorhodospiraceae > Halorhodospira > Halorhodospira halochloris. The sequence continues at coordinate 2,229,062 of NZ_AP017372.2, forward strand.
ACGGCGCCCATGGGCTGATCGTCCACGACACCCTGGCGATCAACCCCTCCGGCACGCCGCTCGGGCTAATCGACGTGCAGGCTTGGGCGCGGGAGACGGAGGATCACGGCTTGCGTCGGCTCGGGTCCGACGAGTGGACTCTGGATAACAAAGAGTCCGGCAAATGGACGGACAGCCACCAGCGGGCGAGCGAGCTCCAGCAGCAGCTCGACACCGGCACCCGGGTAGTCAGCGTCGCCGACCGCGAGGGCGATCTCTTTGAGCTGCTCACCGCTGCGACCGATCCCGAGCGCGCTGACCTGCTAGTCCGGGCCAAGCACGACCGCCCCCTAGCCGATGGCTCGGGTCGGTTGTTTGGCCATATGAAGGCGCTCGACGCCGCCGGCGTCCAGGAGCTGACGCTGCCGAAGCGGGGCAACCAGAAGGCACGCACCACGCGCATGGCCGTCACCTTCGATCGGGTTACTCTCCAGCCCCCGAAGAACAAGCGCGGCCAGGAGCCGGTAACCCTCGATGTGATCCGTACCACGGAAATCAATCCACCGAAGGGGGCACAGCCGGTAACTTGGACCCTGTTGAGCACGGTGCCGGTAGAGACGCTTGAGGACGCCTGCGAGCGCCTCGCCTGGTATACAAAACGCTGGCAGATCGAGGTCTATCACCGGACCCTCAAGTCCGGCTGCCGCATCGAGGAGCGCCAGCTCGGCAGCGCTGACAGCCTCGAAGCATGCCTGGGCGTGGATCTGGTCGTCGCCTGGCGGGTATCGCTGCTCACCCATCAGAGCCGTGAAGATCCGAACGCCCCCTGCACAGTATTTTTTACCCCGGACCAATGGAAGGCGCTATGGGTGCGCACCGGCGCCGAGGGCATCCCGGAGGACAATGATGAACCCACGCTTCGGGAAGCCACGCGAACCGTCGCCACACTCGGCGGATTCCTGGGCCGTAGGAGCGATGGCGAGCCTGGGGCTCAGGCCCTTTGGAAAGGCCTGCAGCGACTCGATGACATCACCGAAATGTTCTGCATCATGATCGAAAGGGCGAGGTCAGGCCGCGCTCCGCCATGATGCCAGCCTACTTGTGTGTAAAGCCCAGAGCCGCTGCGGGGCATCAGAGGCGTCTGCCTCTTGCATCTCGACCATGGCCTGCGTGAGGTTGCCCAACCGTTCCCCGCCTGGCAACTCCAGGCTGGTCAGCTTGGCGCTAAGCTGGGCGAATCGCTGCTGGAGCTTCGGGAACAGGCCCATCGCGGTCCGGCTAATCTCATCCTCTAGGGGGACCACCGACTCGCCGGTAAACTCCGTGAGGCGCTCGGCTGCGAGGGCTAGCATCTCGTTGGACGGGCTGTCATCGCGCAGCGATACGCCCACGTTCTTGAAGGCGTTGTTGGTCTTGAGCGCTTCCTGCGCCTGCTGGCCGTTGACCGTGACGTCCCGTCCTCCCACGCGGAGCTTGATGACTCCAGCCATCAGCATTGCGGCAACCAGATACCGCAAGGTGTCCTGGGACCAGCCGAAGGGCGCCTCGGAGAAGCGTTTGGTCAGGCTCTTGCCCTCCACCTGGCCCACCTTATCCACATGATCGCGGATGCTCACGATGGCGCGGTTCTGGGTGTTGATCTGTGGTTGACCGTTCACGGTTTGAACCAGGCCCAGCGGATCGAGCTGGCTGGTGACGCCGTTGAGATTACCTACGCGCAGAAAACGCTCGGCAAGATCGGTATTCGCGCAGACCGGTGCCTCGCTGTAACGATCGAACACCTGCGTGGCCACTTCAGCGAGATGCTTGCGCGCCGCCTCTATCAGATCGCTGCTCAGGGTCTCTACCGCAGTCACCTGCCCGCGGAAGATGAACGAGCCCTGGACGAGGCTGCGCTTGAGTTGGCGCTGGAGCTCGCCCTGCAGGCGGGCGGCCCGGTCCTGCTGGCTCTTGCAGTACTCCTTAACCTCCTGGTCCGGCTCATTGCGGTATTTGTTGGCAATCTCTTGGCTACGATGGATCTCAGCTGTGAGATCGTCAATTTCCGTCGGATAGCGGCCGATCAAAAGCACCTGCTGCTCCGCATTACGCGTTACGGATTCATCGGTGAGCCGGGTGCGCGCTGCTTCGTAGTCGGCCGGATCCACCAGCTCGACGAGGGTCTGGATGGAATTGCGCTCGCCCGCCAGGGAAGTCGGTAGACCACCATTCTGTACCTTGAGTCCAGACTGCACCGACAGGGAACCCCCGAGCTGGGTGGTCGGCAAAGGCGAGAAGGCCTCACCCAGGGCTATGTTAATGAGGCGCTTGCGCTCCGCCTGACGGATCGGCAGTTTACTCCGCTCTTGCTCGATGTCGTTGAGCTTCTCGCTGAAGAAGCGCAGGCCGCCGTTCTGTTCACCAAATGGCACGTAGCTGTCGCCGATGAGATCCTCGATGGCGCCTTCCACTTCCGTTGCCTCGCTCGGCTGAGTGGCGTCCGGATGCATCAGACTGGCCACGTTTCGACGAGTTATGGGGAGATTGCCAAGGATCTGTAGTACTGCCACAGTCTTAGCCACCCGTTGGTGCAGCTCGGATGCCACGTAGTGGGTCTTATAAACGTTGGCGACCGCCTTGTGGATGGTCGGAAACGCCCGTTCGATATCCTTTTCAAGGGCGTCGTAGAGGATGACGTTGTTCGCGAGCCAGCCAACGGGCCGGTCGGCCACCGGGGTGCGATTACCGGTCTCATCGACAAGGATGTCCTGAATCACCTTGATGGCCGACCGCAGACCAATACCGCCAGTAGAGCGCGCTAACGAACCGAGTAGGTGCAACAGGATGTCGAAGTGCGCCGGCAGGAAGGGGTACAGGTCGATGAAGGTCTGGCGGTCAAAATCGGCGCCGTAGGCCCGCGCATCCTCGAGCTTGGTGCTCTGGCGCAGGGCCTGGCCGTACTGATCAAAGAGCTCGCCGATCTGCCGGCTACCCTCCGCGGACTTGCCGAGCAGGCGGCGGTAGCAGATCTCCTTAATATCATCCGCTTGCAGATTAATATTGATCGGGAAGCGGTCCTTGAGCTTAAACAGCTCCTGGGAATTGACCGAGGCGCCCGGAACGTCCTCAGTAAGGGTCTGCTGGCCCGTACCAATAATCCAGACCTTGCCCTGCCCCTGGGCCTTGATGTTCTTGGCAAGGCCGTCGAGGTTGAGGATCATCTGCGGCCTTGAGCCGACGTACTGGCCTACCTCGTCGATGATGAAGATGACGTATTCCTTGCCGGAGGCCTCGCGGACGATCTCCAGCATCTCCTGCACGCGGTCGTTCTCGAAACGAACTACGTCAGTAGACTCGGTGTTGAAGGCCTGCTGCGTGGGAAAAAGCTGTGGATAGAGCTCGTGAGCGATCTCGGGGATCAGGCTGTCGATCACCAACTCGTCGTTGCGGTAACCTGACCAATCCTCCCCGTTGGTTTTCTCCCGGAACATTTCCAGGAATTCCTCGTAACGACCCTCCTGCTTCAACCGCCGTTCCAGGTAGGCCACCTTGAGGTTACGACTGTAGCCCGCCCACTGGAGAACTTTGTAGTAAAGAACACTAGAGACCTCCGCCATGGTTGCACCCGACACCTGCTCCGTCGCCAAGTCCAGCATGAGAACGGCTGCCGGGAAGCGTTTGGCGACGTTATTCAACAGCTGCCGGGTGCTAGAGCTCTTGAGCCGGTCCTGCAGGTGCTGGCGAAACGGGACCCCATCAACCGTGACGCTCTCGTCAAAAGCGAGCCCGAGGTATTTCGTAAACGAGCTCTTGCCCGAGCCATAGAAACCGGAGACCCAGACACCCACCTCGTTCTCTCCGCCGGCGTCCATCGCAGCCTGCATCTTGCGCAGCAGGTCATTGAACTGCTCGTCGATGGCGTCGGTCACAACATACTCGGCGATCTCCTTCTTGAGCCGCTCTTCCTGGGAGACGCCGAAAGCGATTACCTTCTCAATGCTGCGATAGATGTCCCGGCTGGGGTCGAATAGGTCTTTGATTGCCATTATTGTCTCTTGTAGTTAGCCACCGACGTGGACCGAGCGATAATTGCCGTCCTCGGGATAAAACCCCAGGAACTTGAGCCGGGTATCGCCGGTGCGGATCCCCGGGTAGAAGAACACGGTCGGCACCTGGAACCGACCTTGGAGCTGGCCCTCGATGACGCCGATTCGCATATAGGGATGAAGGGCCTCGAGATCTGTAACCAGCAGGATCGCGTGTTGATTGCCTTCCAGCGGCTCGAGGGTGGCCTCCAAGCGCTGCTGTAACGCCCCGTTGGCGATGGCATTCGCGAGCGAGCTGTTGGTCTTGTCCCAGTCAACGGGCTTGCGTCGATCCGCCATAAGCCAGGTCTGACGCATGGGTGCGTTGCTCAGGATCTCGTCGACCGCCTGCGCGATCGAGAAGGTATGGACCTCCCACCCTTCGTTGGCCAGGCGGCTCGTCCACGCATGCATCTTCCGCTTGACAGACAGGATTTCCTCCGGACTGAACACAAGGTAGAAGATCGGCTCGAAGCTGGCATGGCCGAATTCACGCCCACGTCGGATCCGCTCCATAAGCTCGTTAAAGTTAATGTCCAGCGAGGGCATTCACTGCCTCCCCCATGGTGCGATAGCCCCAGGTGATCTGCGTTACATCACCAGCGGATTGCACAATGAAATGCCCCTCGGGGGCAAGGCGTTTGAGCTGCTGGCGGACGTCATCACCCTCCAAACCAAACAGTCCCCAATCAGGGTGGCGTATTATCTGTCTGTCTGCAAAACCCAATCCGCGGAGGTTATAGGCGAGGTATGTCGCCACTCGGGGATGGATACGAACCGGCCTTATTGGCCGTGGCGGTAAGCGACAATTGCCGAGCAGCCCAAAATCCGTGCACGTCCCCAGCAGATAGGACGCGACACGCCGCACCGTGCTCGGTGCCCAGGGTTTTTGAGTTCTGCCCTCTCGCACTGCAGCTTCGACAAAGGCTGTTGCATCGTCTCGGGAAAGCTCATCAAAACCAGCCATGTATCGGGGCCAAAAGACCTCACGGATGAAATCCGCCAGTATGCAATTGGCCCGCGCCGTATACAGCATAAACAGCTGGATGAGCTCGTCGCGCTGCCAATACTCCGCGAGACGCTTTAGTATGGCAGCCACCTCGGGATCCTCCATATACCGCGGCGCGAACCCTTCCTGTACCAAGTTTAGCAAACGACGTGCTGTCATCGTCGGAAAGCGCCCGGAGTCCAGAGCAGCTGTGTAGAGCTCGCGCACCGACATGCCCGAGCGGTAGAGCTCGAGCAGCGCGAGGGTCTCATCAACGAGGCCTAGGCCCGCTTGCAACCGCGTTGTGTAAAGTCTAGCCTCACTCACTCTGCGTGCCTCAGGTAGGGATAGGCCCGTCGATTCTCGTGGATTGCGGCCGCATAGTGACCGGCCATCTTCCCAAGCGAGAGGGCCAGGTCCTCGTCCCACCCGCCTACCAATACCGGCCCTTCATTGGGCTCGACGGGATAGGCGAGTGCGGACAGCCGCTGCATGGCCTCTTCCCGGCTGCCAAGATGGGCAAGGACTTGATCAATGCCCGTGGCGTCACGCAGGACCGCCGCGGCCGCCTGCTCGTGAAGTTCAGGCATTCGAAACAGGTGCACGATACGGCCCACGCCGATACGTTCGTCATGTGCCCTGGCGGCGGCTACGGTAACGCCCTGATACTGACTCAGAGGCAGCGAACGGGGAAAGACCGGCATTAAAAAAGTGCGAGAAGAACGCGCAAAAAACTGGCTGCCCCACCAACCATGCTCCTCTCCCAGATAACCCACAAGGGCCCTCAACTCGGCGAGGACTTCGATTGCCCGCATGAACGTCTCTCCAATTCCACCATCGATCCTACCTGCTGATTCTCACCGCTGGATGGCTGCAGAGTCACGCATTTTCTTAGTCGAGCACGGCCAGCACCATAGGGTTCGATTAAAATGAGATGGCAGCTTCCGATGAGCACAAGCGTGGCGTCGACCACTTACGCCAAAGGAACCTGCCATCGCTGTGAGAGGTAACGCATTTGCCGAGCTGATACAAGCCCCGCCGGTGGATCTTGAGTCGCACGCCCGGAAGCGCGGTGCCTTGCAACGCTCCCGCAACTTGCCGGTGATCCGCTCGCGAGCCTGCGCTATACGTCGAAGACGCACGCATCAGCGGCACGAAGCGTGCGGATCCTAGCTGAACGCTGGGCTGAAGGTCGGTTGTTAGCGCTGGGTGGCGACGGCTACGACTTGTCGAACATCGCTGCAGCCTGGACTGCCGTTGTCCGGGAACTCGCCTGAGGTTGGCACGCGTGGATGTTCCCAGTCGGCTTAGAGGCCGTGGAGAGCAACCCAGCGGACGTGCGCGAAGTCCGCGAATCGGCGGCGGCCTACGCTCGCGTGGGCGCCTATCTGTTGCCACATGCTCATCCTGCCAGGTGATGCGATGCGAGTTTGTGGCTTCGCTCCAAGCGCTCCGCGATCAACAGCCGATGACACTCTGCCGGGTCCCGCTCGTAACAGAGCAGGGCTACCGCCTCGGTGACGGCTCGCTCGGCGAGGGAATGGAGAGCGTCCTGGGTCTTCGGTTCTTCCAGATGCGACGCGTAAAGCTGGTAAAAGCGCTGTGCGTCCCCCGCCTTGGCGGCGTCACGGGCGGCTTGAGGGGCGCCGAGGACCGGCCAGCTCTCGTAGCCGATGCCGGCGCCAGGGAGTTCCCTGGCGAGGTGCTTGAAGGCGAATTCCCGCCGACGGGAGTGGGGGCTGGCCCGCACGTCGATGATGGTGGCCACGCTAGCCCTCTGCAGGGTTGCAATGAAGGCCTCGAGATAAGTGCGCTCGTAGCCGATGGTGTAGAGCGTGTGCAAGATTACCGACTCCTGCTGCGTTCTGGTGGCGCTGTGGCAGCACTAAAGTGGCGGCGTCCCCCTTGCAGCGCCTCTTCGGCTAGACTATTCAATTCAGCGTACATACCACCGTGCGCTCACGGCGAGGCCCATCAAACTCGCAGAGGAAGATACCCTGCCAAGTGGAGAGCCCCATTTTGCCGTTAATTATGGGTATGGTCTCACTCGGCCCAATGAGTCCGGCCTTAAGGTGAGAGTCGCCATTGCCATCTTGTGCATCGTGCTCCCAGACCCCGCGAGGTACAAGCTGCTGCAAAAGGTTGACGGCATCGCGGGGGACGCTCGCATCCCAATTCTCCTGGATCATAATGGCCGCGGTGGCGCCCTGCACATAGAGCGCTAGCAGGCCGTCGCTAACTTCCGCCTCCGCGACGGCTCGCCGGATCGGTTCAGTGATGTCAACGAGCTCCTCGCGTTGATGGGTAGTCACAGTGATGGTAGTGCGCATAACTTTACCCCTGCTCTAATGGTTGCCGGAGATGTCGGAGCACTGATTCGTCCTGAGGATGTGTTCGGCGCTCCAGCCTACTTCCCCATTCTTCCACCATGCTACCCTTGCTCTTAGCCTGTCCCGCCGGCGATTCGGTGGTGATAAGCCACCCAGGCTGACCCCGTCAAGCGCCTTATTTCAGCATCAGCCAAGAAGCAACCAAGGGCAAGCGACATGATATGACGCTCCCGTATGCTCCTCTGGTTGGGTTAGCTTGGGGATTATTTACAAATACTTTCATGATATATACGCTTATTCTTGTGCCCTCCCCCCGGGCTATGTCAGACACCAATGCCGGAGCGATCCGGCGTTGGCATTCGTTATGTCGGGATGGCACGCTCTAGTTGCACGGGCCTGGCGGTAGCGTGGTCATTGTTGAAGGTGATCTGACCTACTGTCCACAGAACGGACTCTTAAAGCGCTCTAGCCTGACTTGGTTACAGACGGTATGATCAAGTATAGGTGTTGGAGTTCTTTAAAAATGAGAATGGAGTGCAACTGCCAGCGTATGTTAAGTATTCGGGCACCTCGATTTCTGTCAAACCCCCTTATAGCTATCTGTTTTGAAAGGGCTTATAGAGCCGAGGAGTCTGAATCTGGCCCTGTTTGAGAAGGGATTAAGACTAGTTGTTGTTGCTATTCTTGAAGACCAATCCATTGTCTGAATCTGGCCCTGTTTGAGAAGGGATTAAGACCTTCCTCTTTTTGACTTTCTAGGCGAGCGCGTGTAAGTCTGAATCCGGCCCTGCTTGGGAAGGGAACAAGACTACGAGTGGGCATTGACTAGCCTATAGAGGTTTTTTTGGCCCTTGACATTTGCCTGTCAACACCACTCAGCCAACTAAGTTATGCACAAGGCTCAATGCTTGCGATTTGGACCAATAATCAGCCTGTAATAAAGCGCAAGACCCACTTTGCATCCTGCATTACAGTCATAAACCACTGATTTTAATGATCCCAGTGTCTTCCTGAACAAAAACTATCCAAACCCGCCAAATGCCCGTTCTTATTAGGCAGATGGAAAATCTCCACAAAGTTTTCCACAGCTTTTGTGGACAACATTCAGTAGCTCTCCCGCCTTCAGATCCACCCTACTCTAAGGCCGCGCCTACCCTTAGGCTCTCCGATGGACATGAGCACTCAAGCATCTCCTTTACCGCTCAGCCGCCGCTCTCCCCTCCTCTCTCGCCTGCTCCGTTCACCCCATCTATCTACCATGTCCGTTCATAATCCAACTCCCCGGTCACTTGCATAGTGGTTACCCGCCCCGTGACTCGCATCCAGGGCATATTCCCAGGGGTTGCGCCCCATAGATACACCTTGGATTGGATGCGGTTTGCGCGCCAAGCTTAAAATATAGCGGACGCTCTAGGCAGCCACTTTTGTAGCAGTGTCATCCCATAATTGGATTATTCACTGAATTGCTCTTCATGCAATCGAACGGCAACCTCTGCCCAAGACACCTCTGCCCTGCCGAGCGCATCAGAGCTGTGATTACTATGTTCTATATAGGCACCATGTTCCCGAGCCAGCTTATCCACTCATCAGGATGACGGCGCTGCGCCTCCTGACGCAGTTCAGCGGCTGGCTCCACCGCCACAACATCATGCCCTTGCTCAGCCAGCCAAGCTGCGTCCCGCCCAGATCCGGCACCTATATCAAGCACCAAAGCACCACCACCGCTGGGCAAATAATCACGCAACCAGCCGTGTACCAGATCAAAGTAGAGCTGCTCATATTGATCGGCAATCTGCGCGGCGCGGTTGTTTTACCAGGCGATGTTTGGGGGTTGGGTGTCGGGCATTGGTAGTTTGGCTTAATTAGCTTATGGTTGGTGTTGTTGGGCAAGCATATCAAGCCATGACGGGCCACACTAAATAGAAAGCCATTGGAGCTATTAGATTTAAGGGGGAGTGGAATGAACAAAACAAGGAGCAAACTATATAAGGCAGCGCGTATCTTAGGGGATGTACAAGCCGTTAAACGCGGACGCGTTGGGCAGCGCATAGCCCGGCGCTCAGTGGGCAGGGCTGTAGGACGTGGTTTGGGCAAAAGTGGGTGCTATATTGCAAGCTGTGCGTACGCCGATGCTAAACACCCTGACGTCGAGGCATTACGCCACTTCCGGGACGGCTTTCTGATTCAGAAAAAATGGGGCAGGAAGTTTATTGCATTCTATGAGAAAACTGCTCCAGGTCTGGTAGCTCGGCATGGGCATCGCCAGTGGCTTAACAAGCTGATCTACGTTTGTCTTAGTAATCTCGTTGTACCGGTGCTGAGACTATCGTCTAGGCACAATGAGTAAAAAGTGGCGTAACTAGCTCCGCCAGCGGGATGCATCCATCCGTCCTCTGCAATCCATGCCTTCGTGCCTCCCTGCGGGCAACTCCGCTAAAATTTGTGTTCGCTCCTGGCTGAAGGCATCGAGCGCTTTTGGTCGAACAGATTTATTGCCGCCAAGAAACACGCCACAAGTGCCTTGGCTCATTGCCATAAAAGATGAGGCTCTCGGTAGATTCCGGAAGGCCCGCCCCCGGCTTAACCTGAGCTTGACATTTGTATGTCTATTCGATTCAACTTCGATAAAGTTTACCTAGGGGACCTCTAGAAGCCGTCTATTAAGTCGCTATTGTCTCTGGAAGTGATCGATCAGTCTCGTAGAATGGATTCATTATCATGATAGGACTTTTAAGACGACGCGTAGTGTCGCGCAAATACACTAAAATGACTGAAGTGCTTTAGTTAATGCGCTCACTTGTGCTGCATTTAGTCAATACGGACACTTGTCAAGGTGTGGGGTTCCTTCACCCACGGTACATGCGCCATATCTGCAATGTCATTAACCGTTTATCCAGCCAGAGTCACTAATGAACAAAACTAGTCCCCACGAACATCGCATCCCAATCAACCGCAAGGAGAGCTTCTACACTGGAACCATCTTCCCCATGCTTGCCGCTGAGGGCGGATTCGAAGCACTGCGTAGAATTATCACGGAGGTGTATCCGGCCTCTCTGGATATCCCTTTGCTGAAAAAACCGTGGCGCCAGGGGTGGGACATGCAGTTCTTCACTGAGTACAGCCTAAAAGAGTCAATCGTCCCCGACACGCCTAACAAGATGTTCGAGAATATAGAGCTGAGCGGATCTAAAGAAACCCCGGATATTGTCCTTTACTTTTACCCCAATGACACTCAAGCAAGTCCTTTACGCGGCACCCTAGTAGGCATCGAAGCCAAGATGTTCACGCAGCCTAGCCTTCCCGACCTGGAGGGACAGATATCGGCTCAGCGACAGATCCTGCAACAGATGAGTGAGAAACTCGATAACTGCGATCTATACCAGCTCGTACTAATCCCTGAGGAAACGATCAAAAAATACGATGAACAAAAGCTCTCGGATTCTGTGCAAGAAGGCAGGTTCCAAGGCTGGTTGACCTGGAATTCGGTGCTTGACGCTTGGCAAAAAGCCAACGGTGACTATGCGTCCCCAGCCGGACTGTTCGCCAAAGACCTAGAATTTGCCTTAGAAAATTTCGACTCTCTAGTCTCTGAAGTATCCAGGAGCGGTCAGAACTGCGATGCTAAGCTGACAGGCAAAGCCATTTATAATGGGTTCAAGGAAGGCTCTACCGATTTTACCTATAAAATCATGGGGTGCAGCGGGGGACTCAATGGAAATAGGCTTAACAACCATATTGAAAAATCAGAATGGCAATATCAGGAATACGAGGTTAGCAACCAACACGAACCTTTTAACCACAACTGGTTTTCAATCGATGACTTCGTAAAGAAGATCGACAATCGATGCCCGAAATCAGATGACCATTGATCTCACTCAGAAGGCTTCCACCGCACCTCGCCTGTCCAAGTCCCGATTTATCGCCGGCTGGCAGTGCCCTCTGCGGCTCTGGTATGCCGTCCACCATCCGGAACTGGCACCGCCTCCCGACGATCGCCAGCAGGCGATTTTCGATAGAGGTCACAAGATCGGTGAACTGGCCCAGCAGCGCTATCTGGGTGGTAGGCTCGTTGCCGCCGATTTCCGCCACATCGAGGCGGCGATTGACGAAACCAACGCCCTGATGGCGAAGCCGGAAGTGCCTGTACTCTACGAACCAGCCATCCTTCACCGCAATGTCCTCACCAGGGTCGATATTTTAGCGCGCTTCGCATCCGGTTGGGACATAATAGAGGTTAAATCGTCTACCAGGGCCAAGGAGGTCTTCAGGGTCGATTTAGCTGTTCAGTACTGGATCCTCCGTGGGGCCGGGGTGCCGATAGACAGAGCAGGCCTGCTACTGCTCAATCGTGATTACGTCTACCCGGGAGGCGAATACGATCTGCAGTCTTTATTCCGCTTCGAGGAACTCACCGAGCAGTGCCAAGCTCGCCAGGGCTGGGTTGAGGAGCAGGTTGAGCGGTTTCAAGCAATCGTCGCAGGAGCATCGCCACCTGCTATCGAACCGGGGGAGCAGTGCACTACCCCATATACCTGCCCCTTTACCAGCCATTGCTGGCGTGATCGCGAACAGGCCGCCAACCCAATTACGCTCCTGCCAAACCTTGCCAGTAGTCGCGTTGCCTCGCTGCGCGAGAAGGGCATCGAAGCCATTGAGGATCTACCTCCCGATTATCGCTTGACCGACGTACAGCAGCGTGTGCGCCAAGCAACTCTAAGTGGTTTATCTTGGCAGTCGAGTGGCCTAAAAGCGGCGCTGGAGAAGGTAAGCTGGCCGCTGTTCTACCTTGATTTCGAGGCGGCAATGATGGCGCTACCCCCCTATGCGGGGATGCGACCTTACGATCCTGTGCCCTTTCAGTACTCCTGCCACATCCAGCGGCGGCCCTATGGATCTCTGGAACATCAAGAATTCCTGGCCACCGAAGACGGTGATCCCCGGACGCTGCTAGCCGAGTCGCTACTTGATACCCTCGGGGATAGCGGCTCGATCATCGTCTACTCCGGCTACGAGCAGGCGACCATAAACCGGCTAGCACAGGCCTTGCCGGATCAGGCGGGGCGGTTGCGCGCCCTGATTCCGCGGCTGGTCGATCTCCTGGCGATCGTTCGTAACCACTATTACCATCCGGATTTCAGGGGTTCCTTTTCGATCAAGAAGGTATTACCGGCCTTGGTCGAAGGTATGGATTACCTGGATATGGAGGTGGCCGACGGAGAGGCAGCAGGCCGCGCTTGGCAGCAGATGCTGGCTAGCGAGGACACAGCGGAGCAGGAGCGCTTGGCCGCGGCCCTACGTGCTTACTGCCGACAGGACAGTCTGGCGATGTACAGGTTGCGTGAGGCGCTGATGGAACTGACGTAGGTAGGAGTGACGAAGCCGCTCAGTGATCTTTTCATCCTCAACCGAGGGCAGTGACAGAAACCGTCTCCGGCAAAACCCAGCCCTTTTGGGCCTCCTGGTGCTTGGGCAACTGCGGGATAGAGGCGCGAAGCATGGGCATGAAAAGCCGAATCCAGGTAAGAGCCACCAAGCCCATATGCAGCTTTATCTTGTCGTTATCATCAACGACCGCTAGACCATCAGCACCGTCAGCTATCCGGCATAGTGTGCGCAGCAAGGCAAGTTTATTCGTGGAGCTTTTGTTATCGTTGAGAATGATATGGCGCAGCAGCGGTAACGACCCTGTCCCATCATCCGGCAACCGAATGGCAACGAAGACGGGAGGGTAGGATCCGGTACGCGAAATTGCAGCGCGTCTTCGTTGAAAAATGGTTCCCGCTCCGCCATCTTCTTGTTCAAGGGTTGGAGACTGACAAGAAAATCATCCTTTTTGGAGAATGGCGCATTATGCTATACGACGACGGTGTGTTTAATGAGGACGCATTGCAGGAGCTTAACGCTCAAATAGACTGGCCTTTAGACCTTGAACGTTATCCAATTGTGCATACCGCCGTAAGGCCACCCGCGACCTAAACGGCGCGGAGACTTTCAAAAGAGCTTATTTACGGCCGAATGTTTGCGATCATCAGAGTCATGATGCACTAGCGGTCTGCTACTTTTCCTACAACCTTTTTATCCAGTCGTTATCACACGCTGTCTTACTAACGCAAATATGCTTGCTTCAATATCGCACAAACGCCATTCTTGTAGGTAGTCATTTTTTATTTTTACCAAATCATTCATGAACAGATTGTATCCTTGCGGGGTGAGAGCATACCCAAGCCCCTCACTAAGAACAGAGTCAAGCACGGCAAATCTTGATGGGTCTAATAGCCGCAAATGCTTACTCGCAAATGACACCCCTAGCCCTCTTATAGACACTCCTTGTGATATAGGGTCTATATAGCTGTCGTAGTTTCTAACCGAAGACAACCACGATGATATTGCTTCGCCTAATTGCGACTGACTGTAGTGTTGATTAAGACGGCCCCACACTCTCATTCCTCTACCCCATCGGCATACCTCTTCAGAGAATTTCAGGGCGTCTTCTCTCCTCTGCACATTCAGATTCGAAAGTTTTTCCTCGAATTGCTGTGCTTCCTCATGATAAACAAGATTTGTATAGGCGCCCTTAAGCGCCCGCTCCGTAAAGCGTATATTGATTAAATCAATTATATTATAACTATTTTCTCTCGGGGTTAGTTCATGATCATGAATAGTCATAGATAGTCCATCATTACGGATAAACGGGTATCCATGAGTCAGCTCCATCCCCAACATGTAGGCATGCTCATTTAGATCTAAAACCACTTTTTGATTTGGTCTTGCCTTAGGGTCGGCCACAGCTGCCCTAAAGTGGTTTCTAGCTTTTTCAAAGCTGCGGCCATCAATCCAAAAGTTTGTATAATTCATGATCTTTCCTTTAGATATTTAGCAGCCGTTTTTTAGATAGGATCTGGCTCTCAGGCCTCTACATACCTCGCGCTTGGCTCGATAACCCTTCGATACCAGGGACGGCGGTTGTAGTTTATAGATTACCCCCTTTGATAGCATGTACCGAAGTTGAAGATTTAAAAGGTTCCCTAATCACTCCAAGATAGGAGCACTGCAACAGGCCTAGGGAGAGGGGGGAGGCCGCAATAGCCAACGTATATACTGTAGAGGGCTTTGTAAACTCCCCTCACCCACAGAACCTCTTCTCACCAATGAAACATACAGAAGCGACAGCTCATGTCGCGTACTTTAACTCGTACAATCTCTTCTATAAATTGCTTACAGAGCCATTCATATCTCCACGGCCTCCGAGTGCGACTCACTGCACTTTGAGGATGTCTTTGACCCCACTAACGCCGAGCGTGATGTCTATGCCGATAAGGGTTATACCAGCGCCACGCGCTAGGCCGCGCTGCGCGAGAGTGGCTGAGGACCGAAAATTCAGCACAAGGCACCGCCACTGGGAATCCTGTCGATGGGTTAGCAAGATCGCAATCAACGTAGTGCACAGTTCCGCGCCCGGGTAGAGCATGTCTTCGGTAGCATGCATGAGGCACATGGAGGCGCTTGTGCTGAATACAATCGGTCTCGGTCGGGCCCGCTTCCAGTTGACCCTGCGCTGCGCGGTGTACAAGCGGTGTACAACATGCGCCGGGCTACACAGCTTGAGACGGCAGGGGCAAGACCGTTCCAGCCTAACAAAAATAGGTGGCTCCGATAGACAAATTGGATCTTGCGCTTTGATCTCAGCCTCAATTGTAGGCTGATAGACAGTTTATAGAGGCTCCCTATAGTCGACCGCTACCGCTCCTTAGCTGATATCGAGCGCGGATTTCGGGCCTTGAAGAGCACCCTGCAGATCGCACCAGTGCATCACCGCTTGCCGGATCGAATGCGGGCTCACGCGCTGATCTGCTTTCTAGCCTTGATTCTATACCGTGTACTGCGCATGCGCCTTAAGGCCAATAAGTCAGAATATAGCGTCGAGCGCGCACTAGAAGCGCTGGAATCAGTGCAATGGCATAGGGTCAAGATAAACGGCGAGTCACATACCGGCGTTTCGGTTAGCAATCTGCAACGTAAGCTATTTAAAGATATGGAGGTGAAGCCGCCGAAACAAGCAACCACCGCCTAATGTTGTGCCAAGATTGATTTGCGCCCCCGGCGCATCAGGTGCTTATGGCTGTGGCTGTTGAAACTGGGAGCCCCCCGCCGGCGTTGCCGGCGGCATTATAGAAGTTTGGTAGTGGGTGCTTCGGCTATCCTGGTAGCGGCTGCATCTTGGTTAGCCGTCCCATCAAGCGGTTCCAGTAGGTCGCAGCCCGTCGCTCGATATCGATCTGGATACACCTAGCGTGAAAACGAACCGGTCGTTTGCTACTCGTTCTTTCTGTTTGACGGTGTCAATCTGGTGAGCCAGCAGGATGTCGACGCCTTTTTGGATGCCCTCAAGAGAGAGCTCGACGACGCCATTCAGGCCAACAAGCGGATTCACCTACGCTGAGCGATTTTACTTGACAAGGCAGCGGCACTTAATCAAACCTGTCCCGTGTCCTAGGACGCGGGACAGGAAGGGTTGGTGACGTTTTGAAAAGTCAAGATATTGGTCTGCTTTTGAAGTTGGTAGCCCTGAGAAGCAGGGAGGGCCATGGCCACGACACTCACGCCAGCAAGGGAGCAAAGGCGCTTCCCGATGACTGGCGGGACTGGGCTCTGGATGATGTCGGCAGCGACTTGTGCCAAGAGAGCATGCCTGGGCTCGATGACGATCAGCTGCTCTCCCGCTACAGCGTGCGAGCCTTGGCCGAGGAAACCGGCATCAGTAAGAGCCAGGTGAGCCTAGCCCTGCAGCGCTGCCTGGAGGTAGGCCTGGTCCGCAAGGAGCGCAGCACCGGCGTGCCGCGCGCCAATGTCCGCGCCTTGTTAAAATTCATCGTGCATGGAGTGCGCTATGTGTTCCCGGCCAAGCCCGGCGAAATAACCCGCGGCATCGCGACGACCTTCGCGGCACCAGTGCTGGAGGGCCAGCTGTATAGCGCGGGTGAACTGCCGATGGTGTGGCCAGACGCCCGGGGCAACAGCAAAGGCCAGGCCATCGAGCCGCTGTTCAAGAGTGTGCCCTTTGCGGTGCGTCGCGACCCCGAACTGTACGCCATGTTGGCCCTGGTCGATGCCATTCGACTGGGCCATCCCCGCGAGAGCAAGGTCGCTGCTGAGCGGCTGGCAGAGTATCTGGAGTAAACGATGAGCCTATTTGACGATCAGCGCGCCATGCTGCGTCGGGTGGCTGAGGGCCTCGGGACCGAACTGCGCGACCAAGTGGCCTTCGTTGGGGGCTGCACGACTGGGCTACTGCTTACCGATGCGTTCACCCGTGAGCAGGTACGCAGCACCGACGACGTGGATCTGATTATCAGCGTCATGACCTATGCGCACCTGAATCGCTTCAAGGAAGCGCTGAAGACCAAGGGGTTCAAGGATCCCTCTCCGATGGACGGGGAGATGCCTATCTGCGCCATGAAACTGGGGGAACTACGCATCGACTTGATCCCGGACCATGACGAGGTGCTCGGCTTCAGTAACCACTGGTACCCATTGGCGCTGAAAACGGCAGAGCCCGTCTCATTGGGAGGCGATCTCACGATTCGCGTGGTCACGCCGCCGCTGTTCATCGCCACTAAGCTGGAGGCCTACAAGGGGCGCGGCGAGAGTGATCCTTTGTCGAGCAACGACATCGAGGACATCCTCAATCTGGTAGATGGCCGTCCCGAACTGCTCGATGAGGTGCGAGCAGCCGACAGCGCACTCCAGGCCTACATCGCCGCCGAGCTCAGCGAGCTCCTTGGCAAAGATGATTTTAGCTATGCCGTGCAGAGCCAAGCTGGCGACCCGGACCGGGAGGCACTGCTCTTCGAGCGCCTAGAGATCTTGACCGGGGTGCGTGGCTGATGCAGGCCCGCTGGTTCAGCCAGCAAGGCCGCGAGCGTGCCCGCAACAGCGATGCCGCAGCAGTGGGTCAGCAAGGCCAGCACCTATTGGCGGTGCTGGTCGACGGTGCGGAAAAGGGGCCACGAGGCGCGGAACTGGCACGGCACTGGGCCGATACCGTGATGCAGGCGCTGGCCGAGGCATCCACTCGCTCGCAGGCAACGGTTGGTGCACGCCTCAGACAGGCACATGCCCAGCTCCGCCACGACTTTCTCCACGATATCGCCAGCTACTGCATGGTCAGCCTCGACCTGGAGACGCTGGCGATGCACGTCTGGCACTGTGGTGACTGTCGTGTAGGCCTGCGGCGTCCGACCAAGACGCGCTGGCTGACCACGCCACACCTCCTGGTACATCAGCCCGGCCTGCCATCTTCATGCTCACCTGAAGAGCAAGAACGCCGGGAACAGCAGCTAACCCGGAGCCTGAACGCCAGGCGTTTCTGCCCTCCCGAGAACCACGTTTTTTCGCTGTGTCAGGACCAAACGCTGCTGCTCAGCACCGATGGCTACTGGCAGGAGCATCTTGAAGCAGGTACGCCACGCGACTGCTTGCAGGACGATGCCAGTCTTCTCACCTTGCCGGTCAGACCCGGATCGCTTGCTCACGTCGAGCAGGCGTCGGATACCGACAATCTCAGGTACGTTTCACCTGCATAATCGCGGCCCCCCGGTCCGGAGCTGACCTAATCTCCTGCATTTGCTTTTTGGCCGCTGACACGAGTGAGACCCTTGATCCAGGCCGGGATATGACGTCTTTTAACTCAACACGTTACGACAGATGTTGACATTTCCACAGCTATCTGTAGACTACCCCGTCGTAGCTATAGGCGGATCTGCGCCTCAAGCTCTTTGGATATAGCCATATCCTTACACTCCATATGCTCGGCGAGATGAGCGCAGAAACATGCGCCTCGGGCTTAGCGCAAGGCAATTCTCGCCGGATCTCAGGGACCCGAGGGGCGCAACGGCTCGCGGCGAGAATAGCGGCGCAGGGTATTTGTGCGGACAAATACCGAGCACGGGCGAGCGCAGAAGTCACAGCGCGGGGCGCTCTCTGTAGTCGGCGCGCTTGCTGATAATCGGGCCGCTGAACAGGCCGTGCTCGAGCTTGGTTATCTGGCTGCGAGAGCTTAAGTGAAGCATCACTATCAACAGGTGTGGAACCCTGATGCGTCACTTTTTTGTCTCGGCTTAGGGATAGGGATAGGGGTCGAGTCCGGGCCCTGGCTCGATAACGACTCTGGCGCTCTGCATGCTTGGCTTTGCCTCGCCTAGAGTCTTGATAACGCCTACCCGCCTCGCGCAGGGACTGGCGGCGGGCAGCAGTTGCGCATTGCTGACTACAGTAGCGATTGCCGCGATCGCATTGACTGCAGATCATGACCTGTCGATTGCAGCAATCGCAAAAGAAAAGTCGGCGGGTCAATGCTTTAGGCTGGTTCATCGGGGCGCTTATCCAGGTAAATTGCAAACACTGGACAACGGCGCTAAACCCGAGGATACTGATAAGTGCCGTGTCGCAGGACGCGGTGGGCGTGGCATCAGGAGGGTTGTCAGCCTCTGGTTACCTGATGTCGCGTCGCCCTTACTACTTGCCTACCGATTCTCACCCTCTTATAAGCAAATCTCCATTACTTTTAGCTGCATAAGCAATAGCTCTGTGGACTTGTGGACGAGCGCTTCGCGCCGCCCTGAGCCCTACGGGCCGTGTGGACAGCCCGTGGACAACCCTGCGGGTTGCCCACCGCCTGCCCACACTCTCAGGGCTCTCGCCCACAGGGCCCACAGAGCCAGTTACTGGTTTATAAGGAAAAGAAGGGACAAGCGAAAGCAGAAATCGACACAGTGTGTGGTAGCTAGTCTTAGCTTTTAGCTACCCAGTAGTTATGCGTGTTCTTGAATCCTCCGCCAAATATGTACGGATTTTGGCAGCCAACAACATACGAGGCGCTACGGGCGCGGGGCGCCGATCTCGAGCTCCGGGCCCTGCCGCCGCGGGATCCCGCCGCCGCGGGCCGGCGCGGCCGGGTCGCCTTCCACGTCGCGGGCCGCCGGGCGCACTACCTCGACGGCGAGCGCTTTGAGGTGGTGGCGGCCGACGGCAGCCGGCGGGAGCTGCCCCGGGAGGTCGCGGCTGAGGCGCTGGCCGGCGCCCAGGGGACCGACGCACCCTAGGCGCGGTTTTCCCCAGAACCTGTGGAAAAGTCTGTGGAGGAGACGCAGGGTCCCGGCGCAATGAGCAGGCTCGGGGCCCGCTGAGCAATCGGTGACCAAGAGCCGATCCCGTCCATAATCAGGATCTTGCACTTGACATTCGGCGTGGCGCGGCTCTCGGAGCGTTGCGTTCTCCGCCTGTGCAGAATCGCGTAGCGCGTGCAACGGGCACACGGGGCAGTGTCAGCACGATCCGCTCTTCGCCCTCTCGGCGAGACCAGCGACCTCACCGGGCACGCAGACTTGCTCACATAGCGAACGGGCCAAACCGCGGTTCTAGTGGGTAAGCGGGTCGGCGGAGCGGAACGCATGCCGGCGGTGCACGCGAAGTGGCGATTGCCCACCATCAGGCACTGCTAGCGCTTTCATGGTTGCCCCCTTTGATATGCACCCTTCTTGTCTACTTGTGATGGACGTTTCAGATCCTCATCAAAGATCCACGTGACAGGCTCTTTGCTTATGTGCGATTATGTCTACTATGAGTAGACAAAAAAGAGACAACCTCAAGAGGTTGCTGGAAGCGGTGCCCGCAGGCTTCCTTGTGGACTCTGCTTGGCTGGAGCGCCACGGCATAGGCCGCCGCTCGACCTATGCCTACGTCAAGAACGGCTGGCTGACACGCGTCCATCGCGGCGTCTTCCGACGCCCCGCGCCAAACGCCCCCAAGACCGGCGTAATCGACTGGAAGGTCTGCCTGCTCTCGATGCAATACGTTATGGGCTACGATGTCCATGTTGGCGGCACGAGCGCCCTCGGGCAGCACGGCTTCGACCATTATCTGCATCTGGGCAGCAACGTACCGGTTCGGGTCTATGGGGACGCCATACCAACCTGGCTCGTCAGATTGCCCCTGAGCGCCCCGATAGAAACCCGCAGAACATCTTTGTTCGTGGATCGCGCCCTCGGTCTGACCAAGGACAATAAAGATGCGGCAACCATCCTGTCATGGGACTGGCAACTGAGGATTTCATCTCCCGAACGGGCGGTAATGGAAGCCATGGACGAGCTGCCGACGCATGAGACCTTTCACAACCTCGACAGGATCTTCGAAAGCCTGACAACACTGCGCCCGCGCACACTCTCGGCGCTGCTGCACAGCTGCAAGAAAATCAAGGTCAAGCGCTTGTTTTTCGTCTTCGCCGACCGCCACGACCACCCTTGGCGCAAGCGCTTGGATGCGGAAGAATTCAACCTCGGGAGCGGCGACCGTGCACTGGTCAGTGGCGGCAGGATGCACCCGCGCTATCGCATCATGGTGCCAGAAGATTTCGTAAAGCCGGAGGTAAGCGATGGCGCGTAAAACCTATGAAGCCCAGGTTGCGCTGCTCGTCCGCATACTCCCGCATGTCGCCAACGAACCGATCTTCGCCCTCAAGGGTGGGACGGCGATCAACCTGTTCTACCGCGACCTGCCACGCCTGTCGGTCGATATCGACCTGACCTACTTGCCGATCAAGGATCGCGAGACTAGCCTCGCCGAATCAATGAAGCGATGGATCGCCTTGCATTATCCATCGAAGACGCTATCGTGGGCGCCAAAACCCAACTCATCAAGGTCGGAGGTGGTACCACACGCTTGCTTGCCCGTCTCAAAAGCGCCGAAATCAAAGTCGAGACCTCCCCCGTCATGCGTGGCGTCGTCCATGAACCAGAATCCCGCGCAGTTACCGAGGCCGTCGAAGATGAATTTGGGTACGCGGAGATGCAGATCGCCGCATTCGAAGACCTGTTCAGCGGAAAGCTCCACGCCGCCCTCGATCGCCAGCATCCACGCGACATCTATGACATCAAGCTACTCTACGAGCACGAAGGGATCACGGACGATCTATTCCGCACCTTCCTGATTTACATTGCCAGCTCACCACGCCCGGTGCACGAACTTCTCAATCCGAATCTTATTGATCTTGACAGGAATTTGAGGGGATGACGAAGACACCCGTCACCCTTAACGAACTCCTATTAACCCGCAAGAAGGTGGTCACGGACATCCAATCCCGCTTAGGCGAGGATGCGAAACGCTTTCTGGTCAGCCTGCATGACGGCGCGCCCGACTTCGATATCATCGACCGCCCGCAGGCAGCCAATCTGCCCGCTGTGCGCTGGAAGATTCTGAACATCAAGAAATTGATGACTGAAAACCCCGAAAAACACGCCGAACAGCTTACCCAACTTGAGGAATTGCTCGGGTGACGTTATCCATCGCGGCATAAAATCCTTTTTGGTGATCGAAGAGCATCAGTGCTCGTGCTCGCGCATCACCCGCAGAACCCGCTTGCGGGAGGTGTAGACCCCGCGCAGCTGGCGCAGCTTGGCCCAGACCTTGCGGTGGCCCTCGCCGGTGAACGCGCTGCCCTGGATGAGCGCCCGGATCTCCTGGTGCAGCTGCTCGTCGCTCAGCCTCGGCCGGGGCCCCGGCCTGCGCTTGCGATGAGCCTGTGCAGCGCGCTGTGCGCATGCAGCTTGCTGTCATTGTTCACAAAAACTGTGGAAAACTCTGTGGAGACAACCCCACAAGCCCTGACTCCTGCAGCTTAAAGGCTTGCTGAGTAATCTTTGACCAGTAGCCTATAAGAGAACCGAAAATCAATCTGTTAGGGGCAACTGAAGTCATGGCAGTTATCACATGCCGTAACTCAGTAGATAAGAGCGTAGCGTAGCCATCTTCTGTGCAAAAAGACCTAACGCCAAGTCTGCTAGCAAAGTTTTTGAGCGTAATTGGAGCAAGCTCGGCACCATAACCGCCAAAGCATGGGGGAAATGCGAAGCAAGGTAGCCTGGAAGTGGGTTCTGCTTGAGTGAGCATAGACGGGTCATCCTTGAGTCCTGTTGTCAGCGCCTCTGTCCCTGGGCACTTAGTTGTGATCGGTGGAATACTAAACCTAACTTCTGTGCTTCGCTAGCCCCAGTGTGAATTTTTTGTAACCCACACCCCCACCTACTAACCAATCGATCAACGATCCTGTGGGGGTTAGGGGTAGGTTTAGATTCATTTATAGATTCAGTTCTAGATTGGTGTGCATCTGGTGCACCACCCCCCTGCACGAGATGCACTACCCCCATGCAGCAGGTGCACTACCCTAATGTGCCTGATGCACCATGCAGCTAACCCCAAAGCCAATATTTTCATACTCACGAATTATGCTAGCTTCGCGTTTAGGCAAGCAGATAGAAAGCAGAGTATGGCTACCGAACCTCTCCGTGTAGACAGCATCCTCCTCCCAAGCGGTGGACGCATTGGGATGACGCTCTGCCCTGGCAAAATCGGGCCCGGGCGAGTCCATCCTTGGCAACGCAAGCTCGATGATGATATCGAAAGCATCGTGCAGTGGGGTGCGAGCCGGGTAGTCACCTTGATGGAAAACAGCGAGCTCGTCAGTTTTGGGGTTGGCGATTTAGGCGCCCGAATTCGCGAACGACTTGGCGATCACTGCTGGCATCACCTGCCGATAATCGACGGCTCGGTGCCTAGCGCCAAGGCGGAGAAGAACTGGGAGCCTATTGCTGACGACCTGCACTCCTGCTTGGGCGCAGGAGAAAGGATCTGCATACACTGCCTCGGCGGTCTGGGACGTACTGGAGTTATAGCCTGCCGGCTGCTTGTCGAACTTGGTTTCAGCCCTGATGAAGCTCTCGGCCGAGTCCGGCAGGCCCGCCCCGGGGCAGTTGAAACCAAAGAGCAGCTGGATTACGTTACGAGACTGCCTGAGCTTCCAGCGGTTCAGAAGAGAATTAGCAATTAGCGCTTGCCAAAAAATCTCTGTGGTATGCTCCAGCTTCTAGCAGACGACATGCAGGCACGGAAAACCCGCCACTAAGCAGCTCGGGTCGGGCGGCCCGCCCCGGCGTAGCCGGAGCTTGACATTTGTATGTCAATACCAATTAGTCACGTAAGTTATACACAAGTCTAAATGCTTGCGATGAGGATCAATAATCAGCCC